>DASYRM010000082.1:0-21565 GCA_036004405.1 Vicinamibacterales bacterium
GCGACGGTGTCGCTCGGGAGCCTGCTGGTGCCGTATCCGCAGTACGGCAACATCATGCAGACCAACACCAACGGGCGCGGGCGTCGCACCCACACCGTCGACGTCCGCGCGCAGCGCCGCTTCTTCAAGGGGTCGACGTTCCTCATCGACTACGCCTGGGTGCACGACCGGCAGCAGGAGTGGTTCGACGACCGCGGGCAGTACGAAGTGCTGCAGAGCGGTGGCAAGAGTGGCTGGGAATGGCGGCCGCTGCTGGACGAGCCGGTGCACCGCCTGACCAGTGCCGCGACGGTGCAGTTGCCGTTCGGGCGCGGCCACGCGATCGGATCGAACATGCCGCGCGCGCTCGACCTGGCGGTCGGCGGCTGGCAGTACACCGGTACGGCGCGCTATTACTCGGGTCGGCCGCTGCTCTTCGGCACGAGCTACGTCGTGACCGGCAACCCGAAGCTCTCCAACCCGTCACGCAGCCAGTGGTTCGATACCAGCAAGTTCAGCGTGCAGGACAGCTTCACGCCGCGCAGCAACGCGTGGTACTACGATGGGCTCGACGGTCCGGGCACGTTCATGACCGACATGACGCTGACCAAAATGTTCAGCCTCGGCTCGACCTACCGGCTCGAGGCGCGCATCGAGGCCTACAACGCGCTGAACAACATCGTGTGGGACAACCCCGACCTGAACCTGGCGAGCGCCAACTTCGGCAAGGTGACGCGGAAGCGGGTGGCCTGGACCGGCCGCGAAGTCCAGTTCGGTCTGCGGTTCGTGTTCTGAGATCCATGCACCGGCGTACCCTGTTGCGCTCGATCGCCGCGGGGGTCGGCGCGTACGCCGCGCGCCCGCTGGCGGGCCTGGCCGCCCCCGAAGGGCCGGTCGTCACCACGACGGCCGGCCGCGTCCGTGGCTTCACGGCTGCCGACGGGATTCACGGCTTCAAGGGGATCCGGTACGGCGCCGACACCTCCACCCGGCGGTTCCTGCCGCCGGTCGCGGCGGCGGCCTGGACCGGAGTACGCGACGCGGTCGAATTCGGTCCGGTTGCTCCGCAGCCGGGGATGCGCGGCCGCGCCATGAGCGAGGACTGCCTCCACCTGAACGTGTGGACCCCGGGGCTGCGCAACGGGAAACGCCCCATCATGGTGTGGTTCCATCCCGGCGCGTTCAGCAGCGGCACGAGCAACGAAACCGAAGCCGACGGCGCGCATCTGAGCCGCCGCGGCGACGTGGTCGTCGTCACCGTCAACCATCGACTCAACGTCTTCGGTCACCTCTACCTCGGCGAGCTGGGGGGCACCGAGTACGCCGATTCGGGCAACGCCGGCATTCTCGATCTCGTGCTCGCCCTGCGCTGGGTGCGTGACAACGCCGCGGAGTTCGGCGGCGATCCCGGAGCGGTCACCATCTTCGGCCAGTCCGGCGGCGGCGCGAAGTGCGCCACGCTGATGGCGATGCCGGCGGCACAGGGGCTGTTCCATCGCGTCATCACGATGAGCGGTCAGCAGATCACCGGCAGCCGCAAGACCACCGCCACGACCAACGCGCGGCAAGTGCTGGGGGCGCTTGCGGTCACGCCAGATCGCCTGGGCGAATTGGCGGCGCTGCCGATGGCGACGCTGGTGCAGGCGAGCCGCTCGGCGGCCTATTTCGGTCCCGTCACGGACGGCCGGTCGCTGCCGCGGGACCCGTTCGACCCCGATGCGCCGCCGCTGTCGGCGTCGATTCCCATGATCCTGGGCAACACCCGCGGCGAGACGCGCACGCTCATCGGCCGCGGGCAGCCCGCGCTCTTCGACGTGACCTGGGACACGCTGCAGGCCGCGCTCGAAAGGAACTCACCGTTCATGGGCCCGCTCGATCGCGCGGCCGTGATCGCCAGCTACCGCCGTTGGCATCCCGGCTATTCGCCGTCCGACGTGTTCTTTGCCGCGACCACTGATTCGCGCTCGTGGCGCGGTCAAGTCATCGAAGCGGAACGCCGCGCGGCGCAGCCCGGGGCGTCGGCACGGACCTGGGTGTTCCAGTTCGACTGGCCGACGCCGATTGACGGCGGCAAGTGGGGTGCCCACCATGGCCTCGACGTGCCGTTCGTCTTCGACACGACCGATCTCGTACCCGAGACGGTGGGCACCGGCGGCGGGGCCGCCAGGCTCGCCGCGCAGATGAGCCGCACGTGGATCGAGTTCGCGCGCCGCGGCGATCCCAATCATTCGGGGCTGCCGCACTGGCCGGTCTACGACCTCCCGCGGCGGTCCACCATGGTCTTCGACGAGACGACGCGCGTGGTGGACGACCCGCGCGGCGACGAGCGCAGGCTCTTTCAGCAGGTGCCGTATGTCCAGCCCGGTACGTAGAGGCGCACCGTTAGGTGCGCCTGCCGCGCTCCTTGCGCTGGCGGTGTCTGTCGTCGTGGCGGGCGCGCAGACCAGTGCGACGCCGAGCCGCCAGCAGATCCTCGATGCGATGAAGCGCGCCACCACCTTCATGACCGAGAAGGTCAGCACGAACGGCGGCTTCGTCTGGACCTACCTGCCGGACCTGTCGCGGCGCTGGGGCGAACTGGAAGCGCGCGACACCCAGATCTGGATTCAACCGCCGGGGACGGCGACGATGGGCCACCTGTTCCTCGACGCCTACCACGCTACCGGCGACGAGTACTACTACCAGGCGGCCGAGCGCACGGTGAACGCGTTGATCTGGGCGCAGTACCCGTCGGGCGGATGGAACTACCTGGCCGACTTCGCGGGCGACCGCTCGCTGCGCGACTGGTACGACACCATCGGCCACAATGCCTGGCGCCTCGAAGAGTTTCAGCACTACTGGGGGAACGCCACGTTCGACGACGCCGGCACGGCCGAATCAGCCCGGCTGCTGCTGCGCGTGTACCTCGAGAAGCGGGATCCGCGCTTCAAGCCGGCGCTCGACAAGGCCATCCAGTTCGTCGTCGAGAGCCAGTATCCCGAGGGATTCTGGCCGCAGCGATACCCGCTGCAGCACGAGTTCTCGCACCACGGACTGCCCGACTACACGTCGTACGCGACGTTCAACGACGACGTCGCGGGAGAGAACATCGACTTCCTGGTGCAGTGCTACCAGGGGCTGGGCGATCCGCGCGTGCTCGACACCATCAGGCGCGGCATGAACGCGTTCCTGGTGGCGCAGCAGGGGTCGCCGCAGCCGGGGTGGTCGCTTCAGTACACGCTCGATGGCCGGCCCGCAGCCGCGCGCACCTACGAGCCGCGGTCGCTCGCCACGCACACCACCGCGACCAACATCGGGCTGCTGCTCAGGTTCTACCGGCTCACAGGCGACACGAAGTACCTGGCGCGCGTGCCCGAGGCGATCGACTGGCTGGAGAAACTGACATTACCGCCGGGCGTTGCGCCGGCCGGCCGCACCCATCCGACGTTCGTCGAGATCGGCACCAACCGCGCGCTCTACGTGCACCGCGAGGGCTCGAACGTCGTCAACGGCCGCTACTATTTTGACTACGACGCGAAGAACACGCTGGCGCACTACAGCGGGTTCCGCGCCGTCGACGTCGCCGGCCTTCGCAAGCAGTACGAGCAGGCACGGAACCTGAAGCCGGAGGACGCGCTACGTGCCTCGCCGCTGGCGGCCGGCGCCGGCGCGACCCCGCTGCCTCGCTTTGTCGCTGTCGAAGCCCCGGCGGGCTCGGCTCCCAACGACGTCATCGCTTCGCTCACGCCGCAGGGGTACTGGATGGCGCCACTTGGCTACAACAGCCATCCGTTCACGCGCCATTCGTCGGCGGCACCGGTCGCCGGCAGCTTCTCGCAGACGCACGTCGGCGACGAGACCGACACGTCGCCCTATCCCGACCCGGCGCTGCGCGGGATTTCGACGGCGGCCTACATCCGCAACATGAGCGTGCTCATCCGGGCGCTGGAGCGCTGAATGCGCGCGGCGGCTCGAGCCCTGATCGCGGCCTGCGCCATGGCCGCGTCGGCGTCGGCACTCCGTGCGCAGGAAACGGTGCTGCCGCTGTGGCCGGAAGGTGTGCCCAACGCGCAATCTGCCGGCGGCCCTGAGCGGCTCGAGGACGGGCGCGTGTCCAACGTCCACGTGCCGACCCTCACGTACGTGCGGCCCGCGGGGAAGCCCACTGGCATCGCCGTGATCGTGTGTCCCGGCGGCGGCTATGCGCGGCTGGCGATGACCAACGAGCCGGCCGGGATTGCCGATCGGTTGTCGCGCGAAGGCATCGCAACGTTCGTCCTGAAGTACCGCCTCAAGGAGTATGGCTTTCCGGCCCCGCTCCAGGACGTGCTCCGCGCCGTCCGCCTCCTGCGATCGCGCGCCACGGAGTTTGCGGTTCGTCCCGATCGCATCGTCGTCATGGGCGCCTCGGCGGGTGGCCACGTGGCGGCGATGGCGGCGACGATGTTCGACGCCGCCGAGGGGCGCACCGGCGCCGCGCTCGATGCGGTCAGCGCGCGGCCCGATTTCGTGGCGCTCCTCTACCCGGTGATCACCATGCGGCCGCCGTTCGCGCACGCCGACTCGGTGCGCAACCTGCTCGGCCCGGCGCCCACGCAGGCGCTGCTCGACCGTCTCTCGCTCGAGCGTCACGCCCGCGCCGACATGCCCCCGGTGTTCCTGGTGCACACCGCCGAGGACCGCAGCGTGCCGCTCGAGAACAGCGCGCTGTTCTACCAGGCGATTCGGCGCGCCGGCGGGCGCGCGGAACTGCACCTGTACGAACGCGGTCCGCATGGGTTCGGCACCCGATCCGATCTGGGCACCACTTCGGGCTGGATCGATCGCTGGATCGAGTGGCTGCGCGCGATGTAGGCGCGCGATGTCAGCGGGGCTTCGAACGCGCCGGCGCACGCCGGGAGCGACGCGGCCGGCTCACCAGCGGATCCCAGGCGGCCATCGCCGCGTCCGCAACGGCCGTCAACGCCTGACGCGAGGCGCCGTCGCGGGCGCGCACGGCAAGACCTTGCACGACGGTCGAGTAGAACGACGCCATCTCGGAGACCGGCGCCCCGGCCGGCACGTCGGCGTCGCTCACGCCGCGGGTGATGCGAGCGCGAATGACCTCGGGCCCCTCCTGACGGAGCGACCGCAGATAGTCGTGGGCGTCCTGGTTGCCGCGCGTGGAATTGAGTGCGCCGAGGATGATGAGGCAGCCGCGCGGGCCGTCGCCGCGGCAGAACTGCTCGGCTGCCGCGTGGAGCAGTCGCGCCACGCCTTCGCGGGCCGTCGGCGCGTCGAGCGCGGCGCGCATCACCCCGCCCATGGTCGTGTAGTACAGGTCTGCCGCTTCGCGAAACAGGCGGTCTTTCGACCCGAAGGCTGAATAGAAGCTTGGCGGCGCGATGTCGCCCATCGCCGTCAGCAGTTCGTCAAGCGTGGCGCCGTCATAGCCGCGCGCAAAGAACACCTCCATCGCGCTGCGCAGCGCCTGCTCGCGGTCGAAACTGCGTGGACGTCCTCGGGGTGCCATCTCCAGGCCTCCCGACCATTATATAGCCATCACTAAAAAAAGACTTGACCCCGCGTTCGGGATTTATATAGTACTCACTACACAATTAATCAGCTGTGGTGAGGAGTGCCGTCATGAACCGTCCCGACTCGAAAGTCTTCCGCCCGTACGCGCGCTGGATCGTGACCCACCGCCTGGTCGTCGTGGCGGCCATCGTGCTGGTCACCGGCTTCCTGGCGTCGCGCCTCGGCAGCCTACAGGTGGACTCCAATCCCGACCTGTGGGCGCCGCAGAACCACCCCTACGTCGAGACCACGAACCTGCTCGAGGAGCTGTTCGGCGGCCGCAACCTGACCGTGATCGGCGTCGTGCCGAAGACCGGCGACGTCTACCAGCCGAAGGTGCTGGCGAAGATCAAGCGCATCCAGGATCGGCTGGAGCTGGTGCCGCACGCCGTCCGGCACAACATCCTCAGCCTGGCGGCGCGCAAGGTGAAGGAGGTGAAGGGCGGGCCCGACGGCATGGAAGTGCGGCCGATGATGGAGACTGTCCCGCGCACGGTCGAAGAGATCGCGCGCCTCAAGGCGGCGGTGGCGTCGATGCCGATCTACATCAACGCGCTGGTGTCGCCCGATGGCAGGGCCGCGACCGTCGTGGCCGACTTCAAGCAGGACGAGCGATCCCCCAACTTCATTGCGCTCAACCATGATCTCCACACAATCGTGGATGCCGAGCGCGATGGGGACGTGGACATCTACCTTGGCGGCATCACGATCATCGGCGAGGCGGCCGACGAGCAGTTCACGAAGATGCCGATCTTTTTCGGCGCCGCGCTCCTCATCATCCTGCTGGTCCAGTACTGGTCGTTCCGCAGCGTGCAGGGCATGGTGCTGCCGATGCTGACCGGCCTCCTCAGCGTGGTGTGGAGCCTGGGCCTCATGGGGCTGCTGGGCGTCCACCTCGATCCGTTGAACACCACGACGCCCATCCTGGTGCTCGCGGTCGCCGCCGGGCACGCCATCCAGATTCTGAAGCGCTACTACGAGGAGTACGGCCGGCTGCGCGCCACCATGGCGCCGCGCGACGCCAATCGCGAGGCGGTGATCGAGTCGATGGTGCGCGTGGGCCCGGTGATGATCATCGCCGGTCTCATCGCCACCATTACGTTCCTGTCGCTCGCCGGCACCGGCATCCCGATGGTGCAGCATTTCGGCGTGTTTGCTGGCTGCGGCGTGCTGGCCACGATGATCATCGAGATGACGGTGATTCCCGCCGTTCGCTCCCTGCTGCGGCCGCCGCGGGAACGCGAGGCGGCGCGCGAGCGGAAGGCCGGCGTCCTGGATCGCTTCCTGACCGGTGTTGCCGACAGCCTGGTGGGCGGCCGGGCTCCCGTGTTCGTGGCCGGCGGGCTGATGGTGCTGGCCATCGTCGGCTTCGGTGTCACCCGGCTGCGCATCGACAACAACTTCCGGCTGTACTTCCGCCCCGAGAGCGCCGTGCGCGCCGACGACCGCGTGCTGAACCAGACGTTCGGTGGGACCAACTCGATTCAGTTCCTGGTGCAGACGCCGGCCGCCGACGGCATCAAGGATCCGCGCGTGCTCAAGGGCATGGAGCGGCTGCAGACCTTCCTCGAAAGGCAGCCGAAGGTGGGCAAGACGCAGTCGATGGTGGACCTGATCAAGCGGATGAACCAGGCCATGCACGCCGACGATCGGAGCTATTACGCGGTACCCGACAGCCAGGAGCTGGTGGCGCAGTACCTGTTCCTGTATTCGCTGTCCGGCGATCCCCAGGACTTCGACAGCCTGGTGGACAACGACTATCGGCGCGCCACCGTGTGGGCGTTCGTCAAGGACGACAGCACGACCAACGCCGACCAGATTGCCAGGCGCGCGCGGGCGATCATCGACGAGAGCTTTCCGCCCGGCGTGACGGTGCAGATGGGCGGCAGCCTGCCGCAGCTCATCGCGCTCAACGACGTCATCGTGTCCGACAAGATCCGGAACATGGCGCAGATGGCCGTGGTGGTGTTCGTGCTCGGCGCCATCATCCTGCGGTCGCTCGTCGGCGGGCTGTTCGTGGTGACGCCGCTCTTCGCGGTGATGCTCGCCAACTTCGGCCTGATGGGTTGGCGAGAGACGCCCCTCGACATCTCGGCGATGACGACCGCCGCGATGGCGATCGGCATTGGCGCCGACTACGAGATCTACCTGCTCTTCCGCTTCAAGGAGGAGCTGGCCCGCACCGGCAGCGTGCTCGAGGCCACCCGCGCCTCGATGCTCACCTCGGGTAAGGCGATTCTGCTCGTCGCCATTTCGATCGTCGCCGGCTACGCGGTGCTGCAGGCGTCCGAGTTCGCCTTCTACAACACGCTGTCGAGCATGGTCACCGCAACGATGGTGATCAGCGCCTTCTTCGCGCTGTTCTTCCTGCGTGCGCTGATGATGCTGTTCAAGCCGCGGTTCGTCTTCGGCGATCGGCGCGAGGCCTTCTTCAAGCCGGTCGCGGCGGCGGTGCTGGCCGCAATCGCGATCGGGCTGGCGGCCCCAGCGGAAGCCGCCGAGCCGAGCGCGCGCGACATCATGGAGAAGAACTTCTTCGTGACCAAGGTGTCGTCGCTGCAGCTCGAGTCCACGATGGTCCTCGTCAACGACAAGGGGCAGCAACGCGAGCGGCGGAGCACCGGCCTGATCAAGCTGCAGCCCAACGGCGTGGACTCGAAGCTCGTCGTTCGCTTCAGCACGCCCGCCGACATCAAGGGCACCAGCTTCCTCCAGGTGGAGCACATCGACGGCGACGACGACCTGTGGATCTACCTGCCGGCGCTGAAGAAGAGCCGGCGGCTGGTGGCCAACAACAAGAAGGACAGTTTCGTGGGGTCGGACTTTTCCTACGGCGACATTTCGCTGCCGAAGGTCGATCAGTACCGTCACACGCTCCTGCGCAGCGAGAAGGCGGACGGGTTCGACTGCTACGTGGTGGAAAGCGTTCCGGCCAGCGACGCCGTGCGGGCCAACAGCGGCTATAGCCGCAAGCTCACCTGGGTGCGCGCCGACAACTTCGTCGAGACCAAGGTCGAGTACTACGACCTGGCCGGCCGGCTGTGGAAGACGCAGAAAGTGACCCGCCACGAGCTCGTGGAGCCGCAAAAGGCGCGCTGGTTTGCGCTGCAGCGTGAGATGACCAACCACCAGACCGGCCACCGCACGGTGATCTCCATGGCCAAGGTGACGACGGGCCTCGCGATTCCCGACGAGACGTTCACCACCCGTTCCATCGAGCAGGATTGAGGTGCCGTCATGCGCGGGTTGTGGACGGTCCTGTTGGTTGTCACGGTCGCGGCGCCGGCGCGTGGCCAGGATGCGGCGGCCCCGGAGCCGGTGAGTGAGCCGGGCGTCTTCGAGCGCCTCGGGGTTACCGGTGCCGTCCGCGCCGGCTACTGGAGCTCGACGCGGAACCTCGACGCCGAACAGCATGTCGGCGCCGGCATGTTGTGGTTGAAGACGTCGCGGCGGGTATCGGACCACGTGTCGTTTCTCGCCGAGGGGTGGACCGCCTTGCGCGGGCCGCTCGAGTACGGCGACGCCACGGGCGAAGTGCGCGAAGCCTTCGTCGATCTCCGGTTCGGGCGGCTCGACGTGCGCGCGGGCCGGCAGATCATCGCCTGGGGCCGTGCCGACGGGATCAATCCCACGGATAACCTGTCGGGTCAGGATCTGACGCTGCTCGTGCCGGACGATGCCGATCGCCGGCTGGGAACGACCGCGGCGCGGGCGAGCTACTACGTGGGTGACGTCTCGGTGACGGCCGTGTGGCTGCCCGAGTTCCGCGGTCACGAGTTCGCGCTGCCGGCCCCGCCGCCCGGTATCGCTTTCGTGCGCGAGGTCGAGCGGTGGCCAGGCGACCAGTGGGCCGTGCGTGTCGAGCGGACCGGCGGCGCGGTGGACTGGTCGGCGTCGTACTATCGCGGCTTTGACCTCGCACCCGATCTCGGCGTCGCCTGGCACGACGGCGGCACGCCGGGTGTGCGGGTGTCGCATCATCGCGTGCGGGTGGTCGGCGCCGACATGGCCGCCAATCTCGGGCGGTTCGGCCTGCGTGCCGAGGCGGCCTACGTGGCGACCGAGGATCGTCACGGCCTGGATCCGTTCGTCAAGAACCCGTTCGTGTTCGTCGTCGCGGGAGCGGATCGGACGTTCGGCGGCCTGCTGAACCTGAACGTGCAGTACCTGTTGCGTTACGTGCTCGACGACCCCGCGATGCCCGCGCCCGACGGCGGCCTGTTCTCTGCGGTCGCGTCGCAGCAGGCGATTGTCAACAGCCAGACGCGGCGCGTGCAGCACGGCGCGTCCTTCCGCCTGGCGTACAAATGGCTGCACGACACGCTCGAGGCCGAATGCGCCGCGGCGGCCTACGGCGCACCGTCGGGTGCGGCGATCCGGCCGAAGATGGCCTACGCCGTGACCGACAGCTGGAAGGTACTGGCCGGCGCCGAGCTGCTACGCGGCGAGGCGTCGTCGGTGTTCGGTCTGATGAAGGGCAACTCGACCGGATACGCCGAGCTCCGATGGAGCTTTTGATCGAGTAAGGTGTCAGCCGTGACCGGACGCCGCCTTTTAGTTGCGCTGTGTGCCGTCGTCATCGGCAGCGCGGCGTACTCGGCTCAGCCGGGCGGGCGTCGTTCCGCGCTCACCGGCACCGTGGTGGTGGTCAACCAGCAGTCCGACTCGGTGACGCTGATCGATCTTCAGCGGATGGAGCCGTATCGGCACGTGCGGGTGGTGGGCGGCCCGCACGAGGCCGCCGCCTCGCCTGACGGCCGCACGGTGGTGGTCACCAACTACAACAAGGCCGGTGCGGGACCCCAGAAGACGTTGAGCCTCATCGCGCTCCCGGGCGGCGACAGCATCAGAACGATCGATCTGGGCGAGTACCGGGCGCCGCACGATGTCCGGTGGGTCGACATGACGCGCGTGGTGGTGACCGCCGAGGCGAATCAGGCGCTGCTCGTCGTGAATACCTCGAGCGGCGCCGTCGAGCGCGTCTTCCGCACCGAGGCGGGCGTGTCGCACATGCTGGCGCTGTCCACCGACCGCACGCGCCTCTACTGCTCGAACATGCGCGACGGCAGCGTGAGCGCGTTCGACTTCCAGACCGGCAGGAAGATCAAGGACGTGCGGACGGGCCGCGAGTGCGAGGGCGTGGGCGTGACGCCCGACGGCCGCTGGGTGTGGGCCGGCAACCGCGCCGAGGACAGCATCTCGATCATCGATACCCGCACGCTGGAGGTGACGAAGCGCATCACCTCGCCCGGCTTTCCCTATCGCGTGCAGTTCACGCCTGACGGAAAGCTGGCGCTCATCCCGCACGCCGAGGCCTCGGCGCTAGTCGTTGCCGACGTCGCCAGCCAGTCGATCGTGAAATCGATCAAGCTGGGGCTCACCCAAGTCGCGGATCCATCCACGGCGGGCGTCTTTCCACACCCCGACAACCGCCACGCCTTCGTGACGGTGCGCAACGACGACTCGATGCTCGTACTCGACCTCGTGAGCGGCGACACACTGGCGCGCGTGGGCGTGCAAAACAGTCCGGATGGCGTCACCTATTCGCCAATCCAGCGATAGCTGACCGTTTCGAGAGCGCCGCGCGATTTCCGTAAGGCGCGTGCGCCGCCGCCCGTGCGGTCTCCCGCTCCGTCGCCCGGAAAGCGGAGCCCGAAGGGGTGTGCGGCGCTGGCAGCGGACTTGCCGACTCCCAGGGAACTCCCCAGTCGCCGGTTCGCGATTCGGTGTTTGTCGCCGGAGGACTGTGATGCGCCTCGGGAAGGTTGCCGTTTGCCTCGCGCTCGCACTCGTCGCGTTCGCGTCGTTCGCGTCCGCGCAGCCGCCACGACGCCAGGCCGTTGCGGGACAGATCCTCGTGACCTTCAGGCCCGCGGCGAACGCCAACGCGAAGGCCGATGCGCATCGCGGAGCGCGCGGCCGGCTGGTGAGCGAAATCGCGAGCCGGGGCGTGGCGCTGGTGGCGGTGCCGGACGGCGACGAAGACGCCGCGGTCGCACGCTATCGCCGCAATTCCAATGTGCTCTTCGCGGAGCCCAACTACATCCGTCACGTGCCGGAGCCCACGGCGCACGGCGGCGACACGCCACTCCTGCCGCGCGACAAGTACTTCGACCAGCAGTGGGGGTTCCACAACACCGGCCAGGAGTTCTACTGCTTCGCCTGGATCTTCGGTGACCTCTGTTTCTACCAGGGCACGCCCGACGCGGACATCGACGCGCCCGAGGCCTGGGCGGTGTCAACCGGATCGCCCACGGTCACGGTGGCGGTCATCGACACCGGCATCGACTACAACCATCCCGATCTGGCAGGGCACTACGCCGGCGGTTACGACTTCGTCCACTCGACCTTCGATCCGCTCGACGATCACGGCCACGGCACCCACGTGGCAGGCACGATTGCCGCCAGCCTCGAGAACCTCACCGGCAGTCCCGCCGCGGCGGAGGGCGTGGTGGGCGTTGCGCCGCAGGCGCGGCTCCTCGCCTACAAGGTGTGCGCGGCCGACGGCACGTGCACCGATTTCGCCGTGATCCAGGCCATCAGCCGTGCCGTCGCCGACGGGGCCAAGGTGATCAACATGAGCCTCGGCGACACCGTGTATTCCCAGTCGCTGGCGGACGCCGTGCAGCAGGCGTGGAATGCCGGAGTCGTCATCGTGGCCGGCGCCGGCAACGACGGCGTGACGGCGCCGTTCTACCCGGCGGCCCTCGACCACGTCATCGCGGTGGGGGCCTTTGACGAGGAGCACAACCGGGCGTCGTTCTCGAACTACGGGAGCTGGGTCGACATCGCCGCGCCGGGTAGCAACATCCTGTCCACCTATCCGCTCAGCAAGTGCACCGAAGCCGGGGTGCCGGGAGAGACCGGGTGCTACGCCTGGTTGAGCGGCACGTCGATGGCCACGCCGCATGTGGCAGGCGCGGCCGCGTTGATCTGGTCGCGAGGTGACGTGACCAGCAATACCCAGGTCGTGGATCTCTTGCTCAACAACGCCGATCCCTCGGGCGTGTCGAACGTGCGGCTCGATTCGTGGACGATCCACGGCGGCCTCAACCTGCACGACGCGCTGAGCGATGGGCTGGCGACGGGGAAGCCGGTGGCCAACGCCGGCCCCGACCAGACGGTCATCGACACCGACGGTGACGGCAGCGAAATCGTGACGCTGGATGGCAGCGGGTCGCACGACGACAACGGCAGCATCGTCGCCTACGAGTGGCGTGACGGCGCCACGCTCCTGGGTTCCGACGCGATTCTCGCTCTCCCGCTTGCGGTCGGTACTCACGTCGTAACGCTCGAGGTCACCGACAACGACGGCCTGACGGCGACCGATACCGTGCCGGTCACGGTGCAGCCGGCAAGCCTCGTCACGCTGGCGGTCTCCGTACCCCAAGCCACTGAGGCGGGCATCACGGCAGGTGTGTTCACCGTCTCCCGTACCGGCGAGACCAGTGGAACGCTGACGGTCCAGTACGTCGTGACCGGAACGGCCACGCCGGGCACGGACTACCAGTCGCTTGCTGGCACCGTCCTCTTCGGGGCGGGGGCGGCGACCGCCACCATCACGGTGACGCCGATTGACGACGACCTGCTGGAGAGCAACGAGTCGGTGGTCATCACGCTGAGCCCGGGTGTGGGCTACGGCCTCGGGTCGCCCGGCAGCGGCAGCATTGCCATCGTCAGCGATGACCTGCCGCCGGACCTCGTGGTTCAGTCGACCGCCGCGCCCGCGACGGGCGGCGCCGATGCCGACATCGTCGTGTCCGAGACGACGAAGAATCTGGGGACCGGCACCGCGGCGAACTCGGCGACCGGGTTCTATCTGTCGGTGAACAGCACCTTCGACGCCTCTGATGTGTTCCTCGGCGGCCGCCCGGCCCCGCAGCTGGCGCCGGGCGCGGCAGACGCCGCGTCCACCACGCTCCACCTGCCGGCATCGACCGCCGCCGGTTCGTATTACGTGCTGGCGAAGAGCGATTGGAACAGCCAGGTGTCGGAAAGCGTCGAGACGAACAACGTGAAGGCCAGTGGCGCCGTCAAGATCGGGCCGGACCTGCTGGTCTCGGCGCTGACCACGCCCGCCGCCGCGGTTCCCGGCACCACGTTCAGCGTGTCGGATACGACGGTGAACTCGGGCGGCGGCCGGGCCATCGCCTCCACGACGCGGTTCTTCCTGTCCACGAACGGGTCGCTCGATGCCGCCGACGTGCCGCTCGGCAGCCGCGCGGTGCCGGAACTCTCGCCCGGCGCGTCGCATGCGGGCACCACCCAGCTCGCTCTGCCGGCGTCCACCCCGGGCGGGTTGTATTTCGTGATCGCGCAGGCCGACAACGACAAGGTGGTTGGGGAAACGTCCGAGATCAACAACAACCGGAGCAGCGCGTCGCTCAAAGTCGGCGGCGACTTGAGCGTGAGCGTGCTCAACATGCCCGCCATCGTGGTGGTGGGCGGCACGATCAGCGTGAGCGACTCGACCACCAACCAGGGAGCGGGGCCGGTGAGCGACTCGTCCACCGGGTTCTACCTGTCCGCCAACTCGGTGCTGGATGTCGGGGATCAGCTTCTGGGCAGTCGAGCCGTGGGCCCCCTTGCGGCTGGCGCGACCTCTGCGGGCGTCACCGCGGTGCAGATCCCGGCTGGGATCGCGCCCGGCACCTACTACCTCATCGCGAAGGCGGACCGGGCGGATGTCGTGTCCGAGAGCGTCGAGTCCAACAACACGCGAACGGCCGGCATCGCCATCGGGCCCGATCTGTGGGCGATGAGCGTCAGGAACCCCGCCACGGCGATCGCCGGCACCGGCGTCGAGGTCACCGACGCGGTGAAAAATCTGGGTGCCGATACGTTCCCGGCCTCGACGACACGGTTCTATCTGTCCACCAACTCTTCGTTGGATGCCAGCGACGTGCTGCTCGGCAGCCGCCCGGTGCCTGCGGTGGCGGTCGGAGTGACCGACACGGGATCGGTGACGGTCGTCATCCCGCCGCAAACCGCGCCCGGGTCCTACTTCGTCCTGGCGGCGGCGGACGGCGACGGCGTCGTCGCCGAAGCGGTGGAAAGCAACAACACGGTGTCGCGCCGCATCACGATCTCCGCTCCGCCGGCCCCCTGAGTCTTGAAGGGCCAGAATCCTTGCACATCTGTCCAAGTTTCAACTGGTCCTTCAAGACTCTCGCCCGCCCGGAGGGCGGGCAATCAAACACTGCCCTAGCGAGGCGGAGCCTACCTGCTCGTGGGTCCGAGGCGCAGCCTCGCTAGCCTCAGCCTCACGGCCGGCGGATTCCTCACTTGCCAAAGGGCGCCTCGATCGGGAATGTTGTGACCGGTGTTCAGGCGCCTCCTGGCGGTGATGCTGGTCCTCTCGGCCGGCTTTGCGTACGCGCAGTTCCCGCGCGGTTTCGGCGGGTATGGCGGGCTGCGCGGCGAGCAGGGTGATCCCGCGGAGCTGCCGCCGGCCGAATGGCCCGATCGCCACGTGGCCGGCTGCCACATCCTCTACTCGAGCGTCCGTCGCGAGGCCAACGGCTCGGGCTGGCGCACCGACTATCCCTGGGGGCAGCGCAATCTCCTCATCCGGCTGTCCGAGCTGACGAAGACGCGGGTCAGCAAGCAGGCAGGCGTTCCGCACGTATGGCTCGTGCGGCTCACCGATCCCGCGCTCTTCGAGTGCTCCTTTCTGATGGCGTCGGACGTCGGCACCATCGGGCTGTCTGACGAAGAAGCCGCGGCGCTGCGGTTGTATCTCCAGAAGGGCGGCTTTCTCTGGGTGGACGACTTCTGGGGCGATGCCGCCTGGGAACAGTGGTCGCGCGAGCTCGCCAAGGCGATGCCGGCCCCCGAGTACACCATCGAGGACGTTCCGCTCACCGATCCCATCTTTCACTCGATGCTCGAGGTGAAACGGGTGCCGCAGGTGAGCGGCATCGGCTTCTGGCGCGCGACCCGCGGGCAGGTGACGTCGGAGCGCGGCGAGGAGTCGGCGGTGGTGCACTTCCGCGCCATCCGCGACCAGCACGGCCGCATCATCGCCGTGATGACCCACAACACCGATGTGACCAACTCGTGGGAACGCGAAACGGAAGACCCGGCGTACTTTCTGCAGTTCTCGATCGAAGGCTATGCTCTGGGGATAGACGTCCTGCTCTACGCGATGACGCACTGAAGAACCTGGAGGCGGAGAAGGCGGAGGAGGAACCTCATGATGAGACGAGCACTGATCACGGTGGGATTCGCGATGGTTGCGGCCGCCAGCCCGCTGCTGGCGCATCACTCGTGGCCGGTCGATACGTCGAAGGCGGTGACGGTATCGGGTACGGTCACCAGCTACGAGTGGGGCAACCCGCACGTGATGATGGGCCTCGATGTGAAGGCCGACGACGGCAGTACCGAGAAATGGAACGTGGGCGGGCCCAGCACGACGCGCATGGAAGCCAACGGCTGGGACAAGACCACGCTCAAGCCAGGCGACGTGATCACCGCGACCGGCTTCCGCTTCTCGGACGGCCAGAAGATCCTCCGGCTGGAGAAGATCGTGATGGCCGGCGGCAAGGAGATGTTCCTGTACGGCCGTCGCTGAGGTCCGCGTCCACGACACGCTCCAGGATCTGAGCGAGGGCGTGAGCGCCGCCATCGCCGGCGTCGTTCACGACGCCGTCGAACGTCGAGGCCGGTGTTTGCTCCTGCTCTCGGGCGGCAGCACGCCGCGCGCGTCGTACGAGCGCCTGGCGGCGCGCTATCACGACGGCGTGTCCTGGGACCAGGTACAGCTGTTCTGGGGCGACGAGCGTTTCGTGCCGCCCAGCGATCCGCGCAGCAACGCCCGCATGGCGCGCGAGGCGCTCGTCGATCGCGTGCCGTGTCCACCCGCCAACGTGCACCCCATCCCCACCGAGCTCCCGTCGGCTGAGGCGGCGGCCGTGCGCTACGAAGACATCTTGCGAGCGCACTTCCCGGGCGACCAGCCCGCGTTCGATCTCGTGCTGCTCGGCCTCGGGGAGGACGCGCACACGGCGTCGATCTTTCCGGGGTCGCCGGCGCTCGCGGAACCGGCGCGCTGGGTGATGGCGGTCACGGCGCCGGCGGATCCGTCGCTGCGCATCACGCTGACGATGCGCGCGCTGACGGCGGCCGCGCAGCTGTTCGTGCTGGTGTCCGGCGCGGGGAAGGCCACGGCGCTGCGCCGCGCGCTCGATCCGGCATCGGCCCCGGCGGAGTTCCCGGCCGCCGCCCTGCAGTCGGCGGCCGGCCGCGTCGTGTGGTGGACCGATCGAGCGGCCTCGACCGGTTCAGGCGCGTGACGCCAGGAGCTGCTTCGCCGCCGCGGCGATGTGCTCCGCAGTGAACCCGTACTCGCGCATCACGACCGCCCCCGGCGCCGAAGCGCCGAAGCGATCGACGCCGATGATGATCCCGTCGCGCCCCACGTAGCGCTCCCATCCGAATGGCGACGCGGCTTCCACGCTGACCCGGGCGCGGACGTGAGGCGGCAGCACCGCGTCGCGGTAGCTGCGCGGCTGCGCGTCGAACAGCTCCCACGACGGCATCGAGACCACGCGGGTGGCGATGCCCTCGCCCGCCAGCACGTCGTGGGCGGCGAGCGCGAGCGGCACCTCGGACCCGGTGGCGATGACGATGACATCCGGAGAGGCGCCATGTTCCGCCAGCACGTAGCCGCCTTGCGCCAGCCCCGCGGCGGGCGCCAGCGCGGCGCGGTCCAGCACCGGGACCTTCTGCCGGGTGAGCACGATGCCCACGGGACCCTCGCGATGCGACAGCGCCACTCGCCAGGCTTCCACCGTTTCGGTGGCGTCGCTCGGGCGCAGCACCAGCATGCCGGGAATCGCTCGCAGGCTGGCCAGGTGCTCGATCGGCTGATGCGTCGGCCCGTCCTCGCCCAGGGCGAGACTGTCGTGCGTCCACACGTAGACGACGTGGGCTTTGCTGAGCGAGGCGAGCCTGATGCTCGGCCGCATGTAGTCGGCGAACGACAGGAAGGTGGACGCGTACGGAATGAGGCCGCCGTGGACGGCCATGCCTGTCACCGCCGCCGCCATCGCGTGCTCGCGCACGCCGAAGTGGATGTTGCGCCCGGCGTAGCCCCAGACGCCGCCGGCGGTGCCCTGCGTCTTCGGGCCACCGGGGGTGGCCGGGCGCTGCGGGCCTTCGAAGTCGCCGAGCCCCGAGAGGGTGGTCTTGGTGGAGGGGTTCAGGTCGGCCGAGCCGCCCACGAGATTGGTCACCGCGGGGGCCAGCGCGTTCAGGATCTTGCCGCCGGCGTCGCGGGTGGCCATGTCGCCGTCGGCGGGTGTGAACGTGGGCAGGCGCTCTTGCCACCGCTCGGGCAGTTCGCCGGCCAGCGCGCGCGCAAAGGCGTCTCCGTCGTCCGGATGCGCGGCCCGATGCGCTTGCACGCGCCGCTGCCATTCGGCCTCCAGCTCCGCACCGCGTTGCACCGCGGACCGGAAGACGGTTCGCGCCGTGTCGGGCACATGGAACGGCTCCTCCGGCCACCCCAGCGCCTGCTTGGTGGCCCGCACCTCGTCCTTGCCGAGAGGCTCGCCGTGTGCGCCGAACGTGTCCTGCTTCTTCGGGCTGCCGTAGCCGATGTGCGTGCGCGCGACGATCAGCGACGGCCGATCGTCGGCGCGCGCGGACTGGAGCGCGGCATCGACGGCCTCGACGTTCATGCCGTCGATCCGCTGCACGTGCCAGCCGCAGGCCTCGAAGCGGCCGCCGACGTCCTCGGTGAACGTCAAGTCGGTGGTGGCCGAGAGGGTCACCTGGTTGGCGTCGTACACGACGATGAGCCGGCCGAGCCGCAAGGTGCCGGCGAGCGAGGCGACCTCGCTGGAGATCCCCTCCATCATGTCCCCGTCGCTCGCGAGGACGTAAGTGTGATGATCGACGACCTCGTGGCCGGCCCGATTGAAGGTGGCGGCGAGCCAGCGTTCGGCCATGGCGAGGCCGAGCGCGTTGCCGAGCCCTTGCCCCAGCGGACCGGTGCTCACCTCGACGCCGGGCGCACAGTCGCGCTCGGGATGGCCCGGCGTGCGGCTCGCCCATTGGCGGAACTGCTTGAGATCGTCGAGCGTCAGGTCGTAGCCCGTGAGGTGAAGCAGGCTATACAGCAGCGCGCTGGCGTGACCGGCCGACAGCACGAAGCGGTCGCGATCGGGCCAGGACGGATGGGTCGGACTGTGGCGCAGATGCCGGGTCCAGAGCACATAGGCCAGTGTGGCTGCCCCCATCGGCATCCCGGGATGCCCCGACTCGGCCTTCTGCACCGTGTCGACGGCCAGCATCCGGAGGGTGTTGATGCAGACCTCGTCGCGATCGCTCATGACAGCAGGATGATATGAGGGGAGGTCAGATGCAACTCGGCATGATCGGGCTCGGCCGCATGGGCGGCAACATGGTACGCCGGCTGCTGCGCGGGGGGCATCAGTGCGTGGTGTTCGACGTCCACGCCGAGGCGATGGCGCCGCTGGCGGGAGAGGGAGCCGTGGCGACGGATTCGCTCGCCGACTTCGTGGCTCGGCTCGAGACGCCGCGGGCGATCTGGCTGATGGTGCCGGCGGCCGTCGTGGACCGGACCGTCGACTCGCTGGCGCCGCTGCTGCGGCCCGGCGACGTGGTGATCGACGGCGGCAACTCCAACTACACCGACGACATCCGGCGCGGCCGCGCCCTGGGCGACACGGGCATCGAGTACCTCGACGTCGGCGTGAGCGGCGGTGTCTGGGGCGGTGATCGCGGCTACTGCCTGATGATCGGTGGAAGTGCCGCGGCGGTGGCACGTCTCGAGCCGGTGTTCAAGACGCTCGCACCCGGCAGGCAGGCCGCGCCGGCGACACCAGGCCGGGCGGCGTCGGGGAGCACCGCCGACGAGGGGTATCTGCACTGCGGACCCACGGGGGCCGGGCACTTCGTGAAGATGGTGCACAACGGCATCGAATACGGCCTCATGGCTGCCTACGCCGAGGGGTTCAACATCCTGGCGCACGCCGGCGGCGGCGTGCACCGCCGCCCCGACGACGCCGAGACGGCGCCACTGCGCGAGCCCGGCCATTACGCCTACGACATCGCGCTGCCCGAGGTGGCCGAGCTCTGGCGGCGGGGCAGCGTCGTGGGCTCGTGGCTGCTCGATCTGACGGCGCGCGCGCTGGCGGAGCATCCGGATCTCAAGCCGTTCGAGGGGCGTGTGTCCGACTCCGGCGAGGGGCGGTGGACGGTGAACGCCGCCGTCGATACGGGCACGCCGGCGCCGGTACTGGCCGCGGCGCTCTTTGCGCGCTTCAGCTCGCGCGGTGAAGACGACTTCGCCAACCGGCTGCTGTCGGCCATGCGCTATCAGTTCGGCGGCCACGTCGAGCGGCCGGGTCGCTAGTGGCCGACCCTCGTGCCGACGCGCTCGTGCTGTTCGGGGCCACCGGCGACCTTGCCTATCAGCAGATCTTTCCGGCGCTGCAGGCGATGGCCAGGCGCGATGAGTTGCGCGTGCCGGTCGTCGCGATCGCGCGTCAATCGTGGAGCTTCGATCAGGTGTGCGCGCGGATCCGCGAGAGCCTGACGAATCACGGGGGGATCGACGCCCCCGCCTACGAACGACTCACCGCGCGCCTGTCGTACGTGTCCGGCGACTATCAGGACGAGGGCACCTTCGAAGGCCTGCGCGCGGCGCTGGGCAACGCCGTGCGCCCGGTGTTCTACCTGGCGATTCCGCCCAGCCTGTTCGGCGTCGTGGCGTCGAGCCTGGCCCGGTCGGGCGTCGCCGGGCAGGCGCGACTGGTGGTCGAGAAGCCGTTTGGCCGCGACCTGGCATCGGCGCGGGCGCTCAACGCCACGCTGCACGAGTCGTTTCCCGAAGAAGCGGTCTACCGCATCGACCACTTCCTCGGAAAGGAACCGGTGCAGAACCTCTTGTACTTCCGCTTCGCCAACACGTTCCTCGAGCCGATCTGGAACGCGTCGTACGTGGAGCGGGTGCAGATCACGATGGCCGAGGCATTTGGCGTGCGCGGGCGGGGGAAGTTCTACGAGGAAGTCGGCGCCGTTCGCGACGTGTTCCAGAACCATCTGCTGCAGGTGCTGGCGCTCGTGGCAATGGATGCCCCCGCGCCCGGCGATGGCGCCTCGGTCGATGCCGCGAAGGTGGCGTTCCTGAGGGCCCTCGAGCCGCTCGCGCTCGAGGACGTCGTGCGCGGCCAGTACCGCGGCTACCGATCGGAAACCGGCGTGGCCCCGGATTCGAACGTCGAGACCTACGTGGCCGCGCGGCTCTCCGTGAACAACTCGCGATGGGCCGGCACGCCGATGGTGATTCGCGCCGGCAAGTGCCTGGCGGAAACGTTCACCGAGGTGCACGTGACCCTCAAGCATCCCGTGCCGGCGCTCTTCGACGCGGCCACGCGCTCTCCCAATGAGATCCGGTTCCGGTTGAGTCCCGATCCATCGATCTCGCTGTCGGCCAGCGTCAAGAAGGACGGCGAGGCGATGGTGGGCGAGGACGCGTCGCTCATCCAACGCGCCCAGGCCGCCGACGACATGGCGCCCTACGAGCGGCTGCTCGGCGACGCGCTCCGCGGCGAGCGCGCGCTCTTCGGCAGCGAGGCCGGCGTGGAGGCGTCGTGGTGCATCGTCGAGCCCGTGCTGGGCGACCCGCGCCCGCCGCTCATCTACGAACCCGGCAGCTGGGGGCCCGCTACGCAGGGCACGCGTCCGTTGGTTCGTACGTAGGGGCACATCTTTAGATGTGCCCGCCCACCTTCCTCCTCGGACCCCGTCCACCGTCCGCTTTCCTCGATGAGCGTCCCGCCAGGGATACGAGCCACGACTCGAGCAAAGAGGGGGATGTGGGTGCTCCGCGACCGCGTTCGAGCGGTGCCGAGCGACTCCACGTGAGACCGCGAGAAGGCGGAGGGGACCAGCGGGGTTTGAGTCGCCACCAGCGGAGCTGACCATCCCGGACGAAACGCGGGAGAATGGCGGCGCATCGGCACCGAGGTCGGCGTCTTGTTGGTGCTGAGAGCCCGTGTTTGAGTTGGACCCCGGGGTC
>DASYRM010000083.1:0-42643 GCA_036004405.1 Vicinamibacterales bacterium
GCCCGGTTGCAGCGGCTTCGAGGTGTGTCGTCTGGCGCGGCAGACCTACAGCAAGGGACTCCTCATCTTGACCGCCAGCAAGGCCGAGGTCGATCACGCCGTCGGACTGGAAATCGGCGCCGACGACTACGTCGTCAAGCCGGTAGAGCCGCGGATTCTCCTGGCGCGCATTCGAAGTCTGCTTCGACGCACGCGGAACGCGACGGCCACGGTGGCATTGAGTGAGATCACGGTCGGGGCGCTGCACGTGAACCGGTTTGCCCGAGAAGCGTGCGTCGGTTCCTGCGTCTTGCCGTTGACGCCGAGCGAATTCGACGTGCTCTGGCTGCTGGCGCGTCGAGCGGGCGAGATCGTCAGCCGCGACGAGCTGTATCAGCAGGTGCGGGGAGTGCCCTTCGACGGCCTCGATCGCGGCATGGACGTGCACGTGTCGCGGCTTCGCCAGAAACTGCTGGCCGGCGGCCTCGAGACGAGCGCGCTCAAGAGTGTGCGCGGAATGGGCTATCTGCTGGTGAAGCGGTAGTGAGCGGCCTCTACGTCCGCATCGCCTCGAGCGTCGTGCTCGCCGTCCTGGTGGCGTGGCTCACGGTCGGGTTGCTGGCGTCTCAGTTCCGCTCACGCTTCGATCCGCGGACGCAGGGACCGGGCGACGGCGGCGGTCCGATTGGCTGGATTGCGACGCAACTGGATGGCCTGACCGAGGACCAGTGGCCGGCCAAGCTGGCGGAAGCGCAGCGGGAGATGGCGATTCCGCTGTCGATCGTGCGGGCGGACGCCCTTCCGCCTGCAGCGACGTCCCGGGTGCCCGTACCCGCGCCAATTCTCGTCGAGGACGGGCGCGGTGGGCGATCGATGTATGTGCCGATTCGCGGCGGTGCCTATTACATGGTGGCGGCGCCGCCGGCGCCGCCGCCTCCGTGGCCCTTGATCGCCGGTGCGGCCGTGTTCGTCTGCGTGCTGACCCTGACCGCGTCGGCCGCAGTCGGTATTCCTCTCGTCCGGCGCGTCCAGGCGCTGCGTCACGCCATCGTAGAGCTCGGCAACGGCAACTGGTCGGTGCAGGTGGCGCCCCGACAGAGCGGCGTGCTCGGTGAGCTCGCCGAGAGCATCACGCGAACCGCGTCGAGGCTTCAGCGACAGTTCGAGGAACGGGAGGCGCTGCTGCAGGTGGCGTCCCACGAGATCGGCACGCCGCTGTCGCGCATGCGGTTCCAGCTGGCCATGCTCGAAGAAGCGCTCGTCAGCGAGCGCGACCGCGGCCGCGTCCGCGCGTTGGGCGTCGATCTGGATGAACTCGACACGCTGAGCACCGACCTCGTCGCCTGGATGGAATCGGACGCCGGAGGTCGGATCAGCCGCGAGGTCGTCGCGCTCGCCCCGCTGCTGCCGCTGCTGTGCGAGCTCGAGCACTCTTCGGCGGGGGCGTGCGTTCGTCTCCAGGTGCGCGTGCCGTTCGACAGCACCGCATACGTCGACCAGCGGCAGTTCCAGCGTGCGATCGACAACCTGTTGAGAAACGCCTTCCGATACGCGCAGGCTCTCGTCGTTGTCGAAGCCTGGCAGCGGGAAGACACCGTCGTGGTCGAGGTGCGCGACGACGGGCCGGGTATTCCCCCGGAGTACCGGACGACGGTGCTCGAGCCGTTCGTTCGGGTCGACTCCACCTCAACGCGGGCACATCGAGGCCTGGGGCTCGGCCTGGCGATCGTTCGCCGCATCGTCGATGCCCACGGTGGCAGTATCGCGGTCACGAGCGCGGACGAGGGGGGAACCTGCGTCCGTACTGTGTGGCCGCGGGCTCTTCAGCCGCTTCCGCCGCCGGCCCACGCACGCGAGGCCGAGACGCGATTCGAGCACGTCCAACCGCAGGAGTAGAGGTCGCTCAACGATGGTCCAAAGGTGTGCCAGGGTGGCGTGTCTCGTCGCCATCACGCTGGGAATCGTCAACCTGTCGGCGCAGCGTGACGACACGCATGGGCGTGACGCGGTTCCCGACTATGGAAGGGTGTTCAACCAGGACGCTGTCGGCAGGTTGGACATCCGTATGGCGGCCTCCGATTGGGAGGCGCTGGTTGCGGACATGGACTCCATGTCAGGTCGGTTTGGTGGTGCCGGCGGGGTCGGTGGCGTCCAACCAGGTCAAGGGGGCGTTGGTGGCGGTCAGTTTCCAGGTGCCACCGCCGAAGCGGTCGCCGCCTGTTCCGGTCGAACCGAAGGCGACGCCTGCAGCTTCGGAACCCCCGCTGTCGCCGGCCGCTGCATCCAGACCGGCGATGCCAGTCCGCTGACTTGTATCGCGCTGCCAGCCGGGGGGGATGTTCCTGGCGGAGGGGCCAACCCGGGCGGCGGTGGAATCGGAGGCGGCAACAATCAACGGGACGACGTCGAACTGCTGCCACGAACGCCGATTTACGTACCCGTCGACCTGACGTTCGACGGAGAAACGTTCCGCCACGTCGGGTTCCGGTTGAAAGGCAATTCGAGTCTTGTCAGTACGTGGCAGCGCGGCGCGGAGAAGGTGCCGTTCAGACTGAACACGGACGCGCTCGAAGATCGCTATCCCGACGCCGCGAACCAGACGTTCTTCGGGTTCCCCAACCTCGGTTTCAGCAACAACATCCTGGACAGCTCGTACCTGCGCGCCAAGGTCGTGACCGACCTGATGCGGGAGGCAGGACTGCCGGCGCCGAGAACCGCCTTCATGCGCGTCTATCTCGATCGTGGAGCGGGTTCGAGCTATCTGGGTCTCTACACGATGATCGAGATTCCGGACGAGCCGCTGCTGGACACCATGTTTGGTTCCAGTGCCGGCAATCTGTACAAGCCTCACGGCACTGGAGGACGCTGGACCGTCTTCGTCGCCGACGACTTTCCAAAGCGAACGAACGCCGCCGATCAAGACTGGACCGATGTCGAAGACGCGATTGCCGCGCTGAACGATGCCACCACCGATCCCGATGTGTGGAGACGGCGGCTCGAGGCGCGATTCGACGTGGGAACGTTCTTGCGGTGGCTCGCGCTCAACACACTGGTCGGGAACAACGACGCTTACGGGGGGCTTTCGGCGCACAACTACTATCTCTACGGCAGTCCACGGCAGCGCGATCGGCTGTTCTGGATTCCGTGGGATCACGACCTCGCGATCCCTTCCGCGACAGGAGGCATCGGCGGCGGTGGCGGCGCGGTTGGAGGCGGAGCACAGGCGACGCTTGATCTGTTCCAGATTCGGGTTGGAGCGGACTGGCCGCTGATTCGCCTGTTGCTCGCCGACCCCGCCTACCGGGCCATGTACCGCGGTCATGTCGAAGAACTGCTGAATTCGGTGCTGGAGCCCTCGCGCGTCAGTGGGCGCGTTCGAGCTGAGTACGACCGGATCGTGCCCTACGTCGTCGGGGCCGGCGGCGAGGCGCCAGAACGATCGTTTGCCGGCACCGCGTCACAGTTCGAAGCGGCAGCCATCGGTCCGGCGGGAATCGCCGCGATTCTCCAGAGCCGCACGACGGCGGCGCGCATCGCCTTGGGCGGTGCCCAGTGACCGGGTTGACGATGTCGAGCGCACGTGCGCCGATGCTGCTGTTGCTCGCGTTGGTGGTGAGCGGTCCGGTCGCGGCGCAGAACGCGCCGGAAGCACCGCCTCGCCAGGCCCAGCGGTTCGACGTCAACCCGCGGGCGTACGTCCAGTTCGACTGGCGCGGTTACCCGGACTGGCCGATCGAGCCCGGTGGTGGACGGCTCGAATTCAATACGTTCGAGGTACGCCGGGCACGAATCGGAGTCGACGGGCGATGGCGCCGCCTCTCGTTCGAGATCGCGCTTGATCCGCAGGACGTGGACGACGACACCGTCATCAAGGACGCATACGGCCAGCTCCGGTTCTCCCGTGCTCTTCGTCTCCGAGTCGGTCAGTTCAAGATTCCGGGTGGCCGCGAATACATGACGTCGGCCAGAACGACGGACTTCGTGGAACGGTCGGCGCTGGCGAATTCGGCGGACGCTGGCCGCGATCTCGGCGGGATGCTCACCGGAGAACTCGGCAAGCGGCTCGAGTATCAGGTGGGTGTCTTCGCGGGAGACGGGCGCGGACGCCCGTCCCGGGCCGGCGTCACGACCGCTGGCCGGCTCGAGTGGTCCGCGTTCAGGGATCTGCAGATTGGAACCAGTGCGAGCCTGGGCCGAACCTCCGCTCAGGACAGCGACCCGGCGAATGGGTTGGGCGGCGGGACGCCCTCCGGCTATCGGTTCTTCGACCGCGTCTACGTCCAAGGCCGGCGACAACGGTTCGGAGTGGACGCTGCGTTTACGCCGCGCGGCTGGACGATTGCGGCCGAGGGGCTCTATGCGACGGACCAGCGTCTCGAGCAGGGCCTCGACTTCGAAGACCTGCCGTCGATCGTGGCGCAGGGGTGGAGTCTCGAAGTCAAGCGCCGGTTCGGCCGCCGGCGCGGTGACGCGCGTGTCCGTGCGCGCGAAATCGATCTTGGGTTGCGATTCGATCGGCTGTCGTTCGACGACAGTGCCCCTGCGAGCGCACGCGACAGCGTCCGGTTGCGCGCGACCGATGTGCGCGAGCGTGGCGCGGGCACCCTGACGGCCGGGGTGTCCTGGCGGCCGACGCGCTGGGGGCGGATCCTCGGAAACGCGTCGCTGGAGCGATACGCTGACGCGCGCTCCGCTCCGGAAGCGGGAAACACGGGTCCATACGTCACGCTCTCTACGCGTTTCCAGATCGAGCTGCCTTGAACGCCGAGAAAGTCGAAGAGGGACCATGGGAAGGCACGTCATCAATCCGTCAACGGTGTTTCGGTCGTCGGTCGCGCTCGGCCTGTGTCTCGTCCTGGCTGGCTCGGCAACGGTGCTAGGACAGGATGCCGAGAAGAAGCGTCCTGATCTGTCGGGAGAGTGGGTGCTCAATCGAGATCTGAGCGCCGATCCGCGCGGGTCCGGGGAAGGCCCTCGAGGCCGCGACCCGGAAGGGCGGGGACGGCGCGGCGGCGGCATGCCCGGCGGTTTCGGCGGCGGGCCGCGGGGTGGCGGGTTTCCGGGAGGATTTGGCCCTGGCGGGGGCGGTGACGAGCGCCAGATGCGGGAGCAGATGGACGAGGCCCAGCAGCTCCTGCGCGACGCGCCGACGTCGATGGTGATGACTTATAACGATCCCAAGCTTTCCATCGTCGCCCGCGACGGACGCATCCGCACGCTGTACACCGACAAGCGCAAGGTCAAGACGGCGAATGGCAACGCGGACACACAAGCTCGATGGGATGGCGATCGATTGGTCGTTGAGACCAAGTTTGGTTCCATCAAGGTGGTCGAGGGCTATGCCCTGGTCGAGACCGGCGGTCAGCTGGTAGTGACGGCGCGGATGGATGCGCCCGGCGGCGGACGTGGAGACGGGCCGAAACCTCCGGCACTGCGTCGAGTTTACGATCGCGTCAGCGAAGACCGGCCTGGACCCGAGCGCGGGCTTCCGTAAAGCGCGGCTGATCGGGAAAGAGACGCGCTGATTCTGTCAGCGACGCGAGGGCTTCTTTGCCTCGCCCCAGCCCCACGAGCGCGCCGGCGTATCCGAACCGCGCGTCGGCCGATCGTGAATCGACGTCGAGCGCCGCGCGGTACTGGGTCAGCGCCTCCTCGAATCGTCCACTCCTGCCGAGCAGCTCGCCGAGCGCGAGCCGCGCGCCGGTGTCCTTCGGGGCGCGTCTGATGGTTTCTTCGAAGGCGGCCATGGCGCCGGCGGCATCGCCGGTGAGGGTGAGTGCGCGTCCGAGGTTGTAGCGCAGCGAGATGCTGTCGGGCGCCCTGTCGACGCCTTTGCGGAAGTGCTCGACGGCGGCCGTGTAGTCGCCGCCCTCGGCCGCGCGGATGCCGCGCGCTTCTTCCGCGGCCGAGCTGTTGAGAAGACCGCGGAGCTCCGCCATTCGCGGATCCGGCGGGCCCACTTCCGTCTTGCCCTGCTGGCGCAGATGCGTTTCCGCCTTGGCGGTGTCGCCGAGGCCGCGGTAGGCGAGCGCCAGCGGATAGTGCGCGATCGACGCGCGCGGATCGGCGGCCAGTACCCGCTCGAACTGCTCGACGGCGCGCGTGTAGTCGCGTGCCGCCAGCGCCGCCTGTCCCAGCCCGTACATGGCGGCCACGGTTCCTGGCTGCGCTGCCAGCGCCTGCGTATAGCGGGCCTCGGCCTGCACTGGCTGGCCGGCGTCGAGATACACCCTGCCGAGCCAGACCAGCGCGGCCACGTCTCCGGGCTCGAGCTGCAGGGTGCGCTCGAAGGCGGCAATCGCCTTCGGCCGGTCTGGCCGGTTCATGTAGATGTGCCCGAGGTAGTACGGCCAGCGCGCGTCCGCGGGCGCCAGCGCCTGCGCGTGCAGGTAGGCGGTTTCGGCGGCATTTGCCCGTCTGGCGTCGAACAGCAGGCTGCCAAGCGTGCCGTACGCGGGCGCCTGCGCGTCGGCCGGCGCCCTTTCGCGGGCGAGCCGCGTCACCGTGTCGAACTGCCCGGTGATCTGCTGCTGCACCGACGCTTCCATGTCGGACAGATCGGGAAGCGTGACGGGCGGCAGCGAGGCGTCAGGCGCTGCCGGGCGGCACGCGACTAGAACGATGGCGAAGAGGAGAAGCGCGGCTCGTACCAAAACCACCTGGCCATCCTAACAAACAGCCAAGAGCTCTATCGTCCTCCTTGGCTGTTTGCTATCTCTCTCTTCTTGGCGCGCTTCGCGCGCCAGGGGGCCGCATGCGAATGGCAACCGTTCACCAGCTCACGCAACGAGCCGCACGCGGCCCCCAACGAAAAAGGCCCGCCTCCCAAAGGGAAGCGGGCCCTGTGATGGTCGACGGGCCGCCTGAAGGCGGCCCCCACGACTGATTAGAAGTCGAACGTGAGCGAGACCTTCGCGAGGCGCGGCGCCACCACCGCCTGCGGCGCCAGCCACTGCGTGTTGTAGGCAGAGGCCGCGTTGCTGATCGTGTTGTCGTTCAGGATGTTGAACAGGTCGAGGCTCACGACCGCCTTGCGGTTCGAGAAGCGCACCACCTTGCCGAGCCGCATGTCGATCTGATTGAACCGCGGGCCGTACGTCGAGCCCGGCGGAAGCAGGTTGACGTTCGTCGTGCCGATCGCCGTGCCGCCGCTTGGGAGGCGCCCTAGTCCGCCCTGTGCTACCGGGCGCGAGATGCCCTGATTGGCCGCGTTGGCCGGATCGCCGTTCGCCGCCGAGAAGATCGCCGCGTACTCGATGCCGGGAATGCTCTGGAACGAGGCACCGAGCTGCACGTCGATCTTCGGGATGGTGTAGGAGCCGAGGAACTTCACCTGCGGCAGCCAGCTTTGGTCCATGTGGCACGCCTTGAGCGAGATCGGCGCGCCACCCGCGCCGGTCACGAGCATTTCGACCAGCGCGTTGTTGCCGGCCTTCGCGGGATCCTGCACGTCGCAGTAGTCCGTCTGCTGGTGGCCGGTGCTGAGACCGCCCTGGAAGATGATCCCTTGCGGCAGGCGGGCGTTGAGGCCGATGTCGAACCCGAACCACTTGTCGTAGACGTTGCTCCCGGGGAACATCGTCTTCGAGAGGCCGGTGAGCGGCGTGGACAACACGCCCGGGTTCAGGTTGTAGAACTGGTCGGTGTAGATCCCGTCGGGCAGCGACTCGCCACCCGCGGAGGCCGGCGCTGGTCCAATCTGCGTCGGGACCACCGAGAACTGCGTGAAGCTGGCGACGGTGGCCGACGTGTTGTCGGTCACCAGGAAGTTGCCGAACCGGCGCCAGAAGATGCCGCCGTTGATCGACAGGCCCTGTGTGAGCTCGTGCTGCAAGGCCACCGCGTACTCCCAGCTGTACGGCCGCTTGCCCCAGCCGTAGCGGGCGTCGTCCTGCACCGCAAGGTTGGGGTTGAGCGAGTTGAGGTAGAAGTTCTGGTTCGCACCGGTGGCGGCGCCGCAGGCGTCCACCTGCTGGTCCGCACCCGCCGAGGTGGGGCCCTGGGCGGTGTTGCGGGTCAGGTCGCAGTCGGGGACGAAGTCGCCGTCGTAGTCGATCCACGAGCGCGACGACGTGAGCTGCACGTTGTAGCCCGCCTGGCTGGCCAGGCCGCCGACGACGAGCGCCTGCCCGAGCACGTACTTGCCGACGTTGGCTTTCACGGCCGTCCGGCCGTTGCCGAACAGGTCGTAGGCCGCCGCGAACTTGGGCGTCCAGTCCTTGTAACGCGTCGTGCTGAACTTCGGGACGTCGTAGTTGCGGTTCGGCGTCAGCATCGACGGTCCGAGATGGAACGACGGGTTCTCGGAGAAGAACCAGTCGATGCGCAGCCCGCCGCTGACGGTGAGCCGATCGATCGTCCACCTGTCCTGCACGAACACGCCGCCCTCGCTGGTGACCTTGTTGGGCGAGCCGAGAGCGGGCGTGTGGCAGTCCGGGATCGACGTCATGCCGCCGACGATCGCGCCGTTGACCTGGCGCAGCAGCGGGTCGGTGCAGCCGTCCGACCGCAGGGACAGCGTGGTGGGGAACGCCGTTCCGCGCGGGATCGCGGGGAGGTAGGTCGACGTGCCGGGAACGCCGCTCTCGGCGCGACCCAGCGTGCTCACCACGTAGCTGTAGGGCACCACCGAGCTGTTGTTGGACCAGCGGAACGCGCCGTTCAGGTCCGTGCCGGTCTTGAAGGCGTGCGCGCCCGTGACGTACGAGAGCGCGAAGTTGCCGCGGTAGTTCGGGTTGTGGCTGGGCGTATCCGTGGCGCCCACGCGTCCGTGGTAGTTCGTAATCAGCTGCACGTAGCCGGGCACCTGCGGCACAGGGGCGTTATCGGTGACACCAACGGCCAGCGGATCGGCGATGCTGCTGTCGGCGCGGCGGCTGCCCCACGATTCCTGATGGCGCCAGAAGCCCGCTTCGAGGAGCAGCCGGTTGGTCTGCGGCGCGGACCACTGCACCAGGTTGTCCGAGAACGGGAAGAAGTACGTCGTGTTCAGCGACTCGTGCGAGGTGCCGTTGACGGCGTTGGTGTACTCGCGCTTCTTGTTGTTGTAATAGAAGCCGAACTTGTTCTTCTGGTCCATCTGCCAGGACAGACGCATGGTCTGTTCCCAGAAGTAGCCGCCGCCGCCGAGCGTGGTGTAGAGGTCCTTGGTCGTGTCGGGGACGTAGACCATCGTGGACGCGTTGAGCAGCGTGGGGTTGGTCGTGCCAGGCGTGAAACGGGCGTTCGGGTAATTGTTCGGCACGTAGTTCTCGGCCTTCGTCCAGCGTGCCGAGCCGAAGAACCACAGCTTGTCCTTCTTGATCGGGCCGCCGAAGCCGGGGTTGAAGTCGTAGACCCTCTTGAGCGCGCCGGGCTGCGTGGTGAGGCCGCGGCAGAAGAAGCTGTCGGCCGGGGTGCAGGCGCCAGTGGCGGCGTCGCGCGTGCCGGTGGAGTAGTTGGTGCCCTGCATCGACCCGTTGGCGAACGAGTAGAACAGCAGCCCCTTGTAGGTGTTGCCGCCGTCGCGCGGCACGTAGTTGATCTGCACGCCGCCACCGGCCATCGAGGCGTCGGCGCCCGCGGTGTTCACCGACATCTCCTGCATGGCGGTGAAGCTGGGCGAGCTGCTCAGCGACTCGCCGAAGCGGATGGTGGTGGCCGCCGACAGACCGCCGATGGTCTGGCGCTGCTCGGCCGGCTTGCCGCCGTGAATCGACAGGTCCGTGAACGTATCGCCGGCGGTGCCGCCGACGTCCTGCGATGCGAGCGCGTTGGTGTTGGCCACGCCCACGCCGCCGCCGGCGCCGAGGATGATGCCCGGCTGCAGGGCCGCGAGGTTGATGCCCAGACGGCCCGTCGGGACCGAGTCCACGATTTCCTTGGTGACGACCTTCTGGACGCCGGCGCTGCGGACGTCGACGAGCGACGTCTGGCCGGTAACCGTGATGGTCTCAGCGATCTCGCCGACCTTCATGTCGGCATTGACGGAGACGACGCCGGATCCGCTGACCTCGACGTTGTCGCGCTTGAAAGTGTTGAACCCCTGCAGCGTGAACGTCACCGTGTAGGTGCCGGGCACGAGCTGAATAATCTGGAACTGTCCGGAGCCATCGGTGACGGCCGACCTGGTTTTTTCGATGAGAGCTGGGCTCGTTATTTCGACGGTAACGCCTGGCAGCACCGCGCCGGAGGTGTCTTTGGCGACACCGGCGATCGTGGCTTGCTGGGCGAGGGCTGCGGCCGGCAACAGTGCCAGACACAGGAATGCGCCAGCGAACAGGGCTAGTGCGCGATTCATTCTGCCTCCTGAGGGGTTTGGTCCGAACCGGCTCTGACGGCGCGGATGTTACGCCTGTGAGGGGCCTTCTGCAACAGCTCTTCAGGTGTACGCGGGCGCCGGGACCAGCCGCGATCGTTGCATTCCTCGTATAGACTGCCCCGTGCGTCCGGCACCGGGATTCTCCCGAGGCGGGTTACGGTCCGGGCCGGGTGCAGGAACGGGACATGCTGCGTCTTCTTGGACGAGTGGTGGACGTCAAGCGCGAGGAACTGCCCTCGCTCGGGTGGACCTGGCTCTATTTCTACGCGGTTCTGGCCTCGTACTACGTCATGCGGCCGATTCGCGACGAGGCCGGCGTGGCCGGCGGCGTCGACAACCTGCCGTGGCTCTGGACCGGCACGCTCATCGCCGTCTCGCTGTCGAACCCGGCCTTCGCCGCGCTCGTGGCCCGCCTCCCGCGAGTCAAATTCGTCTCGTGGTCCTACCGGTTTTTTGCGCTGAATTTGATCGTGTTTTTCTTCGTGCTGCGCGCGTCGAGCGGCGCCGAGAACATCTGGGTCGGACGCGTGTTCTACGTGTGGACGGCGGTCTTCAACCTCTTCGTGGTGTCGGTGTTCTGGGCGTTCATGACCGACATCTTCACGCGCGAACAGGCCAAGCGCCTGTTCGGCATCATCAGCGCCGCCGGCACGCTGGGCGCGATGACCGGTTCGATTCTCACCGCGACGCTGGCCGAGCACATCCCGCCCGTCTTCCTGCTGTTGGTCTCGGCCGCGCTCATCGAGCTGGGCGTGCTCTCGGTGCGCCGGCTCTCGACGCTCACCGAGCGCCTGCGCGAAGTGCGAGCCGTGGCGCTGAACGAACAGATCATCGGCGGCAGCGTCGTCGCCGGCATCCGCAACGCCCTCCGGTCGCCGTACCTGCTCGGCATCAGCTTCTACATGCTGATGTTCACGATCCTCTCGACGGTGCTGTACTTCCAGCAGGCCGGTATCGTCGATCGCACGTTCTCTGATCGCGCCGCGCGGACGGTGTTCTTCGCGCGCGTCGACCTGCTCACCAACGCGCTGGCGTTCGTGCTGCAGCTCTTCGCGTTCGGCAACCTGGTGAAGTTCATCGGCATCACCCTGACGCTGGCCGTGCTGCCCGCGGTGAGCGCGGCCGGCTTCGCCCTGCTCGGCATGTATCCCACCGTGGCGGCGGTGGTGGTCTTCCAGGCGGTCCGCCGCGCCGGCAACTTCGCCGTGGCGCGGCCGACGCGCGAGGTGCTCTTCACCGTGCTGCCGCGCGAGGATCGCTACAAGGCGAAGAACTTCATCGACACCTTCGTCTATCGCCTCGGCGATCAGATTGGCGCCTGGTCGCAGGCCGCGCTCGGCGCCGCCGGCCTGGGCCTGATCGGCATGGCGTGGCTGGCGGTACCGGTGGCGCTCCTCTGGCTCGCCAACGGTTTGTGGCTCGGGCGCAGGCAGGAGCGGCTGGCCGCCGCGTCGGACCCGCCGGCGGTAGCGCAGGCCTCGCCCGCAGCCGACGCATTTGTAGCCGCACGCCCATAGGCGCACAGATTCGTCCGTCCCTCGCGGGTCAACAATCGCGCAGCCACGTACTACACTTAAGGGGCATGCCGATTCGCTTTTTCGTTGTTTGCGCCATCGTGCTCGGGCTCGCGGCCGCGCCCGCGCACGCCCAGAACAGCTACCGTCAGACCGTCGTCGTCACCGCCGCCACCACGCCCGTGGAGCTCGGCAGCATCACCCGGACGATGACCATCATCACGCGCGATCAGATCGACGCGCTGCCGGCCCACACCATCGCCGACGTGCTGCGCCTGGCCTCGTCGGTGGACGTCCGCGCCCGCGGCGTGATGGGCGTTCAGAGCGACTTCGCCATCCGCGGCGCCAACTTCGGCCAGATGCTCGTGCTCGTAGACGGCGTGCGGTTGAACGACGCGCAGTCGGGGCACCACAACGGCGACATTCCGGTGCCGCTCGACGCCGTGGAGCGCATCGAAATCCTGCAGGGCCCCGGCTCGGCCCTCTTCGGCGCCGACGCCTTCGGCGGCACGATCAACGTCATCACCCGGCGCACCGCGCCGGCGTCGTTCCAGGTGCGCGGGGGTACCGACGACTACGCCGCCGGCAGCGGGCAGTGGGCGGTCGAGCGCGGCGGCGCCAGCCAGCTGCTCAGCGTGTCGGCCGACCGGTCGTCAGGCTTCATGTACGACCGCGACTTCAAGAACGCCATCGTCCGCTCGCGCACCTCGTTCGGACGTTCGACGGTGTCGCTCTCGTATCTCTGGAAGGGTTTCGGCGCCAACAATTTCTACGGCGGCAACGCGCCGTCGCGCGAGTGGACCAACCAGACGCTGCTGGCGGCCGAGCACGCCCTCGGCACCGCCGGTGGCTGGAGCTGGCGGCTGGGCGAGTCGTACCGGACGCACGGCGACCACTTCATCTTCAACCAGATCAACCCCGCGCTCTCGAACAACCAGCACCGCTCGCACGCCGTGCTGGCCACGTTCGCGGGCTCGCGCCCCGCGCTGGGCGGCACCGCCACCGTAGGCCTCGAAGGCGGCGGCGACTGGATCCGCTCGACCAATCTCGGCAACCACTCCACGTCGCGCGTGAGCGGCTTCGGCGAATGGCGGCGTCCGATTGCGAAGACGGCGCAGCTCGACGCCACGCTGCGCGTCGATCGCTACGACGAGTTCGGCGTCTCGTGGAGCCCGTCGCTCGGGGCCGGATGGTGGCCGGCGCCGCGGCTGCGTCTGCGGGCTTCGGTGGGGCGCGCGTTCCGCGTGCCGACGTTCACCGAGCGCTTCTATTCGGATCCGGCCAATCTGGCCCGCTCCGAGGTCGGTCCCGAGCACGCGTGGGCGGGCGAGGGCGGCGCCGACATCTTCGTGGGCGGTGAGTGGGCCGTGCACGCCACGGTGTTCGGGCGCGCCGATCACGACGTGATCGACTGGCTGCGGCCCACCACGCTGGTGCGCTGGCAGACCTACAACGTGCGCGACGTGAACACGAAGGGCGTGGAGCTGGCGGTGAGCCGGTCGCTGGCGCGCGGCGGCTTCGTGCAGGTGGGCTACACCGGCATCGACCTCGATGCTTCCGCGGTGGACCAGCTGTCGAAGTACGTCCTCGACTTCGCGCCGCATTCCTTCGTCGCGGCGGCGTCCGTTCCGCTGCCCGTGCAGCTGCAGCTCGCGCCGCGGCTCGAGGTCCGCGAGCGGCGGCGGCCGTACCCGGTGGCTACCGGCGGCACGGCGCTCGGCGACCGCGATTACGCGCTGTTCGATCTTCGCCTGTCGCGCCGACTCGGAACCCACTACGAGCTGGCGGTGGAGGGGACCAATCTCTTCGACGTCAGCTATCAGGAGATTGCCGGCGTGGCGATGCCCGGCGCCAAGTGGGCACTCTCCCTGGCCGTGAGGTGAGCGGCCAGTCGTGGCAGGTGGGCAGGTGAGCAGGTAAGGCGCCTTACCGCGCTACCAGTTCCGCACGAGCAGCCAGATCCCGGTGCCGAAGCACGCGAGCGAGCCAAGGGCCACGAGCGTGATCCCGAACGCGGTGGGCTCGTCGAACATCATGACCTTCGAGCCGATGTAGAGCAGCGGCAGTATCAACCCGCCGAGCATGATCTCGAGGGCGGCGTGCCGGTTGCCAGCTCGCCGACGTCGCTCTTGCTCCTCGGGCGACATGTGTCGCCGCGGCAGACGAAAGACCTGCAGCCACGCGACCTGAGGAAATCTCGGCGCGAGCCATCCCAGGACGATGGCCGTCGCGATCAGCCCCATCAGTACGGTCTTGACGCTATCGGGTAGGAGCAGCTCCATGACCTCCTCATGCAGCCTGCAGGCGGCTCTCGTACCCTATCGGTCGATGCAGCGATTTACTGATGGGGCTACGGACTCGGAGCGCGCGTTGGGCCCGCGTCGAGACGGGCGAGCTGTTCGAACGCAATCGGTTCCAGAAACATCTCGTGACCGAGGCCCTGAGCCACAGTGACCACGACGTCGACGCCGCGCTGCTTCAGGCGGCCGGCGTACTCGTCGGTGAACCGTCGGGGGGCCACCGGGTCACGATCGCCCACGAGCATGCGCACGGGCAGGCTCGGTGCGACTCCGTCGGCCAACTCCACGGGTGACAGACTCTCGTTCGGCAGCTTGAAGATGAGCGCCATCGGGCCGTAGGGCCAGAGGTAGCCCTTCATCATGTGGGTCTGCCACGCCGGGACGTTGCAGGGGCACGAGACCAGCAGCGCGCCATCGGCTGCGTCCGGCCACCGGCCAATGAGGTCGGCGGTGATGGCGGCGCCGCCGGAGTGGCCGACCACGACCACCGCGCGAGGCGCGAACTCGTTTCGCAGCGCCGCGATTACGTCGCGGACGGCGTCCACGACCTGCGGCGTGTAGTTGTCGCCGGTGGCGCGCCCGCGGACGCCCTCTGAGGTTTCGCCGGCGCCGTCGGTGTACCCGGGGCGCAGCAATCCCACCCCGACCGCGTTGGTCAGTTGCGCCGCCGCTCGTTGCGCGAAGACGAACTGAATCGAGGGGCGGCCGATGGGCGAGTCGCCGTGCAGAGCCAGCACCAGTGTCGGACGCTCCCCGAGAGGCGTGGCGCGGTAGACCAGGGTCTTCAGTCGAAGTCCGTTGGCCGTCAGCCATTTCGCCTCGCCGGTGGCCAGCGCCTCGAGTTCGGCCTTCGTCGGCAGTGGCGGGGCGCTCTGCCGGCAGGCGCTGCCGGTCATCGCGAGTGCGAGAAGAGCGGCAATCGCGGGGCGATCATTCATGGCCGGTCTCGGCCTACCTGCCCACCCGCCCACCTGCTGCAGGTTCTTGTTGGGTGAGGCAGTGCAGCGTGCCCAGGCCCCACGCGAGATCGACGGCGTGGATGCCGACGACCGCGCGATCGGGCATCAGCTCGGCGAGCGTGTTGAGCGCCACGCGGTCGTTGGGGTCGTTGAACGTCGGCACCGCCACGAAGCCGTTGCCGACGTAGAAGTTCGCGTAGCTCGCCGGCAGCCGCTCGCCGTTCATCATCACCGGGCGCGGGAACGGGAGCGTGACCACCCGAAACGGCGTCGAGCGGGCCGCGATCTCCAGGCGGCGCAGGTTGTCGATCGACCGGGCGTGGTTGTCGTCGCCGGGATCCGGTTCGACGGCGAGCACCACCGTGTCCGGCGACACGAACCGCGCGATGTCGTCCACGTGGCCGTGCGTGTCGTCACCGACGCACCCCTCGCCCAGCCAGATGGTGCACCGGGCGCCCAGCCACTCGGCAAACAGACGCTCGTAGTCCGCGCGCTCGAGCCCCGGGTTCCGCACCTGCACGTCGCTGAGCAGCCACTCCTCGGTGACGAGCACGAGGCCGCGGCCATTGACCTCGATGCCGCCGCCTTCGAGGACCACCCGCCGGCGGCCGTCACGCATCGGCTCGATGCGCGGCAGCCCCGTGCGCCGCGCGATCTCGCGCCCCACCTGGCCGTCGAGCGCATGGTTGTCGTACTTCGCCCAGCCGTTGAAGGCCCAGTTCAGCAGCACGACGCGTCCCGAGTGGTCCAGGACGCCGGTGGGCGCCGAGTCGCGCAGCCACACACGGTCGGTGGGGACTTTGTGCAGCCGCACGCGATCCATGCGCACGTCGTGTGCGTGCAGCGCGATGGTCGCGGCGTCCTCGACCTGCTCGTTGTGACACAGGATCTCCAGCGGCTCGTGGAGGGCGATGACGCGTGCGATCTCGGCGTACACCCACGGGATGGGTCCGAGCTTGCCGGGCCAATCCGGCTCGTGGTGCGGCCAGCTGATCCAGGTGGCCCGGTGCGGCTCCCACTCGCCGGGCATCCGCAGACCCTGCTCCGCCGTCACTTGTCCGCCAGGTCGGTCCGCGACGCGGACCGACTAGCAGCGCTGTCTGGTCGGCTCGCTTCGCGAGCCGACGTAGCGGAGGCGGGCGCGCCGAGATACCGGTTCAGGATGGCGCCGTAAGCGTCCACGCGCCGGTCACGCAGGAATGGCCAGTTGCGCCGCACGCTCTCGATGAGCGCCGGGTCGCACTGGGCCACGAGCACGGTCTCGTCTTCGTTCGCTTCGGTCACGATGCGCCCGAACGGATCGGCGATGAACGAGTGGCCGAAGAACGTGATGCCGTCAGTGCCGGGCTCGTCTTCGTGGCCGATGCGGTTGGGCGAGGCCACGTAGACGCCGTTGGCAATCGCGTGCGCGCGCTGCGCCGTGCGCCAGGCATCGACTTGCGGCTGGCCCCACTCGGCCTTCTCCGCCGGATGCCAGCCGATGGCGGTGGGGTAGAAGAGCACCTGCGCGCCCATGAGCGCGGTGATGCGCGCCGCCTCGGGGAACCACTGGTCCCAGCAGATCAGGACGCCGATGGTGGCGTAGCGCGTCTTCCACACCTTGAAGCCGCTGGCCTCGGGTGAGAGTGGGGCCCCGGCTGGCGAGGGGCCGTCGCCGGGCGTGAAGTAGTACTTCTCGTAGAAGAGCGGGTCGTCAGGGATGTGCATCTTGCGATACACGCCCAGGAGGCTCCCGTCGGCGTCGATGACGGCGGCCGAATTGCGGTAGACGCCCGGCCCCTGCCGCTCGAAGAGGGGCACGACCAGGACGACCGCGAGCTCCTTCGCCAGCGTCTGCAGGGCGTCGGTCGTCGCGCCCGGAATCGGTTCGGCCAGGTCGAACCGGTCGGCGTGCTGCGCCTTGCAGAAATAGGGGGCGTTGAACAGCTCCTTGAGGCAGACGATCTGTGCTCCCCGGGCGGCCGCGTCGCGGATGAGGCGTGTCGCCCGGGCGAGGTTGGCGGCGGGGTCCCGATCCGCCCGATCCTGAATGATTCCAACGGAAAATGGGGATGTGACCACGGGCTCCAGTGTAAAGGGAGTGGGCCGGAATTCGTGATATCGTTTTTATTTCGTGTCACTTAACACCCCTTCCGGCTCCGCTTTAGGAAACACTGGTAGCGCCGTCCTCGCCGGCGACGTGACCGTGCCCGGCTCGGTCGCCAACCTCGGCGGCGGGTTCGACACATTGGGTGTGGCGGTGCAGCTCTATCTCCGCGCCCGGATCGTAGACGTGCGCGACGACGGTGGCACCCGGCTGGTGGTGGCGCGCAGCACCCCGCCCGTGAAGGGGCACAACGCGCTCGAGCGTGCGTTCCACTTGATCGCCGGACGCACGGGCATCAAGACGGGCACGGTGCACGTGGAGGTCGAGAGCGGAATTCCGATGGCGGCCGGGCTGGGAAGCAGCGCTGCCGCCACCGTCGCCGGCCTGCGGATTTTCGAGAAGGTGGCGCACCCGCTGTCGGACCGGGAGCTGCTGGCGGCGGCCACCTCGCTCGAGGGGCACGCCGACAACGCGGCGCCGGCATTGTTCGGCGGGCTGACGTCGGTGGTGGCCGACGAAGGGCATGCGCCCGAAGCGCTACACTGGACCTGGCCGGACGAGTTGAAACTGGTGGTGGCGACGCCGTCGGTGGGCCTGGCCACGGCCAAAGCGCGGGCGGCACTGCCGGATCACATGCACCGGCGAGACGCCATCTTCAACATGCAGCGGGTGCTGTCGCTCGTCCACGCGCTGCAGACGAAAGACTACGAGCGCCTCCGTGAGGGGGTCCGCGATCGTTGGCATCAGCCGGCGCGGTCGAACATGGTGCCGCTGCTGGCCGACGTGCTCGCGCTGGAGGATCCCGACGTGCTCGGGGCGTTCCTGTCCGGCGCCGGTCCGTCGATTGCCGTCATCGCGCGGCAGAACTGCGAGCGGCTCGAACAGCTGCTGTCCACGATGTATGCCGGCGCCGGCCACCATGCCGTGGTGCGGACGCTGGCGGTGCATCACGCGGCAGTCCATCAGGCGGCCGGCGCCGAACGTGCCGGTGCTTCCGTGTCCCGGAGATGAGGAAATGAGATTCGTTGCGGGTTTGACGTGCCATCTGTGCGGGAAGCAGTATCCGCCCACCGCGTCGTGGGTGTGCGAGTGTCTCGGTCCGCTCGAGGTGTCGTACGACTACGCCGCGATCAAGAAGGTGATCAGCCGGGCGCTCATCGAGAGCCGTCCGCGTTCGCTCTGGCGCTACTTGGAGCTGCTGCCGGTCGAGACCCCGAGGACCGGCTTCAACTCCGGCTTCACGCCGCTCGTGCGCGCGGAACGGCTCGCGAAGGAACTGGGCGTCGCCGAGGTGTACGTGAAGGACGATTCGGTAAACCACCCGACCTTCTCGTACAAGGACCGCGTGGTGTCCGTAGCGGCGACCAAAGCCGTCGAATTCGGGTTTCCGGTGTTCGGGTGCGCGTCCACCGGCAATCTTGCCGGCAGCGTGGCGGCGCACGCCGCGCGGCTCGGTCTGCCGTGCTACGTGTTCATCCCGCACGACCTCGAGCCGAACAAGGTGCTGGGCGCCGCCATCTACAACCCGCATGTCGTGGCCGTCGAAGGCAACTACGACGACGTGAACCGCCTGTGTACGCAGATCGCGGATCGCTACGGCTGGGGCTTTGCCAACATCAATCTTCGGAGCTACTACGCCGAAGGCGCCAAGAGCATGGGCTTCGAGATTGCCGAGCAGCTTGGCTGGCGGTATCCGGCCCACATCGTCTCGCCGGTGGCCGGCGGCACGCTGCTGCCGCGCATTTACAAAGGGCTGCGCGAGTTCAGGGAAGTGGGTCTCGTGGAGGGCGACCTGCCGAAGATCCACGCGGCGCAGCCGACCGGCAGCGCGCCGGTGATTCGTGCGCTCGAGAACGGCGACGAGTTCCCCGACCCGGTGAAGCCGGACACCATCTGCAAGTCGCTTGCGATTGGCAACCCCGCAGACGGCTTCCAGGTGATCAAGGTGGTGAACGAGACCGGCGGCGCGGGGGCGAAGGTGACCGACGCCGAAATCCTGGACGGCATCCACCTCCTGGCACGCACCGAAGGCATCTTCACCGAGCCGGCCGGCGGCACGACGGTGGCGGCCACGCGGCAGCTCGTGCAGCGCGGTGTCATCAAGTCGCACGAGTCCGTGGTGATCTGCGTGACCGGCAACGGCTTCAAGACCGCCGAAGTGATGCAGGGGCGCGTGGAGCGGCCGGTGACGATTGGCCGCAGCCTGGCGGACTTCGAACGCGTCGTGGCGCCGAAGCTCGCCGCGTCGCAGGCGACGACGGCCTGAGCCTATGTATCCGGTCTTCTTGAAACTCGACGCCCGGCCGGTGCTGATCGTCGGCGGCGGTGCCGTCGCGGCGGGAAAACTCGAGGGGCTGCTGGCGGAAGGCGCCAAGGTCACGGTGGTGGCGCCGGAGATTCGTCCCGAGTTCGAGCGCGTGGGCGTGTCGAGACGGCGCCGGGCGTTCGAGCCGCACGATCTGGACGGTATGTGGTGGGTGGTGGCGGCGGCGCCGCCCGACGTGAACCAGCAGGTGGTGGCGGCGGCCGAACGCCGGCAACTGTTCGTGAACGCCGTGGATGATCCGCCGAACGCCACGGCGTATCTCGGCGGCGTCGTGCGGCGTGACGGCCTGACCGTCGCCTTCTCGACGGGTGGCCGCGCTCCGGCGCTCGCCGGGTTGATGCGCGAAGCGCTCGACGCGTGGTTGCCCCAGGATCTCGCGGTCTGGATGAGCGCCGCGGACGAGATACGGAAGACGTGGAAGCAGGAGGGCGTGCCGGTGGAGGAACGCCGGCCGCAGCTGCTGGAAACCTTGAACCGTTTGTATGAAGAACGCCGACTCCAATCCCGTACGTAGAGGCGAACCTTCAGGTTCGCCTGTCGGGCGCGTGTCGCTCGTCGGTGCCGGTCCCGGCGATCCCGACTTGTGGACCGTGCGGGCGGCGCGCCTGGTGCGCGAGGCGGATCTGGTGCTGTACGACGCGCTGGTGGACGCCGTGTCGCTGCGCGGGCTCACCGATGCGCCGTGCTTTCATGTCGGCAAGCGCGCCGGCCGTACCAGCGTGAAGCAGGACACCATCCACAAGCTGATGATTCGCGCCGCGCGTCACGGCAAGCACGTGGTGCGGCTCAAAGGCGGTGACCCGTTCGTCTTCGGCCGCGGGGCCGAAGAGGCGATCGCGTTGGCGCAGGCGGGCATTCCCTTCGAGATCGTGCCGGGCGTGACCACGGCGGTCGCGGCCGCCGAACTGGCAGGCATTCCCGTCACCCATCGTGGAGTGGCGTCGGGATTCGTAGTGCTGGCGGGTCACACTTCCGAAGCGCTCGACAGTGCGCTCGGCGCGATTGCGCCCAACAGCCTCACCGTCGTGGTGATGATGGCAGTGTCGGGCCGCGCCGGCGTCGCGGAGCGCCTCATGGCGCACGGCTGGGGGGCAGAGACGCCGGCCGCAATCGTGTGCGGTGCATCCACGCCGGAGTCGTGGAGCTGGACGGGCCGGCTGAACGAGTTCGAGCAGGTGGAGATTCCCGACGGCGTGGCCGGCGTGCTCATCGTGGGCGACGTGGTCAGCGTGCGGGCGGCGCTGCGCACCAGCGCCGACGGAACGGACCGGCAGGGAGCCGAGGCACGGGAGGCAGGTTATGGCCGCAATTGACGAACGGAAGGCGGTGGGGCGCGGCAGCGTCAACTTTGCCAGCGAAAAGGACATCGACGAGTTCGTCACGCTGCTGGGCAAGTTCGAGCGCGGCGAGATGGCTCCGGACGACTGGCGCCGCTACCGGCTGACGCGCGGAACCTACGGCCAGCGGCAGGACGGCGTACAGATGCTGCGCGTCAAGGCGCCGCAGGGCGTGGTGAGCAGCGGCCAGATGCGCGCGTTCGCTACCGTGGCCGCCAAGTACTCGCGCGGCTTCGGGCACGTGACGACGCGGCAGAACATCCAGCTGCACTTCGTGCTCCTGAAGGATTGCGAAGACGCGATGCGCATCCTGGCCGACGAGGGGCTCACCACGCGCGAGGCGTGTGGCAACGCCGTGCGCAACGTGACCGGCTGCCCGTACATGGGGACCTCGCACAGCGAGATCTTCGACGTCTATCCCTATGCCGAGGCGCTGACCCGCTACTTCCTGCGGCACCCGCTCGCCGCCGTGCTGCCGCGCAAATTCAAGATCGCGTTCGAGGGCTGCACGGAAGACCACGCGCTGGCGTCGATCAACGACATCGGCTGGCGCGCGAAGATCCAGGACGGCCGGCGCGGCTTCCGCGTGACCATCGCCGGCGGCACGTCGATCATGCCGGTGACCGGCTACGTGCTCTACGAGTTCCTGCCCGTGGACGAGATGCAGAACGTGGCCGAGGCCGTGCTGCGCGTCTTCCACAAGTACGGCGACTACGAGCACCGGCAGCGGAACCGCATGAAGTTCGTGGTGAAGCAGCTTGGCTGGGACGCGTTCCGCGCCAAGGTGATGGAGGAGCTCGAAGCGTTTGTCGCCACCGGCGGCGCGCCGCTCAAGCTGACCGCCGAGCAGCTCGAGCCGCAGCAGGCGCCCGACTGGCAGCCGTCGCAGGCGCCGTCGGTGAACGCGGTGGCCGCGGCGGCGGTGACGCCCGTCAGCGGCCCCGGCATCATGCCCGGGTCGGTGAAGCTGCAGACCATCGACGATCCGTTCGTGCGCTGGGGCCAGACCAACGTGGCGCCGCAGAAGCAGGCGGGCTATCACCACGTGACCGTGCGTCTGCCACTCGGCGACATGACCGCCGGTCAGATGCGCGTGCTGGCCGATCTGGCCGAGGCCTACGGCGACGGCACGATGCGGCTCACCGTGGAGCAGAACGTGCTCTTCAAGTGGGTGAAGAAGGCGTCGCTGGCGCCGTTCTTCGACCGCATTGCCGCGGCCGGTCTGGGTGCAGCGGATGCGAACACGCTGGGCGACGTCGTGAGCTGCCCCGGCGCCGAGAGCTGCCGCCTGGCGGTGACCCAGTCGCGTGGTCTCGGTCGCGGACTCACCGAGTACTTGAGCACGCGGTCCGATCTGGTGGCGATGGTGCCGGCCGGCCGGGGCACGGTGAAGATCAGCGGCTGCCCGAACGGGTGCGGCCAGCACCACATCGCGTCGATCGGCTTCCAGGGCAGCGTCCGCAAGGTGGGTGGCAAGGCGGTGCCGCAGTACTTCGTGCTGGTCGGCGGCGGGTGCGCTGACGACGGCACCGCGCACTTCGGCAAAGTGGTGTCGAAGGTGCCCGTGCATCGCTTGAACGAGGCGCTCGAGCGGTTGGTGAAGATGTACGGCCAGCAGCACCTGCCCGACGAAGATCTCGGCGCGTTCTTCCGGCGCGTGCCGCCCGCGCAGACGACCGAGGTGCTGAAGGACCTGGCGCTGCTGCTGCCGAACGAGATCACCGATCAGGACTACGTCGATCTCGGCGAGACCACCGCGTTCAATCCGGAGGTGATGGACGGCGAGTGCGCGGTCTAGGAAGGCTTGGGGCTTCAGGCTCCTGGCTTCAGGATGTAGAGGGCGGTCTTTGGACCGCCCTTCTTGTTTAATACTCGCTTCAATGAACCGATCGCCGCGCGCCGTATGGCCGGCGAGTGCGCCGTGTAGATGCGTCTCTATCTGTCGTCATTCTTGCTGGGTCGTGACGCCAACGCTCTCCCTTCACTGGCACGGCGACCGACTGCCGTCGTCATCGGCAATGCGCTCGACCACGCGGCGGACCACGTGCGGGCCTCGTACCTTCGGACCTCTGTCGCCGAGCTGACCGGGCTCGGGTTTTCGACCCGAGAGCTGGACCTGCGCCAGTACTTCGACCAGCCCGATCACATCGGAGCGGCTCTTCACGATGCCGGTCTGGTCTGGGTCAACGGCGGGAACGTCTTCCTGCTGCGGCGAGCCATGCGCCAGAGCGGCCTCGATCGATACCTCATCACGCGGCGGGGTGATGACCACCTCGTCTACGGGGGTTTCAGCGCCGGGGCTTGCGTGGCCGGCCCCACGCTGCGTGGAGCGCACCTCGTTGATGCGGTGGATGCCACCGCCGCAGGGTAAGTCGAGACCACTATCTGGGATGGTCTGAATCTGGTCCCGTACTGCATCGCCCCACACTACAAGTCCGACCATCCGGATGCGGGCGGGGTCGATGCCATGGTGGAATACTTCCTCGCGAACACACTGCCGTTCGTGGCGCTGCGCGACGGCGAGGTCATGATCGTCTCGTAAGCACACGCGCCACCGGTGGAGAAATCTGTGACGGAGTTCCTGCTTCCGGAGTCCGACTGGCCGGCGATGCCCGATCGCCATCGCGAGTTTCTCGCGGGCGCGCTGCCGGTCTTTCGCACGCTCACCGCCCTGAGCGGGGTGGCTGCCGGCGGCTCGTTCATTTCGAACCGGCTCGATGGCTATTCCGACCTCGACCTGGTCGTGGTGGTCGCCAGCGACGCCTCTCCGCTCGCGCGAGCCGATCGCGAGGCGATTGCGGCCCGCTTCGGGCCGCTGCTCGGAGCGTTTACCGGGGAGCACGTCAACGAGCCACGTCTGCTCATCTGCCTGTACGGCCCGCCGCTCCTGCACGTCGATCTCAAGTTCCTCCCGGCCGCCGATCTCAACCCGCGTGTCGAAGATCCCGTCGTGCTGTGGGATCGCGACGGCGAGGTCCGGCGGGCCCTGGCCGCCGGCCACGCGGCTTACCCATCCCCCGATCTGCAATGGATCGAGGACCGCTTCTGGGTGTGGGTGCACTACGCGGCCTCGAAGATCGGTCGCGGCGAGCTGCTCGAAGCCGTGGACTTTCTGGGCGCTCTTCGCAGGTTCGCGTTGGGCCCGCTCGCGCTTCAGCTCGGCGGGGCGCGGCCGGACGGCGTTCGCCGAATCGAGGACCTGTCCACCGATACCGTGGCGAGTCTCGTCGCCACCGTGGGGCAATACGACGCGTCGTCCTGTTGCCGTGCGTTGTCGAAGGCGATCGCTTTGTACCGCGGCCAGCGTGCGGCGCTGGGCCCCCCCTCGCTGGTGCGTCGTTCGGTCGCCGAGGCCGAGTCGGTCGCCTATCTCGAAGCAGTCGGTCAGACGTTGGGGACCTGAGGCACCTCGCCGGCCGTTTTGCTTTTTCTGGGGTCTCACGACAGTATTTCGAGCGTGGAGCCGATCGTCGACCACATCGAGATCACGGTCAGAGACATGGCCACCGCGGTTCCGTTCTACGACCGCCTGCTGCCGCTCCTGGGATTCGACCTCGGGCACCGCAGTGAGGCCATCATCGAGAAGCACGAGAAGCGCGTCGTGTCATACGAGCACCCGCGTCTGGGCTTTGCGATCACCTCGCCGCTGAGCGCCTTTGCGAACGACGCGATCAATCGCCGGAAGCCCGGCGCGCTCCATCACCTTGCGTTCAGGGCGAAGTCGCGTGCCGACGTGGACAGGCTGTACATCGAGCTGCAGGCGATAGGCGCCACGATCGAGCATCCGCCGCGCCAGTACCCGGAGTACACCCCGGCCGGCTACTACGCGCTTTATTTCAAGGATCTCGAGGGCATCAAATACGAGATCGTGTGCACGGTTAAGAGTGACTAGATGATCGGTCAGCTGTTCGTAGTCGTCTCGGTGACGTGCCTCGCGATGGTGATTCCGGGGCCCGATATGGTGCTCGTGCTGCGCAACACCGTCGTCGGCGGCCGGCGCGCCGGACTGCAAACGTCCTGCGGAGTGCTCACGGGCAATCTCGTTCACATTACCTACTGCCTGCTCGGCATCGGGTGGCTCATCTCGAGGAGCATCGTCGCGTTTGCCGCCCTGAAATACGCCTTCGCTGGCTATCTGATCTATCTGGGCATCAGGAGCCTTCGCTCGAAAGGCCAGTCGCTGGATGCCGCCGATATCGAGGCGGGGCGGTTCGAGCGGAACTGGATTCTTCAAGGATTCGTCAACAACGTCCTGAACCCGAAAGGCACGCTCTTCTATCTCGGCGTGTTCACGGTTGTCATCGCCCCTGGAACATCCGCAGGCACCATGCTCGCGCTGGTCTGCAGCATGATGCTGGTGAGCGCCTCGTTCTGGCTGCTGTTCGTCTCGACCCTCGATCGGCCAGTAGTGCGCGAATGGTTCGCGCGGTCGCAGAGAAACCTGAATCGGGCATTTGGCGGTCTGCTGATTCTTCTCGGCGTGAGAGTGGCGTTTGCTGAAAGATAGGTGTGGCCGTGCCGCGTACCCGTATTTCCGCGCTGTCGTTGTGCTTCGTTCTCGTCGCGGGCACGGCCCTGGCGCAGTCCGTCATTGGGGTGCTCGGTATCGCGGACGAGGTGAGGCCGCTCGAGCAGCAGATTCAGAACGGCCGTGCGGTGAGTGTCAACGGCTACGTCTTTCGTCAGGGCGTGCTGCACGGCCGCGAGGTGGTCGTCGGCCATTCGGGCGCCGGCAAGGTCAACGCCGCCATTGTGGCCACACTGATGATCGGCCACTTCAAGCCCACGGCCGTTTTCTTTACCGGAACCGCCGGCGCCGTGGACCTGGCCTTGCGGCAAGGCGATGTGGTCATCGGCGCGGCCGTCGCCCAGCACGACGCCGGCATGTTGACGGCGAGCGGGATCCGGAGACGCGGCCTGCGGAACGCGGTGACCGGTGAACTGGATCCGTTGCTGGTGGCGGCGCCGGAGGCGCTCCTAGCGGCGGCCAGGCGAGCCATCCAGCAGCTCACCCTGCCCTCGATCAGGACGCCCGACGGCGATCGGGTACCTCGAGTGACGGAGGGTGTGATCGCCACCGGCGATGTGTTCGTGGTGGATGGGGCACGCCGCGAAGACCTTCGAAGTGCGCTCGGCGCCGCTGCCGTAGAAATGGAAGGGGCGGCCGTCGTCCAGGCCTGCCGGCAGTTCGCGGTGCCGTGCCTGGTCGTGCGCAGCGTGACCGACCGCGCGGATACGGAGGCATCAACCGACTATCAGCAGTGGCTCGCGGTGGCGAGTCGAAACGCCGCCGCCGTCGTGGCGGCCATCATTCAGCGGCTCGAACCGGGCACGCGATGACCGGTGGCGGAAGAGTGTCTCTCGGGGCCGCGCTCATCGGCTGGGCCGCCCTGGTTGTGGCGATGCTCTTCGGTGGTCTCGATCCTTCGCCGTCTCAGGCGCCATTGCTCAAGGCCGCCTCCGTGGCCGCGTTCTGTGTGTCCGCTGTCGCGCTGGGGCTTGGCGTGGTCGCCCTCGTACGTGGACAGCAGCGCGTGGCGGCTGCATTCGGTCTCGGGTTCTCGTTGATCTTCCTTCTCCTGTTCACGGGTCTTGGCTTCGCCGTGTTCCGGTAACTGGCCGAGGCGCGGACGGGTTAGGATGCCACCCATGCGACTGAACCACGCCGTTCTCATTGCGTTCCTCATGACGCCCGCGCTGATGGCTGCGCAGGAAAACCTCGGCACCTACGAAGACCGCATCGCGGTGGAAGACGTGATGGCCAGGTACGTCTGGACCGTCGATTCGCTCGACGCGGACGGTTACGTCGCGGTGTTCACCGAGGACGCGGTCATCGATTCGAACGGCAGTTTCAGCCGGGGACGCGACGAGATTCGCAAGATCGTCACCGGCCTCATTCGGCGGCGCGACGACAACAAGGCCAAGGGGCTGCCGGCTGGCAATCTCTATCACGTGATCAGCAGCCCGCGCATCACGTTCCCGAGACCCAACGAAGCGCTTTACCAGTCGTACTGGCAGACGATGCGCAAGGACAAAGATGGCCGGATGATTACCGGCGGGATGGGACGCTCCGAGGATCACCTCGTGAAGCGCAATGGCAAGTGGTTGATTCAGTTCCGCAAGCTCACCGTCTTCGCCGAGTGAGCGTCCCGCCGGCGTGCATCGCCGTGCTGTGCGCGCTGTTCGCGGCGTGCACGACCGGCGAGAAACGTGAACCGGCGCCGGCGCCAGTCCCGGCGTTCGCGCTCGAAGAGCTGACGATTCGCGACCTGCAGGAGGCGATGGCCTCGGGGCGCTACACGTCGCGCCAGCTCGTCGAGCTGTATTCGCGGCGGATCGAGGCCATCGACCGCAGTGGCCCGGCGCTGCGCTCCATCTCGGAAATCAATCCCGATGCGCTGCGCCTGGCCGACGAGCTCGATGCCGAGCGACGTCAGCGCGGTCCCCGGGGGCCGCTGCACGGGATTCCGATTGTCCTCAAGGACAACATCGACACCGCCGATCGCATGGCCACAACCGCCGGATCGCTGGCCCTCGAGGGCGCGAGCGCGCCGCGTGACGCCTTCGTCGTCGAGCGCCTGCGAGCTGCCGGTGCGGTGATTCTCGGAAAGACCAACTTGAGCGAGTGGGCGAATTTCCGGTCCGCTCATTCCTCGAGCGGCTGGAGCGCCCGCGGGGGGCAGGTGCGGAACCCGTACGCGCTCGATCGGAACCCGTGCGGCTCGAGCTCGGGCAGCGGCGTCGCCGTGGCGGCCAATCTTGCCGCCGTCGCCCTCGGCACCGAAACCGATGGCTCGGTGGTGTGTCCCGGCAGCGTCAACGGCATCGTCGGCATCAAGCCGACCATCGGCCTCGTGAGCCGCGCCGGCATCATTCCGATCGCGCACAGCCAGGATACGGCGGGTCCGATGACGCGGACGGTGACGGACGCGGCGCTCCTGCTCACCGCGATGAGCGGACTCGATCCACGCGATCCAATCACGCAGGGCGCCGCCGGTCGGACGCAGAACTATGCCGAGGGGCTCGACGGGGGAGCGCTGAAGGGTGCGCGCATCGGAGTGTCGCGCGCCCTGCACTTCGGCTACAGCGCGCCCGCCGATCGGCTGGCCGAGGCCGCGATCGAGGTGATGAAGGCGCAGGGCGCCGTGATCGTCGATCCAGTGGAGATTCCGAACCTGGCCCGTCTGGACGCGTGCGAGATGGTGGTGCTCCAGTACGAATTCAAAGCCGATCTCAACACGTATCTCGCCGGCCGTCCCGGCGCTCCCGTGCGGACGCTGACGGACCTCATCGCGTTCAACAATCGCGAGCGGGCGCGCGAGATGCCGTTCTTTGGCCAGGACCTCTTCGAGGCGGCCGACAAGAAAGGGCCACTCACCTCAGACGAGTACCGGACGAACCTCGCGAACTGTCAGCGATGGGCGGGTCGCGAGGGGATCGATGCCGCGATGGAGAAGCACCGTCTCGACGCGCTGGTGGCGCCGACGCTGAGCCCCGCCTGGCCGACAGACCATCTCAACGGGGACCACGTGCTCGGTGCCAGCACCACGGCGGCTGCGGTGGCCGGCTACCCCCATGTTACGGTGCCGGCCGGCGACGTCTCCGGTCTGCCGGTGGGTATCTCTTTCTTTGGCCGCGCGTGGTCCGAAGCGACGCTGATCCGGTTGGCGTATGCCTTCGAGCAGGCGACGCACCATCGCCGCGTGCCGCGGTTCGTGCCGACGATGGCGCCATGACACCCGAGGAGAAGCAAGCCATTGTCGACGACGAGCACCTCCGCCTGCTCGCGCTCCTTCATTACATCTCCGGTGGCATCACGGTGGCGTTCGCGCTACTGGGCGGCGTGTCGGCCGCTTTTGTGGGTGTGATGTTTGCGGCCCTCCCCCCGGTTCCTCCTGGCGGCGCAAATGAGAACGTGGCCCGGGAGTTTCAGGCGATACCGGCGTTCATGCTGGCCTTCTTTGGCTTGATGGTGTTGATGGGGATTGTCTTCGGCGTGCTGCAGATCGTCGCGGGGCGGTGCATCAGCCAACGTCGCGCACGAGTCTTCACCGTGATCGTCGCGATCCCGCGGTTGGTCTTCATCCCCTACGGAACACTGCTGAGCGTCTTCACACTGATGGTGCTGGAACGCGCATCAGTGCAGCAACTCTATCGACGGCACGCGGGCCCCTGACAGTCAGCCTACGGGCAGGTGTCGGCGACCTTCGACACCATCGACACGTTGATGCCGTCGGCGCCGCCGGCACCCATCAGGATGCCGCTCACCGACACCCGCTTGCCGACGTTGGCGTCGAGCCGCGACAGCACGAACTTGAGCGCCAGGGTGCGATCGCCCAGTGCCTTCGTGGCGTCGTCGGCCGCCGCGCCGGGTTTCTCGATGCGCATCGGCGCGGTGGCGTTGGTGATCGTCCAGTCGGCTCCGGCTTTCGGTGCCAGGCAGCCGACCACGCGCGCCAGCGTGTTCGCCGGCAGCTCTCCAGGGCCGTCCTTCGGGATGATCTGAATGTTCGCCACGGTGTCGGGCGCCACTTCGAACGTCCCGGCGGGGAAGCCGTTCGACTTCAGGATGAGCGCCACCAGGTCGTTGTACGCTGAGGGCGAGAGCGAGCCCGCGCCGATACCGTTGGGCATGTTGGTGCTCACGAACTTCAGGAGGTCGCCCACGCTCTTCTGCGTGTTGGCCTGCCAGAACTGCGTCCCGACCAGCGGCCGGGCCCCCTCGGTGGTCAGCGTGTGGCATCGCGAACAGTTGGCGCTGAAGGTGCCCTGCGCGCGCTCGGCCTGGGCGTCGGTGTAGGCCCCGTCCCACACGGTCTTCACGGGCGCCTGAGCGGTCAGGATGGCTCGTGTCAGGACGACCAGAAAGACCGCCGCTGCCCACAGGATGCGATGTGTCGAAAGCATGTCGCGCTCCTCGCGAAAGTCAGGGACCCGGTGTGCGGGCATTCTAGCCGAGATTTTTCGGGGATGGCCGCGCCCGGGCCGCCGCTCGTCCCGTTCCCGGGCATCTGGCCCCTCGGCGTCGATCCGGTCCTGGCTCGTCGCCTTGTTACAGTGCGGCATGCGCATCCTCTCCTCCGATTCGCGCCGGCGGGCACTCCTCGCCGTTCTGATGGCCGCTTCCGTCGCCTGCCCGGCCGCCGCACCCGTGGGCGCGGAGCCCGTGGCGCCCGATTCTCCGCGATGGTTCCTCGAAGGCGCCGCGAAGGTGGGCGACTATCTCGGACGCCGCAGCATCCGGCTGGACGGCGGCGGCGCCACGCTGAAGGACTTCGAACTGCGCGACGGCGTCATCGACGTGGACGTGGCCACGCCGGCCAGCCGGGGCTTCTTCGGCGTCCAGTTCCGCATCAGCGCCGACGGGAACAACGGCGAGTGGGTCTATTTGCGCCAGCACAAGTCCGGGCTGCCCGACGCGCTGCAGTACACGCCGGTGCTGGGCACCGGCCTGAACTGGCAGATCTACAACGGCGCGGGCTTCACCGGCCCGATGGAGATTCCACGGAGCAGGTGGTTTCACCTGCGACTCGAGCTGACGGGGGCGCAGGCGAGGCTTTACGCAGACGACATGAACACCCCGGTGCTGGTCATGCCCGATCTGAAGAGCGGGATTCCAACCGGGCAGATCGCGCTGGCGGTCCTGCAGGGTGAGACACTTCTCGAACTTCAGCGTGCGCGAGACGCCGGCTGTGGCCTGGGCGCGCCGGCTGCCGCCGATGCCGGCGGGCACGCTGACGCGCTGGCGTCTGTCGCCCTCGTTCGACGCCCTGGCGCGCAATCTCGAGCGCCCGCTGTCGGCGTCCGAGAGCAAGGCGATGCGCTGGCAGGACGTCGAGGCCGAAGCGCCAGGGTTCGTCGTCATCAACCGCTACCGTGAGAGCCCGCATCCCCGCGTGAGCTTTGCCAACGACTTCTCCAAGCGTCTGGAGCCGCAGCCCGGCACCGCGGTGGTCTATGCGACCACGACCATCGACTCCGATCGCGATGAGGTGAAGAAGCTGCTGCTCGGCTACAGCGACGAGGTGACCGTGTTCCTCAACGGCCGGCCGCTGTATCGCGGCCGCAGTGCCCAGAACTTTCGCGACCCCGGCTTCCTCGGCATCGTCAACCCCGAGAATGACGTGCTCTATCTGCCGCTGCGCAAGGGCCGCAACGAGCTGACGCTCGCCGTCAGCGAGCTGGGCGGCGGCTGGGGATTCGTCTGCCGCCTAGAATAGGCTCCGATGGTATCCATGGCATCGGCCCCACCGGGTTCGTGTGCGTTCTGCGACATCGTCGCGGGGCGCACGCCCGCGACCATCGTCGCCAGCGACGCCTTGACCGTCGCCTTTCTCGATCTGCGGCAGTTCCATCCCGGCCACGTGCTGGTGGTGCCGCGCGCACACGTCGCCGACGTGCGTGACGCCGACGACACTACGGCCGCGGCGATCATGGCCAGCGTGGCCCGGATGGCGCGCGCGGTGGCCGGTGTGTTTCCCAACGACGGCCTGAGCGTGTGGCACTCGATCGGTCCGGCCGCCGACCAGGAAGTGCCGCATCTGCATTTCCACGTGCATCCCCGGCGTCTCGGCGACGGGCTGCTGCGGGTCTATCCGGGCGCGCCCGCACATCCCGATCGCGCCACGCTCGACGAATGGGGGACCAGGTTGCGAACCGTACTCAGCGCCGTCGTCGTGCTCGTGCTGCTGTGGGCGACGCCTGCGGCCGCGCAACCGTCGCCGCGCTTCGAAGCCGCGGCGCAGGTGGTGGCCGCGTCGATGCCGGAATTCGAGGGCAGCGATTTCGGCGTCGGCGGCCGCTTGGCGTGGCACCCCGACGACGTGCTCTCGTTCGAGGGCGAGCTCACGATCTTTCCCGGCGCGTATCCCGACACGCTCGTCGCGTTCAGCCGTCGCCGCGTCGAAGGGCTCTTCGGCCTGACGGCTGGCCTGCGCCTGGGCAAGCTGCGCCCCTTCGCCAAGTTCCGGGCGGGCTTTCTGGAGGTGGAGGATGCGCCGCAGGCGTTTCCCTGCATCCTGATCTTTCCGCCGCCGCTTTCGTGCACGCTGGCCGGCGGGCGCACGTTGCCCGCCTTCGACCTCGGCGGAGGCGTCGAGGTGGACGTCACCCCGCGCTCGTTCATCCGCGTCGAGGCGGGCGACCGGATGCTGAAGTATCCCGGCCCCGCGATTGACAGCGGCGGTGTCCGGCAGGACGAGGCTTTCTACGGCCACGGCCTCCGATTCGCGGCCGGAGTGGGCTACCGGTTCTAGTAGCCGCCCTGGTCCGCCTTGGCGAGGATCAGGATGATCAACGCGGCGATGGCGGCGAGCAGCACCAGGAGCACGATCTTCCAGATGCTCTTCGGGTAGCGGCCGGCGATGCGCCCGGTGTAGCCGTTGACGATCACTTGAAAGGCGCTCGCGCCGTAGGTGTACGAGAGCAGCCACACCGGCACCAGCACGTGCTTGAACGTGCGGCCCGAGAATTCGGGAAAGATCCGCAGGTTGCGATAGGTGTCGCCGGGAATCTGCTGGGCGCACAGCTGCTGCAGCGCGGCGTTCATCTGGTCGATCGAGCGCTGCGCCGCGTCGAAGAGCACCACGCGGTAGTGCTCGACGACGTGGCCCGAGAGAAACGCCGTATCGTAGGGCACGACGTCCGGCGTAGGAAACGGTTCGACCTGTTTGAGCAGATCCAGCGGCAGCCCCTGCGTGCCCGGCACCGGTTCGTCGTCGAAGAAGTGATCGACCGTGCCCGAGGCCGGCTCCCACCGCACCCGCCGCTCCATGCGGGTCACGCGCTGGCCTTTGGCGTTGGTCACGGTGACCGGCACGTAGTAGTAGTGGCCGGCCTCCGCGTCCCACGGGCAGTGCACCTGGGCGTCGAAGGTCCAGTACGGAATGTAGAGGCTCTTGACGGTATCGACGAGCGCCGTGCGCCACAACCTTCCCGGCGCCAGCCACTTGCTCCGCCACCACTGGCGGATGCTGTCGCGCACGGTACTGGTATCGACGCGGAACGGCAGCACCCCGGTGGGGCTGATGGGCGCCTTGATCTCCTGGTAGGCCACCAGCGCCGGCGAGCCGCAGAACTCGCAGTTCTGACCCACACGCGCCGGGTCGAACACCATCACCGCCTTGCAGCTCTGGCACTGCACGCTGTGGCGCTCCGTCTGCCAGCCGCGCGCTTCGTCCGGCAGCTCGCGCAGCGCCCGCGCCAGGTCCTGCTCGGCGACTTGGCCGGTATCCCGATCGATCTGGTACGGCGACTCGGTGCCGCAGAACGGGCACACGAGCTTCTGCTTCGACGGGTTCCACTCGGCCTGCGCGCCGCAGGCCGGGCACTCGTGTTTGTCGACGGCGACGACCTGGTCCACGGACGGGGACGATCAGGCTGACATGTACGCCGTGAGAGCGGCGCGCGAGACGCGCCACGTCGTACCGATCTTCTTGCCCTTCAGCTCGCCGGACTCGAGCACCGTCATCACGTCGGCTTCGGTGACACCCAGCGCCTGTGCGGCTTCAGCCGGGCTGAGGAGTTCGGCCGCCGCGTTTCCCAAGGCGGTGTTTCCCAACGCGGTGCCAGCCGCGCCACCGGCCGCGGGCAGCTGACCGGGAATCGGCGGGACGGCCACCGTCGGCGCGGCGTGGCCGGCGAAGCCGTCCTTCATCATCTGCTGCGCGATGCCAAAGCCGACGGCGAGCTCGGCGGCGGTGCCCGCCGCGCCGGCGCCGCCACCGCTTTCGAAGCCCTTGCCCATCTGGTACTTCACGAACTCGTTCAGATTGCCGATGGCGGCCATGCTCGACCGCTTGTCGATTGCGGCCTCGACCTCCGGCGGCACCGACACGTTCTCGACGATGAAGCTGCCGATCTCGATGCCGTACTTCGCCGTGACCGCGGGGTTGATGAGCGGCAACAGGGCGTCGCCGAGCTCGCTGTAGCGCGACGCCACGTCGAGCACCGGCACCTTGGCCGAGGCGATGGCATCGGTGAAGACGCTGACGATGCGCGAGCGCATGGCGTCGCTGAACTCGTCGAGCCGGAAGTTGTGGTCGGAGCCGGCCACTTCGCGCAGAAAGGTTTTGGTGTCCACCACCTTGAAGTCGTAGGTGCCGAACGCCCGCAACCGGACCATGCCGAAGTCTTCGTCGCGCAGCATCACTGGGTTGGCGGTGCCCCACTTGTTGCCGGTGAAGAGGCGCGTGGTGACGTAGTACACGTCGGCCTTGAACGGCGAGTTGAAGCCGTAGGGCCACGACTTGATCTTGGTCAGGACCGGAATGTTGTCGGTGGTAAGCGTGTGCTTGCCCGGGCCGAAGGTGTCGCCGAACTGCCCGAGGTAGACGAACTGCGCCACCTGCGATTCGCGGACGATGAGCTGCGCGCCGTTCTTGATTGCCTTGTCTTCGTCGGGAAACCGCCACGACAGCGTGTCGCGGGAGTCGTCGGTCCACTCGATGACCTCGAGCAGCTCGCCCTTGATGAAGTCCATGATGCCCATCGTGTCTGCGCTCTCCTTCGTGCGTGGCTGCGGGGCTTCAGCCCCGCCTCGCCGTCAATTTTCTCCGACGTAGGACGGCCGGCGGATGTTCACACTAGCAGGTTACGGCGGCGCAGGGAACATGCCCGCGAGGCGGCGGGCAAAGTCCGCCGTCGACTCCCGCGGACGGCTGCTGCGGTGCACCTCCAGGGCCTGGCGCGCGCCTTCGACCCGGCGAACGAGCGCGCGCGCTTCGTGAAAGGATGCGGGCCCACGGGCAAAGTCGGCGCGGTCGGCATGGACGCGGCCCCGCGCCAGCGCCGCCGGGACGCGCCGGTGGCAGCGGCACGCGGCATCGTCCGACACGAGCCCGCAGTGGGTCCGCGTGAACTGCGCGATGTCGTCGCGGGCGCGCTGCAGACGTTTGCGGAAGACGTCGGGACGCACGTCGAGCGCCTCGGCGGCCACGGGTCCAGGCAGTTCGAGAATCTCGCCGAAGATGTAGGCCAGGCGATGGGCCCGGTCGAGGCACTGCAGCATGCCGAGCGTGCACCCGACCTTCACCTCCTCCGTCAGCACCGAACGCTCGGCCTCGGCGGGTCCCTCCTCCGAGAGCCCATCGTGGAGATCGTCCGCGAAGCGCTCGAAGGTCAGGTGCATCCGCTCCACCGGGCTCTTCTTCACGTCGAGGATGTAGTTCACCGCCACGCGATAGACCCACGTCGTGACGCGGCTGCGGAAGTCGAACTGCGACAGCCGGGTGACGACGCGAACGAGGATCTCCTGCGTCGCGTCCTCGGCGTCTTCGCGGTTCCACAGCATCCGCAGTGCCAGACCGTAGACGTGGGGCTGCAGATCGCTCACGAGCGTGTTCAGCGCCTCACGGTCGCCCTCGAGGGCGCTGCGGACGTGGGCCTCGAGCGTCGCGGGCATCAGGGCGCCTCCATGATGCGCTTGAGGGCTGCCAACTCGGCCTGGAGCGTGCGCCGCTGAGCGTCGAGCGCGCCTTCGAGCTGCGCGAGCGGGACCGGTGGTGCGTGCAGCACGAAGCTGTAGATCGAGGTGCCTCGCGTCGTGTCGGTGACGCGCGACTGCGCGAGCGCGCGGCTCCCGTCCGGAAACTCAAGACGCCAGTCCACCGTACGAGCCGCCGGCTCCGCCGATGTCGTCAGGGCGATATCCATTACACCGTCTGGCGTTCGCAGTTGCGCCCGGCGGTCGTCCGCGGTTTCAAACGCCCGCGCCCAGCGCGGCAGGTTGGCCGGATCGCGTACGAACTCGAACACCCGCTGGGGCGGAGCCTCGATCTCGATCCCTTGAACGTCGAACATCTGCATGGCGCTCCTTCCTGAGCCATTCAGCCGGCTCTGAATGGTTGGACGACGCTCGCGCGCCCGCTGTGACCGCCGGCGACGGCGGTTGTCGAGCTTGAAAACGGCCTCGATCGTGCTTCACGCTGACACATGCGGGCGCTCGCCGTCACGGCCGGGTCATGAGCCATCGTCTCGAGGACTACGCGCTCATCGGCGATTGCGAGACCGCGGCTCTTCTCTCCCGGAACGGCTCGATCGACTGGCTGTGCTGGCCGCGGTTCGACTCCGGCGCGTGCTTTGCCGCGCTGCTCGGCTCCGAGGAGCACGGCCGCTGGCGACTCTCGGCTGCCGACCCGGACGCTCGCGTCACCCGGGCCTACCGCGGCGATACCCTGATTCTCGACACCCGCATCGAGACGGGCGACGGCGTGGTCACGGTCACCGACTTCATGCCGCCACGCGGGCGCAACTCGGACGTCGTGCGGCTCGTGCGAGGCACCAGCGGCCGGGTCGCGATGCGCATGCACCTGGTGCTGCGCTTCGATTACGGCAGCACGGTCCCGTGGGTGAGCCGGCTCGCCGACGGCACCTGGCGCGCCATCGCCGGACCGGACATGGTGACGTTGCACACACCGGTGCCCCTCCGCGGTCAGGATCTGACGACGGTGGCGGAGTTCGAAGTGGATGCCGGTCAGACGGTGCCGTTCGTGCTCACCCACGGCCCCTCACACCTGCCGCCTCCGCATGCGATCGAACCGGAAGAGTCGCTGCGCCACACCGAAAAGTTCTGGGCCGACTGGGTCGATGCCAAGCGACTGGCGGACGGCGAGTGGGCCGGCGCGGTCACCCGATCCCTCATCACGCTCAAGGCGCTGACCTACGCGCCGACAGGTGGCATGGTCGCCGCGCCCACGACATCGCTCCCGGAGCAGATCGGGGGCGAGCGCAACTGGGACTACCGGTTCTGCTGGGTGCGGGATGCCACCTACACGCTGCTGGCGCTGATGAACGCCGGTTTTCACGACGAGGCGCGCGCATGGCGCGAGTGGCTGCTGCGCGCCGCGGCCGGCGCGCCGGCGCAGATGCAGATCATGTACGGGCTGGCGGGCGAGCGGCGGCTCACCGAGTACGACGTGGACTGGCTCCCGGGCTACGAACGATCGCGGCCGGTGCGGATCGGCAACGCCGCGCACGGGCAGCTGCAGCTCGACGTCTACGGTGAGGTGATGGACGCGCTTCATCAGGCGCGCGAAGCGGGTCTCTCCGCGGGCGAGCCGGATTGGGCGTTGCAACGCGCGCTCCTCGACCACCTTGCCGAGGTGTGGCGTCAACCGGATCAGGGGCTCTGGGAGGTGCGCGGCGACGCGCACCACTTCACCTACTCGAAGGTCATGGCCTGGGTGGCGTTCGAGCGGGGCGTGCGCGCGGTGAAGCGGTTTGGGCTCGAAGGGCCGCTCGAGCGCTGGGAGGCGCTGTGCCGCGACATCCATGCCGAGGTATGCGCCAAGGCGTACGACCCCGGCAAAGGCAGCTTCGTCCAGTCGTACGGGTCAAAGGAACTGGACGCGAGCCTGCTGATGCTGCCGATGGTGGGCTTCCTCCCCGCGGACGACCCGCGCGTGCAGGGCACGATAGCCGCGGTGGAGCGTGAACTGCTCGTGGACGGGTTCCTCCTGCGCTACGACACGCATTCGGGGACCGACGGTCTGCCGGGAGGCGAAGGCGCTTTTCTGGCGTGCACCTTCTGGCTGGTGGACGCTTACGTGCTGATGCGCCGCTTCGACGACGCGCGGGGTCTGTTCAACCGCCTCCTGTCGTTGCGCAACGACGTGGGCCTGCTGTCGGAGGAGTACGACCCGGTCAGCCGGCGGCTCGTCGGCAACTTCCCGCAGGCGTTCTCGCACATCGCGCTCGTCAACAGCGCGCACAACCTGGCCGGCGCACGCAAGCCGGCCGAGCAACGCTCCGCGCAGCCGGTGCCGAAGGACTCGCGGATCAGCCGTTCCGCTTGAGCCAGCCGGCGACGGCTTGGATGCCGGCCTCCACGAGGTCGCCCGGCGACCACTCCGCGCCGCGATCGTGGGGAAACGCGGCTTCCGCCTCGCGCCGCGCGCGCAGCAGGTTGAGCGGGAGCGCCGGGTCGATCGGCTGGTGTTCGCGGGCGTCCGCCTTCCGCAGCTGTGCGACCAGTACCGCGGCCTGGTGCATGTCGAGCATCGACAGCGGGGAGCCGCAGTGCGAGCAGCCCGAGTGGTGCGCCACGTCCACCGGCGCGCCGCAGTTCGAGCAGTTGACGCTCTGGACGTTCTGCCGCAACTCTTTCAACTGCTCCGCCGTGAGCGGGCGGATGAAGTCCTTCTCGCGCAGGAAGTCGAAGAACGTCGTCAACCGGCCGTGGTCGTTGGGGCAGCGCAGATAGGAGAAGCGCGTGGCACGCTGCATGTCCTGCGTCAGGCGCAGCCGCGCGTGGCAGCGCGGGCACTTGGCGAGATCGGCGTTGGAGAACTGACGCTTGCCCGCGTGCTCCCCGATCAGGCGGAACAGCGCCAGCGTGCCGCCGGGACTGAGCTGCACGCTCTCGTGGGCATCGAACCAGAACGACTGGCAGGGCACGCAGACGTCGATGACGACGGGCCGGCCGATGTGGCCGTCCAGAGTCTGTTCCTGCATGCCGGCGCCGCAGCGGGGGCAGTCCACGAGCGAGTATTGTACGAGGGTATGGTCAGTCTTCTCATTGCCGGTGCGCTCGCCGCGCAGACACGTGCGCAACCGCAACAGCCGGCCGAACCGCCTCTGGTCGACATGCCTAGACGGGTGCTTGAGATGACGGGTGCCAGCCCGCGGGAGTGCGGCCGATATCCACTGCGGCAGGCGAATGGAAGGCTAGAGGGCGCGACGAGTGAACAGCTGGAGGCATCGGTACAGTGCGTGCGCGAGGCCATCAAGGCCGGGCAACCGTTCTGGACATTCGTCGAGCACCCTGGCATCGACTCATGGGTCGCGAACGGCTTCTTGCGGACTGCGTCCGGCGACGTGCATTACTTCGTGTATGACAGCGCTCCGTGCGGTCGTCCGGGATGTCAGCCAAAGCTGACACTCCTACTGTGCCAGCTGCCGTCGGTGAAGCGAAACGGCAACGGCAACGCGGTCGGTTTCGACTGCCCCTGAACGAGCGACTCGACCGGCTTCCACGCCAGCGCGACGACGCGTCCGGACTTCTCCGTGCGGCGCGACGCTTTGACCCGTGGGCAGCCAGAGGTTTCTGTCGGGCCGACTATCAGCGCCGGGAGCGCCAGCGATAGATGAAAAACGACGAGGCGCGGCCTTCCCCGGAGGCCGCGCGCGAGGAGTTTTTCCCCGGCGTCTGATCGGAGGCCCCGACAGAAGCCTCTGGCTGCCCGCGGGTCGGAGGGTCGCTGGACTACTCGACCGGGTTCCAGGCGAGCGCCACGAGGCGTACGTCGACGCCGCCGCGTTTGGGCTTCACCTCGATGGTTTCGATCGCGACGGCACCGGGGGCCAGCGCGGTCAGGGCCGCGATCTCCTCGTTGATCTCGGCCTCGAGCGCCTTGAGCTCTTCCTGCGCGGCGGTGAGCTTGTCCTGCGCGCGGCCGACGTCCTGCGACTCTTTCACCGAGCGGCCCACGCCGCGCACGGCGGTGGTGGCCCGGCCGAGGGTGGAGGCCGAGATCGCCTTGCGCCCCAACAGCGCGCCGATGACGGTGGCCCCGAACGACACCACGGTCTGTGTCCGCTGTTGCGACGCCTGGTCCTGCTCGCGCGCCACGCCCTGCTCGGCGGTTTGGACGCGCTGCGTGAGGCGGGCGACTTTGGGGGCGTAGCTGGCGCGCAGCCTTTCGACGGCGGCGTCGCGCGACTCGCGCGCGGATTGCGAAAGGCGCACGCGGAAGTCCTTTTCGCTCTCACCGGCCTGCGACGTCCGCTTGACCGCCGGGGCCGAGTAGAGGGTGAGCCGCTCCGCCCGCATCACCCACTGGCCGAAGTCCTTGGTCCAGCCGGCGTACCGCTTCGCGTCCAGCGCGGCGGGCGGCAGCCGATCGAACGACGAGTTCGGATTGGGGACGGCGCTCACGAGGTCCTCGGGCTTCTGGTCCGCCGGCTCGGCGCTGTCCCAGTCCACCGGCACAGCGCCTTCGGCGAACGGCGCGATCACGTTCAGGTCCTGCGTGGTGTCGATGCCGAGCTTGGTGTCGGCGTAGTGAATCCGCGCGGCGCCGTACAGCACCCCGCGCCATTGCGTCGCATTGGCATTCACGAAGTATTCGGGCACATTGGCGGGTAGCACCGGCTTGGGACCCACCTTACGCTGGTCGGGCGGGTCTGACTTGTCCGCCGAAGCTTCAGCGGAGGCGGAAGACCCGCCCCTCCGTACTGCACTACGGACGGCGGAGTCTCCGTTGGTGACGGGCGCGGACGGCCTGGCGGCGGTGGCGCCGCTGCCCGAGGTGCGCTTCAACTCCTCGCGACCCATCGGCCCGCGGAGATACGACAGCGTCCAGCGGGTCTCGAACACCACCGGCCGGGACTCGTGCACGTTGTGCATCAGGAACACGCGGCTCTTGAGGCCCGACAGCGTGGCGTCGAGCTCCTTCCGATCGAGGCCGGCCGTCACCCCTTCGAGCCCGTCGAGCACGCGCGCCTTGTCCCGTTCGGTCTGGAGCTTGCCGAGGAACCACGTCCCGGTGTTCGACAGCCCCTTGTAGTCCAGGTCCACGGGGTTCTGCGTGGCCAGCACGATGCCCACGCCAAACGCCCGGGCCTGTTTCAGGAGCGTCAGCAGCGGGCCCTTCGACGGCGGGTTGGCCACCGGCGGCAGGTAGCCGAACACTTCGTCCATGTAGAGCATCGCCCGCAGCGAGCTGGTGCCGCCCTGTTTCCGCGTCCAGTCGAGGAGCGCGCTCAGGAGCAGCGACACGACCAGCATGCGTTCGCTGTCGCCAAGGTGGGCGATCGACACGATGGCCACGCGCGGCTTGCCCTCCGCCGTGTGCAGCATCGAGCCGACGTCGAGCGGGTCGCCGTCGAGCCAGACATCGAAGCCGGGCGTCGCCAGGACGCTGTTGAAACGCAGTGCCAGGTCCTGACGATCCTTCCCCGGGTAGAACGTTTCGAGGTCGAGCACGCCGACCTTGTCGAACGGCGGTTTTTGAATGGCGCCCACCAGCCACGGCAGGTCCGCCCCGTCGGCCGGCGCCGCGGCGAGGATCGCCGCTATCAGCGCCTGCTCGCGGCTGTGCGGGGCCACGTCGCTCAGGCCGGCCAGCGCCAGCAGGCTCGACGCCGTGGTCGTGATGCGGGTGCGCGCGTCGTCCTGGTTCTCGTCGGCCGGCGCGCTGAGCGAGTTGAGCAGCGCCAGCGGCACGCCGGCGCGGCTGCCCGGTGTGTAGAGCCGGAAGTCCGCGGCGGCGCGCAGCCGGGCGATGCGCGCACCGTCCTCGTCCCACTCCGCGAGCCCTTTCTTCCACGCCTCGGCCTGCTGTGCCGCAAACGCGTCGGGCGTGAGGTTGTGGCGGCCCGCATCGGCGGGGTCGACCCACGGCGCGAAGTCGGCGGGCGCAAGGTCCGGAAACGTGAGAAGCAGGTTGGCGAGATCACCCTTCGGATCGATGGCGAGCACCGGCACGCCATCGATGGCCGCTTCTTCGATGAGACCGATCCCGAGCCCCGTCTTGCCGCTGCCGGTCATGCCCACGCAGACGGCGTGGGTGACGAGATCCTTCGAGTCGTAGAGCACGAGATCCGGCCGTCGTGTGCCGGCCGCCAGGTCGTACTCCTTTCCGAGATAGAAGACGCCCAGCTTCTCGAAATCGGTCGCCATGGCCCACATCATATATAGGCGGAGTGGGCGGAGTGGGCGGAGTGGGCGGAGTGGGCGGAGAGGGAAAAGCGGCGATAATCGGTGCGTGGCCAGGTTCGAGGCGCTCGATCCCGAGATCCGCGGCGTGCTCGGCAAGAAGGTCAGCGAGCTCGGCCTGCGCGTGGAAGGATCGCCAGTCCAGAAATACGTCGATCAGCTGTACCACGAGCTGGATCGCCGCGGGATGAAGACGTTCCGGCCGGTGTGCTACCTCACCGACGAGTGGGGCTGTCCCGATCAGCAGCCGGTGCTGGGTATCCCGTTCTACCTGGCAGATCCGAAGCTCCGCTCGCTCGAGAAGGCCGTGGACGCGCTCGAGAGCGAGCGCCAGATCATGATGTACATGCGGCACGAAGCCGGACACGTGTTCAACTACGCGTATCGCCTCTACACCACGCCCGAGTGGCGCCGGCTGTTCGGTCCGTTCTTTCGACCGTATCGAGACGACTACCGGCCCGTGCCGTTCAGCAAGAAATACGTGCGGCATATCGAAGGGTGGTACGCGCAGAAACACCCGGACGAGGACTTTGCCGAGACGTTTGCCGTGTGGCTGACGCCCCGCAGCGCCTGGCGTCGACAATACAAAGGCTGGCCGGCGATGGGCAAGTTACGCTACATCGAGCGTGTCTCCCGCGCCGTGGCCGACGTCGAGCCGATCGTCAACACGGGAGAGGTCGACATCACGCCCGACGACATGAAGGTGACCGTCGAACAGTTCTATCAGCAGGCCGCCAAGGAGAGGCAGGCCCGCATCGATATCGCCCTCGACGCACACCTCGGGAAGATCTTCGAGCAGAGACGGCGCAAGGAATCACGACCGGCGGCCGACATCATCAACAAGTACCGGGCCGAGCTGGTCGACAAGATCACCTATTGGACCGGCGTGCGGCGACCCATCGTGCGCGGCCTGATCGAGTCGATTGCGCGGAACTGCGAACGGATGAAGCTCTGGGGCGAAATGGGCGAGGAGGCTCGCTACATCGTCGAGGTCACCACGCTGGCCACAACGCTGGCGATGAACTACCTGTTGCGCGGACGGTTCGATTGAGCTTATGGGAAAGCTGAAGATCGTCGTTCTGTACGACCGAGTCCTCGTCGACGAGGCCGAAGAGTCCACCGCGGCGGCCGATAAATCGCCGGTCACACGCACGCTGGACAAGAAGGAGGTCGAGGAGGAGGTCGC
>DASYRM010000084.1:0-53706 GCA_036004405.1 Vicinamibacterales bacterium
TAGATCTCGCCCCAGGTGAAATAGACCATCACCAGCGTGAACGCGAACCAGGCGGCAGACTGCTGACCCACGGCCACGACCATATACAGGAAGATCGCCTGGAGCACGAACGCCCCGACCATGGTGTTCTCGCGCCCCAGCCGATCGGACACCGCGCCCCAGAAGATGCGGCTGGCGCCGTTGGCGAGCGGGCTGAGCGTGGCGGCGAGCGTCAGTGCAGCGGCCGAGAGGCCCCACGACTTGGAGATCGGTCCGGCGTTGGCGGTCACCAGCAGGCCGCCGGTGGACATCAGCACGAAGGCGACGTACATCGCGTAGAACTGCGGTGTGCGCAGCATTTCGAGCGTGGTGAACTGCCGTTTGCCGAGCTGCTGCGAGGCGACGCCAGGCGCGAGCTTGGCGCTGGCGGGCTCGGCCGCCGGATGGCGCAGGAACTGCGCCACGGTCAGGATGACCAGCCCCTGCAGCACGCCGGTGGTCACGAACGTGGCGCGGTGGCCGCTCGACGCCAGCATCGACGAGATGAACGGGATGAAGAGCGCGGTGCCGCCGCCGAAGCCGGCGGCCATGATGCCCGACGCCAGGCCGCGGCGATCCTTGAACCACTTGAGGGCCGAGCCGATCGACCCGCTGTAGACGAAGGCGGCGCCCGCGCCGGCCAGGCAGTAGGTCAGATAGAGCATCGGGAGCGAGGTGGCGTAGCCCATGCCGGTCCAGCCCAGGCCGCACAGGAGCCCCGCTACGCTGATGAGGCCGCGCGGTCCGAGACGGTCGATCAGCCACCCGTCGAGCGGCTGCACCCAGGTCTGGCAGAGGATGAAGAGCGTGAACGCGACCTGGATGTCGGAGAGCTTCCAGCCTGTGGCCTTCCCCAGCGGCTGAACGAACAGCGTCCAGGAGTACTGCAGGTTGGCGATCATGATCATGCACACGAGCGAGGCGCACAGCTGGAACCAGCGATTGTTGATGCTCACCGCACTCCCACCTCCGTCCGGGGCGCGCGCTGCGCGGCGCGCGCGTCGTCGAGAAATCGCGCGCAAGCATACATGGCGCGGGTCGCCGGTGTCGGTACCCCTAAACGGTCACCCAGCTCGATCACCGCGCCGACCACGGCTTCGAGCTCCATCGGCCGGCCGGCCTCGTAGTCCTGCAGCATGGACGTCTTGTGGGCGCCCACCTTCTCGGCGCCGGCCATGCGCTGGTCGATCGAAATCGACAGCTCGATGCCCAGTTTCCCGGCCACCGCTTCGGTTTCCGTCATGATCTCGCGCACAAGCGCCGCCGTCTCGGCGTGGCGGACCAGCTGCTCGAGGGTGCCACCGGTCAGGGCGCTGATCGGGTTGAAGGCGACGTTCCCCAGCAGCTTCACCCAGATCTCGTGGCGGAAGCGGGTAGTGACCGGACAGCGCAGACCCGCGGCGATCAGCGCGTCGGCGATCGCCTTGGTCCGCTCGGTGCGCGTGCCGTTCGGCTCGCCGAGGCTCAACTTGTTGCCCTCGGTGTGGTGGATCACGCCCGGCTCGGCGATGTCGGTCGCAAAGTAGGCGAGCGACCCGACCACACGCTCCGGCTCGATTGCCGCGGCGATGACGCCGCCCGGATCCACGTGCTCGAGCCGCAGACCGTCGAGCTCGCCGCCGTGTCCGTGGAAGTACCACCACGGGATGCCGTTCTGCGTGCTGACGACCACGGTCTCCGGGGTGTAGAGCTGACGCAGGCCCGGCGCGAGCGCGGTGAGGCCGTGCGCCTTCACGCCGAGAAACACGACGTCCGCGGTGCCGATCGTGGACAGGTCGCCGGTGACCGCCGGCCGCACCTCGAAGTCGCCGTCCGGGCTGACGACGCGCAGCCCCCGTTCTTCCATCGCCCGCAGGTGGGGGCCCCGCGCGAACAGGACGACGTCGGCGCCGGCCCTGGCCAGCCGGGCGCCGATGTAGCCGCCGATGGCGCCGGCGCCAGCGATGACGAACCTCACCCTGTCTGCCTCCCGCTCTCGATCCGGGTTACTGCTGCGCGTAGTGCTGCGCGACCACGCGGCGCTGGATCTTGCCGGTTGCCGTGCGCGGGATGGCGTCGGTGATGTGAATCTTCTTCGGCCGCTTGAAGTCGGCGAGCCGCTCCTTGCAGAACGCCAGCAGGTCGGCCTCCGACACCGGCTCCTTCGGTTCCTTCAGCTGCACCGCCGCGGCGACCTCCTCGCCCCAGGTGGGGTGTGGCGTGCCGAAGCAGACCGCTTCGGCCACCGACGGATGGCCGAGCAGCACTTCGTCGATCTCGCGCGGCGAGATCTTCTCGCCGCCGCGGTTGATCATCTCCTTCAGGCGCCCGGTCAACATCAGGTAGCCGTTCTCGTCGAGGACGCCCTGATCGCCGGTGCGGAACCAGCTGCCGTCGAAGAAGGCGGTGGCGTTGGCGTCGGGGTTGTTCTCGTAGCCGGTGATGACGTTCGGGCCGAAGATGCAGACCTCGCCGCGTTCGCCGGCCGGCAGCACCTTTCCTTCGCTGTCGCGGATCGTGATCTTGACGTCCGTGCCGATTCCCACCGACCCCGGCAGGTGCGGCGCCGGCGGCAGCGGGTTGGTGGCCATCTGATGCGCGGCCTCGGTCATGCCGTAGGCCTCGAGCACAGGGGCGCCGAAGGCCGCCTCGAGGTCGTGCATCACCTGCGGCGGCAGCGAGGCGCTGCAGGAGCGGATGAAGCGCAGCTTCGACGCGCCGGCCGGCCGCGGCGCGCCCGGCTTGACGCGCGCGAGCAGCAGCTGGTGAATGGTCGGCACCGCCGAGTACCAGGTGGCGCCCACGTCCTGCGCGAAGCCCCAGAAGGACAGCGGGCTGAACTTGGTGGGCACCACCACCGTGCCGCCGGTGGAGAGCGTCGCCAGCGTCGAGGCCACCAGCCCGTGGACGTGGAACAGCGGCATCACGCACATGGCCACGTCGTCGGGCGACAGGGCGTAGCCGCGCGCGACGTTGCCGGCGGAGATCGACAGGTTGGCGTGCGACAGCGGCACCCGCTTGGGGCGGCCGGTGCTGCCGCTCGTGTGCAGCACCAGCGCCGTCTCGTCGAGCGCTGGTGGGGCCGCCGGTGCGCCCGGTGAAATGCCCGCCAGCGTGACGATGCCGTTGGCATCCATGGTCACCGTGAGAACCGGCACGGTGCTGCCGGCAGCGCGCCGCGCCTCGTCGATCCCGTCGGGTGGCAGCACCAGCACCTTGGCATTGGTGTCGTCCAGATAGAACCTGAACTCTTCTTCCTTGTAGGCGGGGTTCAACGGCGCTGCGGTGCCCGCCATCGCGGCCGCCAGGAAGGCGACGACGTTCGGGATGCCGTTCGGCAACGCCATTCCGATCCGGTCGCCGCGCTTGACGCCCGCGGCCGCCAGCGCCGACGCCACGTCCTGCACCTGCTGGCGCAACCCGCCGTAAGTGATGCGGATGCCCTGTTCGGGCGCAATGAGGGCGATCCGGTCGTCGGGCGCCGTCAGCAGGCCGAGGAGAGTGGTCGGTGTGGAGTGTGGCTGCGTCATCGGTCGTCGTCCCCGCCCCGCAGAGGGGCCATTAGATGCCGTAAGCGCACAATGATTGCCGAAATCAGGCATGGAGTCGACCGCCCCCCGAGGCGCCCGTAGTTGCGGGCGGTACAATCCGGGGGCCGTGCGTTGCCGTTCCCTCGGGGTGCTGGTCTGCGCCCTCATCTCGCTGACCGCCCGGCGCGCCGCCGCCCAGACGACCTCCCCATCGCCGCCGATCGCGGGCTTCGAGAACGGCTTCTTCATCCAGAGCCCGGACGGCGACAACCGCCTCGTCATCGGGTTCGTCTCGCAGATGGATGCCCGTTTCGAGCTCGGCGACACGCTGCCGATCGGCAGCACGTTCGCGGTCCGCAAGGTGCGTCCGACGTTCAGCGGGCGGGTGCGGCGCTACTTCGAGTTCAAGGTGATGCCCGACTTGGGCAACGGCCAGACCACGTTGACCGACGCCTATGTCGACGTCCGCTTTGCCCGCGGCTTCCGCATCAGGACCGGGAAGGACAAGGAGCCGATCGGCTACGAGCTGCTGCAGGGCGACGCCTACCTGCTGTTCCCCGAGCGCGCGCTGGCGTCGAGCCTGGTGCCGAACCGCGACGTCGGGATTCAGGCGCAGGGCGATTTCTGGACCCAGCGCCTGACCTACGCCGCCGGCGTGTTCAACGGCATCCCCGACGGGACGTACAGCAGCATCGACACCGATACCAACGGCGCCAAGGATGTGGCGGCACGGATCACAATCCAGCCCTTTCGCCGGACGGGCGGCGGCCCGGCGGGTCCGCTCACCGGTCTCGGGTTTCACCTCGGGGGCTCGCGGGGCACGCAGACCGACGCGCTTCCGTCGTTCAGGACGTCGTACGGCCAGGTCTACTTCGCGTACGCCGCCGACGCTGCCGCACAGGGCACCCACACGCGAGTGACACCGGCCGTCTTCTACTACCGTCGCAGCCTGGGGGCGTTTGCCGAGTACATCCGCTCGGCCCAACAGGTGGCCAGGACGGGCGTGACGACCGACGTGGACAACCACGCCTGGGAGGTCACCGGCTCGTACGTGCTCACCGGGGAAGCGGCTTCCGACCGCGGCGTGCGCCCGCGCCACAACTTCGACCCGTCGGCGGGGGAGTGGGGTGCCGTGCAGGTGCTGGCGCGGTACACCGTGCTGACGGTCGATCGGGCCGCGTTCACCGACGGCCTCGCCGATACCCGCGCCAGCCGCGTCGCCCGCTCGTGGACGCTGGGGGTGAACTGGTATCCGAACCCGTGGGTCAAGTGGTACGCGACGGTGGAGCGGACCACGTTCGAAGGCGGCAGCCCTGTGGCACGGCCCGACGAGAACGTCGTCTTCCTCCGATTTCAGCTCGGTTTCTGAGCCCCGCCGGGCGTCTTTCCGCATTTCGCGATCCGAAACCCCGGATCGGACCGATTCAAATGGCCGGATTCGAGCTCGGCGTCCCCCCTGAATAGGTGAATTCTGGCCGGTTTACTCCCGAGCGGGTCGGGCACGACTCGTGCTCTCGAGATGAGGCAACCGCCGACACCGCGCTCTGACAGGTTGGGGTGAAAGCGGACGTTGCCTCGGAGGGGCGGGCTTTGACTACCTTTGGTAACAGAGTCCGCCCCGACGTTTGTACGGCGCCCGCCACCAGGAACTCTTCAGAAAGTCTTCAGTTGCCCGCCGGTCCCGATGACGTAGCATCACGCCGGTCGGCCGATGGACCCTGTCTTCACCTGGATCGAGACAACGTCGCTGAGCATCTGGCTCCGCGAGTCGCCGTCGCTGTGGGCGTTCCCGTTCGTGCTGATCCTCCACACCGTCGGCCTGGCGTTCCTGGTCGGCTCGAACGTGTTGGTCGACGTCCGCGTGCTGGGAATGGCGCGCGGCGTGCCGCTGCGCACGCTCGAGCGCTACGGCGTCGTCATGTGGAGCGGCTTCTGGCTCAATGCCGTCTCCGGCGTGCTGCTGCTCATCGCCTACCCGACCAAGGCGCTGACGAACCCGCTCTTCTTCGTCAAGCTGGCGCTCATCGCCATCGGCCTCGGGATGTGGACCAAGCTGCGGGCCCGCCTGAGCGCCCTGCCGGTCCCTGAAGCGCCGGTGCTGCCGCCCCGGCTCAAGGCGCTGGCGGCGGCGTCGCTGATCTGCTGGGCGGCGGGGATCACCGCCGGCCGGCTGCTCGCCTACACCTACTCGCGGCTCACCGTGGATCTGATCGGATGACGCTCGACTCCGCGCTGCGCGCCCTCGAAATCACCCTGAGAACGTCGCCGCCCGGCGTCTGGATTCGCCATTCGGTCTGGGGGTGGCCGGTGCTCGAGTCGCTGCACTTCATGGGGATGTCGGTGCTGATCGGCACCATCGGGCTGTTCGACCTGCGGCTGCTCGGCTTCGCCCGCGGCGTCCCGTATGCGGCGCTGCACCGGTTGATTCCGCTGGGAATCGGCGCCTACACCCTGAACCTCGTGACCGGGCTCTGCTTTCTCTCGGGCATGCCGGACCAGTACCTGTGGAACCCCGCCTTCCGCTTCAAGGTGACGTTCATGGCCGTGGCAGGGCTGAACGTGCTGTTCTTCTACACGCGCGTCTTCCGCCGGCTGGAGCAGCTCGCGCCGGACACGCCGCCGCCCTTCGGCGCGCGCCTCGCCGGTGCGGTGTCGCTCGCGATGTGGATTGGGGTGATGTCGGCGGGACGGCTGTTGACGTTCTTCAGGCCACCGTACGTTTGACGCTGTCGGCCTTGGGCCTTGGCCTCAGGCCCGCAGCGTTCCTGCGGCGACGCGACCGGCAGGCGCTTCGTCGGTGAGCTTTGCGGCCACTTCGGGATCGGCCAGCTTGAGTCTCGGCAGCGTCACGGTAAAGAACCGGTAGAGCAGGACGCTGTCGAGCAGACCCACCGCGAACAGAATGAGGAACGCGGCGTTGCCCTCGACGAGCTTCAGATCGCCCTTCACGAGCGTGGAGAGGCCGAACCCCACGATCCACGCGTCGAAACTCATGCACACCCGGCGGAACGTTTCGGGACGGATCTTCTGGATCAGCACCGAGCCGATCGGCACGCCGATGACGATGCTTGGCAGGATGTAGGGAATCAGCCCGAAGCTCGCCGCGCTGTAGAGTCCGGCGTAGTAGTAGGCCACCGCCGTGAACGACGATTCCGCCAGGCGGATGAAGCCCAGCGCGGCGCGGAAGTCCTTCTTCGTGAGGCCCTGGTTGCTCAGCGCGACCGCAAGCGGCGGGCCCGAGATCGTGGTGACCGAGTAGAGGACGCCGACACCGCCGCCGAAGATCAGGCCGCCGCTCTTCTCGGACTTGATCGGCCGCCGGTAGCCCGCCGCCTGCATCAGGATGAGCGGCAGCAGCACGATGAAGGTGACGAACTTCAGCCAGCCGGGGCTCACCTGCGACACCATCATCGTGCCGAGGGCGACGCCGGGGGCCAGGCCGATGACGATCGGCAGCACCCGTCGCCACACCGTGCCGAGCGCCTCGCGATTCACCCACAGCACGTAGGCGTTGAGCACCACTTCGATCGGCACCAGCGCCGGGTTGAGCACCCGGTTGGTCATGAACAGCAGCGCCAGCGGCACGGTGATCGACGAGAACCCGTAGCCGAGCGCGCCGTTCACGATGGCGGCGCCGAAGGTGATGACGATGAGCGCGATCTGCTGGTCCGTCACACAGTGCTCCCTAAAACGTGCTCCTGGAAAGCGAAAAGCCCGGTGCGGTTGGTGCCGCCCCCGGGCTTCGATGGTCTCCGGTGTGTCTACCGTTACTGCGTCAGGAGGTTTTCACACGGCGACGTCTCGGCGCGGAGGCACAAAGTGCCTGCACAACAACAACAACACGCCGGACAGCCGCAGAAACCCATCGCTTCCCAAGAATCCTACGCCCGGCCCCAGACCCTGTCAACGCACGGCCGCCTCGGGAATAGTGCAGGCGTGGGAATTTGGGGCGCATTATAGTGGTCTTTCCCGGTGCCCCCCGGGGAGCGCCCGCATCAGAAAGGGAGTCATGCGTCGAGCCATCCTGCTGCTCTCGGCCGCCTTGTCATCGGCCTGTTCCTCGGCCGAGGCGCCCCCGGCGCCAGCCGCCGAGCCGGCCGGCGCCGCGCCTGTGCAGGGGCGGCTGTTCGTGACCAACGAGAGCGGCGGCGACATCAGCGTCGTGGACGTCGGCACCCAGAAGGTGGTGGCCACGATCCCGGTGGGCAAGCGCCCACGAGGCATCCGATTGAGCCCGGACGGCACCATGCTCTACGTGGCGCTCAGCGGCTCGCCGATGGCGCCCCCAGGCGTGGACGAGAAGACGCTGCCGCCGGCGGACAAGAAGGCCGACGGGATCGGCGTGGTGAGCGTGGCGGACCTCAAGCTGCTCAAAGTGCTGCCGGCCGGCTCGGACCCCGAGCAGACCGCGGTGACCAGCGACGGGCTGCGGCTCTTCGTGGCCAACGAGGACACAGGACTGCTGACGGCGCTGTCGATCGCCGACGGCAGCACGCTGGCGACGTTCAAGGTTGGCGAGGAGCCGGAGGGCGTCGAGATTCGCCCCGACGGCGGCGTGGTCTACGTGACGTCCGAAGAAGACAGCCAGGTGTCGGTGATCGACGTGGCCTCGCTGAAGGTGATCAAGACGTTCAAAGTTGGTCCGCGCCCGCGCTCCACCACCTTCCTCCCGGACAGCAGCCGCGCCTACGTGACCTCCGAGAACGGCGGATCCGTGGCGGTCGTGGATGCGAAGAAGCACATCGTGCTCGAGACCGTCCAGCTCTCGGGCGAGCTGATTCGGCCGATGGGCGGCGTGGCCTCGCCCGACGGGTCGCAGGTGTACATCTCGACGGGCCGGGGCAAGAACGTGGTGGTGATCGACACCGCCAGCAACAAGCCGGTGGCGTTCATCGAGGTGGGCGATCGCCCGTGGGGCATCGCCACGTCGCGCGACGGCAAGACGCTGTTCACCGCCAACGGTCCGTCGAACGACATCTCCATCGTGGACCTGGCCACGCGCACGGTGAAGGCCAAGGTGAAGGTGGGCAATCGCCCCTGGGGCGTGGTCTACGTGCCATGAGGCCCCCTCGTGATGCCCGGGCGCCTCTTCGTACAATGCGGGACGCTGACCTCATTCCTTGTTGCAAGAGGCGACTATGAGACCGACGGACAACGAGTATCCGGAGTACTTCCGCAACTACGTCTCCCTGGTGCCGGAGGACGCGATCCTCGATGTCCTCGAGTCGCAAATCGCTTTGATCGAAACGCTGCCCGGCCGCGCGGGCGCGAAGGAGACCTTCGCCTACGCACCGGGCAAGTGGTCGGTGCGTGAGCTGCTGGGACACGTCGGCGACGTGGAGCGCGTGTTCGCGTATCGCGCGCTGACGTTCAGCCGGTTCAACGCGGTGTCGCTGCCGGGATTCGACGAGGAGACGTGGACGCCGCATGGGCACTTCGCCGGCGCCCCGCTGCGCGAGCTTGCCGACGAGTTCGTGGCGCTCAGGCGCGCCAACCTCCAGATGCTGCGCCGCCTGGACGAGCCGCAGTGGCAGGCCGGCGGGCTCGGCGACAACAAGCCGATCACCGTCCGGGCGCTGGCGTACGTGATGGCCGGGCACGTCCGCCACCACCTCGCGATCCTGCGCGACCGTTACGGCATCGCCTGAGACTCCGCATTCGCTCGCCTGATACACGTCATCACAATCACCGCGCGTAGACATCGCCCGGCCATCACACTAAGATTTCGCTTCGCGAATCCGGCTCGGCGGATGGGAGGGCCTATTTATGCGGCGTATCTCAGTGACAGTGCTGGTGGCGGCGGCGGTGCTGATCGGCACGCCCCGTTTCGCCTCGGCGCAGGTCGATCTCACCGGCATCTGGGCCCCCCTCTTTCACGAAGACCAGGTCGAACGCGCCCCTGGCCCGGAAGTCGGCGACTACAGCGGCCTGCCCATCACCGACGCCGAGCGGCTGCGCGGTGACACCTGGGACGCGTCGCTGCTGACGCTCCCCGAGCACCAGTGCAAGCCGCACCCGTCCACCTACGGGTTCCGCGGCGTCGGCAACCTGCGCGTCACGCCGGTCTACAACGACACGACGCAGCAGATGATCAAGCTGATCACCCACATCCAGTGGCAGGAGCAGGAGCGGGAGATCTGGATGGACGGCCGGCCGCATCCGCCCGAGTTTGCGGCCCACACCTGGCAGGGCTTCTCCACCGGTGAGTGGGACGGCAACGTGCTGGTGGTGAAGACCACGCACCTGAAGGCCGGCTGGATCCGCCGCAACGGCCTGGCGCTCAGCGACAAGGCCACGATGACCGAGCGCTTCATCCGTCACGGGAACTACCTCACCCACATCTACATGATCGAGGACCCGTATTACCTGAGCGAGCCGCTCATCAAGACCAACGGCTTCCAGATGACGGACCAGATCACCATGGCTCCGTATCCCTGCAGTCCCGCGGTGGAAGTGCCGCGCGAGGCGGGCGAGGTGCCCAGCCACCTGCCGGGGCAGAACCCGTTCCTCGAGGACTACGCCAAGAAGCACCACCTCCCGGTGGAAGCCACGCGCGGCGGCGCCGAGACGGCGCTGCCCGAGTTCATGAAGAAGGTTGCTGGTGGAGCGAAGTAGCGTGCGCCCGCCTCTCTATGCCTGCGTCGCCGGGTTGGTGGCTGCGACGATCGCAATCGCGGCGGGGCAGGGCCGCGGCGCGCAGGCGCCGGCGGCCGCCGCGGCGGCGGCGCCGATGGTGCAGTCGCTCCACGTGCAGGGCAACGTCTGGATGGTGGCGGGGCCGTTCGTCAACGCCGCCGTGCAGATTGGCGACGAGGGCGTGCTGGTCGTGGACACCATGACCGAGGCGTTGGCGGACCCGCTGGTGGCCGAGGTCAAAAAGCTGGCGGGCAACAAGCCGATTCGCTGGATCATCAACACCCACGCCCACGCGGACCACACCGGCGGCAATGCCAAGGTGGCGGCTGCCGGCAGTTCGATCATCGCCGGCAACTTCGCGGGCCAGGCCGGGCAGGCGGCGGCCAACTTCGCGCAGATCATCGCGCACGAGAACACCGGCAACCGCCTGGCGGAACAGAAGCCGGCGCTGCCGGTGCAGGCCACGCCGGCCGAGACGTTCTTCGGCAACCAGCACGAGTTCTTCTTCAACGACGAAGCCGTGCAGCTCATTCACGTGCCGAACGCCCACACCGACGGCGATGTGATGGTGTTCTTCCGCAAGTCGGACGTGCTGGTGGCGGGCGATCTCTACGTCAACACCACCTTCCCGGTGATCAACGTCGCGCAGGGGGGTAGCATCAACGGGATCCTGGCGTCGCTCAACCGCATCATCGACATTACCGTGCCCCGGAAGAAGCAGGAGGGCGGCACGTACGTGATCCCGGGTCACGGCCGCCTCGCCGACGAGGCCGATGTGGTGGAATACCGCGACATGTCCACCATCATCCGCGACCGTTTCGCGGACGCCGCGAAGCGCAAGCAGACGCTGGCGCAGGTGAAGGCGGCGCGGCTCGTCCGCGACTACGAGGGGCGCTACGGCGCGGCGCAGGGGTTCTGGACCACCGACGCGTTCGTCGAAGCGGTGTATAAGACCATCGGGGGACCGGTGGCGACCAAGGAGGGGCAGTGATGGCGGGGGGTTCGTTCAGGGGTGCACGCCCCGTCGCGGTGGGTATGGCGCTCGCGCTCGTTCTGGGAGCCGGCGCACGAGTGGAGGCGCAACGGGGGCAGGCGGCTGGCGTGCCCGCAGCACAGCCGCCGGCGACGCCGCGCGGCCGCGCGCCGATCGATCTCACCGGCTACTGGGTGTCGATTGTCAACGAAGACTGGCGCTGGCGCATGGTCACGCCGCCGAAAGGCGACGCCGCGAGCGTGCCGCTCAATCCCGAAGGCACCAAGGTGACCAACGCCTGGGATCCCGCCACGGACGGATCGTGCCTGGCCTACGGCGCCGCGGGGCTGATGCGCATCCCCACCCGCCTCAACATCACCTGGCAGGACGACCAGACGATCAAGATCGAGACGGATGCCGGGCAGCAGACGCGGACGCTGCGCTTCGACGGCGCCACGCCGCCGGCGCAGCGGTCGCTGCAGGGCTATTCGGTGGCGCAGTGGGAGCCCACGCCGCAGCCGGGACGCGGCGGCGGCGCGCCGCAGATCCCGCGGTTCGGCAACCTGAAGGTCACGACCACCAACCTGACCGCGGGCTGGTTGCGCAAGAACGGGGTGCCCTATAGCGAGAACGCCACGGTCACGGAGTACTTCGACCGCTTCAAGGCGCCCAACAACGACGAGTGGCTCGTCGTGACGACCATCGTCTCGGATTCGAAGTACCTCCAGCAGGATTTCGTGACCAGCACGCACTTCAAGAAGGAACCGAACGGCGCGAAATGGGCGCCGTCACCGTGCAAGCCAGCGTGAAGCGCCGATCCTTTCTCCACGCCTCCTCTCTCGCGGCCGCAGGGACCATCCTGCGGCCGTCGCTGTCTTTCGGCCAAAGCACGCGCGCCGGTGGTCCGACGAACATCGTCGAGACGACGTCGGGCCGCGTGCGGGGTCTGTTCTTCCAGGGCGTCAACACGTTCCGCGGCATTCCCTACGGCGCGTCCACGGCCGGCGCCAATCGCTTCATGCCGCCGCGCAAGCCGCAGCCATGGACGGGCGTGCGCGACGTCAACGCGATCGGACTGCGCGCCCCGCAGCTGGCCAACCCGCGCGTGCCCGAGTGGTTCGTGTTCGACCGCAGCGAGCCGCAGGGCGAAGACTGCCTGGTGCTGAACGTCTTCACGCCGTCGGTCAACGACGGCCGCAAGCGCCCGGTGATGGTGTGGCTGCACGGCGGCGGGTTCGTCGCGGGTTCGTCCGCGTTCACCGTGTACGAGGGGCAGAACCTGGTGTCGATGCGCGACGTCGTGCTCGTGCACCTGAATCACCGTCTGAACCTCTTCGGCTTCCTCTACCTGGGCGACGTGGGCGGCGAGCGCTACGCCGACGGCAACGCGGGAATGCTCGACATCGTGGCCGCGCTCGGGTGGATCCGCGACAACATCGCCAACTTCGGCGGCGATCCGAACAACGTCACCGTGTTCGGACAGTCCGGCGGCGGCAGCAAGGTCAGCGCGCTGTTCGGCATGCCCGCGGCCAAGGGGCTGTTCCACCGCGGCATCGCGATGAGCGGTACGCAGGTGCGCGGCATCACGCGCGAACAGGCCACCGCCACCGCCACGCGCGTGCTCGGTGCGCTGGGAGTGGCGAAGGATCGGGTCGAGGAGCTGCACGCCGTGCCGATGCGCCGGCTTCGCGAGCTCCTGAACGGCGCGGGAGGCCAGGGGTTCAACTGGGGCCCCGTGATCGATGGCCGCACGCTGCCCGCGCACCCGTTCGATCCGGCGGCCAGCCCCTACGGCGCCGACGTGCCGCTGCTCATCGGCTCCACCGAGACGGAAGTCACGTGGAACGAATCACAGGTCTACGATCCGCTCACCGACACGGAGCTGCGCGAGGACGTGGGGAAGGCGCTGCGCTGTGACGGCGCGGCCGCCGATCGCGTGATTGCCGCCTACCGCAAGGGCCGGCCCAAGGCGAGCAACCTCGATCTGTATTTGATCATCGCCACCGACGCCTCGAACTTCCGCACCGGCACCGACACGCAGGCCGACCGCCAGGCCGCGCAGCGGCGCGCCCCGGTCTACAAGTACTACTTTCAGTGGTACTCGCCGGTGCGCGGCGGCGTGTTGCGCGCCATGCACACGATGGACATCCCCTTCGTGTTCGAGAACTACGAGCTGGCGTCGGTGGAGGTGGGCAGCGGCCCCGAGCTCAAACCGCTCGGCGACCGCATGGCGGGCGCGTGGGTCGCGTTTGCCACCTCCGGCAACCCGAATCACCCGCTGCTGCCGAAGTGGCCGGCCTACGACACGACGACCCGCGCTACGATGGTGATCAACAACGACTGGGCCGTCGTGAACGACCCCTACAGGGACGAAAAGGCCGCCATCGCCGCGGTTCGCAAGTAGGGCGCGCCGGGGTCCCTTACTTCTGTACCGCCTTCTGCACCGCCTTCGCGGTGTTCTGTACGGCTTCGCCCAGCGACTCCTCGTAGGACGGGCCGGCCTGTCCAGGCGTCCCGACGAGCGCCCTGGCGGCGTCCATGTTGACCGCGGACTGCATGAGATACGACGCGGCGCCGGCGCTCATGTCGATGCCGGTGCCCGCCATGGTCGCGCCCAGGCCTCGAGTCTGCATCCGATACAGGCTGGGATTGCTCAACATACTCACGCCGTTGAGGCCGTTGAGCCCATAGCCGTAGCCGAGGCCGCTGCCGAACCGCGAGAACATGCCCGCGGTCATCATGTTCATGTACATCCCACCCGCGAGCTTCGCGATGCCCATCCCGCTCTTCAGATTGAAGCCCCCGCCGTCCTTGCCTTTGGCGTTGGTGGACATCTTCTGCTTGCCGTCAGGTTGCACCAGCTTGATCGCGAGACTTGCCTCGGTCGTTTCGTTCGACAGCGCCGCGTTGCCCGCCGCGCCCGCAACCGCGCCAGCAGCGCCGCCGCGTCCAGCCGTGGCCGCGCCCGAGGCGGCCTTCATCAGCCCGCCGAAACGCCCCGCCTTCGAGGTCTTCAGCTCGGTGACCTCGGCGAACACGACGTAGTCGTAGCCCTGTTCGGCGGCGCGCTTCTGCAGATCGGCCGGCGGCGCCGCGGCCATCGGCACGGCGTCGATCTTCTGCTCCGTCAGCTCGTCGATCAGGTTCGCCCGCAGCTTTCGCGTGTCGACGGTCATGTTCGTCTTGTTGGTGAACTCGGGCACGCCCACGCGCACGACGCCCGGGGCCTTGGCCGCCGGCGCGGCGGGCGGCGCCGTGTCGGCCGCCACCAGCTTGGCTTCGGTGATGTCGCTCAACGCCTTCGACAGATCGAACGGACTGCCTGCCGCCGTGAAGCCGGCGGGCGGCTCGAAGAGCGCCGCGTCGAGCGTCGTGAGCTCGAGCTCGGTCACTTCCATGCTCGCGACCACCGGCTTGCCGTCGGCGCCCGTCATCGTCGTGGTGTACGCGATCGGGTATCCGAGCAGCTTCGGGTCGCCGTTCATGGTGGCCTTGACGTCGTCGGCGCACGTCTGTTGCGCCTGCGGCTGCGACGGCGGCTTCACCGCTTCCTGTCCGATCAGCGCCGGCGGCGGATCGATGTACCAGCCATCGGTCTCGACGTGCTGCTTGTTGCTGTCGCACGCGCCCGGCATCGGCACGATGTCCATCACCGTCTTCACGTGGCGGGCCTGACGGCCGAAGGCCATCTTGCGTTCGGTCGTATCCGTGATCGCCGTCGTGACGTTGATCACGCCTGGCGGCTTGGGCGCTGCCTGCGGCATGCCAGGCAGGGCTGGCATCGCCGGCGCCGTGCCGTCGGTCGCGATCACGAGATACGTCTTCGCCGGCACGCTCACCTGGAGCATGCGCTTCTGATCGCTCTGATCGATCAGGATCATTTCCTGGAACTCGTAGCGCTTGCGCGGCCCCCTGACGAACATCACCGTGTCGGTCTTCTGATCGCCGGCGGTGTAGACCATGTGGAAGCGCGCGTCGGGCGCCGGCGGCGGCTCCACTTTCTTCACTTCGGCCGGTGCGGGCTTGGCCGGGGTTGCCGGCGGCGGACCACCGCGTCGCGGTGTCGTGGGGCGTGGCGTGGCTGGGGCGCCGCCCCTGCGCGGTGTCGGTTGTTGCGCGCCCGCCGTGTCGACGGCGGCAACGAACGTCAGGGCGGCACAGACGACAGCGAGGAGGCGCAGGCGGGGGAAGCCGAGGCGCTGCGATGTCATAGGAACCTCGTGGAACGGGGAACGGCGAGCGAATTATGGCTCAGATTGCACCACCCCACTGAATAGGCCCGCCAGGGGGCCGAACCGGCCGTCCTGGCGGTCTTTCGTCATGAGGGTACGCGTCTTTCTGGTCCAAACCGGCTCACCACACCGCGGGTGACCGCCGAGTCGCGGGCGCGGCCTCCGTCGGGCCGTCAGTCGTCGCGCAGGACGAGCAGGGGCTCGACGCGGGCGGCATGGCGGGCCGGCACATAGGACGCGATGGCGGCCACCGCGCACAGCAGCGCGACCACCGTGGCGTAAGTCGGAACATCGTAGGGGGTTACGTCGAAGAGCAGGGTGCGCAGGGAGCGCAGGAGCGCCAACGACCCCGCGACTCCGAGGACGGCGCCGATAGCCACCAGGCGCAGGCCCCGTCCTACTACCGAACGCGTCAACCGCTGGAGGTGGGCGCCGAGCGCCACCCGGATGGCGATTTCTCTGGTGCGCTCGGCCACGATGTAGGCCAGCAGGCCGTAGACCCCGAGCGCGGCCAGCAGCAGACCGCTCAGCGCGAACCCGCTGGAGACCACGGCGTTGAGCCGTTCACGGGCAAGGCTCTCGACCAACGCTGATTCGAACGTCCGCACCTTCGTCACCGGCAGGTTGGGATCGAGCCGGTGGATGGCGGCAATCGCCGGTCCGACAGTCGCATCCGGCCGGCTGGTTCGCAGCATAAGCGTCATGGCGAATTCAGCCATCGTCGCCTCGTTGTAGAACACCGTTGGCTGCGCCGTCTGACGGACCGAGACCTCGCTCACGTCGCCGACCACGCCGATGATGCGCAGGTGCGGATTCTCCCGCTGCATGCCCACCGCCATCTCCGCACCCAAGGGTTCAACAGCGGCGAAGTACGCCTTCGCGAACGCGTCGTTGACGACGAACCCGGCGCTCGCGGTATCGGCGTCGCTGAATTCGCGTCCGCGAAGCACCGGAATTCGCAGGGTGCGAAAATAGCCCGGGGTCACGACCCGCACCAGCGTGACGGGCTGCTGATTCGGCGGAACTTCGGGGGTTCCCCTGAGATGAAACCCGGTACCGCCGCGCGGCGACCCGACAATCGGCAGGCTGTTCGACGCAGCCGCGGCCTCCACGCCCGGGATGCCGCGCAGCTGCTCGAGCACGCTGCGATAGAACTCCGCTCGCTGGGCGTCGTCGTAGCGCCGCGGAGAGATCGACAGCTCCATCGTCAACACGTTGTTCTTGTCGAATCCCCGATCCACGCTGTTCAGGGCCAGGAGCGTGCGGGCGAGAAGGCCGGCGCCGCACAACAGGATGACGGTCAGGGCGACCTGTGAGACGACCAGCACCTGGCGAAGACGCGTGGCATGCGTCACAGCGATCCCGCCGGCGCGCAATGTAACCGCAATCGGCCGCAGCCCGACCGTCAACGCCGGCACCATGCCGCAGACGATGCCGGTGATGACCGACATCCCCAGGGCGTAAGCGAGCACGCGCGTGTCGACCGTCAGCTCCGGAACCCGCAGCAGGTTCGGTGGCGCGAACGCCAGCAGCGCGTCGAGACTCCAGTGCGCCAGCGCAATGCCCAGCCCACCCCCGGCCAGCGCCAGCAGCAGGCTCTCGACCAGCAGCTGCCGGACAATCGCCGCGCGTCCAGCGCCCAGCGCCGTGCGCACGGCGATCTCGCGACCGCGCTTCGAGCCGCGCACCAGCAGCAGGTTGGCGACGTTGACGCAGGCGATGGAGAACAGCACCCCAACCGCCGCATACAGGACGAGCAACGAGACTTGCACCTGACCGGTCAGTTCCTGGCGCAACGGGACCAGTCGCACGCCGGTGCGCTTGTTGAATTCGAAGGTCGCGGCCAGACGCTCCGCGATGCCGCCGAGATCGGCTTGCGCCGCCGCCAACGTGCGGTCGGGCTTGATGCGTGCCACCGTATCGAGGAAACGCCCGGCGGTCTGGCGCCACGCGATCGTGCGATCCAGCTGCATTGGCGTCCACACGTCGTTGTCCTGGAACAGGAACCGGAACGACTCCGGCATCACGCCGATGATTTCCGTGGCCGCGCCGTTCATCTGGACGCTCCGGCCGATCACCTCCGGACTGGCGCCGAACCGCTGCTGCCACAGGCGGTGGCTGATTACGGCCACCCGTGCCATCTTCGTTCTATCGTCGTTCGCGTTGATCGTCCGGCCCAGGAGCGGCCGGACGCCCAGCACGGGGAAGAACTCGCCCGAGACGAGTTGATTGTTCAGGCGCACCGGCTCGCCGACGCCGACCAGCGTCACCGGCGCGTTCCGCCACACGGCGATACCGGTCAGAGTGCGGTTGTCGCGCCCCCAGTCGAGCCAGTTCGCCGGCGAGACGCAGTTGCACGGCGCGGTGCGACCGATTTCGAGCGATGGTCCACTGCTGTCGAAGCGCTCGAACAGCACGACCAGCCGATCTCCATCGGGATAGGGCAGCGGCCGCAGGAGCACCTGATCCACCACGGAAAAGATCGCCGTATTGCCGCCGATGCCGACGCCGAGCGTCAGGATCACGGCCGCCGCGAATCCGGGGCTCCGCGCCAGGCCGCGCGCCATGTGGCGCGCGTCGCGGACCAGGTGCTCGACGAGGGGCGCTCGGCGCTCGTCGTGGCCCGCCTCCTTCATGCGCAGCACGCTGCCGAATCGCCGGTGCGCTTCCGTGATCGCGGCGTCACGCGTCATCCCCGCGCGCACGAGCTCCTCCGTGAGCAGAGCGAGGTGATGACGCATCTCTTCGCTCATGTCGGCGTCGCGCCGGGCCCACCCGAACAGCGCCAGGGTACGGCGGATGAATCGCGGTGCGCTCATGGGACTCAGGCTCCTTGTTCGATGGCGCGCAGCACGCGCGTGACCGCGCCGGACAGCCGCAGCCAGCTGTCCACTTCCTTTTGGGCGGCCGCGCGTCCCTTGCGCGTCAGACTGTAGAACTTGGCGCGGCGGTTGTTCTCCGACGGTCCCCATTCCGACTCGATGAGCCCCTGCTCTTCGAGTCGGTAGAGCGCCGGGTACAGCGAGCCTTCTTCCACTCTCAGCATGTCCTGCGACAGCTGGTGAATGCGGGAGGCGATGCCATACCCATGGTTCGCTCCCGTGCCAAGACTCTTCAGGATGAGCAGGTCGAGGGTGCCTTGCAGGAGATCGATGCGCCGCACAGCCATGTCGCGCTCCTTAGACGATCTAGGGAATAGGCTCTCCCAGAGATTATCTGGGGAAGCACTCAAACTTCATTCCACTATTTGCGGGCGGCGCGTGACCGCGGCCACCGGCGTTTGCGGCCGCTGCCGCCATCGGAGAATCGCCACAGGTGTCCGGGACTGGGACGCGGCTGTCCGCGCGCGAACGGTGTGAGCGGCGGGCACTCTACGAAGACCGTCGTATTGACATCTACGACGAACTTCGTAGATACTCCGGCCCATGAAGGATCGCAAGAAACCCACCGAGGCCGAGCTCGGCATCCTGCGCGTGCTGTGGACGCGCGGGCCGAGCACCGTACGCGAGGTGGCCGAGTCGATGGGCCGCGAGGGCGCCTATACGACGGTGCTCAAGCTGCTGCAGATCATGACCGAGAAGGGGCTCGTCGTCCGCGACGAGCGGGCGCGCACCCACATCTACGAGGCGGCCTCGTCCGAGTCGCACACCCAGAAGCAGCTCGTCACCGATCTGCTGGATCGCGTCTTCGACGGATCGGCCGCCAAGCTGGTGCTCCAGGCGCTCTCGACGGGCAAAGCCACGCCCGCCGAGCTGGCTGAAATCCGGAAGCTGCTCGACAAACACCGCGGAGGCCGCAAATGAACGCTGCCGTGACCGTCGCCGGCTGGACGCTCGTGCACTTCGCGTGGCAGGGGGCCCTGGTGGGCCTGGCGGCGGCGATCGCACTGCGTCTCCTTCGTCACTCGGCGCCGCAGCCGCGCTACGCCGTGGCGTGCGTGGCGCTCGCCGCGATGCTGGTGCTGCCCGGCGGCACCGCGTGGCGGCTGGTCTCCACGCCAGCCGATCGACCCGAATCCGCGGCCTCGGTGCGCCGCACGCTCTTCCTTCGTGTCGCGCCCGCGCCGCAGGCCCAGCACGACCGGTTCATCATCGGCCTACGGCGGCAGGGGGCGGCGCCGTCGTCGGACCGCACGAGCGCTTCCCTGGGCCCACGCGTGCTGGCGGCGCTCGTGGGGCTCTGGCTCGCCGGCGTGTGCCTGCTGCTGGCGCGGCTGGCCGGCGGCTGGTGGCGCGTTCATCGCCTGTGTCGTGCGGCGCTGGCGCTGCCCGCGTCCCGCTGGCAGGCGACGAGCGTCCGCCTGGCCGAGCAACTCGGGCTCACGCGGATGGTCCGCGTCGTGGACGCGGCATTCGTGGATGGGCCGGTGGTGATCGGCTGGCTGCAGCCCGTGGTGCTGCTGCCGGTCGCGGCGCTGGCGGGGCTGACGCCCGAACAGGTGAGTGCGATTCTCGCCCACGAGCTCGCGCACGTCCGCCGGCACGATGCGGTCGTGAACGTGGCACAGACGTTCGCCGAGACACTGCTGTTCTATCACCCCGCCGTGTGGTGGCTGTCGTCGCGCATCCGCGCCGAACGCGAGCACTGCTGTGACGACGTGGCGCTGACCGTCTCCGGCGACGCCTACGCGTATGCGTCCGCGCTCGCCGAGCTCGAAACATGGCGCTCCGCGCCGCCGGTGCTCTCGCTGGCCGCAACTGGCGGACCGCTGCTGCGCCGCGTCGCCCGCGTGCTGGCACCGCCGGCCCCACGGTCAGCGCGCGGCGGCATCACGCTCACGCTCGCGCTGCTGTTGGTCGTCGGCGCCGGCGCGCTGCAGCTGCTCGTGGCGCGCCAGCCGCCGTCTCCAGGCGAGCTGCCGCGTGAAGCGGCGCCCGCGTGGCGGATGGTGTTCGACCACCCATCCGGGCAGATGTCGATTCGTGGATTCACCGCGCGCGATCTGGTGCGCTACGCTTATCAGCTCCCGACCTCGCGCGTCATCGGCGGGCCTGCTTGGCTCGATTCGGAATCGTTCGATCTGACGACGACGATCGATCACGTTCCGGCCGCGGACGAAACGCCCGACATCGTGCGGCAGCTGCTCGAGGAGCGTTTCGCACTCCGCGTCCACGAGGCGGTCACCGAGGTGCCGGCGTTCGCGTTGGAGATGGCACGGCCTGACGGGGTGCTCGGCCCCAACCTCCAGCCCGCCGCCCAGGAATGCTTCGATCAGAAGGCGTGGGTGGCCGCCGGTGCGCCGGTTCGCGGACCGTTGCCGCACGGGCAGCGCACGGTGATCTGCGGCGAATGGAATGGCGGGCTCGCACACGAGCGCGTCTACGGCATCACGATGGACGAGTTCGCGACCAGGCTGCCGTCCAACGTGGGGCCGCCCGGTGCGCGCGTCGAAGTGGTGAACCGCACCGGTCTCGAGGGGCCGTATGACGTCTCCCTCGAGTACTTCAAGCCGGCCGCGATGGTCATGGCGCTCAAGCCCTCACTCGGCCCGGCGATGCGTCTCGCCGGCTTCGAGTCGGTGCCCGATGCGCTCGAATCGCAACTCGGGCTGAAGCTCGTCCCGACGACCACCGAGGTGCCGGCCATTGCGATCGACGAGATCCAGCGCCCGCTGGCCGGGCCTGCGGCGCCGTAACCGCCAACCATTTCATGGCCGCTGGTGTCTAATGGTCCGAGCCAGCGGCACCGTGAACCTTCGTCCGTACCATTCGTAACTCTAGCGAGGTTTCGTATGAGAAGGTCTCTCCTGGCCGCGGCCACGTGCGGTGCTCTGTTCGCTGGTGTCGCCTTTGTCCCTGCGCTAGGCGCACAAGGGCCGGCTGCGGCGCCAAACCCGCTGCCGACATTCGAGGTGGCGGCGGTCAAGGAGAACAAGTCGGGGACCGGCTTCATCCGCTTCGGCACGCTGCCCGGCGGTCGCTTTACCGCAGAGAACGTCCCGCTGCGTGAGCTCGTGCGATTCGCCTTCCAGATCCAGCCCTATCAGATGGAGGGGCTTCCCAGCTGGGCCACGGCCGATCGCTTCGACATCACCGCGAAGGCGGAGGGTGACGTCGCGCCGACCCAGCCAGGGCAGGCCGGCCCTATCCAGTTCATGATGCGGTCGCTGCTCCGGGATCGATTTGGTTTCGAGTATCACGTCGAAACCAAGGAGGCGTCGGTCTACAACCTGGTGCTCGCGCGAGCCGACGGCAAGCTTGGTCCAAAGCTCGAAAAGTCCACGACCGATTGCCAGGCCCTGTTCGCGGCGCGTCGGGGCGGCGGTCCGGGCGGCCCTGGTGGTCCCGGGGGCCCTGGCGGTCCAGGCGGTCCAGGCGGGCCGGGTGGCCGCGGGGGGCCAGGCGGTCCCGGGGGCCTGCCGGCGTTCGACGACTTCAGCCAGAAGGTTCCGTGCGGTTTCCGGATCGGCCCAGGCAATCTGTCGGGCGGGTCGATGCCGCTCTCGCAGCTGGTGCAGTTTCTGTCGCAGAATCTGGGTCGCACGGTCATCGACAAGACCGGGCTCGAAGGACTTTACGACTTCAACGTGACGTACACGCCAGATCAGGTGCCGGCGCCGCCGCCCGGGGGCGCTCCGCCCGGCGCGCCGCCGCTGCCGCCGATCGATCCCAACGGCCCGTCGCTGACGACGGCCCTGCAGGAACAGCTCGGGCTGAAGCTCGATAGCACGCGTGGCCCGTTGACCGTGTTCGTCGTCGACAAGGTATCGCAGCCGACGCCAGACTAGACCAGACCAGACGAGAAGATGAGTTCTTGCATGAATGTGCGCGGGTTATGCGCGGTGGCAGTTGCGGTGTGGCTGCTTGCCGGTGCCCCGGTGTGGGCGGCGGAACTGTTTGGTCAGGTCACCTTCAACCGTCAACCGGTTCCCGGCGCCACGGTGACAGCCACCAGGCCGTCGGGCGGGCAGGACAGCGACGTGATCAAGAAGGTCACCGCGTCGGATCCGTCGGGCGTCTATCGCTTTCCTGACCTCGCCGAGGGCGTCTGGACGATCACGGTGCAGATGTTCGGCTTCACGCCGGTCACGCGCGAGATCAAGATCCCGCCCGACGCGCCGCCGCCGGCCGTCGAGCTCGCCCTGCTTCCGCTGGCCGAGATCACGCGCGGTCTCACGACGCAGGCCGTGGAGCCGCCTGTGGCCGCCGCGGCGACCTCGCGCGGTGGCACCACCACGTCATCGAGCAATGGTGGAAACGCCCCGGCGGCTCCGGCTGGCCGCGGCGCGGGACCGGGACCGCGCGGCGGCTTCCAGCGCGCGGCGGCCAATCCAAATGCGGCGCCTCCGCCGGCGGCCGCGGCCGGCAATCCGTTTCCAAACGACAACAACGACGATCGCCCCGACAGCAACGGCGCGGCCGACGGGCTGCTGATCAACGGCAGCGTCAACAACGGCGCCGCCTCACCGTTTGCGCAGGCGCGCGCGTTCGGTAACAACCGCCCCGGCGGGCGCGGCCTCTACAACGGCGGCATCGGTCTGCTCACGAGCAACTCGGCGCTCGATTCGCGTCCGTTTTCGTTCACCGGCCAGCCGGCCGTGAAGCCGGAGTACAACGACCTGCACTTCACCGCGACCTTCGGCGGGCCGATCCGCATTCCGCGACTCATGCGCCGCGGCCCGAACTTCTTCGGCAATTACCAGCATGTGCAGAACCACGACGCCACGACGCAGTCGACATCGATGCCCACGGCGCTCGAGCGCGCCGGAGACTTCTCGCAGTCGCGCAACGTGCTCGGCCAGCCCGTGCAGCTGATCGATCCGGCCACGGGGCAGCCGTTTCCCGGCAACGTGATTCCGGCCGATCGAATCAGCCCCCAAGCCGCGGCGCTGCTCGGCTACTACCCGCAGCCCAATATCAGCGGCAGCGGCAACAACTACCAGGCGCCCATTCTGCTGACCACCAAGTCCGACACCGGCGTGACGCGTCTGCAGCACCAGTTCCGCGGCGGGCGCGAGCAGTTCCAGGGCGTGCTCTCGTACAACCGCACCACCGTCGAGTCAGCCAACCTCTTCTCGTTCGTGGACACCACCCAGGCGACCACTCTGAACCTGGATGTCAACCACTCGCACCGGCTCAATCAGTTCATGTTCCTGCGCTCGCGCTATACGTTCACGCGGGCCACGAACGACGTGACGCCGAATTTTGCCAACGTCGCGAACGTGTCGGGATTGGCCGGCATCCTCGGCAACGACCAGAGCCCGGTCAACTGGGGGCCGCCGTCGCTCTCGTTCACGACCATCGCCGGCTTGAGCACCGGGCAGTACGCCGCCAACACCAATCTCGCCAATGGCGGCGGCACCGAGATCTTCTGGTTCCGCGGGCGGCACAGCCTGACGTTCGGTGGAAACGCGCGTCGCCAGGCCTTCGACATCTTCAGCCAGCAGAACCCGCGCGGCAGCTTCGGCTTCACCGGCGGCGCCACGGGATCGGACCTCGCCGACTTCATGCTGGGGCTGCCGCAGACGAGCTCCATCGCGTTCGGCAATCCCGACAAGGCGTTCCGCCAGAACATCCTCGAGGCCTACGTCAACGACGACTACCGGGTGTCGCCGGTGCTGACGCTCAACATCGGCGTGCGCTGGGAGTACGAGTCGCCGATCACCGAGGCGCAGGGCCGGCTGGTGAATCTCGATCTCGCCTCGGGCTTCACCGGCAGCAAGGCCGTGGTGGCCGACGACGGCCTGCTGAAGCCGGATCGCGCCGGCATCGAGCCGCGCGTCAGCATGGCGTGGCGCCCGATTCCAGGCTCGTCGCTGGTGGTGCGTGCCAGCTACGGGATGTATCGCAACCAGTCGGTGTACCAGTCGATCGCCACGCTGCTCGCGCAGCAGCCGCCGCTGTCCACCACCGCCACCGCGCAGACGTCCGCGGCGCTGCCGCTCACGCTGGCCACCGGCCTGCTCCGGCTGTCGGCGACGCCGCTGAACACGTTCGCGGTGGATCCGGCGTTCCGTGTCGGCACCGCACACAACTATCAGGCGTCGGTGCAGCGCGACCTGCCGTCGTCGCTCACGGTCATCGCCACCTACCTGGGGTCGCACGGCACGCACCTGATGCAGGAGATTCTGCCGAACACCTATCCGGTGGGCGGCGTCAATCCGTGTGCGTCGTGCCCGACCGGGTTCGTGTTCCTGTCGTCGAACGGCACCTCGCAGCGAGACGCGGCGCAGATTCAGTTGCGGCGCCGGCTGCGAAACGGGTTCACGGCGTCGGGGCAGTACACGCTGGCCAAAGCCACGGACGACGCCACCGCGTTCGGCGGCGCCAGTCTTGCCGGCTTCTCGATCGCCCAGAACTGGCTCGATCTGGACGCCGAGCGCGGGCCCTCGAGTTTCGACCAGCGCCATCAGTTCACGGCGCAGGGGCAGTACACGACCGGGGCCGGCATCACCGGCGGCACGCTCGTGGACGGCATCAAGGGGCGGCTGCTGAAGGATTGGACCTTCGTGGCCCAATTCATCGTCGGCAGCGGGCTGCCGGTGACGCCGGTCTACCTGGTGCCCGTGCCGGGCACCGGCTTCGTGGGCAGCGTCCGCGCGCGGCTTACTGGAGCTGATACCGAGGCGCCCGACGGCTACTATCTCAACCCGGCCGCCTACGGGGCGCCGCTGGCGGGGCAGTGGGGCGACGCCGGCCGCAACTCGGAGCGAGGCCCGAGTCAGTTCACGCTCAACGCCGCCATCGGCCGGACGTTCCGCTGGGGCCCGCGGTTCAACATCGACTGGCGCATCGACGCCAACAACGTGCTCAACCGGATGGTGTTTACGGGTGTGAACACGATCGTCGGCAACCCGCAGTTCGGTCAGCCCAACGCCATCAACCAGCCGCGCAAGATTCTAAGCAGCCTGAGGGTCCGGTTCTGATGATGCGCCTGCCTCGTCCTGTCATTGCCGCCGCCCTGGCCGCGAGCCTGGGCGTCATCACCAGTGCCCAGCAGCAGCCGCCACCACCGGCGCCCGCCGATCAGCCGATCTTCCGCTCGAGCACGCGCCTGATCGTCACCACCGTCTCGGTGAAGGACAAGGACGGCAAGCCGATCGAGGGGTTGACGGCGCAGGACTTCGTCATTACCGAGGACGGCCAGCCGCAGGACATCGCGTTCGTGGAGTTCCAGCGACTGGCCACCGAGGCGGCGCCGGCTCTGCAGGCGAACGCTGCACCGGCCACGCCTGCCGCGCCCGCCCAACCCGAAGTGGCGGCGGTCACCCAGGCGCAGTTCGTGCCCCCCGCCACCGGGGACACGAAATACCGCGACAAGCGCCTGATGATCATCTACTTCGATCTGTCGGCCATGCAGATCGGGGACCAGCTTCGCGCCTATCAGGCCGCCATCAAGTACGTCACCTCGCAGATGACGAGCTCCGATCTGATGGCGGTCATGACCTACGAAGGCGGCGCGGTCCGCATCAAGCAGGACTTCACCGCCGATCGCGCCGTGGTTCGCAACGTGATCGACGTGTTGATGTACGGCGAGGACAAGGACGGCGACGGCGTCCGCGACGAGCCCGATCAGTCGTCGGCGTTCGGCCAGGGCGACGCCGAGTTCAACATCTTCAACACCGATCGTCAGCTGGCGGCGCTGCAGACGGCGGTGACGATGCTGCGGCCGTTCCCCGAGCAGAAGGCGCTCATCTACTTCGGCAGCGGCCTGCGGCTGAACGGCAACGACAACACCGCGCAGCTGCGCGCCACGACCAACGCGGCGGTGCGCGCCAACGTCACCATCAACCCCGTGGACGCGCGCGGCCTGGTGGCGCTGTCGCCGTTCGGCGACGCGACGCAGCGCTCGCCCGGCGGGCAGGCGATGTTCACCGGCCAGCTGGCGATGAACGCCATGAACGGCTTCCAGCGCTCGCAGGACACGCTCTTCGCGCTCGCCAAAGACACCGGCGGCACGGCGATGTTCGACAACAACGACCTGTCGGCGGGCATCGTCCAGGCCGCGCAGGCGATGACGAGCTACTACATCATCGGCTTCTACAGCACGCATGCCGCCAGCGACGGCAAGTTCCGCCGCGTGAAGGTGTCGCTGGCCAACGGCAAGGAAGGGGAGCTCGCCTACCGCCAGGGCTACTTCGCCGACAAGGAGTGGGCGCGGCAGAACGGCGTCGAGCGCGAGCGGCAGCTCGAAGAAGCGCTCATGCTCGACAACCCGATCACCGACATCACGATTGCGATGGAGCTGAACTTCTTCCAGCTCAATCGCGCCGAGTACTTCGTGCCGGTCCACGTGAAGATTCCCGGCAGCGAGCTGGCGCTGGCGCGCCGTCGCGGCGCGCAGCGGACGCTGCTGGACTTCATCGGCGAGGTCAAGGACAACTACGGCATCACCATCCAGAACGTCCGCGACAAGCTCGACATCCCGATCTCGGACAAGACCGCCACCGAGTTGTCCGCGCGGCCGATTCAGTACGAGACCGGCTTCACGCTGCTGCCGGGGCAGTACGTCATCAAGTTCCTGGCCCGGGATGCGGAAGCAGGGCGTCTGGGCACGTATCAGACGTCGTTCACGATTCCGAACCTCAATCGCGAAGAGGTCCGCCTGCCCATCAGCTCCGTGGTGCTGAGCAGCCAGCGCGTGCCCTTCGGCGAAGAGCTGCACACCGTGAAGAACTCGCTCAGCACGCAGGCGCAGGCCTCCAACCCGCTGGTGTTCCAGGGCGAGAAGCTGGTGCCGAGCGTGACCCGCGTCTTCAGCACCACCAAAGACCTCTACGTGCTGCTGCAGGCCTACGAGCGCGGTGCCACCGAGACGGCGCCACTCGTGGCCTTCGTCACCCTCTACAAGGGCGACGTGAAGGCGTTCGAAACCCAGCCCATTCAGGTGACCGACGGCCTCGATGCGCGCTCGAAAGCGGTGCCGTTGCGCTTCAGTATTCCGCTTCAGGGAATTGCGCCGGGGCGCTACGAGTGCCAGGTCACCGTGCTCGAGCCGGGCGGGCGCAAGGCGGCCTTCTGGCGCGCGCCGGTGGTGTTGATCCCCTGATCGCAGACTGACGGAAGTCTGAACGGCTCGTCAGTAGACATTAGTGTCATTCGGCACTAAAATCGCCGACGCCTTGACCGGGTCGGCGAGCCAGCCCTCACTCCGCTCCACGAGCAATCCCTCAATAGTCCGACCCCGGGACTGAATCCTATGGATACCACTCATCTTCACCTGCTGCTCAACCACGTTCCGACCATCGGTTTCGTCGTGGCGCTGGGGTTCTTCATCGTCTCCTTCTTCGGCAAGAGCGATCACGTCAAGCAGGCCAGCCTGGTCCTGATGGTCGGCATCGCCTTCTTGACGATTCCAACCTACGTGACCGGCAACGGGGCCTGGAATCACATCCAGAACATGGACGAGATGCACCAGACTGCCGCCGAAATCCACGAAGGCGCGGCGTTCCTGGCGATGGTGGCGATTCAGATCACGGGAGCGCTGGCGTTCCTGGGGCTGTGGTCGATGCGCCGCACCGGCTCGTTGTCGCACGCGGCCACCGCCGTGATCTTCATCTTTGCCGCCGTGTCGTTCGTGCTCGTCGCGGGCGCCGCCAATCTGGGCGGCGAAATCCGGCACACCGAGATACGCCCCGCCCAGGAGAGCGTCACCGCGATCGGCCCGCTGGCGCGGACCGTTGGCAACTACGTGCGCGACACGCCGTGGACCTGGGTGACGGCCGAGACGCTGCACTTCGTCGGCCTGACGCTGCTGCTCAGCGTGCTCTTCCTGATCAACCTGCGGCTGCTCGGATTCATGCCGAACCTGCCGTCGGGCGTGCTGATGCGGCTGCTGCCGTGGGGGATGTTCGGCTACGCCATCAACGCCATGACCGGCATGCTGTTCTTCGCCGCGGCGCCGCAGCAGTACTACGACAACCCGGCGTTCTTCTGGAAGCTGCTCTTTTTGATGCTGGGCGGCCTCAACGTCGTCTATTTCACGTTCGACACCGGATGGCAGGTGGAGACCGGACGCGCCGCGCCGAACCTGTCGAAGTTCCTGGCGGTGTCGGCGCTCTTCCTCTGGGTAGGCGTCATGTATTGGGGCAGCATGCTGCCCTTCATCGGCAACGCCTTCTAGGCCGGGCGCCACCAAAAGGGGAGAGATCGATGTCGTTGGCCGTTACTGTCGTGTCAATCGTGCTGTGTGTCACGCTCGTGGCCGTCCTGCTGGGGTATCTGGTGCACCGGAACGCCGAACGTCACGATTCCAAGGGGGGCCGCTGATCATGGCGTTCTTCGAATGGCTGGAGACTCTGTCCTTCAGCATGTGGGTTCGCGAGTCCGGGTCGCTGTGGGCGTTCCCGATGTTCTTGTTTTCGCATACGCTCGGCATGGCCATGGTGGCTGGTGGCTCGACCCTCATCAGCTTCGCGCTGCTCGGGCTGTGGCCGAAGGCGCCGATCAAGCCGCTCGAGAAGCTCTACCCGATCATGTGGTGGGGCTTCGGCATCAACCTGTTCACCGGCGTGGCGCTCTTCTGCGCCGACGCCACGACGCGTGCCGTCAACATCGACTTCTGGGTGAAGCTGGTGTTCGTGGCCGTCGGCGTGTGGGCGATGGCGCGGATGCGGAAGGTCGTGTTCGCGAGCCCCGCGCTCGACAACGGGCCGGTGCCGTCGAGCATGAAGAACCTGGCGTGGCTGTCGCTCGTGTGCTGGTTCGGCGCCATCTGCGCCGGCCGCCTGATTGCGTACGTCGGCCCCGTCGCGGGCGTGTAGCCGGTTATCACTCGTAGAGGCCGGCCTTCAGGCCCGCCTGCACCAGGCGGACCTCTACGAGGTCCGCCTCTACTTCTGACAGTCGTGGGGGCCGCCTTCAGGCGGCCCGTGCGTCTATGCGGTGCCGCCTCTGAGCGTCGCGGCCTTGATCGGCAAGCTGTAGATCCGCTTGCCGGTGGCCGCGAACACCGCGTTGACCAGCGCGCCCGCCATGGCCGCGGTGCTCGGCTCGCCGATGCCGCCGGGCGCCTCGACGCTCGGCATGATGAACACCTCGGTCTGGGGCATCTCCGGGTGCCGGAGCGGCTGGTAGTCGCCGAAGTGGTTCTGCACCACGCGCCCCTTGTTGATGGTGATTTCGCCCCTGAGCGCGGCGGTGAGCCCGTAGACGAGCCCGCCTTCCATCTGCGCCTTGATGGTGTCCGGATGCACCACCCAGCCGCAGTCCACCACGCAGATGTTCCGGTGCACGCGCACGTTGCCGTTGGTCACCGACACTTCGCAGGCGAGGCCGATGATCGAGCCGAAGCACTCGTGCACGGCAATGCCGCGCGCGCGGCCCTGGGGCGCGGGCGTCTTCCAGTTCGCCTTTTCGGCCGTCATGTCCAGCACGGCGCGGTGGCGCGGGTGCTGGGCCAGGAGCGCCCGGCGGAACTCGTACGGATCCTTGCCGGCGGCGGTGGCCATCTCGTCGATGAACGCCTCGGTGACGTAGCCGTTCACGGAGCTCCCCACCGAGCGCCAGAATCCGTAGGGCACGCCGGGGTCGGTTTCGGTGTACTCGACCCGCAGGTTCGGGATGTCGTAGGGCAGCGTGGCCGCGCCTTCGACCGAAATCGGATCCACGCCGCCCATCTGCTTCAGCGAATCCGGGTTGAGCTTCTTCATCAGCGACGACTGCACGATGCGCTGCTGCCACGCCGTGGGGTTGCCGCTGGCGTCGAGCGCCGCCCACATTCGCACGTAGGTGACCGGGCGGTAGTAGTCGTGCTGAATGTCGTCTTCGCGGCTCCACATCACCTTGACCGGGGCGCCGACCTTCTTCGAGGTCTCCACCGCGTCGGCCACGAAGTCGCCCTCGCCGCGCCGGCCGAAGCCGCCGCCCATGAACTGCGGGTGCACGAACACCTTGTTTTGCGGCAGCCCCGAGATGGCCATCGCCACCTGCTGCGTCACCGTCTGTGACTGCGTCGACAGATAAACGTCGCAGCGGTCGGCCGTGACGTTGGCCGTGCAGTTCATCGGCTCCATGCAGGCGTGCGCCAGGTACGGCGCCTCGAACACGCGCTCGATGGTCTTGGCGCCCTTGGCGTAGGCCGCGTCGAAATTGCCGTCGTTGCGCGCCGAGACGCCCGGTTTCTGCGCCAGCTCGGCGTACTTCTTGGTGATGTCGGCGGAGCTGAGCGTGGCGAGCGGGCCTTCGTCCCAGGTGACCTGCAGCGCCTTCACGCCCTGCGACGCCGCCCAGTAGCCGTCGGCCACCACCGCGATGCCACTGGCGATCTGCACCACGTGCTTCACGCCGGGCACGGCCTTGGCTTTGTCGGCGTTGAAGCTCGCCACCTTGCCGCCGAAGACGGGGCAGCGTACGACGCGGGCCACCAGCAGGCCCGGCAGCTTCACGTCCACGCCGAACCCGGCGGTGCCGTTGACCTTGTTCGGAATGTCCAGGCGCGGCACATCCTTGCCGAGCAGCTTGAAGGCCTTCGGATCCTTGAGCGTGACGGTCTTCGGGACGGGCAGCGCGGCCGCCTTGTCCACCAGCGATCCGTAGGTCGCGCGGCGGTTGCTCGCCTGGTGGATCACGACGCCCTTGTCGGTGGTGAGGCTGCTTTCGGCCACGCCCCAATCCTTGGCGGCCGCCGAGATGAGCATCGCGCGGGCCCCCGCGCCGGCTTCGCGCAGCAGCTTCCACATGCCGCGCGTGCTGTTGCTGCCGGCGGTCGTCTGCGCGCCGCCGAAGCCGGGGTTGCCGTAGCGCACGTCGGCCCCGACCCATTCGGTGGTGACGTTGTTCCAATCGACGTCGAGCTCCTCGGCGAGGAGCATCGGCATCGCCGTCATCACGCCCTGGCCCATCTCGAGCATCGAAAGCATGATGCGGGCCTTGCCGTCGGCGGTGAGCTTCACCCAGACGTTGGGCTCGAAGACTCCGGCGGCATGTGCGGCCGGCGTCAAGCCAGGAATGAATCCGCCGAGCATGAGGCCACCGCCCGCGGCGGCAGTGGTCTGCAGGAAGAGGCGCCGCGTGACTGTCGTGTCGTGTCTCGTCATGGCGTCCTCGGTTATGCGCCGGCCGCGCGCTGAATCGCGCGGTGGATACGCTGATACGTGCCGCAGCGGCAGATGTTGCCGGTCATCGCCGTGTCGATCTGCGCGTCGGTCGGTTTTGGCGTCTTGGCGAGGAGCGCGGCCGCCGTCATGATCTGGCCCGACTGGCAGTAGCCGCACTGCGGCACCTGCTCGGCGATCCACGCCTTCTGCAGCGGGTGGCTCGCGTCGGCCGACAGCCCCTCGATGGTCGTCACTTTCTTGCCCGCTACCTGCTGCGCCGTGGTGATGCACGACCGCGTGGCGACGCCGTCTACGTGCACCGTGCACGCGCCGCATTGTCCGAGGCCGCAGCCGAACTTCGTGCCGGTCAGGCCGATGTTCTCGCGCAGCACCCAGAGCAGCGGCATGTCGCCGCTCACGTCCACATCGTGTCGCTTGCCGTTCACGTCCAGAGCGATCATGAAAGCTCCTTGTCGAATCGAGACATCCTAACGCGGGAGGGTCGGCGGCGCCACTTTTGGCGCGGCAGTTGCTTCGTTCCAGGGCAGCCCCCCGGAGTTCCAGGAAATGCGGGTGAGCCCGGCGCGAGCGCTGGCAATTGTCGTGGGCGTGGTTGCGGTATTGGCATCGCCTTGCCCGGCCATTGCCCAGAACGTCTCGGCGGATCCCATGGCCCTCCGGATGCCCGACGACGCCACCGACGCCAATGTCGAACTGATTGTGTCGATTGCCACCCGGCTTGGCGTGCCGGTCGGCTTCGAGGCGGTGGGGGCGTTGAGCGACCGCGTCTCGATGCCGTTCGGAACGCAGTCTGCGCGCGATGCCCGGAAAATCATCTCCGTGCGGTCGCTGCCGCGGCCGGTGCGCGGCCTCACACTCAGCCAGGCTCTCGACGCCGCGGTTGCGTCGGACCGCCGCTACGAGTGGCGCAACATCGACGGTGTCGTCGTCGTCCGTCCGAAGGCGGCGTGGCGCGATGGTGACCACCCCCTGCTTCGGCGTGTCACGGCCTCCGAACTGGACGATGCCGGCGTGGGGGACCTGGAGGGCACCTTGTTCGACCTGCTCAACGCGGCCGTGCGAAGGCACGGACGCTGGCAGTGGTCGCTCAGGTCCGAGGTCAGCACCATCCTTCTGGACCGTGGCCTGGCCGTCACGGTGGCCCAGCCGGTGCTGAGCCTTGGCGGCCCGGACGGCTCGCACGAAGTCGCTCTCCCGCCAGCGGACCCGGCCGGCGGTCGTTGACACCGCCGGGCGATTGCCGGATGCTTCACGGCGGAGCGCCCCATGAGTGCAAATCCCTCCCCGTTGAAGGATGTTCAGGTCACCACCCTCTACACGGAATTCGCCACCGGCCAGATCAGCCGCCGCGACTTCATGACCCGCGCCGCCGTGCTCGGCGTCGCCGGCGCCGCGGCCGCCACCGTCGGGTCGCTCGCGATCGGCACGGCCGACGCCGCGGGGCTGGCCCAGGCCGCGGTCGCGACCTCCAAGAAGATCCCGCTCGATGTCGCCGAGTGGAGCTACATGTGGGTCAACGTCAAGCGCGCCGAGACCGCGCGCGGCGCCTACGTGGGCGGCCAGCAGATGTACGTCGAGTACATGATTCCGGCGCAGGTGAAGCGGCCGTTCCCGGTGGTGCTCGTGCACGGCGGTGGCGGTCAGGGCACCGACTGGATGGAAACGCCCGACGGACGTCCGGGCTGGTTCCAGTACCTGGTGCAGGAGGGATATAAGGTGTATGTCGTCGATCGCCCGGGTCACGGGCGCTCGCCGCTGCACCCCGACCTCCACGGCGGCTTCCCGGCCAACCACATCACGCTCGAAAGCCTGGCCGGGCGCTTCACGCCGCCGTCCGCCAATCCCGCGCAGACGCCGAATGAGTACCAGAAGAACCACAACCAGTGGCCAGGCGCCGGCAATGTGGGCTCGCCGGATCTCGATCAACTCGTGGCTGGCCTGGGTGGCAGCTATGTACAGACGCCGCCGCCTCCGGGAGCCGCAGGCGCGCGGCAGGGTGCTGCGCCGGCCGGACGCGCCGGTGGTGCGGGTGGGCGGGGTGGCGCGGCCGCGGGTCCGCCCCAGCCAGCCAACGCAGGGCCTGCAGGTCCGCTCAACCTGCAGCATCTCGCGTGGCGTCAGGCGGGCGCCGATCTGCTCGACAAGATCGGTCCGGCGATCATCATGACGCACTCGGCAGGCGGCCCCTTCGGGCTGCTCGTGGCCGAGGCGCGACCGAATCTGGTGAAGGCCACCGTCATCATCGAAGGCGCCGGCTCCGGCTTCGCGGGCGGCAACCGCTGGGGCATGTCGAGCGTGCCGGTCACCTACGATCCACCGGTCGCCGATCCCGCCGAGATCAAGACCACCTACGTGGCCAACCCCGAGCCCGGCATCGCCGGCTACTTCATGCAGGCCGCGCCCGCCCGCAAGCTGCCGAATCTCAAGAACACGAAGGTCGTGTTCGTGACGTCCGATTCGTCGTTCGCCTCGCCGGGCAATCCCGGCGGCGTCGCGTTCCTCAAACAGGCCGGGGTGCAGGCCGAGGAGATCCGCCTCGGCGCGCTCGGCATCAAGGGCAACGGCCACATGATGATGGCCGAGAAGAACAACCGCGAGGTGCTGCAGCCGCTCGTCGACTGGATGAACAAGAACGTCACCGGCAGCAACAATCAGGCACCGGCGCCGCGGCGGCAGGCGGGCGATTCGCTGGCGCTCAAGGTGGCCGACTTCAGCAGCTTCTGGATCGGCACCGAGCACAAGACGATGCCCTACGGCACCATCGAGGTGGCGCCGATGTTCGTGCAGAAGATCGAGCCGGCGCAGCCGCGCTACCCGCTGCCGGTCGTGCTCGTGCACGGCGGCGGCGGCCAGATGGTGCACTACATGGGTCTCGGCGGCGGGTCGGGCTGGGCGCACCACTTCGTGCAGGCCGGCTACACGGTGTATCTGGTCGATCGCCCCGGGCACGGCCGCTCGGTGTATCACCCCGACGCGCTCGGCGAGATCGGCCCGCTGGTCACCTACGATCTGCTCACGCGCGACACCGTGACGTCGGCGCGCGGCCCGAACAAACAGTGGCCCGGCACGACCGGTGACGCCGGCGATCCACTTGTCGATCAGCTGGTGGCGGCGGCCAACTCGGCGCCGCGCAACGGCCAGCTGGCGCAGGATCTCTGGCGGCGCTACGGCGCGCAGCTCATCGATCGCATCGGGCCGTGCGTCGTCCTCACGCACTCGGCGGGCGGGCCGTTCGGATGGATCGTCGCCAACGAGCGGCCGAACCTGGTGAAGGCGCTGGCGTCGTTCGAGGGCGCTACCGCGCCGCTGGTCGGGCAGGGCGGCGCCCCGGGCACGCCGCTGCCGGGGCTGAAGAACATGCCGGTGATGTATCTGCTCTCAGAACGTGGCGGGCGTCAGGGCGGGCCGATCATCGACGCGCTCACGGCGTCGGGCGCCAAGGCGGAGCTGATCGATCTCAAGCAGCGCGGGATCCTGGGCAACAGCCACTTCGCGATGTTCGAGAACAACCGCCGCCAGGTGTTCGAGGTCATCAAGAGCTGGATCGAGAAAGCCGCACCCTCGCCGACGTCGACGGCGCGTGTGTGAGGTACGTAGGGGCCTCCTTCAGGCGGCCCGTCCTTCTTCTTCTCGCGATCGCGCTAACCGCGCCAGTGGTGGCGCAGAAGTACGTCCCCGGCCGCACGCCGTGGGGCGACCCGGATCTGCAGGGCGACTACACCAACTCCAACGAGTACGCGACGCCGCTCGAGCGTCCCGAGCGATTCGCCGGCAAGCGGCTGCAGGACTTCACGCCTGACGAGCTCGAGGCCATCCGCGCGGGGGCCGAGCAGGAGGCGATCGACGGGCTGGCACCGGGCCCACGCGGCCCCGACCACTGGTGGCTCGCGAACCTGGACCTGAAGAAGCGCCGCCAGCCGTGGCTGGTCGTCGATCCGCCCGATGGGCGCATTCCGCCGCTCACCGCCACCGGCCGCCGCCGCGCGCAGGCGGCCGGCCGACCGAAGAGCAGCTTCCTCGGGGGGCCGTTCAACGGCCCCGAGGATCTTGGGCTGCTCGAGCGCTGCATCTCACGCGGCGTGCCGGGCTCGATGATCCCGGTGATGTACGGCAACAACTATCAGATCTTCCAGACGCCCGGCTTCGTGGTGATCACCTACGAGATCATTCACGAAGCGCGGGTGATTCCGCTGGACGGCCGGGCACACGTGGGTGCCGGCGTCCGCTCCTACATGGGCGATGCGCGCGGACACTGGGAGGGTGCGACGCTCGTGGTCGAGACCACCAACTTCAACACCTTGAGCGCGTATCGCGGCGCCGATCCGCGCACGTTCCGCACGGTCGAGCGCTTCACGAAGGTGTCGCCGGACGCCATCGACTGGACGGCGACGATCGAGGATCCCGAAACCTGGGAGCGGCCGTGGACGATCGCCATGCCGCTCACGCACGACCCGCGGCCGGTGATGCCCTTCGAGTGCCACGAAGGCAACTACGGCCTCGTGAATATCCTCAAGGCCGCGCGCGCCGCCGACGGGCGATAGTTCGTGGCTGCAGATCTCTCGCCCTTAGCGTGAGACGCGGGAACGAAACGGTTCCCAGAGTGTCCGGCTGGATGGCGGGAGTTGGCCGATCACCGCATCCACTGCTCGGACCACGTCGTCACTGGCGAGCGCCAACAGCTGCTCGATATCCCAGAGGTCCTGCGGCCCGCCCGCGTAGAGCCTGCGTTCCCGCGAGCGTCCGCCAGGTCGCGTCGCGTAGCGTGTGCGGATCGGTCGTCAGGAGATCGATGTCGTAGGTGGACCGCGCGATGCCGTGCACGGCCAACGCTCCGGCGCCGCAGACTGCGGTCGCGATGCCCGCGCGTTCCAGTTCGGCCGCTACCCGCGCGAGCAGCGTCACGAATTCAATCCGTCGACGCAGGCGCTCGGCTGGCGGCCGGCCCGTCGCCGCCGCACCAGGGCGCGACGCGCCCACTCCGACGCGAGCGCATGTGCCGATGCGTAGACGACGAGGTCGTCGTCGCCCAGAGCCAGCGCGCGTTCGACCCGCTGCTCGGGCGTGAGCGCCGCGTCAGCGCGGCGCGTGGCGTCTCTGGAATCGTCAGCGACGGAGCGCACCCCGCCAGTATAGTCAGTCGCTCGCCGAGCGCTGACGGCCGTTGGCGCCATCTGAGCCGGTCGTTGGGGCGCGACGGCCCTTACGCTCCACCCCCGCCGAGTGATACCGTTGCAGCTTCCGCCCACCTCGAATCGCGTCGCCGCGTTGTCTGATGCCTACTGACCGCAGCCAGCCGCCACCGCCGCCAGCGGTGCCCGTGTGCGGGATCGGTGCGTCCGCGGGCGGCGTCGAGGCTCTGCAGCTGTTCTTCACCTCGGTGCCCGACGACCTGGGCCTGGCGTACGTGGTGGTCGTGCACCTCGCGCCCGATCACAAGAGCGAGCTGCCCGCGATCATCGCGCGGTGGACGACCATGCCGGTCGTGCAGGTGGCCGACCACGACGCGGCGAAGCTCGTGCCCAATCAGGTCTACGTCATCGCGCCGGATCGCAAGCTGGAGATTACCGATACCTCCGTGGGCGCGTCGAAGTTCGAGCAGCCGCGCGGGCAGCGTGCGGCAATCGACCTGTTCTTCCGCTCTCTGGCGCAGGCCCACGGGGATGGCTTCGCCGTCATCCTGTCGGGTACCGGAGCCGATGGCACTCAGGGGGCCAAAGAGGTCAAGGGCGGCGGCGGGCTGGTCCTCGTGCAGGATCCGAACGAGGCCGCGCACGGAGACATGCCGCGCGCCGTGATCGCGACCGGCGTCGCCGATGTCGTCCTGCCGGTACGAGAACTGACGGCGCGGCTGGCCGAGTTTGCGCGCGACAAGGCGCGGCTCAAACCGCTCATCCGAGCCGCCGAGGACGTAGAGCAGATTCCTGACAGCGAAGAGAAGGCGCTGAGAGGCGTGCTCGAACTGTTGCGGAAGCGCACCGGCCACGACTTCGCCAAGTACAAGCGGACGACCGTGGTGCGCCGTCTGTCGCGGCGCATGCAGCTCGCGCACCAGCTGACCATCAGCGACTACTGGCAGTTTCTCCGGACCCACCTGCCTGAAGCGGACGCGCTGTTCAATGATCTGCTGATTTCGGTGACCGCGTTCTTTCGCGACGCCGAGACCTGGGCGGCGCTTCAGGAACAGGTGATCGGTCCGCTCGTGGACCAGATGCAGGGAGAGGAACAGATTCGGGTCTGGGTCCCGGGCTGCGCCACGGGCGAAGAAGCCTACACGGTGGCGATTCTGTTTCACGAAGCGTTCGAGCGACGCAGCCTGCGCTCGAATCTCATCATCTTTGCGTCGGATGTCGACGAGGCCGGCGTGAGCATCGCCCGCGAAGGCCTCTACTCCCGGTCGATCGGCACCGATGTGTCCGAATCGCGGCTCGAGCGGTATTTCCGCGTGGAGGACGACCATTATCGAGTGGTGTCGGAGCTGCGCGACTGCATCGTCTTTGCGGCGCACAGCCTGCTGCGCGATCCGCCGTTTTCGCGCCTCCACCTGATCTCGTGCCGCAATCTGCTGATCTATCTCGATCGCGAGCTGCAGGAACAGGTGATGGCCGTCTTCCGCTACGCCTGCCGGGACAAGGCCTATCTGGTGCTGGGCGCCTCGGAGAACGCGGCCGAAGAACTGTTTGAGCCGCTCGACAAGAAGCACCGCATCTACGCGAGCCGTCCGCGCACGGACGGCGTGCGCCCGCCGCTGCCCGATCTGCTCGCCACGCCGAGCGATCGCGCCGTGCGCTGGGCGCGCGACGGGCGCCCTGCGAGCAAGACCTCTCCCATCGAGATTCATCTCGCCGCGCTCGACGCCGTCGCGCCGCCCTCACTGGTCGTCGATGAGCGGTGGAATGTGCTGCATCTCTCGCCATCGGCGTCACGATTCCTTCAGCAGAGCGGAGGACCGCCGGCGCGCCGCGTGACCGAGTTCGTGAGGCCGGAATTGCGGGACGAGCTGCACGTGCTGCTGCATCGTGCGGCGGAGGCGCCGGGGGCGCACGTGTCGTCCTTCATTCCGGTGGCGTTCGACGGCGCGACGCACCGGGTGGTGCTGGTGGTGCAGGCCCGGGACCAGTCCGAGAACGGGCGACGAGACACGCTGATCACGCTTCTCGACCTGGGCGGGGCGACACGCGAGACGCCCGCGAGCGATCAGGAGCCGACCAGCGAGCTGGTGCGCAGCCTGCGCGAGCAGCTGCGCCACGCCGAACAGCGCATCGACAGCGTCCGGGAAGACCATTTCCTGACCAACGAAGACCTGCGTGCCGCCAACGAGGAGCTGCAGAGTCTGAACGAAGAATACCGATCGACGACCGAGGAGCTGGAAACCAGCAAGGAGGAGCTGCAAAGCATCAACGAGGAGCTGCAGACCGTCAACAACGAGCTGAAAGTGAAGCTGGAGGAGATTTCACGGGCCCACGACGATCTCGAGAATCTGATGGCCGCCACCGACGTGGCGACGCTGTTCCTGAACCCCGAGCTGCGGATCAAACGATTCACCCCGCAGCTCAGCGATCTGTTCAACATCAAGGCTCGCGATTACGATCGCCCGATCGCCGACCTGACGCATGTTCTCGACTACCGCACCCTTGAAGAGGATGCGCGGACGGTGCTGGCGACGATGGCCCCGATCGAACGCACGGCAACCAGCGAAGTCGGTCGTGCCTACATCGTGCGGCTCAGCCCGTATCGCACCGCCGGCGGCGAGACCAGCGACGGCGTGGTCGTGACCTTCGTGGACGTGACCGCCATCAAGAAGGTCGAACGCGCGCTTCGCGCCAGCGAACAGCAGCTGGCGGCGGAGCTGAACATCATGCGCGGGCTGCACGTGATGACCATGGCGGTGGCGACGGCCTCCACCCTCGGCGACGCGCTGTCGAATGTTCTGACGTCCGCCATCAGTCTGCTGGGCGCCGACTGCGGGCGAGTGCAGCTGTTCGACCGGGACTCGCGGCACCCGCGCGCCACGATGCAGCAGGGCTTCAGCTCCGAAGAGTGTGACTACGTGGAACAGATCGACGCCGGCGAGACCTCGCCGTGGGCCATCGCGCTCCGGACACGCACCTCGAACGAAGTCAGCGACGTTCTGAACGACCCCGGCTCCGCCTCGATGCGGGATCTGGTGGCGCGGGCCGGGTATCGCGCCGTCCAATGCACGCCGCTGTGCAGCCAGGAGGGCGATCTCGTCGGCATGGTCTCGGTGTACTTTCGCGCGCCGCACCGGTTTTCCGAGCGTGAGAAGCAGCTCGCCGACCTGGTCGGCCAGCAGGCCGCCGATCTCGTGGTCCGCAATGCCCAGCAGGACACGCTGACGAAGTTGAACGATGAACTGCGCGAGCGCACGGAGGCGCTCGAAGCGAGCCAGGAGGAGCTGCTCCACCAGGACAGTCACCGCGAGGAGTTCCTCGCCAGCCTGGGCCACGAGCTGCGAAATCCCATGTCCGCGATTCTGAGCAGCCTGTCGTTGCTGCGAACCGCCGAGGGGCCGGACGAGCGCTCGAACAAGGCGCTGGCGGTGCTGCGGCGCCAGACGGCGCACATGACGAAACTGATCGACGATCTGCTCGACATCACGCGGGTCAAGCACGGAAAGATCCGTCTCGACCGTCAGACCGTCGCGCTCGACGAGTGGCTCCCGCAGGTGCTCGAAGGCGTGCGGCCGCAGGTAGAGAAGAAGGGCCTCACGCTGGTGGCCGACCTGCCCGCCGACCCGATCAGGGTCCATGCTGATCCGCAGCGATTGGCCCAGATTCTCGAAAACCTCTTGCGGAACGCCGTGACCTACACGCAGGCCGGCTCCATCACCGTCGCGGTGCGCGCCAACGCCACCGAGGCGCTCATCGCCGTCACAGACACCGGCGTTGGCATCGATCCCAAGGATGCGGCAGGCCTGTTTTCCCCTTACCGCCAGGGGAACGACGCCACCGGCACCGGAGGGCTCGGGCTGGGCCTGGCCGTCGTGAAGACGCTGGTCGAAGCGCATGGCGGGAGCATCGCGTTCCAGAGTGGCGGGCGTGGATCCGGGAGCGAATTCAGTTTTTCCATCCCCTTGTCATCCTCCAAGCCGGCCACCACCAGCGACGAAGAGCCGCTCCGTCTTCCGTCGCACCGCATCGTCGTCGTGGACGATCAGCCGGATGTCGCCGACTCGCTCGCGGCGCAGCTCGAGGAGCTGGGGCAGGACGTCCAGGTGGCGTACAGCGCCGAAGAGGGGCTGGCACAGGTGCGCCGCCACGATCCGCAGCTGGCGTTCGTCGACCTGTCGATGCCCGAGACGACCGGCGCCGAGCTGGCCCGGCAGATTCGGAAGGAGTCGTCGGCCGACCGGGTGATGCTGGTCGCGATGACCGGCCATGGCACCGCCTACGCGGCCGCTCGCACCAAGTCGTTCGATCGTTCGCTCCTGAAGCCGATCACGACCGAGAAGCTGATCGAAGTGCTCGGCGGCCTGCGCCTCGCCGGCGAAGACAGCTAGAGGCGAGCCCGCAGGAGAGGCTCCTTTCGCTGCGTCGCTTCGTCGTGCGCTGACGCATTCGTCATCCGATCGGGGCCTCCGCCCGTGCAGTCACAGGGTGAGGCGCGCGAGCGCGCGCACCCGTTCCTGCGCGCGCGGCTTGCAACTGGCCCAGACCGGTGGTCTCTCCCCCGATGTCTGCCCGGCTGCCCGCCGCCGTCGTGGCGGCAGTGTCGCTCCTGGTGGCCGGCTGCAACGCTGGGTCAGGAACTCGCGCGTTCGTCCGTCCCTTGCCGCCGGCGGTGGCGCTCCTGCACGTCAGGATCATCGACGGCACCGGCGGGCCCGCACGCGAGGACCAGACGCTCCTGATCGATCACGGCCGGATCGCCGCGGCCGGAACCGCCGCCGAGGTGCGGATCCCGGAAGGAGCCGGCACACTCGATCTCGCGGGCCGCACCGTCATGCCCGGCCTCGTGGGGATGCACGAGCACCTGTTCTACGAGCTCGAGTCGCCGCCGACCGGGCACCTCGTCGTCAACGCTCAGACGCCGTTTGCCCGGCTCTATCTTGCGAGCGGGGTCACGACGATTCGCACCGCAGGGACTGTCGATTTCGACGAGGATGCCCGGCTGAAGGCGCGCATCGACGCCGGCCAGGAACCGGGGCCGGCGATCCATCTCACCGGTCCATATCTCTCGGCGGTGGATGGTGCGCCCGACCCGGAGCGCATCGCCCGCGCCGTCGAGGCGCAGGCAGATAGAGGGGCCACGTCGATCAAGGCGTATACGAGCCTCCGACCGGCCGAGTTGAAAGCCGCCATCGCCACTGCGCACGTGCGCGGGCTGCGCATCACCGGTCACCTGTGCGCCGTGGGGTTCCGCGAGGCGGCGACGCTTGGCATCGACACGCTGGAGCACGGGTTGGCCGTAGACACCGAGTTCTATTCCGACAAGCAGCCCGACGACTGTCCCGAGCAGGGAGCGTTCGTGTCGGAGCTCGCGCGAATGGACGTCGGCAGTGCCGAGATCCAGCAGACGCTGGCCCTGCTCGTGCGCCGGGGCGTCTCCGTGACGTCGACGTTGGCGATCTTCGAGAGCTTCACCGGCCGTGAGGCCGCATTCGATCCCGCACTGCCGGCGCTCCTCGCGCCAACGCTTCGCGACCATTACGTCTCGGCCCGCCCCTTGTGGAGCAGTCCCGCGAGTCCCACTGCCCGCATGTGGTCCGCCATGCTCAAACGCGAGATGGAGTTCGAGCGCCAGTTCGTGGCGGCGGGCGGGCGTCTGCTGGCGGGCGTGGATCCCACCGGGTGGGGCGGCGTGATCGCCGGCCTCGGCGATCAGCGCGAGCTCGAACTGCTGGTCGACGCCGGCCTCACGCCGGAGGCCGCGATTCGCGTGGCCACGAGCAACGGCGCAACGGCGCTCGGTGAAAGCGAGCGCATCGGCACGATTGCCGCGGGCAAGCAGGCCGACCTCGTCGTGGTGCGCGGGAATCCGGCCACCCGGATCTCGGACATTCGACAGGTGGAGGTCGTCTTCAAGGACGGGATTGCCTACGATCCGGGCGCGCTGAAGGCATCCATCGCGGGCACGGTCGGGGTCCGGGACCCTTGGCAGCCGCTCCACCGGCGGCCCGTGCAGTTGATCTTGGGGCTGGTCGCGCTGCTGGCCATCGTTGCCGTTGGCCGCCGATTGAACCGATCGACGCGGCGCGCCGCGCTGGCGATTGCCCTCGGGCTGGCAGCCACCGGTTGTGCGATGCACGCCGACCGCCCGTCCCTCGAGCCCGAGGAGTCGAGCGACGTCCAGCCTCGTCTCGAGCCGCCGCTGCACAAGGGCTACGTCGACCTGGCGATGGGCCTCTATATTCGCGAGGACGACGATCTCGTGGTGCCGGCGCCGTTTCCATTGGTGTTGCGGCGCACGTACGAATCGGGTGACGACATGGCGAGGCCGTTCGGCCTCGGTGCCACGCACCCGGGTGAGTGGTGGCTCTACGGGAACGGCGACCCGCGCATTCCGTGGGCCGACCTGATTCTGGCCAACGGCGGCCGCGTGCACTTCGAGCGCGTGTCCCCTGGCAACACCCAGGCCGACGCAGTGCTCACACATACCGGCCGCGACCCCTTCGACGGCGCCTCGCTGCGCTGGGACGGCACTCGCTGGGTGATGACGTTTCGCGATGGAGGCGGCGCCGCGTTCGCGGACTGCCCGCCCAACGACTGCTCGGTGCTCGAGCGGTGGGACGCCGCCGGCAACCGAGTGACCTATCACCGGGGCGCTGACGGCCGCTTGCTCGAGATGCGGTCCGGTCCCGGCCGCATCTGGTTCCACTACGACGACCGCCGCCGGGTGGACCGCGTGGGCGACACGCTAGGACGCCAGGTCGATTACACCTACGACGATCACAACCGGCTGGTGCGCGCCGAGTGGTCCGACGGTGTCGTCCGCCGCTACGCCTACAACACGCGGAACCAGCTGATTGGCGTGACCGAACCGGGCCGCATGGTGTCGAACCAGTTCGACGACGCGGGCCGGGTGGTGGCGCACGTCGCCTACTTCGGCCCGTCGGTGCCTCGATACGAGCTCGACATCAGCTACGTGGGGGACGGCCGGGCGATCACCGAGACCCACGTCACGAGAAACGACGGGTCGCGCTCGGTCTACCGCTTCGACGAACAGCACCACTCCGTGTCGGAAACGCACGAGCCCCCGCCCTCCGTCAGGCGGGCGGCAGCTCGGTGAAATCGCTGCTGAAGATGATGCCGTCGATCATCCAGGTGCCGTTCAGCTCCCGGAAGATCCACACGAACTTGCCGCGGTCGCGGCGCCGCGGCCCTTGCGCCGGCGCGAGCGTGAGCCGGTAGTCGCCCATCGCCACTGCGAATGTGCCCGATCCCTTGATCTCATTCGCTGTCAGCGAGAGTTCGCCGGCGCCTTCGCCAAAGCGGCTCGTGTAGTACTGCTCCACGAAGCTGCGGCCGCGCGACAGCGTCTTGTTGGGCGGCATCACCACCGCCTCGGGTGTGTAGAGCGCCGCGGCCTTCGCGGCGTCCTTGGCGTTGAACGCCTCGGTCAGCTGCTGGATCACCGCCTTGATTCTGTCCTGATCAGCGACGTCGAACGTGGGACCCGAGTTGCCGCTGGAGCACGCGGCGGTGAGGAGGACGCTCGCGAGGCAGAGAGCCGTCGACGTCATGCGCATGACACCCCTCCTTGAGACCGACCGATGTGCGCGATTATCGCGCCGACAGCGTGTCGTGCACCACCTTTCCGTCCACGACGGTCAGGACCGACCGCAGCGAGCGGATCTTGTCGTCGGGCACGCGCATCGGGCTGAAGTAGTCGTCGCTGAGCACGACGAGGTCGCCGAGCTTGCCGGTCTCGATCGTCCCGAGATCCTTCTCTTCCTTCAGGAACCAGCCGTTTTCGCCGGTGTAGAGCCGCAGCGCCTCCATGCGCGTGAGCTGCTGGCCGGCATTGATCAGCATGCCGTCGGAGCTGCGGCCGGTGACCATGTACGAAATCATGTTCCACGGGTTGAGCGTGGAGATCTGCGCCGAGTCCGACCCCGCTCCCACCTTGATGCCGCTGTCCACGATCGTGCGGAGCGGCGGGCCGCCGCGCCCGCCCGCCAGGTACTGGAACGGATGCACCGCAATCGCGGCGCCCATCGCCTTGAGCCGGTTGATGCCGGCCGCGTCGATCGAGCCGACGTGCGCCAGCGACCAGCGCAGCTCCTTGATCGGCGTCGTCTTGTTCACCGTCTCGAACGTGCTGATGGTGAGCTCGTTCTCGGTCGGCGACAGGCTGTGCTGCTGGAACGCCCAGCCGGCCCTGGCCACCGCCTGCAGGGCGGCGGTGTAGTTGGTCGGCGTGGCCTGGCCGAAGAGCGGCCATTGCGAGGCGAACTCGCCGATGCCCGACACCTTCACCATGCCGTCGCCGAAGTCGCCGAAGGTGTTGCGCAGCCGCTCCGTCAGCACCGGCACGTCGGGCCGCGTGTCCATCGTCAGGAAGAAGATCCGCAGGCGCGTCGTCATCCTGCCTTCGCGCGCCAGCGCCAGCACGGGGTCGTACATGCGGAACTGGTTGGCACTGGCCAGCGTGTCGGCCTCGAACGATCCCTGCAGGTCGGGTGTGCCCGGCAGGTTGAAGGCGCCCATGTCGGTGTTGGTGGTCACACCGACGCTGGCCGAATACGCCATCGCGTCGGCCGTGCCGCGCTTGCGGTCGTCGAACGTCTGCGCCGCGCGCAGCGCGTTCAGGGCCGCCATCGCCGGCGCGTTGGCGGCGATCTGCCCGGTGTCGCTCACCGCGATGCCCTTTGACGCAAAGAACGTGCGGCCTGGCGTGTTGGTGGCGGCCGGTCCCGTGAAGCCCTGGAACACCAGTACCGGGTGGCTGGCGGTGGCGGCGTCGAGCTCGGCCAGTGTCGGCAGCCGCTTCTCGGTGAACTGCACGGCGTTCCAGCCGCCCATCGACGTGATGAAGGCGCCCGCCGGAACCTGCTGCGCCCGCGTCCGGATGATCGCCTGCACGTCAGCCATCGACGTCGCGCTCTCGAGCGGCGTGTGGTAGCCGGGGCGGATGCCCATCAGGACGATGTGATTGTGGTTGTCGATCAGGCCGGGCACCACCGTGCGCCCGTTCAGATTGATGGTGCGCGTGCAGTCGCTGAGGCGCTGCCCGGCCCCGCGCGGGCCCACCGCCGTGAAGCGCCCGTCCTGGATCGTCACCTCGCGCACGGTGCGGCCGCGGGCGTCCAGGGTGACGATGTTGCCGTTCGTCAGGCGGAGGTCGCGGGCGCCGGCGCAGGCCGCCGTCGCGGTCTGGCCGGACAGTGTGGGGGAGAGGAAGAGGGCGCCGGCGAACACGGCAAGTCCGATGGCCGCCAGGAATGCGGAAAAGCGTCTGGTCATGGGGACAGGATTGTAAACTGCCACCCATGAAAGTGCCGGCCATCTGTCTCCTTGCCTGCCTCGCGCTCGCGCCGCGTGCGTTCGCCCAGCAGGCGACGCCCAAACCGCCGCTGCCCGACATGGCCAGCGTGGCGGCGGCGCTGGGCGTGACCTGCGACTACTGCCATGCCGGCCGCGGCGCCGAGCCCAAAGTCACCGTGAACGGCAAGCCGCGCCTCGAGGTGGGGCGCGAGATGATGGCGATGACCGCCTCGCTGAACGCCACCGTGCAGGCGGCCACCGGCAAGACGGCACGCGAAGCCGCGGCGGTGACCTGCGCCACCTGCCATCGCGGCGTGGCGATTCCGCGCCCGCTCGCGGACATCCTGCTGCTGACGGGCGTGCGCGAAGGCGCCGACGCGGCCGTCAAGCAGTACCGTGATCTCCGGAGCCAGTACTACGCCCGCGGCACCTATGACTTCGGCGAGGACACGTTGCTGAACGTCGCGCGCCGCCTCGCCAACGCACGGCCCGAGGTCGCGATCCCGCTCGCCGACTTGAACCTGGAGTTCTTTCCGAAGTCGGTGAACACGCTGGTGACGAAAGCCATCGCCCAGGGCGGCCGCGACGACGAAGCGGCGGTCGCCACGCTGAAGAAAGCTCTGGAGATCGAGCCGGAGAACGGCGAAATCAAAGGGCGGCTGTATCAGATCGAGGAAGTGCTGGCGAGGCGCAAGCGGTTCGCCAATCCGCAGTGAGACCGTCGGCCGTAGCGCAGGCCGCCCGCGCTCAATGACCACTCGCGGGAATCGCGCCACACTTGTCACTCTCGCCGCTCGATGCTCTTCCCCGAGACTGTGGATGTTCACTGACACAGTCTTCGAGGAGAGGAAATCATGGTCGACATTCTGCATCGCGTAGGGATCAAGGCATCGCCGGACACGGTCTATCAGGCCCTCGCTACGCCGGAAGGCGTCGCCGGCTGGTGGACCACCGACACCACGGGCGACAGCAAGGCCGGCGGCATGATCAAGTTCCGCTTCACCGACCACGGACGCGAGCTCGGCGTCTTCGACATGAAGATCCTCGAGCTCCTTCCCGGCAAAAGCGTGGTGTGGCAGGTAGTCAACGGGCCCAAGGAGTGGGTGGGTACGAACATCCGCTTCGCGCTCAAGCAGGAGGACGACTTCACGATCGTCCTGTTCAAGCACGAAGGCTGGACGGAGCCGGTGGAGTTCATGTCCCACTGCTCCACGAAGTGGGCCACCTTCTTGCTGAGCCTCAAGTCGCTCGGCGAGACCGGCAAGGGCCAGCCCGCCCCGAACGACGTCAAGGTCAGTAACTGGCACTAAGGGTAACCGAGGGGCGTCCGGCCACGCGCCGCTGGTCTGCGTCTAATCCGTCCGAATGTGGAAGGGAGCCGTTGTGGCGCTGGTCCTGGCCTCTGGAGCGGTCGCCCTTTCACCATCCCTGCGTGGCCAGGAACGTGGCCAGGAACGTCCGATGTTCACGGTGTTGGTCGACCTGGTGACGACCGACATGATCGCGCGCGACGCCCGGACCGGCCAGTTCATCGCCGACCTCAAGCCTCACGAAATCGAGGTCTACGAGGACGGCGTCAGGCAGACGATTGCCACCATCGAGCTGATCCACGGCGGACGCGCGTACAGCGTGGTCGGACTGCCGGCGGCGCCCGTGCAGGAAGGGATCATCCTGCCGCGTAACAAGCCGACGAGCGATACGGCAGGGAGAGTGTTCCTGCTCTTCATCGACGATCTGCACCTGGATTTTCAGCAGACCTTGAAGACGCGGGTGCTCCTGAAGGACCTGCTCAAGAGCCTGATCCACGACGGCGACATGTTCGGCATCGTCAGTACGGGGACATCGTCGCTGTCGGTTCAGCTCACCTACGATCGTCAGGTCCTCGAGTCCGCCATCGAGCGTATCTCCGGCGGCGCCCTGAAGCCGAAGGAGATCATCGAAGGCGCGCAGGGGCCCAATGGCCCGACCGAGCTGCGCCATCGCGCGCACGTGGCCTTCTCGACCGCATACGATCTGATGAAGAACCTGGAGAAGCTCCAGAATCGGCGCAAGGCCGTCATCTACATCAGCAGCGGCTACGACTTCAATCCGTTCGAGCGCGGCCGCCTCGAGGAAACCGCCCGGCGCTGGCATGTCGACAATGCCGACGATCTGCGGAGTGACCCGTTCTATCGGAACGAGCAGAGCCAGCAGGCGCTCGCCGCCGCCGACCTCGTGCGCGAGCTCGCCGAACTGACGCGCGCGGCCAACCGCGCCAACGCGACGATCCACACAATCGACCCTCGCGGCCTGGTGGCTGGTCAGGACATCGATCAGGAAGTGAACGCCCAGGACTGGAACGCGCATCTGCGCGAGACGCAGGACAGCCTGCGCGTGCTGGCCGAAGAGACCGGCGGGACGGCCGCCGTCAATCAGAACGACTTCAGCAAGGCCTTGAAGCGCATCGACGCCGAGACCAGCGACTACTACGTGATCGGCTACTACTCGAACAATCCCGACCCGCTGAAGCGCACGCGCAAGCTGGAGGTCAGGGCGTCGAGGCCCGGCCTCACCGTCGTGTCCCGCACCGAATACTCGCTCCCGCCGTCGCGAAAATGACAACGGCCGGCGATGTTTCTGCCGGCCGTTGTTGTTTCAACGGGCCGCCTTCCGCCTTCGCCCAGAGGCTACGGCGGACAAGGAAGGCGGCCCCCACGAGTGCTAGAGCGGAATCTTGCTCTTGTTGGCCGCCACCCACTGATCGAAGTTCATGAGCGTCGGGTTGAGCTGGCGCGCCACGTCGATGTTGCGGTTGGCGTTGAACGGACCCTCGAAGTCCCGGTAGACCTGGAACATGTTGCCCATCTCGTCGGCGCCGGGGAAGCCGAAGCTGCGATAGAGGTTGGCGTCCACCGCGTTGTACTTCACCGGTCCAATACCGAGGTGCTTGGTCAGCTTCTGGCCCATCTCCTCGACCGAGATGAACTCGCCGGCGATGCCCACGGTCTTGCCGATGTACTGGTTGCCCGCCTTGAAGATGCCGTAGGCCGTCTTGCCGATGTCCTCGCCACCGATGCCGGCCATCTTGGCGGTGCCGAGCGGGAACGTCCACTCGTACTGGCCGGCGTCGTTCTTCTTCGGCCCCAGGCCGAACATGTAGAGGTTGTCCCAGTAGAACGAGGTGCGCAGGAACGTGGTTGGTAGCCCCGCGAAGTACGCATCGGCCTCGGCCTTGGCGTCGAAGTGCGGCACGCGATACTTGTCCTGCAGCATCGGCATCCGCGTGTCACCGGCCGGCATCCACTGCCGCGTGTCCTCGAGCGTCGACCAGATCACGTGCTGCACGCCGGCGGCCTTGGCGGCCTCGGCCACGTTCTTGGCCTGATCCTTTTCCTTCTGGCCGGAGAAGCTTTCCCAGAAGTTCGTCACCGCGTAGACGCCATAGGCGCCGGCAAACGCCTTCTTCAGGCTTTCGACGTCGTCCAGGTTGGCGGCGACGACTTCGGCGCCCGCCGCGGCCAGCTCCTTCGCCTTGTCCTTGCTCGCATCGCGCGTGATGGCGCGGCAGGAGAAGCCGCCCGACTTGTCCGCGAGGATCGCCCGGCAGAGCCCGCCGCCCTGCGTGCCCGTCGAGCCCAGTACTGCAATCACTTTTGCCATTTCAATTCCTCGCTATTTGCCCGCGACTTCTTTGCGGACCATGTTGGCGCCCTCGACGAGCGCGTTCAGCTTCATCTTGGCCACCATGCGCGCCAGCGGCTTCATGCCGCAGTCGGTGCTGAGGGTGACCTTGTCGGCGGGCACGTGCTTGGTCACCTTGCGGATGCGCTCGGCGACCTTCTCCGGCTTCTCGATCGCGTTGGTGCGGATATCGAGCACGCCGATCTGCACACCCTGGTTCGCGGGGAGGTTCTTCAGGAATTCCACGTCGTCCATCTCGCGGTTGGCGTAGTCGAGGACGAACTCGTCGATGCCGGCCGCGCCGAAGAGGTGCGGCAGCACGGTCCGGTACCCCTGCGGATAGCTGGCGCTCAGGATGTCGTTGCCCCAGGCATTGCCGAAGCAGAAGTGCCAGCCGATCTTGGCGTCCACGCCGTCGCAGCACATCTCGGTGACTTCACGCACCCACTTGAAGTCGTTGGGGTCGTTGGTGAAGAGGCCGAGCCACGGCCCGAGGTCCTCGAACTGCAGGTACTTCGCACCGGCCGCCACCAGGTCCTTCATCTCCTTGTTGAAGATCGGCGCGAGGGCGAAGCTGAGGTCCTTGGCGTTCTTGTAGTGCTTGAAGTAGACGTGCCACGCCAGGTTCGCCGGCCCGGCGCCCACCGACACCTTCACGGGCACCTTGGAGTGCGCCTGGGCGATCTTGTAGAGATCGACGAGACGGATGGGACCGTGGGTGACCGGGCCGCTGTTGATGACGCCGCCCCAGTCGTCCATGATCGCGTGAATCTGGCTGGCGTCGGCGTTCACATACGCGGGGTGCGGCTCGCGCGACGGCTCGAAGCCGCCGATGCGCTCGTACATGTACCAGCAGAACGAGCCGATGACGCCGACGTAGTCGTCGTACCACATGTTGCCGTCGGTCACGATGTCGAGGCCCGCCTCGACCTGGTCTCGAATGACCGTCGCGACGGCGTCCGTGTAGGCCTCTTCGTGCTGCACTTCCTTGAACGCCACCCGGATGTCGCGGCCGAGCAGCTGCTGCTTGAACCAGTGCGGCCTCGGGTAGGACCCGACCATGGTCGTCGGGAGGAGCTTGTCTACAACCTTCTTAGTTGCCATGTCGTCCTCTGCATAAGGCGTGTCGATGTGGCGGCAATGCCCGTGCGACCGCAGCCGCCAATTATTCCTTACCTTCGCCCGCACGATCCACTAGTCGAATCAAACGACGCTGCCTGGCACCGAGGCGAAGCCTCGAGATTCGTTGGCGAAGCCTCGATGCTATAGTTTCTGGCGCTCCGAGCCGGTGCTCGGGCCAGCGTCACAATTCAGGAGGTGAAGCCCATGGGCTTCTTCACACGTCGCGCCACCCTGCTGTCGATGTTCGTGCCGGTAGCGGTTGCGCTTGCGGGCTGCACCCAGCCGGCCTCGACGCCGGCGCCGGCGGCCGCACCTGCCGCCCCCGCGATGTCGCCCGTCGAGCGCGGCAAGATGCTCGTAGTCGGCGGCGGCTGCCACGACTGCCACACGCCCAAGAAGGTCGGCCCGATGGGCCCCGAGCCGGATCTCGACAAGTCGCTTTCGGGGCACCCGGAAAGCGCCGGCGTGCTGATGCACTTCAAGGACGCCAAAGGCAGCCCGTACTCCACCCACACCAACGACCATCTGACCGCGTGGAGCGGCGCCTGGGGCATCTCCTACGCCGCCAATCTGACGCCGGACGAGACGACCGGTATCGGCCTGTGGTCTGAGGACTCGTTCGTGAAGGCGCTCAAGACCGGCAAGCACATGGGCGCCGGCCGTCCCATCCTGCCGCCGATGCCGTGGAACTGGTACGGCCAGCTGCCGGACGACGACCTCAAGGCGATTTATGCCTATCTGAAATCGCTGCCGCCGATCATGAACAAGGTGCCGCCGCCGACGGACCCCGCCGGCAAGCCGATGACGTAGCGCGGCCGGCCCTCTTCATCATCTTCTTCGATATCCCTTATTCGCAACGGCGCCGTCTTGTCGGCGCCGTTGCCCGGTGACAGAATGCGTCCTCCACCTCGCAGAGACGCATCCGGATGCACTATTTCGGCACCTTCGACGACAGCGCACTGACGCCCCACGACGTGTACGCGGGGCGCGGCCACGGTTATCGCCAGGCGCCGCTCATCGGTCCCCACACCGGTTCGGTGCACACCGGGCTGAGCGTCGCGCAACTCGAGACGGGCGGCGTGCTGGCGCCGCACGTCCACTCGTTCGAAGAGGGGTTCTACCTGCTCGAGGGCGAGGCGATTCTCGCGATCGGCGACGGCGCCGTGCGGCTGCGCGCCGGCGACTACGGGGCGCTGAAGGTCGGCACCGTTCACGGGTGGCGCAACGCGGGCGGCGGGCGACTCCGGTGGCTGCAGATGCAGGCTCCGCAGCCCAAACCGGCCGGCGCCGAGCGCGACACTTTCTTTCCGAAGAGCGCGCGCGTGCCCGACAGTGTTTCTGAGAGCGGTGCGCAGCCGCCGGGTGAGGCGGCCCCGCCCGGCGCCATCCTCGGGCACTTCGACGCCTCGAACGTGCCGCCGGTCCACGAGCGGCAGAACGTCCTCAAAGGGCTCGAAGGCGTCTTTCTGAAGTGGCTGATCGACGAGAACGTCGGCGCCGCGCATCACCGGCTGCTGTTCATCGAGTACCAGCCGGGCGTCGGCATCGGGCTGCACGACCACACATTCGAAGAGGGCTATTTCCTCCTCAGCGGCGAGGTGGAAGCCACGCTCGACGGCAAGGTGTATCACGCGAAGCCGGGTAACGTGGTCTGGACGGGCGTGGGATGCGTGCACGCGTTCCGCAACGTCAGCGCGGCCCCGGTGATGTGGCTCGAAACGTTTGCGCCGCAGCCGCCGAAGGAGAACGCGTTCCGCTTCATGGCGGAATGGGAGACCAAGGCGCGAGAGTTGGAGGGGTAGGGGAATGACGACGACGACACAGGCAGCCAGCCGCACGCGTCCGTATACGGGCGCCGAGTACCTCGAAAGCCTTCGCGACGGGCGCGAGATCTGGATCTACGGCGAAAAGGTCAAGGACGTCACCACCCATCCGGCCTTCCGCAACACGGCGCGGATGCTGGCCCGTCTTTACGACGCGCTGCACGACCCGGCCAAGAAGGATGTGCTGACGACCCCCACCGATACCGGCACCGGCGGCTTCACGCACCGCTTCTACAAGGCGACGAAGAACGCCGAGGAGCTGGTAGCGGCGCGCGACGCCATCGCGGAGTGGGCGCGCCTCACCTACGGGTGGGTGGGCCGCAGCCCGGACTACAAGGCCGCCTTCCTGGCCACGCTCGGCGCCAACTCGGACTATTACGCGCCCTACGACGAGAACGCTCGGCGCTGGTACAAGAAGGTCAACGACGAGGTCTCCTTCGTCAACCACGCCATCGTCAATCCGCCCGTCGATCGCGACAAACCGCTCGACGAGGTGAAAGACGTGTACATGCACGTCGTCGACGAAAGGGATGACGGCCTGATCATCAGCGGCGCCAAGGTCGTCGCCACCACCTCGAGCCTCACGCACTACAACTTCATCGCCAACAACGGCGCGCTGCCCATCAAGACCAAGCCGTTCGCCTTCGTGTGCATGGTGCCGACCGGGGCGAAGGGCGTGAAGCTCCTGTGCCGGCCGTCCTACGAAATGATGTCGGCGGTGATGGGCACGCCGTTCGACTACCCGCTGTCGAGCCGCATGGACGAGAACGACTCGATCCTGATTTTCAACAACGTGTTTGTGCCCTGGGAGAACGTGTTCGCGTACGGCGACATCGACAAGGTGAACAACTTCTTCCCGCGCTCGGGATTCCTCCCGCGCTTCATGTTCCAGGGCTGCACGCGACTGGCGGTCAAGCTCGATTTCCTCGCCGGGCTGCTGCTGAAGGCGGTCGAGGCGACCGGCGCGAAGGACTTCCGCGGCGTCCAGGCGCAAGTCGGCGAAGTGCTCGCGTGGCGCAACTGCTTCTGGGGACTGACCGACGCGATGGCGCGGACGACGATCCCGTGGACCCCCGGCTACGTCCTGCCCAATCTTGACTACGGCCTGGCATATCGGGTGATGGCGAGCATTGCGTATCCCAAGATCAAGGAGATCATCGAGAACACCCTGGCAAGCGCGCTGATCTATCTCCCGTCGAGCGCCATGGACTTCAAGGTTCCGGAGCTTCGTCCGCTGCTCGATCAGTTCGTCCGCGGGTCGAACGGCTACACGGCCGAGGATCGCGTCAAGC
>DASYRM010000085.1:0-27996 GCA_036004405.1 Vicinamibacterales bacterium
CATCGACACCGGCGATCACGTCGTCGTCGTCAATGCGCGCGCGGTCAAGCTCACCGGCCGCAAGGAAGATCAGAAGCTGTATCGCCGCCACAGCGGCTACGAAGGCGGCCTTCGCGAAGAGCGCGCGGGTGTGGTGCGGAAGCGCCAGCCGGTGCGGCTCGTCGAAGAGGCCGTGCGCGGGATGCTGCCCAAGACGAAGATGGGCGATCAGATGTACCGCAAACTCAAGGTGTACGCGCGCGCCGATCACCCGCACACCGCGCAGCAACCGTCGAAAATCGAGGTCCAGTAACGTTGGCGAGCACCGAATACTACGCAACCGGCCGGCGCAAAACGTCGGCAGCCCGTGTGTTCCTCCGCCCTGGCACGGGCGTCATCACGGTGAACCACCGTGAGTTCCAACAGTTCTTCACCACCGAGCAGCTGCGCATGAACGTGCGCCGGCCGCTGGTGCTGACCGAAACCGGCGAGCGCTTCGACATACTCGCCACGGTTGCGGGTGGCGGCGTCAACGGCCAGGCCGGCGCGATCCGTCTGGGCATCGCGCGGGCGCTGTGCAGCTTCGACGTCGAGCTGCGCAAGGCTCTCAAGAAGGATGGGCTTCTCACCTCCGACTCGCGGGTGAAGGAGCGCAAGAAGTACGGCCTGGCTGGCGCGCGCAAGCGCTTCCAGTTCAGCAAGCGCTAGGCACGAGGGAGGAAACTTGTCCGGTATCGCAACAAAGGATCTACTCGAGGCGGGCGTCCATTTCGGCCACCAGACGAAGCGGTGGAATCCGAAGATGAAGCCGTTCATCTTCGGCGAGCGGAATGGCATCTACATCATCGACCTCACCAAGACCGCGGACAAGTTCCGCGACGCTGAGGACTTCGTCACCAACCTTGCGGCCGACGGCCGGACGATCCTCTTCGTCGGCACCAAGCGTCAGGCGCAGGATGTAATTGCGGAAGAAGCGCAGCGCTGCGGCATGTTCTTCATCAATCAACGCTGGCTGGGCGGCCTGCTCACCAACTTCGCCACGATTCAGCGCAGCCTCGGCCGCCTGCGGGATCTCGAGGCGATGGTCACCGACGGCCGCTACGATTCGCTGTCGAAGAAAGAGATCGCGCGCAACGAGAAAGAGAAGCGCAAGCTGCTCAAGAACCTCGAGGGCATCCGGCACATGTCGCGCCTGCCCGACGCGATCTTCGTCGTCGATACCGGCAAGGAGAAGATTGCGGTCGACGAAGCACGCAAGCTGAAGATCCCGATCATCGGCATCGTGGACACCAACTGCGATCCCGACCAGGTGGACTATGTGATCCCCGGCAACGACGACGCCCTGCGGTCCATCCGCCTGTTCGCGTCGAAGATCGCCGAGGCCATCAGCTCCGGCCGCTCGCAGCGCGAGTCGCGCCTGGCTGAAGAGGCCGCGGCGCAGGAAGAGGCCGCGGCGGCCGCGGATGCGGCGGCACGATTGAGCCGCGTCAACCGCCCCACCCGCCGCGAAGCGGCGACGCCCGCCGGCGCCTAGGCACCAGTCGGTATTTCAATCAGGCGCCGGCTCGTGCCGGCGCTTTTCGTGTACGGAGCTCGAAGACACATGGCAATCACGGCAGAACAGGTCAAGCAGCTGCGCGACAAGACCGGCGCGGGCATGATGGAGTGCAAGGCCGCCCTCACCGAGGCCAACGGCAACGAGGAGGAAGCGGTGACGCTCCTCCGCAAGCGCGGGCTGGCGCAGGCCGCCAAGCGCGCCGGCCGGGCGACGGCGCAGGGCACGATCGGCACCTACATTCACCTTGGCGGCAGAATCGGGGTGATGGTCGAGGTGAACTGCGAGTCGGACTTCGTGGCGCGCACCGACGACTTCAACAACCTGGTGAAAGAAGTGGCGATGCACATCGCCGCCGCCGACCCCAAGTGGGTGCGCCGCGAGGACGTGCCCGCCGAGGCGATCGAGAAAGAGAAGTCGATCTACCGCGCCCAGATGGAGAACTCGGGCAAGCCGGCCAACGTGCTCGAGAAGATCATCGAGGGCAAGCTCGGCAGCTTTTACTCGCAGTTCGTGCTCCTGGATCAGCCCTCCATCCGCGACGGCGGCGTCACCATCGCCCAGGTCGTGGCGGCCGCCAGCGCCAAGACCGGCGAGAACATCCAGATCAGCCGCTTCACCCGCTACCGCGTCGGCGAGGGAGACGCGTAGGGCTCAGGGCTAAGGCCTAGGCAAGAGGCTTACAATCCGGATGTCCTGGCTCTGCCTGGACATCCGGAAGCGCCTTGAGCACCTCGCGTTTCGCCGTCGCGGTGGGCCGCGCGCAGGGGTCCGACCCTGGGCGCCGTCACGAGTCCGCCGTGTTCGCGGGCAGCGCCGCCGAGGACACCACCGCCGGCAGCTGGCCTTTCCGCCGCCACGTCACCCCATCAGGGTTGGCTCCCCCGGCGCGGATCCGGCTGCGCGGCCTGCATCGCGCCTTTCCCGCCGGCCAGACGAGCGGCACGCGCCTCGTCCTCACGCAGGCCACGTATCAACTGCAGCGGTGGCTCGACTGGTTGGAGGCCAACCCGTCCGTCGTCGTGCTGGGCGACTACTCCGCCGCGTCGCCGGCACAGGCACGCGAGGCCTTCGCGCAGCGCGGCCCCTGGGCGCGCATCGCTCTCGACGCGGTGCCGCGAGAAGCGGATGAGGCCGGCGACGCCGAACCGTCCGATCCGTTCGAACCGCTGCGCGTGGCGTTCGAACACGGCACCGCCGAAGACCGTTGGCGTCATTCGCGCCGGCTCGGCTACGACTACCCCAGTCACGCCGCGCTCCACCTGGCGCACGCAAGCGCGTGCATGGAGCTGCTGCGGATTGACGAGGCGCACGCCGCCCTCGAGCAGGCGATGACCCTGGCTCCGGATTGGGAGGCGGTGCACTTCGAGCTCGGCAAGCTGTGGCTGCGCTCCGACGACACCGAGCGCGCGGCCACGGCCTTTGCCGAGGCGGGGCGCCTGATGCCGACCTTCTCGGCTGCCTTCAGCAACCTGGGCGCCGCGCTCGGCGAGCTGGATCGGCCCGACGAGGCGCTCGACGCCCTCAAACAGGCGTTGCGCTTCGACCCCTTCGGCCACGCCGTCCTGAACAACATTGGCGCCGTCGCGCGGGATCTGGGCCGGCTCGACGAAGCCGAATCGGCGTTCCGCCAGGCGCTCACCCACGCGCCGCAGTTCGTCTACGCGCACTACAACCTGGGACACACCTGCTTCCTGCAGGGCCGGTTTGCCGAAGCGCGCGACGCCTACGAGGCGGGTCTGGCGGCCGACCCGCAGCCCGGCGCGCGCCAGCGCTGCCGCGCCGCCCTGGCGCACGCCGCCGCCGGCGACGCGGCGCGCGCGACCGCGTACTTCGACGAGGCGTTCGAGAACGTGGAGAACGAGGCGCGCGAGGAGCTGATCAACGAGAGCACCGCGGTGCTGGAGGCGCTTACGCAGATGCCGGGCGCGGACGCGCCCGGCCTGCATCGCTTGATTGATCTCTTGGAGAGAAAGCTCTCGTAGGTCGGGGCTTTAGACCCGACCGACCATGGCTATTCCTGGTAGCTGTACCCGCACTGTTCGCAGGTCCAGGTGTTGTCCTGCTTGTACATGTTGCCACCGCACATGTCGCAGACGCGATACTCGCGGCCGTTCTTGTCCAGGAGCGGCTTCTTCTTCGGCGCCGGCGGCTGCTCCGTCTTGTCGGCCGGCTTGTCCTCGGGCGACGGCCTCTGCGGTTCCTGTGCAAGCGCCGGCACAGCGGCCCCCGCGCCCATCACGGCGGCAAACAGCGCCGAGCCCTTCAGAAAGCCCCGCCGGTCGAGGGTCCGGCCACCTTTGGTGTCGTCGATCATGCCGTCTCCTTACGCGGCCCGCTGAGAACGCGGACCGCGCGCAGTGTCTGGCAAACCGGCTTAACGCCGGTTCGCAGACCAGGCGGCCACCGCGGCCGCACACCCGATTCTAGCGAGGCTCGCCTCGGACCGGCAAGCAGGGCGGGCTCCGCCTCGCTAGAGCCGTGCTTACTTGCCCACCCTGCGGGCGGGCGTCGGCTCCGCCGCATATAATCGCAAGGCAGATGTCATCCGACGCCGCGAACAGTACCCCTGTCTACAAACGAGTCCTCCTGAAGCTGTCCGGCGAAGCCTTGATGGGCGACCAGCAGTACGGCGTCGACCCCAAGGTGGTGGTGCGGATTGCCGACGACGTCCAGGAAATCCAGCGGCTCGGCGTCGAAACCGCTATCGTCATCGGCGGCGGCAACATCTTCCGCGGCCTGGCGGCCAGTGCCCGCGGCATGGACCGCGCGACCGCCGACTACATGGGCATGCTGGCCACCGTGATCAACGGGCTGGCGCTGCAGGACGCGCTCGAACAGGCGGGCGTGCTCACCCGCGTCGTCACCGCCATCGAGATGCGGGCGGTGGCCGAGCCGTTCATCCGCCGCCGCGCCATCCGCCACCTGGAAAAGGGGCGCGTCGTCATCTTCGCCGCCGGCACCGGGAACCCCTATTTCACGACCGACACCGCCGCCGCCCTGCGCGCGATGGAGATCAAGGCCGACGTCATCCTCAAGGGCACCAAGGTGGACGGCATCTACACTGCCGACCCGATGCTGGACAAGACGGCGACGAAGTACGACTCCATCTCCTACCTGCAGGTACTGGAACGGCAGCTGCGCGTGATGGACGCCACGGCGATCTCCCTCTGCATGGACAACCGGCTGCCAATCGTCGTATTCAACCTGCAGGCGGCAGGCAGCATCCGGCAGGTGGTCATGGGCGAGCCCGTCGGCACGACGGTCGGCGCCTAGTTCGGTACGTGGCTGCAGACGTGTAGGCCTGCCTCAGAGTACAGCGATGGATTTCAACGACCTCAAAGGCATGTTTGCCGAGATCAACACGCGGATGAACGGCGCCATCGAGCGCGTCCGCAAGGACATGGCCGGCGTCCGCACCGGTCGCGCCTCGGCGGGGCTGCTCGACAACGTCCACGTCGAGGCCTACGGCAGCAAGATGCCGCTCAACCAGCTGGCTTCGATGTCCATCCCCGAGCCGTCGATGATCCTGGTGCAGCCGTTCGACCCGTCGCAGATGGCGGCAATCGAGCGCGGCATCCGTCTCTCCGACCTCGGGCTCAACCCCGCCGTCGACGGCAAGGTGATGCGCGTGCCGATCCCGTCGCTCACCGAAGAGCGCCGCAAGGAGCTGTCGCGGCACGTGCACAAGCAGGCCGAGGAAGGCCGCAACGCGGTGCGGCAGATGCGGCGCGACGCCAACGATCGCTTGAAGAAGCTCCTCAAGGATCACAAGATCTCAGAGGACGACGAGCGGAAGGGCCTCGATCAGATTCAGAAGGCGACCGACGAGCACATCAAGTCGATCGACGACCTGCAGAAGAAGAAGGACCAGGAACTGCTCGGCTAATCGCCGAACGAGACGCCGAGCGCGCGTGCCGTGAGCAGCAGGTCGTAGTCGAGCGGCACGGTCTTCGTCTTCCCCACCACTTCTCCGATCGAGATAGGCACGATGTCGGGCGGATGGTTCGCGACCATCTTCCCGAACTGCCCGCGCTGCAGCAGCTCCACGGCCTTGCCGCCGAAGCGCGTCGCCAAGGTGCGGTCGAACGCGGTGGGCTGGCCGCCGCGCTGCAGGTGGCCGAGCACGACGTGGCGGGTTTCCTTGTTCGTGAGCTTCGCCAGCAGGTCCGAGCACACCAGCCCGGCGCCGCCGAGACGCTCGGCATGCCCGCCGTGCGCGGCCTGGAGGATCGAGTGTCCCGCGTTGACGGGATGCGCACCTTCCGCGGCCACCACGATGCTGAAGCGCGCGCCCTTGCTGTCGCGGTCGCGGATACTCTGCGCGACCTTCTCCGGGTCGTAGGGGATCTCCGGGATCAGGATGGCGTCGGCGCCGCCGGCCACGCCGGCGTGCAGCGCAATCCACCCCGCGTAGCGCCCCATCACCTCGACCACCATCACGCGGTGGTGCGCCTCGGCCGTCGTGTGCAGGCGGTCGATGGCATCGGTGGCGAAGCTCACCGCGGTGTCGAAGCCGAAACAGCTCGTCGTGCCGACGATGTCGTTGTCGATGGTCTTCGGCACGCAGACGAGCGGGATGCCCATCTTGTAGAACTCGTACGAGATGGCCAGCGTGCCGTCGCCGCCGATGCAGACGAGCGCGTCGAGCTGCATCCTCTTGAACATCTCCAGAACGCGGTCGGCGTAATTGAAGGTCCCCTCGGACGTTTCGATCGGCTGCGTGAACGGGTTGCCGCGGTTCACGGTCCCGAGAATCGTGCCGCCGAGACGCAGGATGCCGGTGACGTCTTTGGGCGTCAGCAGCCGCGCCTTGTCGGTGTGAATGAGGCCGTCGAAGCTGTCCTCGAGGCCCCACACCTGGGCACCGGCGTTGTGGGCGGTCTTTACTACGGCGCGGATGACCGCGTTCAGGCCGGGGGCGTCGCCGCCTCCGGTCAGTACTCCGATGCGTTGTACGGGCATGCGTGTGCGGGTCTCGACCTCACCACTATAAATCGTGTTCCCACGCCGGATTCCTCAATCTGCGCTCCAGCGGTGTCGCCGGCGCGTCACGTGGCTGCATTTTCGTGGGTATTCCGGCGCTTGGCGACGATCTCGACCGCGTGCTACATTGATGAAGTGCGCGTCGGCGGCCGCGCTCGATCTGTGAGCTGGCGGCCGGCCCCGTTCGAGCGGGCGCACTATGTGGGCGGCTAGCTCAGCTGGGAGAGCGCCGCGTTCGCAATGCGGAGGTCAGGAGTTCGATCCTCCTGCCGTCCACCAACTTCTTCACCCCCTCGAACAGATCACTCGCCGTCGAAGCCTCTTCTTCGACGGCGTTCGTGTTTACACGACCGCACCGCGGATCGCGCGGGAAAAGCGACCAATGTCCCCCGCCGCGCCGACAAGATCGCCGAGACCGAATCGTAAGTCGTTAGAAACAGGCGGCTTGTAGCCTGAGAGCGGCTGGCTGTCCGCTTGCCCTCTTGGAGGGCAGGTTCCTGGCTCCTAAAGGGAAGCAGGGCCCGTCCGGCGCCCAACGCGAAATTGCATCAGGCTGCCACACGGGCCCTCCTTCCCATCCCCACCGCCACAGGCGAGAATCGATCACCTCGCTTGCGACTCACCCGCCTGTCCCTCGGTCGCGCCCACGCCCTGGCCACTTCGATCGCGCAGCACGTGCAGCGCGCAGGTCTCCCCGTCGTGTCGCTGGTTCCGCTCGGCAGCCTGCGGCGCTTCGCCGCCGAGATCGGCGACGTCGCGCTGCTCGCCGTCGCCACGCAGGATCGACAGACCGACGTGCTCGACGGCCTGGCGAGCCTCAGCTCGTCGGTCAGCGTGCTGCGACGCACCGAGAAGTCGATCGCGCTCAGCACCGACAAAGGCCCGGTGGCGATCCACCTCGCTCCGCCGCAGGATGCCGGCGCCGCACTGCTCTGGCATACCGGCAGCCGCAAGCACACCGACGGGATGCGCGCCCGCGCGAGCTCGCGCGGCTACGACTTCGTGGACGGCCGGCTCCACCGCGCAGGCGTGCGCGTGGACACGCCGACCGAAGACGTCATCTACACACGGCTCGAGCTGCCCTACATCCCGCCTGAACTGCGCGAGGACGGCACCGAGATTGCGGAGGCCGAACGCAACGGCCTGCCGCAGCTCGTGGCGATGCCGCACATCCGCGGCGACCTGCACTCGCACACCATCTGGAGCGACGGGCGCGACACCACCGAACGCATGGTGCAGGCCGCGCGCGGTCTGGGCTACAGCTACTTCGCCATCACCGATCACTCGGAGCGGGCCTTGGCGTCGCGGACGCTGACGGTGGCCGACGTGCCCAAACAGCGAGCCGAGATCCAGTCGATCCGGAAGAAGGTGACGGGCATCGAGGTGCTTCATGGCGTCGAGGTGGACATCCTCCACGACGGCACGCTCGACTTCCCCGATGACGTGTTGCAAGGGTTCGACCTCGTCCTCGCGTCGCTGCACGACGACGGCGGCCACGACCGCGTACGGCTCACCGAGCGCTACCTGAGCGCCATGCGCCACCCGCTGGTCAACATCATCACGCACCCCACCAACCGATCCCCCGGCGCGCGGGCGGGCTACGACCTCGACTTCGATCGGCTGTTCGGGGCCGCCGTCGAGACCGGCACGGCCATGGAGGTGGACGGCGCGCCCGGGCACCTCGACATGGACGGCGCGGTGGCCCGGCAGGCGGTGGCGCGTGGCGTGACGGTAGTGGTGGACAGCGACTGCCACCGCGCGGAGAACCTGGCGCGCCAGATGGAATTCGGCGTCGGGACGGCCCGCCGCGGCTGGCTCGAGCCGCGGCACGTCCTGAACACGAAGGGCGTCGAAGAGATCCGCGCCTTCGTGGCCCGCAAGCGCGGCCGCTGAGCCGGCCGGGCAGTCCGGGCGGCAGCCAAAATGCTAAGGTTGGGGCGTATGCGCCTTGGCGTCACCGCACTGTTGCTTGCCGGCCACATTCTCGGGGCTCACGTGTGGCTCGAGGCACAGAACGCCGCGCCGGCTGCGCCCGGCGCCGACGCCCTGGCGCGCGCGCTGCAGCAGCGCTATCAGACGATCAAGGACTTCTCGGCGGACTTCGTCCACACCTACCGCGGCGGCGTGCTGCGCACGCAGACGCGCGAGCGCGGCACGGTGAAGATCAAGAAGCCGGGCAAGATGCGCTGGGTCTACACTGCACCCGAACAGAAGGAGTTCGTGTCGGACGGCGTGAAGATCTACTCGCACATCCCGCAGGACCGTCAGGTCCTGGTGTCTGACGTGCCGCCCGACAGCGACGCGAGCACGCCGGCGATGTTCCTGTCGGGCAAGGGCGACATCGCGCGGGACTTCACCGCGTCGTTGGTCGAGAGCCCGGTTCCCGACTCCGTCGGCCTGAAGCTCACGCCCAAACGGCCCGAGGCGCAGTACGACTACTTCATCGTCGCCACCACGCAGCCGGGGCTCCAGATCCGCGCCCTGGCCACCCACGACCGCCAGGGGGGCGACTCCGTCATAGCCTTCATGAACCTAAAGGAAAATCAGGGCATTCCCGATAAGGAGTTCGCGTTCCGTATACCCAAAGGCGCTGATGTCATCACCAATACCGGTAACTGACAGATCCGCCAGGGTTTTGGCGGCTACCCTGGCGATCGCCCTCCTGGCGGCGGGGTGCGTCACCACAGGTATGCGCGCCGGCCAGCTGGCCGAGCAGAGCCAGGACTACGACCGCGCCGTCGTCGAATACACCAAGGTTCTCAAGGAGCACCCGGACAACCGGGAGGCCAGCCTGTCGCTGGATCGGGCCAAGCTGCGCGCCTCGCTGGAGCACTACAACCGCGGGCTGCGCCTTCGCAACGGCGGCCGCCTCGACGAAGCGCTCGTGGAGCTGCAGATTGCGTCGGAGCTGAACCCGGCAGGCGGCGACGTCGAAGAGGCCCTCACGGGCGTCCGCTCACAGCTGCGCACCAAGGTGGCCGTCACCCGTGAAGGCAAGACGCAGCTCGAGACGCTCATCGAGCGGTCGCGCGATCTGCCGCCGCTCGGCATCGACCTCCCCGCCGACGCCAAGGTGCCGGCGGCGATCTCATTCGGCCCCAACGCCAGCGCTCGTGACGTCTTCACCGCGCTCGGCCGATTCTCGAACGTCAACGTGGTGTTCGATTCGACCTACCGCGATCAGCCGGTGACGATCGACCTGCGCAACAGCACGCTGGAGTCGGCGCTGCAGGCCGTGGCGGCGTCGACGCGCAACTTCTACCGCGTCACCGCGCAGCGCACCATCACCGTGATCCCCGACACGCCGGCCAAGCGCCGCGAGTACGAGGAAGAGGTCGTCCGCACGTTCTTCCTGAGCAACGCCGACCTCAAGGAAACGATGGACCTGCTGCGGATCGTGGTCGATCTGCGCCGCGTGGCCACCACCACCGCCACCAACGCCATCACCATCAAGGACACGCCGGAACGGATTGCCGCGGCGTCACGCATCATCACCGCCATCGACAAGGCGCGGCCCGAAGTGGTCATCGACGTGGAGCTGCTCGAAGTCGATCGCACGCGCCTCCGCGAATACGGCCTGCAGGTGGCCTCGCCGGGCGACCCGGCGCCGATCGGGATCGACGGCGCCGCGTCCATCAACCGCGACGGCTTGACGCTGCGCGACCTGCGCAGCCTGTCGCAGTCGGATCTGATCCTCACCAACCTGCCTGGGCTGTACTACAAGCTGCTCAAGGCCGATCACAACACACGCACGCTGGCCAACCCGCAGCTGCGGACTTCGGAGGGCATCGCGGCGCAGGCCAAGTTCGGCGAGCGGGTGCCGGTGCCGGTCTCCACCTTCACGCCGATTGCCACCGGCGGCGTCGCGCAACAGCCGATCACCTCGTTCAACTACGAGAACGTCGGCGTCAACATCGACATCACGCCGCGCACGCACCACGACGATCAGGTGACGCTGGCCATCAAGGTAGTGGTCAGCAGCATCTCGGGCACCGGTTTTGGTGGGCTGCCCACGTTCGGCAACCGCGAGATCAGTACGGTCATCCGGCTGAAGGACGGCGAGACGAACCTGCTCGCCGGTCTGATTCGCGACGACGAACGGCGCACGGTCGAAGGGGTGCCCGGGCTGATCGATCTGCCGCTGGTGGGAAAGCTGTTCGCGCACTCGAAGCGGGAGACGCAGGAAACCGACATCGTCCTGACGCTGACGCCACGCCTGGTGCGCGTGCTGGATCTGAGCGAGACCGACGTGCGTGCCTTCAAGGTGGGACGTGACGGCGACGGCGGCGGCCCGATCGAGCTGCCGATTCCGGCGGCGCTGCCGCCTCCTGCCGTACCGCCGGCGGCCGCTCCGACGGGTGCCGCGCCAGCCGGCGCGCAGCCAGGCGGTGCAGGTGCGGCGCCGATCCTGCCGCCCACTCCCCCGCCGGGCAAGTAACGGGCCGCCTGAAGGCAAGTAACGGGCCGCCTGAAGGCGGCCCCTACTCCTCTTTCACGACTCGCGCGCCCAGGCCTCGGAGCCGATCCACGAGCTGTCCGTAGCCGCGCTCGACCGTCTCGAGCGGCGTGACGCGGCTCAACCCCTCGGCCGCGAGCCCGGCGGCGATCAGCGACATCCCGGAGCGCAGATCGCGGCTGTCGAGCGTGCGGCCGCCGCGCAGCGCCGTCGGGCCGGTCACGATGATCCGGTGCGCGTCGGCCAGGAACATGTCGGCGCCCATCCCGCTCAACTGCTCGAGCGCGAACAGACGCAGCTCGTACATCCAGTCGTGCACGAGCGTGCGCCCTTCGGCCTGCGTCGCCAGCACGGTGACCAGGCTGACCAGGTCGCTCGGGAACGACGGCCAGAGCCCGGTCGTGATGCGGCGGGCGGCCTTGAGCTTGGACGGCTTGACGGTGAAGACCCCGTCGCGCATGCCGCACTCGACGTTCATGCGCTGCAGCACCGCTGCCACCACCTCGATGTCGCGCTCCTGCACGCCGTCGATCGCCATCTCACCGCCGGTGATCACACCGACGACCGCCCAGCTCCCCGCCTCGATGTAGTCGCCACCCAGGGAATGGGCGGCGCCTCGCAACCGCGGCACGCCCTCAGTGCGGATCGTCGACGAGCCGATGCCGGTCACGCCGGCGCCCATCTTGGAAAGGAACTGACACAGCTCGACGACGTGCGGCTCCGTGGCGGCATGGCGAATCTCGGTGACGCCATCCGCCAGCGCCGCCGCAAGCAGTGCCGTCTCCGTGCCGGTGACCGACGCTTCATAGAGATACATCGACGCGCCCTTCAACCCGTCGGGCGCCTCGAGCATGTGATCCGGACCGTCGCCCTGCCGTGCGCCCAGGCGCCGCAGCGCCTCCATGTGGGTGCCGATGGTGCGGCGCGCGGGGAAATCGCCCCCGGGCGGCGCGATGTGTGCCTGGCCGGTGCGCGCCAGGAGCGGGCCGAGCAGCAGCACCGACCCCCGCAGGCGGCCGACCAGCGCCCGGTCGGGCGCGTGCGTCTTCAGCGTCTTCGTGCGGATCTTCATCGTGGTCGTGCCGATGCCCTCGACCTCGGCACCCAGGTCCACGAGCAGCCGCGCCATCACCTCCACGTCGCCGATGCGCGGGACGTTGGTGAGCACGCATTCGTCCTCGGTGAGGAGGCAGGCCGCCAGCAGCGGCAGCGCGGCGTTCTTGTTGCCTTCCACGGCCACCCGGCCCTCGAGTCGGGTCCCGCCTTCGATGAGGAGTGTCGACATCAGTCCTGCGCCCCCATTAGATACTCCATGTCCGGCTCGACGTCGCTGCCGGCGAACCCGAGCAGCACCGGCTCCGGACGCAGGCGCACGCCGAAGAGCGCCTCTACCCGCCGCGCGACGCGGCTGGCGAACCGGATCACGTCGGCCGCCGTGGCCCCGTCGCGCGTCACGATAGCCAGCGTGTGCTTCGACGACAGCCCCACCGCGCCTTCCCGTGTTCCCCTGGCAAAGCCGGCCCGCTCGATGAGCCACGCCGCCGGCACCTTCACCCGGCCGCCGGCCTGCGGAAACATCGGCGGGGCAGCGCCGGCTCGCGCCGCCACCCGCTCCGCCTCGCTCGCGCCGATCAGCGGATTGGTGAAGAAGGATCCCACGCTGCGCGTATCAGGATCGGCGGCGTCGATCACCATCGCCTTGCGCCGCCGGATCTCGAGCACCACCGCACGTACGTCCGAGACGGACGGGTGCGACACCCCATGGCGCGCCAGCGCCGTGGCGACGTCGGCATAGGTCATGGTCGGCGGCCCTTTCTGAAGCCGGAACCGCACCTCACACACCACGAAGCGGCCGGCATCGCGGGCCTTGAAGCGGCTCGTGCGATAGGCAAAGCCGCAGTCGGCGGCTGGAAGCACCACGGTGACGCCGGCGGCGGTGTCGAACGCCGTGACCTGCTCGATCACGCCTGCCACGTCCTGCCCGTAGGCGCCCACGTTCTGGATCGGGGTGCCGCCCGTCAGGCCGGGGATGCCCGACAGGCATTCCAGCCCGGCGCCGCCGCGCGCCACCGCCGCTTCCACCACCGAGTCCCACGGCTCCCCCGCGGCTGCGGTCACCCGGAGCGTCTCGCCATCCTCGACCATCGCCAGGCCGCGGGGCTGCACCGCCACGACGAGCGCGTCCAGACCGGCGTCCGACACCACGACGTTGGTGCCGCCGCCGAGCACCACCATCGGCACACCGTGCGCCCGGCTCCAGGCATGCGCGGCCGCGACATCCTCGGCGGACGAGGCGACGGTGAACCAGCGCGCCGGACCACCCACGCGCAGCGAACTGCGTGGCGCCAGCGCTACGCCTGTCTGGATCGCGGGCTCAGGCATCAGCGCCACCGGAGGTGTGGAGGCGCATCAGCGCTGCCAGCGCGTCAGCGCGCGTGCACGCATCGAACTCGATCCAGTCGCCTGGCGCGAGCTGGCCGACGACCGGAAGATCGGCGGTAATCACCGTCGCGATGATCGGGTACCCGCCGGTCACCTGGCGGTCGGCCATCAGCAGGATCGGCTGGCCGGACGGCGGCACCTGGAGACTGCCCGGACAGGTGACGTCGGAGATCATCTCGCGCGCGTCCCGCGGCAGCGGCTCGGCTCCGCGCAGGCGGTAGCCCATGCGATTCGATTCCGGGGTGACCTCGTAGCGCGTGCGGCACAGGAGGTCGAGTACCGCCGGCGAAAACCATTCCGTGTGCGGTCCGGGCAGCACCCGCACGCGAGCCCCGCCCGCCGGCAGCGGCCGCGGTGCGATCGCCGCCGGGCGGCCGGATCGTGGCCGCGGCTCCACCGCCAGACAGTCGCCGGCCTGAAGACGCCGCCCGGCCACGCCGCCAAGCGCGCTCGTGAGATCCGTGGATCGGCTGCCCAGGCACGGGGGCACCGCCAGCCCGCCGTCGAGCGCCACGTACGCGCGCGCCCCGCGGCGGCGCCCATCGAATCTGACGACGCCGCCAGCCGCATGCTCGACGCCCGTGCCCAGCGGCACCGGGCGACCGTCGAGCGTGGCGGCCAGATCGGCGCCGGCGACGGCGATCACGCCGGCGTGCTCCAGCCGCAGCTCGACGCCTCCGAGCGTGACCTCGAGGGTGGCGGCCGTGGGCGGATTCCCCACCGCGCGATTGGCATCACGCAGCGACGCCGCGTCCATCGCGCCGCTCACCGGTACGCCCTCGTGCTGATGCCCCGGGCGGCCGCCGTCCTGCACGGTGGTCATGAGCCCGGGGCGCACGATGGTCACCGCCCGCACGCCCGGTACGAGAACAAACGCCCCGCTTCGCGCGGTCCACGCCGCGTCGAACGAGCCGAGCGAACCGGGCGGCACCGGGACGAAGCGCACGCGATCGCCCGGGGCAAACAGCGAAGGCGGCAATCGGTGTGGATCGAACGGCCGCGTGGTGGTGCGGCCGACAATCTGCCAGCCGCCGGGGGACGCCTGCGGGTAGATGCCTGTCTGCCGGCCGGCAATACCGACCGAGCCGGGCGGGACGCGCAGGCGCGGGGACGCCAGGCGCGGCGCCGCAATCGACTCGTCCACGGCTCCGAGGTACGCGAACCCGGGCAGAAAGCCCACCATGTAGACGCGATACTCCCGCGCCGCGTGCCGGGTCACGACATCGGCTGGTGAGAGCCCCGCGCCTGCCGCGACGGCGTCGAGATCGGGGCCGGCCTCGCCGCCGTACTCGACGGGCACTTCGACCACGGCACGCTCGTCGGCGCCGGTCGTATCGGTCGGCAGCGCCAGGACCTGCCTCTTGAGCGCATCGAGATCGGTCGTCAGCGGGTCGAAGAACACGGCCACGGAGCGGAACGTGGCGAGGACGTCGGACACCCCCGCGGGCGGGGCGGCGCGCAGGCGCGCGGCGATCGAAATCGCACGGGTGTTCACGGCCGGATCGATCCCGTCGCCGAGCTCGACGACGATTGCCGAGTCCCCGGCCTCGCGGATCCGGGGCGTGGTCACGCGGCGAGTGCCTGCAGCAGCTTCTGGTGGATCCCGCCGAACCCGCCGTTCGACATCAGCACCACGAGATCGCCGCTCCCCGCTTCATCGGCAACCGTGCGGACGATGTCGTCCACGGCCGCGATGTGTCGCGCGCGTCGCCCGGCCCGCTCGAGATCCGACACGAGCTGCTCGGCCGACAGCCGCTCCGCCTCGGGGAGCGACGAGCGGAACACACCTGCAATCACGACCTCGTCGGCGCCGCCAAAGGCACGGGCGAAGTCGTCTTGAAAGACGCGCCGGCACGACGAGGCCGAGCGCGGCTCGAACACCGCCCACACCTTGCGACCCGGGTAGCCGGTCTTGAGCGCCGCCAGCGTTTCGTGCACCGCGGTCGGATGGTGGGCGAAGTCGTCGAAGACGGTCACGCCCCGCTGCTCGCCCACGACCTCGAGCCGGCGTTTGATGCCTTTGAAGGCGCGCAGCCCCTCGGCCAGCGCCACGGCGCTCAGGCCGGCGCGCGCGCCCACCGCCACCGCCGCCAGCGCATTGCGCACGTTGTGGGCGCCGAGCAGCGGCGATGCGAAGCGGCCGAACGGCCGGCCGTCACGGTGAACGTCGAAGTGGGTCAGCCCGTCGCGATGCGAGACGCCGACCGCGCGCCAGGTGACGCCCTCGTCCAGCCCGAACGTCTCGACCGGGCTCACGGCCGAGCGTTGCAGGGCCAGCGCGTCCGGGCTGTCGGCGCCCAGAAGCAGAAGGCCGTTGCGCGGCACGAGCGTGGCGAGCCGCCGGAAGGCCAGACGCACGGCGTCGAGGTCCGCGTAGATGTCGGCGTGGTCGAACTCCACGTTGTTCACGACGGCCACATCCGGCAGGTACTTGAGGAACTTGGCGGTCTTGTCGAAGAACGCGCTGTCGTATTCGTCGCCTTCGATCACGAAATGGCGGCCGCCGCCCACGCGATAGCTCGACCCGCCCGGCCCGAAGTTGAGCGCCACGCCGCCAACGAGCACGGTGGGATCGAGCCCTCCGGCGGTGAGCAGCCATCCGGTGAGCGAGGTGGTGGTGGTTTTGCCGTGCGTCCCCGCCAGCACGACGGGCGCCGCCCCCCACAGGAAGAAGTCGCGGATGGCCTCGGGCAGCGAACAGTAGCGCAGGCGGCGCTCGAGGACCGCTTCGAGCTCGGGGTTGCCACGCGAGATCGCGTTGCCGACCACCACCAGGTCGAGATCCGGCGTCAGGTTGTCGGCCGAATAGCCGCTCAGCGCACGGATGCCTTCGGTGGCGAGGAAGTCGCTCATCGGCGGATAGACGTTCTGGTCGGATCCGCGCACGTCGTGGCCGCGCTGCTTGAGCAGCGCCGCCAGCGTGGCCATGGCGGTGCCGCACACGCCAATCAGGTGGATGCGCTTCGCGTCAGACACGGGCAGGCTCCACAGCCGGCTCTTCAACGACGAGTGCGGGCGACTGCGCGCCGACCACGCGGACGAGGGCGCCGAGCGGCAGCGTCCAGCACGGGCCCGCGGTGTGGCCCGACGGAAAGCCGAAGAGGATCGGACCGTGAAAATCCTGCGTCGCCTCGCGGATGGCATCGGCGGCCGTCACGCGCCCGTCCGGCTCGTCGCAGCCCGGCATCGCACCGAAGATCAGGGCTCTGGCCCGCGCCAGCACGCCAGCCTGGCGCAGCTGCGTCATCATCCGGCTGATGCGGAACGGGCGTTCGTTCACGTCTTCGAGAAACAGGATGCACTCCCCCGGCGGCATGAACGCGTAGGGCGTGCCGAGCGACGCCACCAGCATGGCCATCGTGCCGCCGAACAGAAAACCCATCGCCTCACCCGACGCCAGCGTCGTGAGGCCTGGCGGGACGAGCTCGACACCCGACTCGCCGCGCACGGCGCTCACGAACGATCGCTCGTCGTAGCCTTCGGCCCCTTTGGAGAGCCGCGCGTCGATCATCGGGCCGTGCAGCGCCGCCACGCCGCTGGCGCACGTGAGCCAGCTCAGAAGCGCGGTGGTGTCGCTATAGCCGATGAACAGCTTGGGCGCGAGCGCGGGCCGGAGATGGTGCAGGAGCGGCAGCAGCTGCGCGCTCCCGTAGCCGCCCCGCAGCGCCACCAGGGCCTTGACCGCGGGATCCGCCCACGCGCGCATGAAGTCCGCGGCGCGAGTGTCGGGCGACCCGGCCGAAAACGTCGACCGTTCGAACACCGCGTCAGTGTGGGCGGGGTCGAAGCCGAGGCGCCGCAGTTCCGCCTCGCCGCGCTCGAGCTCGTCCGGCGTGCACCCGCTGGCCGGCGCGACCACGGCAATCCGATCGCCCGGGCGGAGCGCTTGCGGTCTCACCATTAGGCGTCGCGCGCCATGTCGTCGGCCACCCGGCGATGCGCGTCGCAGCCGAGCACCTGGCGGAGCCGGGCCTGCGACGGCCCTGCCGATACGGACTGCGCGAGCAGGCGCTCCTTGGCCGCGCGCAGGCGCTTCTGAGCATCCTCGAGGCGCTTGAACGGAATCCGCCCGTCCTCGACGGCGTGCACCAGCGCCTCGAGCGTCACCGCCTGCACCTCGACGTTGCCGCTGCAGATGAGGAGCCCGTCGCAGCCGGCGGCAATCGCCTGCACCGCCGCGTCGGGCACGCTGTAGGTGGCGGCAATCGCCTTCATCTCGAGATCGTCGCTGAGGATCACGCCCCCGAAGCCAAGCTCCTCGCGGAGCATCGCCTGCACGATGCGCGGCGACAAGGTGGCAGGCCGTTCCTCGTCGAGCGACGGCACCAGCACGTGCGCGGTCATGATGAAGGCCACGCCGGCCTTGATGGCGGCAGCGAACGGCACGCACTCGACACGACGGATGCGATCCGGCGGGTGTTCGACCAGCGGGAGCTCGAGATGCGAGTCCACCGAGGTGTCGCCGTGCCCCGGGAAGTGTTTGCCGCACGCCGCGACCCCGTGCCGCTGCAGCTCGTCGACGATCGCCGCCCCCAGGCGCGCGACCATCGCCGCGTCTGCCGACAGCGCCCGATCGCCGATGACCGGGTTGTTCGGGTTGCTGTGGATGTCGAGCACCGGCGCGTAATCCAGCGTGATGCCGACCGCCCGCAGCTCCGCGGCCAGCGCCGCCGCAAAGCGGCGCGCCAGCGTTTCGTCCCCCCGGCGGCCCAGCACCGCCATCGGCGGCCACTCGGTGAACGGCGCCTTGAGGCGCGCCACACGGCCGCCCTCCTGGTCCACGCTCACCCACAACGGCACCGACGGCACGAGCTGCTGCGCGTCGTGGGCGAGTTCGGCCACCTGCTCCGGCGCCTCGATGTTCCGCCCGAAGAGGATGACGCCGCCGAGCTCGAACTCGCGCGCCAGCGACCTGATCTCCGCGGTGATGGTCTGCCCCGGCAGGCTCCCGATGAGCAGCTGCCCGATCTCGCGTCGCAAGGACCCCGGCACGCCGTCATTATAATTGCGCGGTGCGCATCGAGACCTCTGCGCCGACCCGAATCGATCTCGCGGGCGGCACGATCGACATCTGGCCCCTCTATCTCTTCCATCCCGGCGCGCAGACGATCAACGCGGCCATCAGCGTGCGCGCCCGCGCCCGGGTGGAGTCGCGGGGCGACACGCGCATCGTCCTGCGCTCCGAGGACACCGGCGTCACGGTGGAAGCCGACGACCCGGCGGCACTGCGGCACGAGCCCCGTCTCCGACTGCTGTCTCTCCTGGCCTCGTTCTTCGGCGCGCGCGGCATCACGCTGACGACCTCGTCGGAGTCGCCGGCCGGTGCCGGCCTGGCCGGCTCCTCGGCGCTCAACGTGGCGGTCTGCGCCGCGCTGGCCGAATGGAAGCGCGAGCACTACGAGCCGGAAGCGCTGCTGCAGGTGGCCATGAACGTCGAAGCCCAGACCATCCAGGTGCCCACCGGCCTGCAGGACTACCGGCCGGCGCTCTACGGCGGTCTGGCGGCGCTCGAGCTCGAGGTGGACGGCATCCACCGGGTGCCGCTCGATGTCGATTTGAAGGAGCTGAACCGGCGCATCGTCCTCTGCTATACCGGCGAGCCGCACTTCTCCGGCACCAACAACTGGGAGATCACCAAGAAGCACATCGACGGCGACCAGCACGTATTCGACTGCTTCGAGCGCATCCGGGATACGGCCGTCGCCATGCGCGGGGCGCTCGTGCGCGGCGACTGGGACGCCACCGGCCGCGCCATTGCCGAGGAGTGGGAAAACCGCAAGCGCCTGGCCCCCGGCGTGAGCACGCCGGCCATCGACGATCTGATCGCACGCGCCAGCGGGGCTGGCGCCACGGCGGCCAAGGTCTGCGGCGCGGGGGGCGGCGGGTGCCTGTTCTGCTACGGACCGCCAGACGCGGCCGCAGGGATCCGCGAGGCGCTCGCCGCCGGGGGCGCCCGCGTGATCGACTTCACCTTCGAGCGCCACGGGCTCACCCGTGGATAACGCGTCGATCGCGCAGGTGCTCGGCGAGATCGCCGACCTGCTCGAAATCAAGGGCGAGAACGCGTTCAAGATCCGGGCCTACCGCTCGGCGGCCGACACCATTGCCACGACGGGCGAGGCGCTCGCGCGCATGACCGACGCACAGCTTCGCGGCATTCCCGGGATTGGCAAGGACCTGGCTGCCCGCGTTCGTGAGCTCGTCGATACCGGCGCCTCCACCTACCATCGCGGGCTGCTCGAGGAGTTTCCGCCGACGATGCTCGACCTCCTGCGCCTGCAGGGCGTCGGCCCCAAGACCGTGGCCCGGCTGCATGCCACGCTCGGCGTCACGAGCCTCGACGAGCTGGCGGCCGCTGCCCGCGCCGGTCGCATTCGTGAGATGGCGGGGATGGGCGCGAAGAAGGAAGCGCAGATTCTCAAGGCGGTCGAGGATCGGCAGCGGGATCAGGGGCGCCACCTGCTGGCCGATACGGCGGCCGTGTGCGAGGAGCTGCTGAGCCATCTGCGGGCGCACGATCCGGACGCCGAGTTCATCCCGGTGGGCAGCCTGCGCCGCGGCCGCGACACCTGCGGCGACATCGACGTGCTCTGCGTCGGCGGCACGGGCGAGGCCATGATGGCCGCGTTTGTCGCCCACCCGCGCGTCGAGCGCGTGCTCGGACAAGGCGATACCAAGTCGAGCGTGCGGATGCGCGGCGGCTTCCAGGTGGACCTGCGCCGGGTGGAGCCCGAGAGCCGCGGCGCCGCCATGCAGTACTTCACCGGCTCGAAGGCGCACAACATCGAGCTGCGCGACCGGGCGCTGCAGCGCGGCTACCGCCTCAACGAATACGGGCTGTTCCGCGTGGACGATGCCACGCGCGTGGCCGGAGACACCGAGGAAGGCATCTACAGCGCGCTCGGCCTGCGGTGGGTGGAGCCGGAGCTCCGCGAGCACCGTGGGGAGCTGCAGGCGGCCGAGCAGGCCACGCTGCCGTCGCTCGTCACGCGCGGGGATCTGCGCGGCGACCTGCACATGCACACGACCGAGAGCGACGGGCGCGAGACGCTCGAGACGATGGCCGCGGCCGCGCACCGTCTCGGCTACGAGTACATCGCCATCACCGACCACAGCAAGTCGCTGGCGATGGCCAACGGGCTCGACGAGCGGCGCGCGCTGGAGCACGCCAGGCGCATCCGCGCCCTGAACGGCCGGTTCGAAGGGCTGACGCTGCTGGCCGGCATCGAGTGCGACATCCTGGCCGACGGATCGATGGATCTCGCCGACGACTGTCTGGCCCAGCTCGACATCGTGGTGGCGTCGATCCACTCGCACTTCACTCAGGACGAAGCCCAGATGACCGACCGGGTGCTGCGCGCGATCGAGTGCCGCTGGGTAGACGTGCTGGGACACCCCACCGGCCGGCGCCTGCTGCAGCGCGAGGCGATCAAGGTCCGCATGGACGACGTGGTCTCGGCGGCCACGGCCGCCGGCGTGGCGCTCGAGATCAACAGTCAGATCGAACGGCTGGATCTGAACGACGGCCACGTGAAGCTGGCGCTCGACAAGGGCGCGCGGCTCGTGGTGTCGTCCGACGCCCACTTCCTCCCGGCACTCGACTGGGTGCAGTGGGGCATCCAGATGGCCCGTCGCGGATGGGCGACGCGCCAGGACATCCTCAACACCCGCAGCCTCGCGGAGCTCCAGCCGCTCCTCCGCCGGCACCGCAACCACTAGCGTCTCCAATGGCGACAATGACAAGAACCACACCCCTTCGACGGCCATTGGAGACGCCAGGCCCTGCGAAGCAGGGCCATGAAGATACTGGCCGAAGGCCTAGCGAAACCGAGGCTCTGCGTCGGTTGACGATTGGCTCTCAAACGAGGTTTCGCTAGTGCCTCGAGATACCGACGACGATCTGGGATTCGTCGCCCTCAGCTCGCTGAAGAAGAAGCCTGCGGCCGCGGCCGATCCAGCCGCCGCGCTGGCCGAGCTGCGGCGCATCTACTTCAAGACGACGAAGCAGACCATCGACCACGACTTCGCGCACGCCATCGCGCTGCTCAAGACGATCGCCTCCGAGGAGGATCGTCAGAAGGCGTCGGTCTTCATGGAGGGGATCAACGAGCTCCGGAAGGAATGGACGCCGAAACAGAAACCGCCCGCGGCCGAGCGGCGCGCCCCGGCGCCGCGCCAGAAGAAGCGCTGAGCGCCGCAGGGCGGTCTGAAGACCGCCCTCTACTTGTCGTTGCCGGTGATCTTCCGGCGCGCCTGCCCCCGGAGCGCGTCGGGGACGTTGCGGTCGGTGGAGAGCAGCTTGAGGTCCTTCTCGCTCAGCCGCGCCATCAGGTTCATCGACAGCGCCACGGGCGTCTTGGGGTTCTTCACCACCGCAAGCACGACCGAGTAGTTCTTGAGCCACGCCCGGTTGTGGGCGATGGTGCGGAGCACGTCTTCCGAGACGTTCTGCATCTTGGCGATGGCCGCCACTTCGGTGTCGTTCATCTTCGGGCTGCTCATCACGGCGGCCGTGACGATGCGATTCGGGTCGCGGATCAGGATGGCGCGCTCCTCGCGGTTGCCTTTCATCGCCAGCGCGATGCGCTTGGCCACGTTCATGTTGGCGATGCGCTGCAGCGCGGACAGCTGCTCTTCCTCTGCCGGCGCTTCTTCAACTTCGGGACTCGCGTCGATGAGCGGCGCGTCGCCGGCGTCGGCCACGGCGGCAGGTTGGATGCCCTTCGCCGCGAACCGCTCCCTGGCTTCCGCCGACACGCCGGCGAGGTGGGCCGCCAGCTGCGCCGCCGGAATCTTCGCGATAGTCTGTTCGGCGGTCGCCGCAATCTCGGGATCGGGGTCTCCGCTGAGCATGACGAGCAGCTCGATCTGCTCCTCGGCGCGTGGGGCCACCACCGCCTGCGCGGCGAGCAGTTTCAGCTCGCGGTTCACTTCGCCGCGTTTGAAGGTATCCAGGAGCGGGCTGTTCGACATGGGTCAGGGTCTCGACGCGGCCTTGGATGCCGACGTCACGGCCGCCATCGACTGCGCGAATGCGGCCTCCGAATCGGCCGCAAACATTCCAATCGCGGCGAACCCCGCGGCACCAGCCGCCGCCACCTCGCCGACGTTATCGGGCGTGACGCCGCCGACCGCTAGCACCGGAATCGTAACTGCCGCCGCGACCTCGACCAGCGCGGTCACCCCCGACGCCGGGCGTCCCGGTTTCGAGAACGTCGGAAACACCGTCCCGAACAGGAGATAGTCGAGGCCGCCGGCCGCCGCCACCGCTACCGCCTCGTCGCGCGCGTGCACCGAGCGCCCGACCAGAAACCCCGGAGGGCACAGCGCCCGCACGGTCGGTGCCGGCATCGAATCGGCTCGCAGATGCACGCCGTGGGCGCCGGCAGCCAAGGCGACGTCAAGGCGGTCGTTCACCAGCACTCGAGCGCGCGACCCGCGCACCGCTTCGACACACCGGCGCACCAGCGCGGTCAAGGGGCCGCCGTCCAGATCGCGCTCGCGCACCTGCACCAGATGCACGCCTGCCCGAGCTGCCCATCTCACACGCTCGACGGCACCGTCTGCCCCGCCGGCGCCGCGCGCGCGGTCGGTGATCAGGCAGACGACCGGCGTCATGAGGGTGGACCTGGGGGTGGAGCGGGGGGCGTCACCCTGGAGGACCCCGGGCGGCCGTCGAAGAGCTCCGCAATCACGCCGACGGCGGCCAGGACGTTGACGATCCCGAGCCCGGAGATGGCGCCGCGGACGTAGTTGCTCGTGAGGACCGCGTGGAGCGGCGGCCAGGCCTGCGAGAAGAAGTTGCGGTCCCAATACGAGGACCAGGGCACGACCAGGAGCACGAACCCGACTTCGAGAAAGAATGCCGCCAGGAGCAACGGCATCACGTGGCGCCGCCCTCCCCGAGCGCGCGGCGCAGGGCCGCCATGCGCTCCGGCACGTCCCGGAAGGACGCCGCGTCGAAGTCGAGATCGGCGAACACGTCGAGGGCCCGCGTGCGCTCGCCGACGCGCTCGAGAGCGTCCGCGAATTCGTACATGACGTCGAGACGCTGCTCGCGTGCGGTCGTCGCGGCGTGCGTGGCCCGCTCGAGCCATTCGATGCCGTCGCGCACCCGGCCGAGCCGCAGCAGCAGGCGTCCGAGTTGTGCCGACGCCTGGAACTGCAGCGTGGGATTCTGCGCGGCGGTCGTCAGCGCGGCGATGATCTCCAGATCAGCCTGGCTGGCCGCGACCGCGGGCGCAGCCTCCACAGCGGGCTCGGGTTCCGGCTCCGGCTCCGGCTTTGGTTCGGGCTCCGGTTCGGGTTCGATAAAGACGGCGTCCTCGGAGGACGCCTGCACGACTTCGATTTCCGCGTCTTCCTCGCCGGTCTCGCCAAGCAGCGCCGACCACTCGGACTCGCTCGAGCCTGCGGAAGGCGCGCTCTCGGCCGGGATCGCCACCACGGGTTCCAGCTCCGGTTCCGACACGAACTCCGCGATGGGTTCGGGCTCCGGCTCGGGTTCGGGTTCGGGCTCCGGTTCGGGTTCGGGCTCCGGTTCGGGCTGGGGCTCCACTGCCGGCGCCGCTTCGACATCCGCCAGCGTCTCGTCCGCGCCCGAACCGAACGCCGCCGGCACGTCCAACGGTTCATCGATATCGACGGCAATGAAGTCGTCGGGGGTCGCCTCCGCGGGCGGCGCGGGGTCCTCGTTCTTGGTGAGCGGCGCCAGCATCGCCTCGGCTTCGACACGCCGGTCGGGTGCCACCGTCATGACGTGTTCGAGCGCCCGTCGTGCGTCGTCGTCGCGCCCGTCGGTCAGCGCCTGCTCCGCGAGCGCCAGCAGCAGGTCCGGATGATCGCCGGCGGTTTCGAACGACAGGAACGCATGGGCGCGTTCGATCTGGCCGGTGGCGGCGCAGGCCTCGGCGACGCGCCGGCGCAGCGCGGCATCGCCGGGATCGACGCTCGACGCCTGCATCAGCACGTCCACCGCCTCGCGAGGGCGGCCAGCCCGTTCGAGCGCATCCGCCGCGTCGAGCCACAGGCGGGCCGTCTGCTCGGGCGTGAAATGGTTCGCCGAGGCCTTGGCCGCCGCCATCTTGGCCTCGGCGGTCGCGGTCGGGAAGCTCCCCAGACGCACCAGGCACTCCGCGACGCCAGCTTCGTTGTTCTGTTCGCGCCGCCGCTGCAGCAGGCGGTTCAAGTACAGCGTGGCGTCGGCGAACAGCTCCTGCTCGACCGCAATATGCGCGAGCTGCGACAGCGCGTGGTCGCTCGCCGGATCCACCTTGAGCGCCTTCTTGTAGAACGCCACGGCCTTGGGCACGAAGCCCGAATCGCGGTGGTTGTCGCCGATCCGGACGAACTGCGCCACCGCCGCGGGGCGGTTGCCGGTCTTGGCGTAGAGATCGCCGAGCGCGTTGGCGGCGCCGACGTCGCCGGGCTGGTCGTCAACCAGGCGCAGGTACTCCTCGATCGCGAGGTCGATCTTGCCCTCGCGAACGAGTTCCTCGGCTTTCCTGACGGCCGATCCTCGATCTACGGCCACGCTGCGGGGGAGCAGGGAATGAAGCGACGCATCGTGCGAGTCATTCGGTCGTGAAAGTCACTCCATCGTATCAAACAGCGTCGCGGGCTTGAACGACCGCCGGTGCAGCGGCGAATAGCCATGGAGGGCCACGGCCGCAAGGTGCTCCGCCGTTGCATAGCCCTTGTGGCGGTCGTAGCCGTAGCGGGGATCGGCCTCGTGGTGCCGCTGCATCTCCCGATCGCGCGTGACCTTGGCGACAATCGACGCGGCGGCCACCGCACTCACCTTGCGGTCCGCCTTCGCCACGCCAACCTGCGCCATCAGCAGATCGGGAATCCGAAAGGCATCCACCACCACCATGTCGGGCAGCGGCACCAGCATGCCGACGGCCTGGCGCATCGCGTCGAGCGAGGCGCGGTGGATGTTGATGCGGTCGATTTCGCTCGGGGGCGACGACGCGACGGCCCAGGCCAGGGCCTTGCGGGTGATGACCTCGTAGAGCCGCTCACGCTCGAGCAGCGTCGTCATCTTGGAGTCGAAGAGCCCGGGGATGTGCCGGCCGGGGTCGAGAATGACGGCCCCGGCCACGACGGGACCGGCCAGGCAGCCCCGGCCGACCTCGTCGCAACCGGCGACGAGATGGAAGCCCCATCGCCGCAGGGCGTTTTCGAGGCTCCTCGTCGCGCGAACCTTGACCATCGAGCCTCAGGTCCGCTTGGTCTCCTTCATGCGCGCGGCCTTGCCCTTCAGATCGCGCAGGAAGTACAGCTTGGCGCGGCGCACGCGCGCCGACCGTATCACTTCCACCCTGGCGATCGTGGGCGAGTGCAGCGGGAAGATGCGCTCGACGCCCTGGCCGAACGACACCTTGCGCACCGTGAACGAGGCGCGTACGCCGCCGCGGTGCAGCCCGATCACGATGCCCTCGAAGATCTGGATGCGCTCTTTGTCGCCCTCCCGCACCTTCACGTGCACCTTCACCGTGTCGCCCGACTTCATCGCCGGCCGCTCGGTCATCTGGGCCTTTTCCACCGTCTCAATCGCGCTCATTGCCGTCTCCTTCGCTCTTCGTCCATCGCCTCGCCGAGCAGATCCAGCTGCTCGCGGGTCAGGGCACCCTCGTCGATCAGGTCCGGGCGCCGATCCACCGTCCGCCGCAGCGCCTGCTTCATCCGCCACCGGCGTACTTCGGCGTGATGCCCCGAGAGCAGCACGTCCGGCACGCGCCGGCCCTCGAAATCCGCCGGTCGCGTGTAGTGCGGGTAGTCCAGGATGCCTTGCGCAAACGAATCCTGTTCCACCGATTCCATATCGCCCACGACGCCCGGCACCAGCCGGCTCACCGCGTCGATCACGAGCAGCGCCGGCATCTCGCCGCCGCTCACCACGAAGTCGCCGATCGACAGCTCCTCCGTGGCCACCAGTTCCCGCACCCGCTCGTCGATCCCCTCGTAGCGCCCGCACAGCAGCACCACGTGGCCAAGGCCGCTCAACCGCCCCGCCTCGACCTGATCGAACCGCCGGCCCTGGGGCGACAACAGCACCACCGCCCCCGGCGTGCCCCGATCCGCGCGAATCGTCTGGAGCGCGCGCACGAACGGCTCGACCTTCATCACCATGCCGGGCCCGCCACCATACGCGACGTCGTCCACCGTACGGTGCCGATCCGCGGTGAACGTCCGCAGGTCGTGCACCCGGACGTCCACGAGCCCCTTCTCGATCCCGCGCCCGACCACTCCCTCCGCGAGACCGGCGTCGATCATCCGCGGAAAGATCGTGACGACGTCGAACTTCATGTCTGGAGCCACCCTCCGCCGCTACCTTCGCGTTCGGCTCCGGCTGGCTCCTGACAGTATCTTCTTGCCGCGCTTCGCGCGGCGGGTGTCGTTCAGCTCCAGCAGCCCTTCGGGCAACCGCACGCGAATCAGCCGCGCGTCGACGTCGATGCCGACGCAAATCTCCTGGACGAGCGGCACCAGCACCTCGCCCCGTGCTCCCTCAACCGCCAGCACCGCCGCGCCGGCGCCGCCGTCGATCCGGCTCACGTCACCGATCGTTTCACCCTCGGCCGTCTCCACCCGGCACCCCACCAGCTGGTGCAGGTAGTAGCTGCCTTCGGGCAGCGGCAGCAGATCCGATTCCGGGACCCGCAGTTCCGCGCCCGTCAATCCCGCGGCGGCCTCGACGCTCGCGTACCCGTCGAAGGCGAGTATCGGCCGCCGTCCCTCTACCCGCGCCTCCACGACCCTCAGCAGCTGCTCGCGGCCGTCCACCCGGGTCCAGACCTGGGCGCCGGCGTGAAAGCGCTCGGCGACGAAGTCGGTCTCCGCGTTCACCAGGACGTGGCCGCGAAGGCCGTGTGTCCGCGCGACGCGGCCTACCAGTACCATCGCCTCCCAGTCGGGCACGGCCCGCCCGGTCAGTCCCGGATGTCGAGCTGCGCGCGCGTGCCCTGCTGCTCAGCCGTCAACGAGACCAGCGTGCGCAGCGCGGCCGCCGTGCGGCCCTGGCGCCCGATGATCTTGCCCATGTCGCCCGGCGCCGTGGACAGCTCCACCACCGTCATGCCGCGTCGCTCCGACTCGGTGACGTGCACCTCGTCGGGCCGATCGACCAGCGCACGGGCCACCACTTCGACCACGGCGCGCATCGCGCTGCCCGCTGCCTCGGACGTCACTGCGCCGCCGGCGTCGGCACGACCGCCGACAGATCCTTCGTCAGGTGCTTGGCAATCAGCGTCCGCACCGAATCCGAGGGGCGCGCGCCCTTGCTCAACCAGTGCGCCAACCGCTCCTTGTTGATCTCGACCTGCGCCGGCTTCGAGCGCGGGCTGTAGGTCCCCAGGTTCTCGACGAAGCTGCTGTCGCGCGCCGAACGCGCCTCCTGCACCACCACGCGGAAGAACGGTTTCTTCGACGACCCCATCCGCCGCATCCGAATCGAAAGCATCTGAACTCCTATCTCGCCTTGATGAGGCCCCACGGGCCTCCCTTCTTCTTCTTGCCCCCGGGCAGACCACCCTTGCGCATCTGCTGCTGCATCTCCTGCAGCTGCTGCTGCGAC
>DASYRM010000086.1:0-2512 GCA_036004405.1 Vicinamibacterales bacterium
TGACGAGCCACAGAGACGGATCGAAGACGAGGGTCGCGAAGCTATCGAGAATCAGCCGCATTGAGGAGCGCCAGCGTCTCGGCGGGCTGGTGGAGGACGCGCGCCACGGCGTCGGCCAGCGCCGCGCCGCCCATCGGCTGAATCGGCAGATCGAGCTTCTTCGCAGCGGCCAGGAACGCCGGATCGCTCAGCGCCGCGGCGTGGGCCGCGCGCAGCACGGCCAGCCGTTCGGCGGGAATCCCGGGGGGGCCGGCGGTCCAGCGCGAGAGCGTGACGACCGACTGGATGAGCGCCACCAGGCGCCGGCCTGCGTCGGTCGTCACCACCGAGGCCGCATCGGGCAGCTCGTCGCTCACGCCGACGCCCGATCCGAGACGCATGATCGAGTAGCCGTAGCCGCCGTCGAGAAGGGGACGGCCGGTGCTGGCGGAGACGAACTGCGCTTCCGTCTCGCCCCGCATCATGCTGAGCTGCGCGTCGCGCGTGGCCAGCCCCAGCACCACCTTGGTCTGCAGCCCGATCGCCTCGGACAGCAGCGTCGCCTCGAGGTAACCCTCGGTGCCGACACCACCTGCAGCCATCAGGATCGGGCGGCGCGCCCGGCGCAGCTGGTCGAGCGAACGAAATCCCGACTGCTTCGATGTCACCAGCAGGCGCGGCTCGCCGCCGGCTTTTCCGATCCAGCTCATTTGATCGAGACGGGCGTGGAACCCAGGTCGGCCCAGGAGCTGCGCGTAGATCAGGCCGCTGTTGAACATGCCGAGGGTCAGGCCGTCGGGGCGTGCGCGGTACAGCTCGTTGGTCCCCACGATGTGACCACCGCCGGGGATGTTCTTCACGACGACCGTCCGCACGCCCAGACGCTGGCCGATGTACTGCGAGACCAGCCGCCCGTAGGTGTCGTACCCGCCGCCTGCTTCGGTGGCCACGATATAGGTGAGCGTCCGGCCGGCAAAGAACGCGCGCGGGTCGTCGCCGGCAGGCGAGGCGCCGCGGCAGCCGGCGGCGGCAACAGCGGCGACGACGCAAAGGACACGAAGGACGTCGGTGAAGGAGCGCGCCATGGGCGGGTCGGGCGAGCTCAAGCGTAGCCGGGCTGGTGCGGCCCGTCCAACCCCTTTGCGCCCGTCTTCACGAGACTTCGCACCTGGTCACTTCGCCCGGGCGGATGCGGGAAGAGCGGCTAAGCTACTTGCAGAGATGGCTCGGACCTCGCTCACCGCATTTGCGTGGTCGCAGGCGGTCCACTTCGCCCGGACGCACCGCTGGCTCATCGCCGGCTTCACGGTCACCTCGCTGCTGCGGATCGGCGCAACTGTAGCCGCGGTGGTGCTCATCCGCGACTTCCTGGCGTCGGTGCTCTCCACGCCCACCGGCGTCGCAGCGATGCTGACCGGTACCGTCGGGCAGCGCACCGCTCTTCTCCTGGTCGCCGCACTCCTGCTGGGCGTGTTCATCGCCAGCGCGCTCGCCGCCTACGGCAGCCAGGTGGCGATGCAACAGCTCTCGCGCCTCATCGAGCTCGATCTGATGCAGACGCTCATCACGCATCTGCTCCGGCTCCCGGTGGCCTTCTTCGACCAGCGCCATCGCGGCGATCTGATCGAATCGGTCCGCCAGGACGTCTCCAAGACACGCGCGGTGGCGTCGTCGTTCGTGGAGCTGGCGGTGTTCGGCGCACAGGCCGCCGCCTATACCGCAGCCGCGCTGTGGCTCAGCCCGCGCCTGGTCCTGATCTCGCTGCCCATTCTCGCCCTCGGGGCGGTGCCCACGCGGTGGCTCGTGGGGCAGGTGCGCCACCGCTCGCGCCAGACGCGCCGCCACGGCTACCGGCTGACCGACCTGCTGCTGCAGCTCGTGCAGGGCATCCGCATGGTCAAAATCTATGCGGGCGAGGAGCTGGAGACCCGCAACAGCATCACCACCGCGCGCCGCTACTTCGAGCACCTGGTGTCGGCGACGCGCGTCAAGGCGCTGGGCGACGTGGGTCTCGAGGCGGCGGCCAGCCTGAGCGTCGTCACGGTGGTCGTGGCCGGCGGGTTCGAGATCATGGCCGGACGGCTCTCGATGCCGTCGCTCGTCGCAGCGCTGGTGGCCATCCGGGCCATTCACGGTCCGCTCAACAACGCCTTCGGCCGCTTCATCGAAGGGCAGGGCAACTGGAGCTCGGTGGAGCGCATTCGCACGCTCCTCGCCACCAAACCGGACGTCCGCGATCGCCGGGGAGCGGTGGCACTCGACGAACCGATCGCGTCTCTGCGCTTCGACCAGGTGTCGTTCGGCTACAACCCCGCCACGCCGGTGCTGACCGACGTCTCGTTCGACGTCCGCGCGGGCCAGCACGTCGGCGTCGTCGGGCCGTCGGGGGCGGGCAAGACCACGCTCATCAGCCTGCTCGCGCGCTTCTACGACCCCACGGCGGGCCGCATCCTCCTCAACGGCCGCGACCTGCGCGACTACCGGCTGCGCGACGTGCACCGTCACCTGGCGCTCGTCACCCAGGACCTGTTCG
>DASYRM010000087.1:0-2083 GCA_036004405.1 Vicinamibacterales bacterium
GTGGCACCAGTGCCAATGACGAGGTAGTCGGTAACGATGTCAGTGGTGGACATGTCTTTGGCTCCAGGGCGCTTCACGCCAGGGTCGACGACCAGCGGACATTTCACGCGACTCGCAATTCATTGGACACGACGAGGGCGAGTTTGGCGCGCGGGCAGGCCGGTGCTGGGATCCAGCAACAGCCGGCGCATGACCGGCCGCGAGAAGTCGAACATGTCGGCGAGGGAGCCCGCGAAGTTGTCGAAGGAGATCTCGCTGATGCGCTGCGCGCGGAGCCAGTTGTCCTCGATGAAGCGCAGGATGGAGGTCTGGTCGGTCAGGGCATGGCTCACGTAGTTCTGTTTGGCATAGGGCGAGATCACCAGCAGCGGCAGGCGCGGCCCGTAGCCGCAGCGGGCGCCCGGCCCGTCGGTGCGGCTGCCGCAGCGGAAGTCGAGCGCCGTATTCGACTGGTTGACGATGGGCGGCATCGCGTGGTCGTACCAGCCGTCCGAGTCGTCGGCGGCGATGATCACCGCCATGCTGCGCCACTCGGGAAGCTGCTGAAGCCGGTTCAAGGTCTCGACCAGGAAGGTCTGCTCGTCGAGCGGGTTCGAGTTGCCGGGATGCCCGTTCTGGTAGGCCGGCGCCTTCAGGAACGACACCGCGGGCAGGTTCCCCGCTCGCGCCGCCTGCCAGAACCAGGTGATGTCGTAGAGGTGGTTCGCCTGGTCGGTCCTGCCCACCATCGCCACCGAGGTCGGCGGCAGATGGAGCGGGTTCGCCGTGGACGCGAAGTACTGAAACGGGTTGTGGTGCGGGACATAGTCCTGGAACTTCAGCGGGTCGGTGCGAGGATCGACGCCCACCGCGCGGTCGAAGGACTCGAGCGGATGACTCGTCGAGCACTTGCCGTCGGGCGTGCGCGTGAACCCACCCTGGAACCACCCCCACGTCACGTTCGCCGCCGTGAGAAAGTCGCCGATATTGCGGCCGGTGAGCGCCGCCGGCTTGCCCTCGGAGCACACGTCCCAGAAGGGGTCCGTGTCGTCGACGAAGGTGGCGAGCCGGCCATTGGTGGGCGCCGCCGTGGCGGTCGATGAGGCCGGGCCGCCGCACTCCGGCACGTCGCCGTAGACGGACGCTCTCGGCCCGCAGAGCACGCCGGACGTATCGCCCGCCGTCAGGTTCAGCGCGCCGCGCGTCGACTGGCCGGACATGGTCGCGAAGCTATTGTCGCTGAGGGAGAAGTGCTGGGCATAGTTCCACAGCGCGGTGACGGTATTGCCGTCGAAGTACCCCATGACCGTGTCCCAGTGGCCGTTGTCGCCCTTGTGGCAGAACTGCCGGGCGTTCGTCGGCCCCGCCGCGTCGAAGCGAGGGAACCGGTCCATGAGGCCGCCGTTCCGCGCGCGCTGCTCGGCCGTGTAGTCGTGGTCCTGGTCGCAGGTATAGGCCTGCGTCCGATCGATCCGGAAGGGCCGGGACGAGTTGGGATTCCGCTCGATGAGCGTCGGCGTGAGTCCGTTGACCGATGGCGTGCCCGGCCGCGCGCGGAAGTGCGGCTGATTGGGCGGATTGGCGGCCACCGGATACGTCGCGAAATACCCGTCGAACGAGTGGTTCTCCTGGAAGATCACCACCAGGTGCCTGATCGGCGTGGTGGGCTTCGGGCCCGCCGGCTGCGAGACGGCGCGACCGCCCCCCGCGAGCAGGAGCACGCCGAGACACGCCGCCAGACCGATGCGCCATGCAGAGCCGCTCACGTTGCTCGTCCTCTTCTGCACCCGCGCGTGCGTGACACGCCGGCCAAGCGCTCAGTCGGAAGGCGGCGACACCGCGGCGGCCGCCTCGGCGAGGAGCGCGTACTTCGCCAGCGTGCGCGCGGCCGGCGCGGCAGGCCACCCGCCGTCGTCGATGGCCTGGAGCAGCCCGTCCAGCACGATCGCGAAGTGCGCCTCGTGCCGGGCCGACAGCGCGGGCGGGATGACGATGGTGATCGATCCCGGGTCATCGCGCTCGATCCCGACACCGGGCAGCTCGGTCTGCCAGCCGGCGACGGCCCCGCCGAGCGCGTGGAGCGCCGGCTCGATCTCGCCCCGGG
>DASYRM010000088.1:0-58550 GCA_036004405.1 Vicinamibacterales bacterium
AGACGCGCCTGATCTGGATCGGCGCGGCGGCGTTCCTGCTTGCCGTGGCGGGCGCAACGGTCTTCAGCCGCCGCGCCGCGCGGCCGCTGCGCGACGTCGTGGACGCCGCGCGGGAGATCACCCGCGGTGAGTGGACCCGGCGCGTGCCGGTCCGTGGCAGCTCCGAGGCCGCCACGATGGCCGTGGCGTTCAACGAGATGACCGGCACGCTCACCACGCTGAACACCGAGCTCACGACGGCCCGGGATCGCGCCGAGCGGGCGAGCCGGGCCAAGGATCAGTTCCTGGCCAACATGAGCCACGAGCTGCGCACCCCGCTCAACGGCATCATGGGCATGACTACCGTGGTGCTCGATACGCCGATGTCCGACGAGCAGCGCGAGTACATGTCGATCATCGACACCAGCGCGCGCGGGCTGCTCTCGATCGTCAACGACGTCCTCGACTTCGCGAAGATCGACGCCGAAGCGCTCAGGCTCGAGCCGGCCCCGTTCGACGCCCGCGCCTGCTTCGAGCATACGCGGGCCCTGCTGTCGCCGCTGGCGAGCGCCCGCGCGCTGGAGCTGGTCTACGACATCGACCCTGGCCTGCCCACGCGACTCGTCGGCGACGAGACGCGCCTGCGTCAGATCCTGCTGAACCTGGCCGGCAACGCCATCAAGTTCACGCCCGCCGGCTTCGTGCGCGTTGGCGTGCGCGCCTCGCTGGATGCATCCGTCGACGAGGTCGTGCTGCACGTCGAGGTGCAGGACACCGGCATCGGGATCCCAAGGGATCGGCAGACGGCCATCTTCGAGCCGTTCGTCCAGGCCGATGGATCGAGCACCCGCCGCTATGGCGGCACCGGACTCGGGCTCACCATCTGCGCGCGGCTGGTGGCGCTGATGGGTGGCAAGCTGTCGGTCGTGAGCGAGCCGGGGGCCGGATCGACGTTTGCCTTCTCGGTGCGGATGCGGAGCGTCGGATCAGTCGGCGGCCGGCCGGCTGGCGCGATCGATCACCAGCACGGGGATCGGCGCGCGACCGGGTTCGAGCTTCAGCCCCAGCTGCTCCTGCATGGCCGTGAACAGTGACGGCGACGCTGGATCAGGGGTGGGCCCCGCGGGCGCTCCCGGTGGCGGCGGCGGGCCCTCGGGCGAGAACGTGAGGTTGATGTCGTAGTAGCCCGGCAGGCCCGTCTTGTCCACGACGATCCGGCCGACGCCGCCCACCAGGTTGCGCGCCAGCTGCTCCATGGCGACCCCATTCCCGGTGACGAGTCCTTGATTGGCCCGCACGCTGATGCCGCACGGCAGGTTGCCGTTCGGCAGGCGCTCCGGCATCTTGCCGCCGGAGGTCACCGACGCGAAGAGCGCGGCGCAGTCGATGCCGGCCTTCTTCATCTGCGGTCCCAGCGCACCGTCCTTACGGGCCAGCACGAGGAGATAGACCGGCAGCTCGCGGGTCTCCATGTGCGTGGCCAGCCCGAAGCGGTCCGCGAGCAGCGCCTGCAACATCGCCCTGGCCTCCTCCTGCGCAAACGGCTTCGCGGCCTTGGCGGTGATGTCGAATCGATCCGAATCGATCCAGTCGGGCCCGCCGACGATCTGGTCGTTGGTGATGTTCCAGGCGTTGCGGATGATGTTCCGCAGGTTGTTGTTGGTGACCGAGAGCATGCCGCCGGGCGTCACCCGCACCGAGGAGGGCCCGCCCTCCTGGTTGGGCTTCACCGAGGACACGTCGAACGTGGGCGCCGCCGCCGGCGCCTGCGCCTGCGGCACTCCGCCGGCAAGCAGGGTCAGGGTCACTGCGAGCGCGGTGATTCTCATGCCCGCCTGTTACGCCCGGGCCGGCTGGAGGTTCACACGTGCTACCTCAGTCGCGACAGGGCGGTGCGGTCGAGGACGCAGGACTGCGTCCGGGTCTTGCCGACCATGTCGAGGGTAATGCCGGCCGTGGGGGCAAACGGCGGGAAGCTGAAGATGAAGTTGCCGGACGTCCCGTCGATCGTCCGGGTGTCGGCCTCGATGGTCTTGCCTCCGCGCTTCACGAGCAGGCTGGTGATCTGATTCTTCGCGCCACGCACCGGCGTGATGCCGATGACCACACGCGTCTGCTGCGCCGCCGCGTAATTGGGCGTGGGCGCCGGCCGCTTGCGGCTGACGGCGCCCCACACCTCGTAGGCCACCTGGTTGTAGGGCGAGTAGAACGACAGCACGAAGTCGTCGTTCTTACAGAGCTCCGCGTCGTAAAAGACGCACGACGGCTGGGCTCCGCCCTGCTTGCCGCACTCGATCGCGTGGTAGTAGCTGTCGCGAGTGAGCGGCTGGATGCCCTTGCTCCACGCCGGCGTGCTCACCGGCACGACGGCCTTGACGGGCGCCTGCGCCGACGCGGGCAGCGCCGCGAGAGCCACCAGAGCGACGATACCCGCGAGCCGCATCACTTCTTCGGCGTGCTCACCGTGAGCGTGCGCACCATCATCATGCCGCCCTTCTCCGTCGTCTCGGCGGTGAGGCGATCGCCCACCTTGATATCGGTATCGGGCACTTTCTTGCCGTCGCGCGTCACGACGGTGCTGGCGTCGAGCATGATGAGCACCGTCTTCTTGTCGCCGGTCGCGACTTCGATGTGCGGGTAGTCCACGTCGGCCACGGTGCCGACCACCTTCTCCTGCTGCCCGTCGACGGCCTTCAGCGGAACGGCAGCGGTCGCGAACAGCATCAGCACAGCGGCAATCCAGCTCTTCATGGCAGATTCCTCGCGTACTAAATTACATCGCCCGGGCCGGCCGCACCGTCACGAAGATCGCACCGCCGAGATTGACCCGACTCCCGTAGATCGCCCGAAGATTCGCGGGCACGAACCCGGCGGACAGCGCCGCGCCGAGGCCGGGGGCGAATCCCCGGCGCGGCGGCAGGTAGCGAGTGTAGCCGCCCTGAAGCTTGGCGACCCTGAAGCGGTCGTCCTCGGGCGAGAGATCGAGGTCGTGGCCGGTCTTCCCGGCGCTCTCGAACCGGCCGAACCACGTGTCGCGGTCGCGCAGCGTCACGCTCGTCTCGGCCAGGAACGCGTGGCTCGAGTGATCGGCCTCGGCATTACGGCCCCACGCGAGCGTGGTCGCCCACACGCCGCTGTCGAGAGTGGCATGAACGGTCGCCGACGCGGTGATACGGGTGACATCCACACGGGGGCCGCCTGCGTCGCCCGCTTCGGCTTCTTCGAGACGTCCGGCCGAGACTTGCAGCGCCACGGCTCGGGCCGGCAGGTAGCTGAGACGCGCAGACACTGAATCGAGCGCGCCGAAATCGAACCCGGTGCGCTGATCGTCAGGCTCCCGTCCGTTGAACACCGACGCCTCGGCTTTCCAACGGGCGCCATAGACGCCGCCGGTGACGACGCCAAACGCGACATGCGTCGCGTCGAGCCAGTGATGGGCGATCGGCGCGAGCGGGTTGGGCATCGCCGACAACCGGTGCGGAAACGCAACGGGACCGAGCGCCGGCTCCGCTGCCGGCCCGCCGTACAGCTGCCAGCGGAGGCCGTGCGCCACCGGAGCGTCGTAACGCGCCGACAGTTCCATGAAGAGATCGTGCGGGTGCTGGCGATCATGATTCGCCTCGCCGTCGCACTGCTCGCCCGACGCCAGCAGGTCCGGATAGCCGCAGCCGGGAATGGTGAACGGCTCGAGGCTCAGCATGCCGTTCACCTGCACGCGGCCGCGCCCCACCGGCCGCTGCGCCATGCCCATGAACCAGTTGATGCTGCCGCCCTGATCGGCCCCGCGTTCGCCCGACTCGTGCAGGTACTGCACGAACAGGTTCTCGTGCGCCATCAGCTGCCAGCCGCCGCGCGTGGTGTGAAACGCGTACATCGGCGTCGTGTCCGGCTGCCAGCTCGTGCCAGAGCCGTCACGCGCCATCGACGACATGTCGTGGCCTTCGTGTTCCGTGTGGCCAGCCTGCGGCGTCTGGTGGCCAGCGTGCGGGTCGGCAGGCTCCTGCGCCATCGCGCGCGCCGCGCCCGCGCATAGCAGCAGCGCCGCACCAAGTACTCGAGCGTACATAGTCCTCTCCCATTGTTCTTGTGGCTGTTTCGTAGAGGTGGACCTGACTTGTCCGCCGGGTCGGTCCGCGCCGCGGACCGACTAGCAACGCGGTTTTGTCGGCTCGCTTCGCGAGCCGACGTGGCGAAGGCGGAAGGTCCACCTCTACGTACGAGAGTGGGAGACGCGACTAGACGCGGAGCTGGGAGATGAGCTGAAACGAACCTGGTGGGCTGTGCTGGATCGCGGCGGGGACGGCCCGCGCGACGACCACGAGAGAGGGAGTCCAGCCAGCGACCGGCACGATGGCAGGTGGAGCGGCGGCCATCTGCGGCGCGCGCTCGAGGCTCTGCGGCTCCTGGTCCGTGTGCCCACAGGCGTGCGGCACGGCCGTCATCGAAACTGCGGCGGGCGCGGCCGCTTCGTGGCAGGAGTGGTGGGCGGCCCGATCGTGGCTCGCCGCATCGGCGCATTCCACCTGGCACAGCGTCAGCGTGAGCGGCGCCGACAGCGTGGCAAGCGTCAACGCGAGCGCGAAAAGCCGGCGCGGCATGGTCATCTCAGTATAGTGTTCACAGCGCCGCCCGCCGCAGCCGTAGCGCGTTGCCGATCACCGACACCGAGCTCAGGCTCATCGCCGCGGCGGCAATCATCGGGCTGAGCAGGAGACCGAACACCGGATACAACACACCAGCGGCAATCGGCACGCCCAGCGCGTTATAGACGAAGGCGAAGAACAGGTTCTGGCGGATGTTCCCCATGGTGGCACGGCTCAGACGCCGGGCGCGCACGATGCCGCCGAGGTCGCCCTTCACGAGCGTCACGCCGGCGCTCTCCATGGCGATGTCGGTGCCGGTGCCCATGGCAATCCCCACCTGTGCCTGCGCCAGCGCGGGCGCATCGTTGATGCCGTCGCCAGCCATGGCCACCACCCGACCCTCGCGCTGCAGGCGCTCGATCACGGCAGCCTTCTGATCGGGCAGCACCTCGGCGATGACTTCGTCGATGCCAAGCTTGCGCGCAACCGCATCGGCAGTCGTCCGGCTGTCTCCGGTGAGCATGACCACCCGGAGCCCTTCCGCGTGCAGCTGCTTGATCGCCTCGGAAGACGTGTCCTTGATCGGATCGGCCACGCCGACGAGTCCGGCAAGGGCGCCATCCACGACGACGAACATCGCCGTCTGCCCCTCGCGGCGCATATCCTCGGCGCGCGCCGCGGCCTCACCCGCCTGGACGCCCAGATCGTCGAGCAGGCGCTGGTTGCCGAGCGCGACGGCGCGGCCGTCTACACGCCCCACCACGCCTTTGCCGGTGCGCGATTCGAAGGCGTCGGCTGCCGGGGGCGCCATGCCGCGGGCCGACGCCCCTTCGACGATCGCGGCCGCCAAGGGGTGCTCGCTTCCGCGCTCGAGCGACGCCGCCACACGGAGCACGTCGGTCTCGTTCCAGCCGGGCATCGGCACCACCGCCGCCAGCGCCGGTTTGCCGCGCGTGAGGGTGCCGGTCTTGTCCACGACCAGCGTGTCCACGCTGCGCAGCACCTCGATGGCTTCGGCGTTCTTGAACAGCACACCGGCGGACGCCCCGCGGCCGGTCGCCACCATGATCGACATCGGCGTCGCCAGTCCGAGCGCGCACGGGCAGGCGATGATCAGCACCGCCACCGCGTTGACGATGGCGTGGGCCGTCCGCGGCTCGGGCCCCACCAGGGCCCAGACGGCGGCCGTCACCACGGCGACGGCGACGACCGCCGGCACGAAGTAGCCCGACACGACGTCGGCGAGCTTCTGGATCGGCGCGCGGCTGCGCTGCGCCTGCGCCACCATGGCGACGATCCGCGCCAGGAGCGTCCCGGCACCGACTTTCTCCGCCTGCATCACCAGCGACCCGGTGCCGTTCACCGTGGCGCCGATCACGGCGTCGCCGGCTTTCTTCTCCACCGGCATCGGCTCGCCGGTGACCATCGACTCGTCCACTGCGCTCGTGCCCTCGAGCACCACACCGTCCACCGGCACTTTTTCGCCTGGACGCACGCGCAGGCGATCGCCGGGGTGGATGTGCTCCAGCGGCACGTCCTCGTCCGCCCCGTCGGCGCGAACCCGGCGCGCCGTCTTCGGCGCCAGCCCGAGCAGCGCGCGGATCGCCGCGCCGGTCTGGCTGCGCGCGCGCAGCTCGAGCAGCTGGCCGAGCTGCACGAGCACGACGATGACGGCGGCCGCCTCGAAATAGACGCCCACGCTGCCGTCGTGCACGCGCAAGGACGGCGGAAAGAGGCCGGGCGCGACGGTCGCGACCACGCTGTAGACCCAGGCTACGCCGACGCCGAGTGCGATGAGCGTGAACATGTTCGGACTGCGGTTGACGATCGACTGCCAGCCGCGCGCGAAGAACGGCGCGCCGCCCCAGAGGACGACCGGAGTGGCGAGGGCGAGCTGCACCCACGGCAGCCGCTCGCTCATCGCCAGCACCAGGACGGGCACGGCCAGCACCGCGCTCACCCGGAAACGGCGCGTCATGTCGGTGAGCTCTTCGTTCTCGGGCTCCTCGGCCGTCATTTCGACCGGCTCGAGCGCCATGCCGCAGATCGGGCACGACCCCGGCCCCATCTGCCGCACCTCGGGGTGCATCGGGCAGGTGTATTCGACGTCGTGCTTTCGTAGGGGCAGGTCTTTAGACCTGCCCGCGGCAGGCACATCCAAAGATGTGCCTCTACGTACAAATCTCTCCGGATCCGCCTGGAACTTGGCCAGGCAGCCGCCGCAGCAGAAGTAGTAGCGCGTGCCTTCGTACTCGGTGGAGAACTTCGCGGTGGCCGGGTCCACCGTCATCCCGCACACGGGATCGATCGCTCCGGGAGCCTGAACCATGGGCAGCAGCTTGGCGGCGGTCATCACTGGGAGGACGCAGCAGGGCGCGGCATATTACACCGCCGCCTGGCAGGTGCAGTTCAGGCAGCCGTGCTCGGCGCAGGTGCCGCACGACTCGACCACCCGCTGCTTCAGCGCCTCGCGCGCGCGAAACACCCGCACCGCGGCATTTCCCGCGGTCAGCCCCTTCCGCTCGGCATAGGCTTTCACCGCCTGCCCTTCGACTTCGATGGCCAGGAGGGCGTCGGTGTAGTCGGGCTTCAGCGTGGTCGCCAGGCGGCTGATGCACTGACAGACCTCGTGCCGGGTCTCCTCCGGCACCGCCTCGGCGGTCTCCAGTTCACGGGCAAAGGCTTCGAGCGCCCGATCGGCCGCGCCTTGCCGCCGGAAGCGGTCGATGGCGGCGTTGCGCAGGGTCCGGTAGAACCACGGCACCAGCGCGTCGCCCTCGGGCGCCTGGTCCGGCCGCGCCAGAGTCTTGGCAAAGGCTTCCTGCAACAGGTCCTCCGCCATCGCCCGGTCCCCCACCCGGCGCGTCAGGTAGGCCAGAAACGCGCGGCGGTTTTCGAGCAACGTGTCGACCACGCCGCGCCCGGCTTCCGAATCATCCATCGATTCAGTATAGATAGAGAGAGCATGACCGACACGACGACCAAAGAAACGCTCGGCTTCCAGGCCGAGGTGACCCAGCTTCTCCACCTGATGATTCACTCCTTGTACGGCAACAAGGAGATCTTCCTGCGCGAGCTGGTCTCGAACGCGTCCGACGCCGTCGACAAGCTGCGCTTCGAGGCGCTGGCCGACGGGGCGCTGTTCGAGAGCGACCCCGACCCGAGGATCCGGATTGGCTACGACGCGGCCGCCCGGACGATTACCGTCTCGGACAACGGCATCGGCATGTCGCGGCAGGAAGTGATCGAGCACATCGGCACCATCGCCAAGTCGGGCACGCGCGAGTTCTTCCAGCAGCTCACCGCCGACCGCGCCAAGGACGCCCACCTGATCGGCCAGTTCGGCGTCGGCTTCTACTCGGCGTTCATCGTGTCCGACACGGTGACGCTGGTCACGCGGCGCGCCGGCCTGGGCGCCGAACACGGCGTGCGCTGGGAAAGCCGCGGCGAAGGCGGCTTCACGGTGGAGACGGTGGACAAGCCGTCGCGCGGCACCGAGATCACCCTGCACCTGCGCCCCGAGGAAGACGACCTGCTCTCCGGCTACCGCCTGCGCGAGATCCTCAAGAAGTACTCGGACCACATTGCCGTCCCGATCCTGATGAAGAAGGAAAAGTGGGACCCCGAGGCGAAGCAGCAGATCGCGACCGACGAGGACGAGCAGGTGAACCGCGCGTCGGCGCTGTGGACGCGGCCGAAGAGCGAGATCACCGAAGAGCAGTACCACGAGCTGTACAAGCACGTGGCGCACGATCAGGAGCCGCCGCTCACCTTCGTGCACGCCAAGGTGGAGGGGCGGCAGGAATACACGCTGCTGCTCTACGTGCCGCAGCGGGCGCCGTTCGATCTGTGGGATCGAGACCACCGCCGCGGCATCAAGCTCTACGTGCGGCGCGTGTTCATCATGGACGACGCCGAGCAGCTGATGCCGGCGTACTTGCGCTTCGTGCGCGGCGTGATCGACTCAAACGATCTGCCGCTCAACGTCTCGCGCGAGATCCTGCAGCAGTCACGCGACGTGCAGGCGATCCGGACCGAGGCGGTGAAGCGCGTTCTGCGGATGCTCGAAGAGCTTGGCGACAAGCAGCCGGAGACGTACACAACGTTCTGGACCGCGTTCGGCCGCGTGCTCAAGGAAGGCGTCCCCGAAGATCCGTCCAACACCGAGCGCATCGCCAAGCTGCTGCGCTTCTCGTCCACGCGCGAGGACTCCGACGCGCAGACGGTGTCGCTTGCCACCTATGTCGGGCGGATGAAGGACGGCCAAGACGCCATCTACTACATCACCGCCGACAGCTACGCCGCCGCGAAGAACAGCCCGCACCTCGAGATCTTTCGCAAGCTTGGCGTCGAGGTGCTGCTGCTCCACGACCGCGTGGACGAATGGGTCGTGTCGTCGCTCCACGAGTTCGAGGGCAAGCCCTTGCAGTCGGTGGCGAAGGCCGGCCTCGACCTGAGCAAGATCGGCGGCGAGGCGCCGACGCCCGAGGAGAACCAGCCGTCCGGCGAACAAGGCGCGCTGCTCGAGCGCATGCAGAAGGCGCTGCAAGACCGCGCCAGCGGCGTGCGCGTCACGCACCGGCTCACGGATTCGCCGGCGTGTCTCGTGAGCGACGAGTTCGGGATGAGCGCGCACCTGGAGCGGATGCTCAAGGCCGCCGGCCAGCAGGTGCCGGCGTCGAAGCCGATCCTCGAGATCAACCCGTCGCATCCGATCGTCGAGCGGCTGAAGCAGGAGACCGACGACGCGAAGTTCGCGGACTGGAGCCACATCCTGTTCGACCAGGCGACGCTGGCCGAGGGCGGGCATCTCGACGACCCGGCGCGCTTCGTGAAACGCCTCAACGAGCTGATGCTCGCCTTGGCGGGCGCCGGTCCGTCGCGTATCTGGACGCCGTGATCTTTCGTAGGGGCACATCTTTAGATGTGCCCGACCAGGTTGCCACCGAGACGCTCCACTGCTACGCGGACGGCAGCCACTCGACGAAGACTCCGAGCTTCATCAACGCCGCCACGACGGCAGCATGATTCCGCTCGATGTCTTTGGTGTCACTGAAATCAGCGGCGCGCAAGCCGCTGTCCGATTCCCAGACAACACGCCCGTACGGCCAGGCGCGAACAGGCAGCGCCACGAGCGCTGCGCTCAACTCCTGCACGGGGATCCGCTTGCCGCCTCGCTCGAGGCCCTGTGCCGACAGCAGGACACCATCAGCCATCACGACGATAATCGGATTCCGGAAGGCCGCCTTACCAGCGTTGGCTGAGAGCCACCGCAGCTTGCGCTCGGCTGCGTCTTCCGGTTCGGCCCACCCACACTCTTTCGATGTCTGCAGGCCACCTTCCCAGTTACCCGACTTGATGTGGGCGACGCTGGCAAACACAAGGTAGCGCTGACCGGGTTGGAACGCCTCGACCGTGCCGAGGGTCTCGACGTTCTTCAAGCGGCCTTTCCACACGCGCTCGATTTTGAACCGCGCCCGATGCATGACGATGTGAAAGCCGGTCGCGCCCGTCGGCTCCGTCGCTTGCACCGTCCCCAGGAACACAGCCTCCGACAAGCGGAACATGTCGGCTGGATCATCGAATTGAACACACTGCCCCAGCGCCGGCACGACAACAGTCACGACACTGACCAGTACGAGTCCGACGAGCAACGCGGAGCGCTTCACCATGGTCGCTTCACTTTCGCAAACGAACACACCTTCGAAAGTCCCGTTCAGGCCGAAGCTCGGCACCCTCGACGGCCTGATCGTCCGGTTCTCTGTCCCAACGACCGCAGTTCGGCTGCAGCGGAGGTTAGCCAGCACACTGACGCTCCTCTCCGCGGCCTGTCCTAGGCGAGTTTGGGATCGGTCGCCCGCGGTCGGAGCCGTCGTTCCATGAATCCGCCACTATGCGGCGACAGCCGAACGGATCGCCTCGATCAGTTGTGACGGTTCGACACTCTCACCGGATGGGCCGGCACTTCGCCAAATGGTCTCACCCCAGTCGTGCGGCGCCTTCTTAGACTTCGAACGCTGCAGCACCAACTGCCGCTCCTTGCCGTCACCCAGAACCCGAAGCGCTACGCCTCTGAAACGCAACGTCATTGCCCATGACCCGAAGGACTCGTAGGAGTACCAATGGTCGAGCACCTGGGCCGGCAACGATTTCAACGCGGTCGCTAGTCGGGCCATTTGCTCAAGATGCTTAATCGGATAGTCCTCTGCATCCATCGACGTAGTCTGTCTCACTAGCATTAAGCCGCGAGCCCGGAGCGCGTTCGCCGGATAACTCGGGCATCACACTTCAAGAAAACGCTCGCTAAGTAGGTAGCGGACGAACAGTATACGAGCGCAGGGCGCCCGGTCGATTGCTCGAACTATGCAGACCTGCATAGTTCGAATATCGAGCAGAAGTCGTCGAGAAAGTGGATTACCAGGGCTGGATTTCGACGATCTTCCACTCAGCGCCGGTCTTTCGCAGCGTCACGCGCTGCCCGGGGCCAGTGACGGTGACGTTCTCGCGCAAGATTACGTACACCTCACCGCCGGACCACGGCATGATGTTGTCGATCGTCCACGGCTGCACGACGGTGTAGACGGCTCCAGGGCCACTGTTTCGAGACGCATCGGCGCTCCGTCGGACGAGCATCACGATGGCCGCCGCGTCTTCGATAGTGAGTGCCTCGGCCGGCGTCTGAGCAATCGGTGCGGGACGATTCCTGTCGTCGCTGCCGCGTACATCGTCCGGCTCTCGACCCGCGAGCGGCACGTGCACGTACGGCGACTCGATCCAACGCTCCCATTTCCGTTTCGCATCGGGCCCCGTGCCCGGGGACCACGAGGCTCGCATCGTCACCGCTCGCCCCGACCGGTAGCCTGGACGCACGCCGTCTGGATTCAGATAGAGCGTGGCAACGAGCATTCGGCCCCCGTCTCCGAAACCCTGATCCGCCGCGAGGAACCACAACTTCTTCCCGGCAGGGACCAGCGCGGTCAATTGACGAACGTCGTCCTCGGTCAATGCCGGCGCCGTCACGCCGAGCGCCAGGACACCGAGCAGCTGACGCATGGGCATCGCCCCCGGGAGCGGCGTTGCCACGCCGGCGGCCCGCTTCTCGAGCGCGACGGCCTCGACCGACTCGCCAAGCGCGCGTTTCACCGTGGCGGCCTGCTCCATGACATCGCGTAGCTGTGGCTGATAGCGTTCGCGCCACTCGGGCAGCGTCGCAATAGCGCGTTCGAGGATCGAAATCGCTGTTGCGTACCGCACGGCGGCGGCCTGCAGCCGATTCAGGCGAACCTCCATGCCCGCGGCCGCCGCCAACAACCCGGCCATGCCGGCGTCCACGGCATCATCTCCGCGCTGCCCACGCGACGCGCTCTGGCGCGCGGCAATGGCCTGCTCGAATCGCCCCAGCGCGTCAGCGTCCCGGCCGGCGGCCGCGAGGCTGACCCCGTGATACCCGAGCGCATTGGACCGCTCGAGGCGCCTGGACGCATCCAACGCGCTGCTCCGCTCAACCGCCTGCAGACATACGGGCTCGGCGCCTCGGGCGTCGGTTGACAGGGCACGCTCGCACGCAAGCTGCGCGGAGAAGTAGTCGTTCGACGCTTTCCGAAACGCTTCCTCGCGCGGATCGGCGAGCGCCAGATCGATCATCGCCACCGCGCGGACCGGCCGTCCGTTGCGCAGGAACGGCCGGAACACCCATTGCTTTAGCGCCCCCACGAACGGCTGTTCGAGCCCACTTGGGCCCGTCACGAGCGTGACGGATTCAACCGTCCCGTCCGCTCTGACCACGACATCCGCGGCCAATACGGCACCAGGATTGGCGGCGACGAGGTCCGCAGGAACGCTGGGTTCGACCCGCTTGAGGATCTGTTTCAGCGCGTCAGCGGTGTCGAATCGGACGGGTGCGCCAATGATCTGGCCCGCCGCCACCGGACTCACCATGAGCAGCGCGCCGAGGAGCGCCGCCGATGTCGTGCGGATTCTCACACTTCATTTTCGCTGAGGGTCGTCAGAATGGCCCGTCTCTTCACCGTACCGTGCCGGGCATCCGCGCGGACCCGCGACCCTTCGGGCCGTCCCACTCGACAGCCAGCTGCCAGGTGCCGGCCATGCTGAAGTCGGTGGCGATCTCGTAGCGCCCGGGCGCCGGCGTCGGCTTCACCTCGCTGCCGCCGATCATCGGGGCCATGCCGGCCATCGTCATCGTGGCGTTCACCTTCACGGCGCCGACGTCCACGAGCGAGCCGCTGCTGTCGTGAAACTCCAGAATCGCAAATCCCTTGCCCTGCGCCAGCGCATCCGACGGCCCCAGCAGCACGAGATCCAGCGCGCCGGCCTTCGTGTGCTGGATCTCCTTCATCGCGCCCTGCGGCGCCGAGCTGCTGCACGCCGACACCAACATCACGATCGCGGCAAGCGCGATCCACTCCGCTGTCCGACTCATGCCCCGCTCTTTCCGGCCGGGTCCTTTCCCGGCGCGACGGGCCGCAGCGTGATACGCGCCGGCGCCCGCACTCCCCGAATGATAGTGCCCCGCGGCAGCATCACGGGCTTGCGGAAGAGAAAGGCATTGCGGAACCGCGAATCATGTCGCGTCCGTTTCGGCGTCCACCAGTACTCCCGCGCCGGCGCCGGCCCTGCCGCCGCGCCGGCGCGCCAGGTAGCGCTTCACGTCCTCGGTGATGACGAACAGGCACGGCGTCATGAACAGCACGTGCAGTGTGGACGTCACCATGCCGCCGATGCTGGGGGCGGCAATCGGCTTCATGATCTCCATGCCCGGTCCCGACGACAGCGGAATGAGCGAGAGCGACAGCACGATGGTCGCCACGGTCATCAGCTTCGGCCGCAGCCGCGCCGTGGAGCCCTGCACCACCGCGTCGAGAAACGACTGATCGGCGGGCCGGTGCTCGAGCGCCTCGCGGATGAAGATCACCATGATGATGCCGGTCTGCACCGCCACGGCAAACACCGAGATGTAGCCGATGAGGACGGCGGTCGTCATGGCGTAGCCGAGCGCCCACTGCAGGAACACCCCGCCGGCCATCGCAAACGGCACCGACATCGACACCAGGAACGCCTCGCTCACCGAGTGGAAGGCGAACACCAGCAGCAGGAAGATGATCGCGAGCGTGACCGGAATGATGATCCGCAGCCGGGTGCGCGCCGCCGTCGTGTACTCGTAGAGGCCGGTCCACTCCACGCTGTAGCCGGGCGGCATCTGCAGCTTCGACGCCAGCACCCGCTGCGCTCGCTCGACGTAATCGGTCGCAGTCACGCCCGAGATGTCGACGTAGATGAACCCGGCCAGCGTGCCGTTGTCGTTGCGGATCATCTCGGGCAGCTTGCGCACCGACACGTCGGCCACCTCGCCGAGCGGTACGGCGGTGCCGTCGCCGGTCATCACCGGCGACGTGCGGACCTTCTCGATCGTGTCGAGGTACTCCGGCGCGTACTGCACGGCCAGCGGCACCACGGTGCCGTCGGCCTGCTTGATGCCGACGATGTTGTCGCCGCCGATGCCGTAGCGCACGGTCAGCATGGCCTCCTCGGCGGTCACGCCGTGTTCGGCCAGGCGCGCGAGATCGTAGCGCACGTCGGTGTAGTAGCCCTCCGAAATGCGCTCGGCGAGCACGTACTTGGTGCCGGGCACTTCGCGCAGCGCCGCCTCGAGCTCCTGCGAGATGCGCTCGACTTCGGCAACATCGGGGCCCTTGACTTTCACCCCCACCGGCGTCTGGATGCCGGTGGTCTGCATCATCACGCGGGCGCGAATCGGCTGTACCCAGGTATTGACGTAGCCGACGATCTGCATCGCCGCGTCCATTTCGGCCACCAGCTTGTCTTTGGTCATGCCGGGCCGCCACGCGGCTTTCGGCTTGAGCATGATGGTGGTCTCGATCATCGAGACCGGCGCCGGGTCGGTGGACGTGTCGGCGCGCCCCAGCTTGGCGAACACCCGCTCCACTTCAGGGATCGCCTTGAGGCGCTTGTCCATGCGCTGGACGATCCAGCCCGCCTCGCGGGTCGGCAGGCCGGGCAGCGTGGTGGGCATGTAGAGCACCGACCCCTCGTCCACGTCGGGCAGGAAGTCGCGCTCGAATCCGCGCAGCAGCACCACGGCGGCGACGACCACGAGCAGGCCGGCGCCGGTGAACGCATAGCGATGGCGGATGGTCCAGCGCAGCGAGGCGGCGTACCACTGCACGGGCCGGCTGTGCTGGTAGTCGTGGCCCACCGCCGACGACCTGCGCATCAGCACCCACACCAACACGATGGCCACGATGAACGCCGCCAGCTGATAAATCTCGACCCGGAACTCGGGCCCGGCCACGCGCAGCGCGCCGGCTCCCGCCAGCACCACCGCCGCGACGATGACGGCGCCGAGCAGCGGACGGTGCGACGTGATGCGGCCGAGCCAGCCGCCAGTCGTGCGGCCCGCCGACGGCTCGCGATCGAACACCCACATCATCACGATGGGCAGCAGCAGGATGGTGAGGAGCGTGGACATCGCCACCGCGAACGTCTTGCTGTAGGCGAGCGGGTCGAAGAGCCGCGCCTCGCGGGCTTCGAGGAAGAACACCGGCAGGAACGACGCCACGATGATGAGCAGCGAGAAGAGCAGCGGCCGCGCCACCTTGATGATCGAGTGCAGAATCACCTGCCGGCGGCGCGCGGCGTCGATGGCGCCGGCGGCGGCGAGCTCGGCGGCGCAGTTCTCCACGATGACGATGGTGGCGTCCTCGATGGCGCCGATGGCGATGCACAGGCCGGCCAGCGAGAACAGGTTGATCGTCTGGCCAAAGGCCGAGAGCGGCAGCACGGTAAACAGCGTGCTGAGCAGCAGGATCGCGATCGGACCGACCGACGAGCGGAAGCTGCCCAGGAAGAGTACCGTCACCAGGATCAGCACGATCAGCTCCGAGAGGAGCGTGGCGAAGAACTGCTTCAGCGTGGCCCAGATCCAGGCGGAGCGGTCGTAGGTGGTGAGGATGCTGACGCCCGGCGGCAGCGACGCGCGAATCGCCTGCAGCTTCTGCTCGATGGCGCCGGTGACGGCGAGCACGTTCTGGTCCTGCTCCATCACCACGATGCCGCCCACCACCTCGCCGGTGCCGTCGAGGTCGGCCGTGCTGCGCCGCAGGTCGTACCCCACCTGCAGGTAGCCGACATCCTTGAGCTGCACCGGCGCGCCGGCCGGATCGCGCCCGATCACGAGGTGCTCGAGATCCGCCACGTTGTCGCTGCCGATCACGCCGCGAAGCTGGTACTCGCGGTTGGTCACCTCGATAGTGCGGCCGCCCACCTCTTCGAACGCGCCGCGCAGCGTGCTGACGACGCGCTGGAGCGACAGTCCGGTGCGGGCAAGCATCGGCGGAAACAGCTTCACCTGGTATTGCTTTTCGAGGCCGCCCACCGACGCCACTTCGGCCACGCCGGGCACCGCCTGCAAGGCCGACTTGATCTGCCCTTCGTTCATCAGCCGGAGCTCGCGCAAATCGTGCAGCCCCTCGCGATCGACGATCGCGTACTGATAGATCCAGCCCATGCTGCTGGCGTTGGGGCCGAGCGTCACCACGGCATCGGCCGGCAGCTGGGGCCTGATGGCGTTGATTCGATCGGTGACCAGCTGCTGCACGCGCGGGCGAGAGGCGCCGTCGGCGAGGATCACGTAGATGAACGAGTAGCCCATGTGCGACGTGCCGCGGATCGTCTGGATATCCGGCGACCCGGCCAGCGCGCGAATGAGCGGTTCGGTGACGTTCGACTCGAGCAGCTGCGGGCTGCGCGGCCACTTCACGTAGACGACGACCTGGGGATCGGAGATGTCGGGGATGGCGTCGAGTGGGGCGCGGCCCATCGCCACGACGCTGGCCGCGACTGCCGCGGCAAGCAGCACCCACACCGCGAGCCGGAACCGCAGGACGAGCGCGAGCACCTGGCCGATCATTTCTGAGCCTGGGCGGCGCCCTTCAGCTTGAACTCGGAGTCGATGAAGAAGCTGCCGAACGTCACGACCTGATCGCCGTCCTTCAGGCCGCCGGTCACCTGCGTGTAGAGCTCGCCCTGCACGCCCGTCTGCACCGGCGTCGGCTCGTACTGGCCGTCGGCAGACTGCCGATAGACGACGCGCGTCCCGCCTTCCTCGATGATGGCCTCGTTGGGCACCGAGAGCAGCTCGCCATGGTCGGTGACGATCTCCACCACATAGCCCTTGGTCGTGGGCCAGCCCACCGCGGCCAGCTCGACGTCGGCGCGCACACCCTTGGCTTCCGGAGTGATGCGCACCACGCGTGCCTGATACATCGACGATCGCGACTCGACGGGGAACGTGCGGGCGCGCTGCCCCACCTTCACGAGCGCGGCTTCGGTCGGGGACAAGCGGACACTGACTATCTTGCGGGCGGCGTCGATGGCACCGGCGGTGCGCACCCAGGTCTGCACGGGGCGCACCTCGACCTGCGTCAACGTCAACGTCAGGTCGGACGCCTGGGATTCCGTGACCGTGGTGGCACGCGGGGCGCTGCGGATGCGATCCCTGATGCCCTGCGCGTGGGAGGGGGCCGCCACCAGCGCGGCGGCCAGAGAGAGAGCGACGAGGCTCTTCAGCGGCATCGCCTAGAAGATATCAGCCGCCGGCCGCTGATGCGGCGGCGGCTGCCGGGGAATTATTCATGCCTCAGTGGCAGTAGTTGTCCTTGCTGTCCATCACGTGGGTGCCCCACGGATAGAGACCAACCTTGGTGATCTTCTCGAAGGTCTGGTTCTTCGCGTTGATGATGACCACGGCGTTTTCGGTCGAATCCGCCAGGTACAGCGTCTCGTCCTTGGTGTCGGTGGTCGCCGTCTCGAGCTGGATGTTGGTGCCGATCTTCATCCGGCCCGCCGGGCGCAGCGTGTTCATGTCGTAGACGTAGACGAAGCCGCTCGTCGAGCTGATGACGAACGCCTTGCCGGCGGCGAAGTTGACGCCGGTCATGTCGGGGCCGGCCTCGAGCGTGGCCGCCACCTTCTGCGCCTTGAGGTCGATGATCGAGATGGTCTCGTCACCGTTGTTCGGGGTGATGCCGTACTTGCCGTCGTGGCTCAGATAGATGCGCCACGGATCCTTGCCGACGCGGATCGTCTTGACCACCTTGTCCTCGACGGGATCGATCACGCCGACCAGGCCCAGGTCGCCGTCGGCCGCGTAGAGGAACTTGCCGTCCTGCGACAGCGCCGCGATGTTGATCCCCTTGATCTCGCCCAGATACTTGTCCGGATCGAGCTTGGCGTTGCCGGGCATGGCGGCAATCTGGATCTTCTTCAGCAGTTCGTGCCGCCGTACGTCCACCACGCCCACCCAGTGGGCGCCGTAGTTGCCGATGTAGGCCTTCGATCCGTCGGTGAGGAACGTGACGTTCAGCGGTTCGGCAAAGCCCGGGATGGTCTTGACCTTCGTGAGCGACACCATGTCGATCACCGAGATCGAGTCGCCGTCGGGGTTGCCCTGGTAGTACCAGCGGCTGTCCGGCGAGAACGAGAGGTGCTCGGGCGCGATGTCCACGTTGATGGTCTTGACCAGCTGCAGCGTGCGCGCGTCGATGATGTAGGCCTTGTTGGCGCGCGTGCCGCCGGTGACGACGTAGCGCCCGTCGGGCGACATCATCACCATGTGCGGGTTGACGTTGTTGCCGAGGAAGACGTTGGCGATCATCTTCTTCGTCTTGATGTCCATGAAGCCGATGTCGTTCGAGTCGCGATTGACGATCATCACGACCGACGTGGGATCAGTGACCTTGACGGTGGGCGCCTGCGCCGACACCGTGGCAAGCGCTCCGCACGCCGCCGCGGCTGCGACCGCGCTTCCAACGATGACTCGCCGCATGTTCTTGACCATCTCTTTTGCTCCTGGCAGGCGGGTCTGAAGACCCGCCTCTACGAAATGGGGACCCACTAGAACGACGCCTGCAAACGCACGCCGGGGAGCAGATAGCCGAACTTGCTCTCCGCGGCCGGCCGATCGAGCACGTGCTGCAGCGAGAACGACAGCCGCAGCCGCTCGGTCAGCTCGAAGTTGTAGTACCCCTCGGTGAGGTGCTCTTTGTCGCCGGATTGCAGCTTCATCTGCGCGAAGCCGATGCCCCACGAGTCGTGCGGATTGATCACCGCGCCCTGGCTGAAGCCGACGCCGGCGCTCCAGTACTTGTCGTCCCAGACGGTGTCATCAGCCAGGTGCAGGTCCTGCGAGCCGTAGCGGCCGAACAGGCTCACGACCGGTGTGATCTTCTGGTCGAGGCTGACGCCAATCGCCTTCTTCGACTGCACGTCCCCGTTGTTGGCGCGGAACCAGAGCCGGTAGTGCCCTTCCGGCAGCGAGAAGGGCGTGACGGTGGCCGCGACCTCACTCAGCGAATAGATCGAGTCCGACAGGTTGTTCGCATCGGGGTTGCTCTGCTGCACGCCGAAGCGGAACACGAAGATGTTCTTCGGATCGTACTCGAGGGCGAAGCCCGTGCCGTTGTTGGCCAAGCCCAGCATCTGGTTGTTGACCAGCGCGTCGCTCAGGAACTGCGTGGTCTCATCATTTGAGACCGTGTTCTGATCGAAATAGTTGGTGAGGTCGAGCCGGCCGGCAGTGAGCGACAGGCGCTGGCCGAAAAACTGCGTGCGCAGCCACACCTCGCGCAGGTTGAGCTCGTTCTGGTTGACCAGGCGCGCCGTGTAGCCGTTGAGCAGCGTGAGCGACGGGATCTCGCGGTCGGGCGGGGCGCCGCTCAGGGCGACGACGTCGGCGAAGAAGGTCGTGTACTGCGCCAGCTTGGCGGTGAAGAAGAGGTCCGCGGACGCCAGCGCGTAGGCCTTCTTGTTCGGCCGGAACTCGTCACCCTTGGTGCGGCCGGCCCCCTGCGCAACGGTCGTCGCGTCCACGCCGACCCTTACGGCCTGGTCAGCGGCGGAGGCCATCGCTTCCTCGATCTTCTCGTTGATGGTCTGGCGGCGATACACGCGCTCGCGCTGATAGGTCACTTCCTTCTTGGCGCCGGGCGACGGGTTGTCGGACTGGACGCCGTTCTTGTCTACGTACACTTCGACGCGCCGCACGCGCGTTTCGGGATCGGACAGCACCGCGCTCGACTCGATGTCGCCCAGCCGCTTCTCGAGCTGCTCGATGCGATCGAGCAGCGCCAGGCGCTCGGTGTCGGCGTCGCCGGCTTCGAGCGTCGCGGTCAGGCGCACCGTGCCGTTGGCGGCCACGGCCACACCCTGCTGGCGGAACGGCTTGAACCCGCCCAGCTGCACGCTCACGTTGTAGGTACCCGCGGGCAGGCTGGGCAGCACGAACGAGCCGTCGTCCTGCGTGGTAGCGCTCAGCTGAATGCCATTGGCCGCGTTGGTGGCCAGCACCGTCGCTCCCGCCACCGGCGCCTTGTCCCCAGCTTTCGTCACCGTGCCCGAGACGATTCCAAGATCCGCCGCCGGCATCTTCATGCCTGGCATGTTCTGTTGCTGGGCCTGGCCGGCGCTGGCCGCTATGGCCCACACCATCATCGGCACCACGGCCACCGCGAGGCGCCGTGCGCGCCTCGACCACGTCATTTCCATCATCTTCATCCTTTCGCCCTGTGCAGGATGCCGCGGCTGCGCCGCGCGGGCATCACGAGGGAGGGTGAAATCCCGCCGAGCCGCTTGAAATTACCCTGGGATGCGGGGGGGCAATCCTGAAGAGTTCCTGAATTGTTCTTAGGGAAACCGCGCCGCGCGATCGCCTGTTTCCTTCGGAATCCAGCCGCCGCCCCGAACATTAAGTGGCTCTTACGCAACTTTCATCAACTCCTCAGATGCTCTGGTACGGAGAGTGCCTAGCATGGGTATATGCACGACATTCGCCGCACGGCGACCACGGCTGGAGCGCTCGTTGCGCTCTGTCTGGCTCTCTCGACCTCCGTCCTGGCGCAGTCGACCGGGCAGGTGCGGGGACGGATCACCGACGAAACCGGCGGCGCCCTGCCCGGAGTGACCGTGGAGCTGCGGGGCCCATCCGCCGACCCAATGGTCACGGTGACCGACGGCTCCGGCGACTACGTCTTCGACGGGGTGACGCCAGGCACGTACCAGGTCGCCTACACCATGATCAATTTCGGCTCGATTACACATCGCGACCTGGTGGTCAAAGCCGGGGCCACGGCCACCAACGACGAGGTGATGCACCTGTCGCTCAACGCCGAGGTCGTCGTGGTCGGCAAGCGGACGTTCGCCAACCTCGCCGACGCGGAGAATCCTGCCGAGGATCTCGTGGGCATCGCGTCCTCGGCCAGCCAGGGCGCGATTACGGCCCGCCAGCTCGACGTGCGTCCGTTCATGCGCCAGGGCGAGGTGCTCGAGACGGTGCCGGGCGTCATCATCACGCAGCACAGCGGCGAGGGCAAAGCCAACCAGTACTTCCTGCGCGGCTTCAACCTCGATCACGGCAGCGACTTCGCCATGACGGTGGCCGGCACGCCGGTCAACATGCCGACTCACGCGCACAGCCAGGGCTATTCGGACATCAACTTCCTCATCCCGGAGCTGGTGGCGGGCGTGCAGTACTCGAAGGGGCCCTACTTCGCCGATCAGGGTGATTTCGCCACCGCCGGTGCCGGCAACATCAACTACGCCACCGGGCTCGACCGGCCCCTGCTCTCGCTGGAAACCGGCACCTACGACTTCGGGCGCGCGCTGTTCGCGGCCTCGCCCAAGGTCGGCAGGGGTCACCTGCTGATGGCAGCCGAGACCTCCACAAATTCGGGCCCGTGGACGATCCCCGACTCCTATCGCAAATACAACGGCGTGCTGCGCTACAGCCAGGGCGACAACACCAACGGCCTCTCGTTCACGGCCATGGGGTACCGCGGCAAATGGAACGCGACCGAGGCGTCGCCAGAGCGCGCCATCGACGAGGGCCTCATCGACCGCTTCGGCTCAATCGACCCGACCGACGGCGGCCAGACCTATCGCTACAGCGTGGGCGGTGAATGGCAGCACAGCAGCGGGAACGTGCTGAACAAGGTCCAGGCCTACGGCCTCGGGTACGGCCTCAACCTGGTCTCGAATTTCACCTTTTTCCTGGACGACCCCGTGCACGGCGATCAGGTGGAGCAGGTCGATCGACGGTTCGTGACCGGCGCCCGCGCGTTCCAGAAGCGCCAGTCCCGCTGGGGCGGGCACTCCGTGCAGAACACCTTCGGCGTGCAGGTCAGGAACGACGACATCGGCCAGATCGCGCTGTATCACACCGAGGAGCGCGTGCGGCTCGAGGCGAAGAACGACGCCTCGGCCATCGTGACGAGCGTGGGCGGCTATGCGGAGAACGAGGTCGAGTGGGGACGGTGGCTGCGCACGACAGCCGGGCTCCGGGTGGACGGAGCGCGCTACAGCGTGGCGAACCACGTGGACGAGCGGAACAGCGGCGTCGCCAACACGGCCATTGTCAGCCCCAAGGGAGGCGCCACCTTCGGCCCGTGGCACTCCACCGAGGTCTACGTCAATGCCGGCACCGGCTTCCACAGCAACAGCGCGCTCGGCACCACGATCAAGTACGACGGCAACGGCGAACCCGCCGACGCGGTGACGCCGCTGGTGAGAGCCAAGGGCGCGGAGGTGGGCGTGCGGACCGTCGCGGTGCCGCACCTCCAGAGCACGGTCTCATTGTGGGCGCTCCGGCTCGGCTCGGAACTGGTCTACAACGGCGACATCGGCGCCACCGAACCGGGACCGGCGAGCAAACGCTACGGCGTCGAGTTCGCCAACTACTACAGCCCCAGGCCATGGCTGATCTTCGACGGCGACCTGTCGCTGTCGAAGGCCCGCTTCGTAGACTTCGATCCTGCCGGGCAATTCGTCCCCGAAGCCGTGAACACGGTGGTATCGGGCGGCGCCAGCGTGGACAACTTCCACAAGATTTTCGGCAGCCTGCGCCTGCGCTACTTCGGGCCACGGGCGCTGGTGCAGGACGACTCGGTGCGATCGAAGGCGACGACGCTGCTGAACTTCGAAGGCGGCTATCAGTTCGTGAAGACGCTGCGCGCCAATCTGCAGGTCTATAACCTGCTCGATGCGAGAGTCAGCGACATCGACTACTACTTCGCCTCGCGCCTGCAGGGCGAGCCGATTGGCGGGGTGGACGACATCCACGTGCACCCGGCGGTGCCGCGAACGCTCCGGGTCAGCCTGATCGTGGGATTCTGAGCGGCCAGAGGTGGCTGGCGTTAGAGCAGGCGCCACACCAGGGTTGCGGAGAGCGTCACGAGCATCAGCGCGAGCGCGCCGCCCGCGATCACCCGGAACCCGGAGGTGCCAAAGATCAGCGCAAGCCCGAGCTTCATCGCCGTGTTGCTCAGGACGCCGATCGCAATCCCCGCCGCCGCCACCTCCGCCGACGCTGCGCGCGCGACTTCGCGTGACATCGATGCCGTGAGTGCGTCGACGTCGCTCAAGCCCAGCACCGCCGCGGACGTCAGCACCCCGGACGTACCGCCATAAGTGCGCGCGGCATGAACCGCCATCTGGACGGCCTGAAACAGCAGGGCCATCTGCAACGCTCCCGTAAGCTGCAACGGATTGCGCGGAGCGTTGTCGGGGCGGGCCTCAGGCTTGGACGCGCGGATACCCAGTGCCGCGACGATGGCGGCCGCTGCGGCGGGAGGGGCGAGATAGAACACGAGCGGTCCGGACACGGCACGATTCAGGACCAGCGTGGCCACGAGCACGCGGGGATACAACATGACGTTGGCGGCCACGGTGCCGAACGCCAACGCGCGATCCGCCTTGGGATGGCGCCGGCTGGCGCGCGCGAAGGTGAAGGTGGCGTTGGTCGAGGAGACCAAGCCGCCAAGGAGCCCGGTAATCAGATATCCGCGGCCCGCGCCCACCAGACGGATGGCGACGTAGCCGGCGAAGCTGAGCCCGGAAAAGAACAGAACCAGCGTCCAGAGCTCACGCGGCCGAACGCCGCCGAACGGGCCGTAGGGTCCTTCCGGCAGCAGCGGCAGGATCACGAGCGCCATCGCCGCGAATCGCACGCCCGAGCGGAGGCCTACGTCGTCGATGTGCGCCGCGAGCGAGTGCAGCCTGGATTTCTCGACGAGGATGAGCGCCGTGATCGCGATGATTCCGCTGGCCAGGCTGATCGAACCCACGCCCGCGAGGACGCCCGCCGCGAGGACCACCAGCGCCGCGACTTCGGTGGTGCCATCGATGTCGTGACGGCTTGCGGCTGCGTAGGCCACCGCAATGATGGCAACCGCACCGGCGAGCAGGATGCCAGCCGCCACGCCGAGGCCGGCCATGAACAGCTCGCCGCTGAGGCCGCCAACGATCCCCAGCATGGTAAAGGTTCGGATGCCGGCAAACCGCGCGCGCGGACCCTCGGCATGGCCCGACCACTGACGCTCGAGGCCAACGGCGGCGCCACCCAGGGCCGCGATCAGCAGCCCAACGATATCGGCTGTGTCCATGGGGCGCGAATCATGTCGCGCTCACAGTATTCGTCAGGAGTTCGTCGGACGAGAAGCCGACAGACGCTTGCGCATGACAATCGCGCTCGCCGGGCAGGCTTCGCGGAACTCGATCGACGCCTGCACCGATGCCGGCACTTCGTCGCGCCTGATGCACTCGAAGCCGAAGCGCGGAAAGAAGTGCTCGGCGGTGGTGGTGAGGAGATAGAGCGCGGGCAACGCGCGCCGGCGAGCGTCCTCGATCGCAGCCTCGGTGAGGCGCACCCCGAGCCCGGTACCGCGGCTGCCGGCATCCACCGCGACCGACCGCAGCAGCCCGCCGTCCGCGTAGATCTCGATCGCCGCCGAGCCGACCACGCGGCCGCCGTCGCGCGCGACGATGGCGTCGTCGAGATGCGAGACGAGACCGTCGATCGGCAGATGGGCGCGCGTCATCAGCGCCAGGAGGGCCTCGGCATCGTCGCGAGTGGCGCGGTCGATGCGGATTGCAGCGTCACCGGTCACGCTCGCGCCTCCTTGGTTCCGCCGCAGCACGCATAGGCGGTGGCGCCGGCGGCCACCGGCAGGCAGCACCCGTTCTTCTTCTGCAGGCGCTGCGCGTCACGCTGCACGCCGGGCAGGTGGCCGAGCGCATGCGTCACGGCCTGCTTCACCGCCGCCACCACCGGGTCGCTGGCGTCGGCGAGGCGGTAATAGACCCAGAGCCCTTCCTTGCGCGCATCCACCAGCCCCGCGCGACGCAGGTAGGCCAGGTGCCGCGACGCCTTGGGCTGCGACACCTTCAGGCTCTCGTGGATGTGGCACACGCATACCTCGCCCGTGAGCAGCAGGCCGAGAATCCGCAACCGGGTCGCGTCGCCGAGCGCCTGGAACAGGCGCTCCATGGTTTCAAGCCGGGCGTCCATATATCTGCCTTGACGAATATAGCACAGCCGTCGTAATCTGTATACGCTTACGCGCATATAAGGATTCAGCTGAACGTAGAGGCGGACCTTCAGGTCCGCCTGGAGAGGACACCATGAGCGAGCGGCAGCAGATTCAGGACGCGGTGCAGGAGAAGTACGGGGCGATTGCCAAGGCGCGCGGCGCGGTAGGGTGTTGCGGGCCGGCGCCCTGCGGGTGCGGCGACCCCATCACCACGAACCTCTACTCGGACGAGGAAACCGGTGCGGTCCCCGAGACGGCGGCGGCGGTGTCGCTCGGCTGCGGCAATCCCACCGCGCTCGCGGCGCTCGAGCCGGGGCAGACCGTACTCGACCTCGGGTCGGGCGGCGGCATCGACGTGCTGCTCTCGGCCCGGCGGGTGGGGCCCACCGGCAAGGTCTATGGCCTGGACCTGACCGACGAGATGCTGGCGCTGGCGCGAGAGAACCAGCAGAAGGCCGGCGCCACCAACGTCGAGTTCCTCAAGGGGTCGATCGAAGCCATTCCGCTCCCGGACAATTCCGTGGACGTGATCATCTCCAACTGCGTGATCAACCTGGCCGCCGACAAGGACGCCGCGCTTCGTGAGGCGTTCCGGGTGCTGAAGCCGGGCGGACGGTTCGCGGTGTCGGACGTCGTCGTCCACGGCGAAGTGCCCACCGAAGTGCGGCGAAGCATGGAGCTGTGGGTCGGCTGTGTGGCGGGCGCGCTCGGCGACACCGAGTACCGGGACAAGCTGACGGCCGCCGGATTCGGCGACGTGTCGGTGGAGCCGTGGCGGGAATACAGCATCGACGACGCCAGGACGTTCCTGGCGGCGGGCGGCCTCGACGTGGATGCGCTGTCGTCGCGAGTCGAGGGCAGGATCGCGAGCGCCTTCATCCGCGCGCAGAAGCCGGCACCCGCTTCCTGCTGCGGCCCGGGGTGCTGCGCATGAGCGACGCGGGCGATCACGCTCGGGGCGTAGTGGCCGAGTTCATCGGCACGGCCTTTCTGCTGGCCGCGGTCGTGGGGTCGGGGATCATGGGCGAGCGGCTCGCCGGCGGCAACGTGGCGATTGCCCTCCTCGCCAACGCCGTCGCGACCGGTGCGGCCCTCGTGGCCCTCATCGTCACATTCGGTCCAGTGTCGGGCGCCCACTTCAACCCGCTGGTCACCGCGATCGTCGTCCGCCGCCCTCGCGCGGCGGCGACGATCGCGGCGTACGCCGCGGCACAGGTCGCCGGGGCCGTCTGCGGCGTGCTGCTGGCCCACGTGATGTTCGGCCTGCCGCTGGTGGCCTGGTCCGCGCACGCCCGCAGCGGGCTGCCGCAGGCCATCAGCGAAGCGGTCGCCACCTTCGGCCTGGTCGGCGTGATCGTGTCGGCGTCAAGGCGCACGCCGGCGGCGGTGCCGTCTGCCGTTGCGGCCTACATCGTTGCCGCCTACTGGTTCACCGCGTCGACGTCGTTTGCGAACCCGGCGGTGACGCTGGCGCGCGCTTTGACGGACACCTTCGCCGGCATCCGCCCCGCGGACGTACCCTGGTTTCTCGTGGCCCAGGCGCTCGGTGCGGGCACATCCGCCGCGGTGTTCAGCTGGCTGGTGCCCGAGAGGGCCGCGCCAGGTGCAAGGATCGGGTGATGGACAAAGTCATCTTTGCCTGCGTGCACAACGCCGGGCGGTCGCAGATGGCGGCTGCGTGGTTCAACGCGCTTGCCGACCCGGCCAAGGCGCACGCAACGTCGGCCGGCACGCAGCCGGGCGACCGAGTGCACCCGGTGGTCGTGGACGTCATGCGTGAGGCCAATATCGACGTGGCGGCGAACCGACCGCAACAGCTCACCGCCGATCTCGCGCAGGACGCGACGCTGCTCGTGACGATGGGGTGCGGCGACGAGTGCCCGTTCGTGCCGGGGCTGGCCACCGACGACTGGCCGCTGCCCGATCCGAAGGGCCGGCCCCTTGACGAGGTGCGGGGGATCCGGGACGACATCCGCCGCCGCGTAGTCGAGCTGCTGAGCGCGCGCGGGTGGGCCCTCCCCTAGCGCTCGCCCTACCGTTCGGCACTAGCCCATTCGGGTCAGTCTGGGCCTATTTGAGAAGAGACTGAACAAGAGTTAACGAATTCTTAAGGTTTTTCGCGGCCGACTGCCGTTACACTCCCACTCGCCACCCACCAGAGGACCACGACGCGATGGCGAGATCACGACGCGCGCAGAACATCAAGCGGCTGCTCGAGCAGCGCAAACGGCAGCTCACCGCCGAAATGCAGGGCATGATGCGAACGGTGCGCCACGAAAGCCGCAGCGAGCGAACCGCCGACGAGCAGGATGTCGCGGAGTCCGACACCCGGAGCGACATCGACCTGGCGGTGATTCAAATGAAGGCCGAGACGGTGGCCCGCATCGACGCCGCGCTGCGGCGCCTCGATCAGGGCGGCCACGGCGACTGCGTGGAGTGCGGCGAGAAGATTTCGATCGAGCGCCTCACCGCCCTGCCCTTCGCGCTGCGCTGCCGCGACTGCGAAGAGTCGCGCGAGAAGGCGATGAACGGCGGCCGCGTGCGATCCAGCACGTCGTGGCGCGATTCGATGGCCGGCTCGCTCGACTAGCGCGCCGCCGCCAGCGCCCGCTTCTTCGCCAGCACGTACATCTCGGCCGGGCGGGCGCCCACCTCCACGATGTCGAATCCCGCGTTCGTCATCCGCTCGCGCCACAACCCCTCGTTCCCTTTCCAGCTCCAGTACCCGTGGCCGTGCACGGCCACTATGGGAAACGCCAGCTTTACCCACAGGTCGGAGTTGATGGTCACGAACAGGAACTCGCCGCCGGGCTTGAGCACGCGCGCCGTTTCCGCCAGCGCGGCCGGAATGTCGGCGCTGCGCAGGTGATCCATCGCGGCGACGCTGAGCGCGCCGTCGAACTCGCCATCCTTGAACGGCAGCTCGCGCATGTCGCCCACCTGCACGCGCAGGCGATCGGCCACGCCGGCGATACGGGCATTGGCACGCAGGCGGTCGGGTGAGTTGTCGTCGATGCCGTAGTAGCCGGTGTAACGATCAAGACCGGTCACGGTGGTCCGGGGGCGCGACAGCAGCACCCCTACCGTGGCCCGTCCCGAACCGGCCCCCAGATCCACGACGTTGCCGCCGCCCGAGGCGAGGAAGTGCTCGGTAGGCATGGCAATCGGCTGATTGATCTGCACGGCGTAGTGCATGGTCAGCGCGCCCGCCAGGCCCCACACGCCCAGGAGGGAGGACAGGCCCGCCACCCAGCGCGGCCAGCCGCGCCACACCGAGACGGCGGCCACCGCCCCGAACAGCAGGAACACCAGGAAATGGCCGCGCGTGAGCGGCCAGGAGTATCCGAAGTCGTAGGTCCAGAAAGTCAGCATGCGCGGAGTGTGGCGCCGACTCCCTGAACGGGAGATGAATCCGGGCGTTCAGCTGCCGTTCAGCCGTGGACAGGCTATAAGGATCGAGTGCGGATCCTGGTCGTCGAGGACGAAACGGCGCTGGCGGCGCAGCTCGACGCGGCGCTGACGGCCGCCGGCTACGCCGTCGACCGCGCGGCGTCCGGCGATCGCGCCGACTACCTCGCGCGGACCGAGGACTACGACGCGGTGCTGCTCGACCTGGGGCTGCCTCGCGTGGACGGCCTGACGCTGCTCCGCCAGTGGCGCGAGTCGGGGCTGTCCGTGCCGGTGCTGGTGCTGACCGCGCGCGGCAGCTGGACGGAGAAGGTGCACGGCATCGACTCGGGGGCCGACGACTACGTGGCCAAGCCGTACCGCATCGAGGAGGTGCTGGCGCGGACGCGGGCGCTCATCCGCCGGGCCCACGGTCACGCGTCGCCGGAGCTGCGCTGCGGCGGCGTCACGCTCGATCCGCGGCTGGCAGTGGTCACCGTGAACGGCGCCCCGATCAGCCTCACCAGCCACGAATACCGGACGCTGTCGTATCTGATGCACCAGCAGGGGCGCGTGGTGTCGCGCACCGAGCTCACCGAGCACATCTACGCCCAGAGCTTCGAGCGCGATTCCAACACCGTGGAGGTGTTCGTGGCGCGGCTGCGACGCAAGCTGGGATCCTCGCTCATCGAGACCGTGCGCGGTCTCGGCTACCGCATGGCCCCGCCGCCGCCGGCCAGGGACGGGCGCGCGTGAAAGCGCGCCCGTCGTTCCGCTCGCAGCTCCTCATCGGTTCGGTGCTGTGGACGTTCGGGCTGCTGTTTGCGATCAGCATCCTGGCGGTGCACCTGCTCTCCACCAATCCGATCCCGCATTTCCACGTCTACCAGTGGTTTGCCGGCGCGCATGTGGGCGCCGTGCTCGCCGGGGCGGCGCTGGCCATGTCGGCGGGCGTCTGGCAGATCCGCCGCAGCCTGAAGGCGATGGCGCTGCTGCACACGCGCCTCACCGCGGTGCACCGCGGCGAGGATCGCGAGGTGGGTGGCCACTACCCCGCCGAAGTGCAGCCGCTCGTCGACGACCTCAACGCGCTGCTGGCCGAGCGCGATCAGCGCGTGCAGCGCGCGCTCGCCAAAGCCGGCGACCTCGCGCACGGCCTCAAGACGCCGTTGGCGGTGCTGGCGCGCGACGCCGAGCGCGCCACCGCCTCGGGCGATCACGAGCTGGCGGCGTCGATGGCGGCGCAGGTGGAGCGCATGCGGCGCCAGATCGACTACCACCTGGCGCATGCACGCGCCTCGGTGGCGAGCACCGGGCCGGCGACGCGCAGTCTGGTGGCGCCATCGGTGGACGGCCTGTTGCGGACGCTCGAGCGGCTGCACGCGGACCGGTCGATCGCGCTGCGGTCTGCCGTGGCGCCCATTCACGCCGTCCGCTGCCGGCGCGAAGACCTCGACGAGATGCTCGGCAACGTGCTCGACAACGCCTGCAAGTGGGGGCGCTCGCGGGTCGAAGTGGAATCGGACGCGGTGGGATCGTCGATTGCGATCACCGTCGACGACGACGGTCCGGGTATCGACCCCGGCATGGCAGCCGAAGTGCTGAAGCGCGGCGTGCGAGCCGACGAGCAGATGGAAGGCACCGGGCTCGGGCTGGCCATCGTCCGCGACCTGGCCGAGGTTTACAGCGGCTCGATCGAGCTCTCCCGCTCGCCGCTCGGCGGCGTGCGAGCCCGCCTGCAGCTGCCGGCCAGCGACTAAAACGTCTTGTTCTTCACCGGAGCCCCGGTGCGGAACTCGTGCGCGATGTTGTAGTAGCCGGCGCTCGTCAGGGTCACGGTGATCGGCTTGTCGGTGGTGTTCTCCCAATACCAGCCGTGAATGCCTGGGAATGGTGCGGTGAGCGTGCCGGCATCCTGCGGGCCCGCTTTCTTCTCGTAGCTCTGCGCGTAGCCGCGGGGGGCGCCGTCGGGTTCCGCGTGGAATTCGTACTCGACGGGGACGGTCGCCTTCCAGGAATAGAGCAGCGCCTCACCCTTCTCGAGACGGTACTTGTATTCCATCCCCTCGCGCGGCCCGAGCATGAACGTGACGGTCTCCTGCTTAAAGGCGCCGTCCTGATGGACCAGCGTCTCGGCGGTGGCGGCGTTCTGGCTCTTCGCCGCTTCGAGCGCCGCTACCTGCTTGCCCGTTTCACCAAGTGAGAGCAGGCCGAGCCGGGCGCCGGTGCCGAGCGGATCGACCGCGTATTCCGCCGGCAGGATGCAGGTGACGAGAATGATGCCGGCGCCGAGCAGCGCCGCGCCGGCGGCCAGGGCCAGGCGGTTGCCGGTTTCGCCGCGCACGTCGTTGGTCATGGGTGTCGTGGTCATGGTCATGCGAGGAAGTAGCCGGACAGTTGGTAGCCGACGAGCAGCATGCCGCACAACATGACCAGCGAATTGGTCAGGAGCGCGTGCCGCATGAAGTCGCTGTGCGAACGCCAGTAGGTGAGGACGATGAGCACGCCGGTCAGCGCCAGCGCCTGCCCGATCTCGACGCCGACGTTGAAGCTGACGATGTTGCCCACCAGCCCGTTCGGCGACAGCGCGAACTCCTGGAGCTTGGTGGCCAGGCCGAAGCCGTGGAAGAGCCCGAAGATCAGCACCGCCGCCTTGGTGTTGGGCTGAAACCCGAGGAGGTGCCTGAAGCCGTCCATGTTCTCGAACGCCTTGTAGACGACGGAGAAACCGATCACCGCGTCGATCAAGTACGGATTCGCCTGGATCCCCCCCAGCACGCCCCCCAGCAGCGTCACGCTGTGACCGACCGTGAACAGACTGACGTAGAGCGCAACGTCTTTCAGCCGGTAGAGAAAGAAGATCACGCCAACGAGGAACAGCAGGTGATCGTAGCCGGTCACCATGTGCTTGGCGCCGAGATACATCAACGGGATGATGGCGCGCCCCTGCAGCCCCTGCAGGAACACGGCGTCCTTGCCCGACACGCCGTGGGCCTCGATGACGGCCGAGGCGGCGGCCGCCAGCGCGACGGCGAGCAGCCCGGTGGTGAGTGCTTTCTGTTGTGGCAGCATGCCGGCTCCCTTCACTGTCGCCAATACTTCATGTGGCAGCTGTCGCACGACGCGTTCACGTGCTCGCCGGCGGCGAGAATGCCGTCGGGGTTCTTCGCCTCCGCGGCCTTGAGCGTCTCGATGCCCGCGTCGACCATCGCCTGCGACTTCTTCACCCAGTCGTCGCGGTCCACGGCGCGATTGCCGGTCATCAGCAGGTTACCGGCCTCGGACAGCGATGCCGCCGTTCCCGCCAGCGCCGCCCATTCCTCCTCGGTCTGCGGCTGCTTGGTCTCCACTCCGGCCTTCGACACCGTGGTAGACACCGAGTCGAAGATCACGGTCGACGCCGGCGACACGATGCCGCGCATGAGGTGTTTGACGGTGGCCACGGGCTTGACCTCGACGGCGGCCGCGGCGGTCGCCGAGGGCGCGGCGCGGCGCTCCCGCTCGGCGGCAATGATGAACGCAATGCCCGAGAGGAACAGCAGCACGCTCACGGTGAACAACCACTGAACGGTCCTCATTCGTTGGATCCTCGCTTCGTCGACTCCATCGTTCCTGCCAATCCCGCCGCCGCCGGCGGAGCACCATACCGCAGATACATGGCCGGCACCACGACCATGTTGAGCAGCGTGGACGTCATCAGGCCGCACAGGATCACGATGGCCATCGGCGTCTGAATCTCGCTGCCCGATTCGCCGGCGCCGAGCGCCAGCGGGATGAGCGCCAGCCCCGCCGCCATGGCGGTCATCAGAATCGGCGCCAGCCGCTCCTCGGCGCCGCGGATCACCGCCTCGCGCAGGCTCGATACGCCCTCCACCTCCAGCAGGTGGCGGATGTGCGACACCAGCATGATGCCGTTGCGGGTGGCGATGCCGAACAGCGTGATGAAGCCGATCATGGTCGCCACGTTCAACACGCCGCCGGCCAGGAACACACCGGCCACGCCGCCGATGAGCGCCAGCGGCAGGTTGATCATGATCAGCAACGCGTCGCGGGTGCGGCCAAACGCCAGGACCAGCAGCATGAAGAGGGCCGCGATGACCAGCACCCCGAGCGCGAGCAGCCGCTGCGACGCGCTCTGCTCGCTTTCGAACTGGCCGCCGTATTCGACGCGGTACCCCGCCGGCATCGGCACCGCCTGTCCCACGGCGGCGCGAATGTCCGCAACGACGCTGCCCAGATCGCGCCCGGCGACGTTGCAGGAGACGACGATGCGCCGCTGCACGTTCTCGCGCAGCACCATGTTCGGGCCCTGCTCGCGCCGGACGTCGGCGAGCAGACGCACCGGCACCAGCGCGCCGCCTGGCGTGTCCACCGGCAGATCCGCCACCCGATCGAAATTGGCGCTGCTCGACGGGTCGAACTTCACGATCAGGTCGAAGGCGGTGCCGCGGTCGAAGACGCGGCCCACCGTCGCGCCGGCGAAGCTGGTCTCGATCGCCTCGGCCACGTCGCCCGGACGCAGACCGTAGCGCGCGATCGCCTGCCGGTTCAGCACGAAACGGACGAACGGCACGTCCATCTGCTGCTCCCGCGATAGATCGGCCACCCCCGGCACGCCAGCCATCGCCTCCCGCACCCGATCACCGAGCCGGCGCAGGGTCGCCAGATCGTCGCCGAACACCTTGACCGCGATATTGGCACGCGTGCCCGACAGCATGTGGTCGATGCGGTGCGAGATCGGCTGCCCGATCGTCACGTTGGTGCCGGGCAGCGTGGAGAACTGCCGGCGCAGCTCGGCCAGCAGCTCTTCGCGCGGACGCCCGGTATTGCGCAGGCCCACGTCGATCTCGGCGGCCTCGACGCCCTGAACGTGCTCGTCGTACTCGGCGCGGCCGGTCCGGCGCGCCGTGGCAATCACCTCGGGCTGCGAGAGCAGGATCGTCTCGACCCGGCGGCCGATTTCGTCGGACTTGGCCAGCGACGTACCGGGAAGGGTGTTGGCCTGCACGGTCAGGCTGCCTTCGTGGAACTCCGGCAGGAACGCGGTCCCGGCGCGGGTCAAGGCCGCGCCCGCTACGACCAGCAGCGCCAGCGCGCCGGCGATGACGAGGCGCGGATGATCGATCGCGCGCGGCAGGTCGCGCGCGTACCGTGCCTTGAGCACACGCGTCAGCCATCCGTCGTGCCCGCTCTGGATCGACGCGGCCCGCGGCAGGAACGCGTAGCACAGCGCCGGCGTCACCACCACCGCGACGGCCAGCGACGCCAGCAGGGCCACGATGTAGGCGAAGGCCAGCGGCGTCAGCAGCCGGCCCTCGATGCCCGTGAGTCCGAAGACGGGCAGGAAGACCAGCACGATGATGATCGTGGCAAAGACGATCGACGATCGGATTTCGAGGGTGGCGTCGCGCACGATGGCCGCCGCCGGCAGGCGCTCGGCCTCGGGCCGCGCGCGGTTCTCGCGCAGCCGCCGCACGACGTTCTCGACGTCGATGATGGCGTCGTCCACGAGCGCCCCGATCGCAATCGCCATCCCGCCGAGCGTCATCGTGTTGATGCTGGCGCCGAAGCCGCGCAGCGCCAGAATGGCCGCCGCCAGCGACAGCGGCATGGCGGTCAGCGTGATGGCGGCGGCGCGCAGATTCGCCAGGAACAACAGCACCACCACGATGACCAGGATGCCGCCGTCGCGCAGCGCCGTGACCACGTTGTCCACCGCCACCTCGATGAAATCCGACTGGCGGAAGATGCGCCGGTCGATGCGCGTGCCCGCCGGCAGCTCCGCCTGCAGCGTGTCGAGGGCGCGATCCAGCCGCCCGGTCACCTCGATGGTGTTGGCGCCCGGCTGCTTCTGGACGCCGACGATCACCGCCGGCCGGCCGCTGCGCGACCCCTCGCCGCGCTTGAACGCGGCACCCTCGCGGACGTCCGCGATGTCTTTCACCAGCACGGGCCGCTCGCCGCGCATCGCCACGACCGTGTCGCCGATCTCGCCGGCGCTGCGCACGCGGCCGACGGCCTCGAGCACGTACTCTTGCGATCCTTCGGTGTAGATCCCAGCCGAGGTGTTCTGGCTGGCGCCCCGGACCGACGACAACAGCTCGCTGAGCGACACCTTGTTGGCGCGCAGCGCCTCGGGATGGGCAATCACCTGGAACTGCCGCTCGGCGCCGCCGATCGGCGTCACCTGCGACACGCCGGGGATGGCCAGGAGCCGGCGCCGGACCGTGGTGTCGGCTACCGTGCGCAGCGTCAGCGGGTCGTCGGCGTCCGACGAGATCGCGAAGAACAGAATCTCGCCCATGATCGACGACACCGGCGCCAGGACGGGCCGCTCGACCTGCGGCGGCAGCGCGCCGCTCACGAGCTGCAGCTTCTCGGAGACGAGCTGCCTCGCCAGGAAGATGTCGGTGCCCCAGTCGAACTCGACCCACACCACGGCAATGCCGACCGCGGTGGCCGAGCGGACGCGGCGCACACCCGACGCACCGTTGATGGCGCTCTCGATCGGAAACGTGACCAGCGACTCCATCTCCTCCGGGGCCATGCCGTGCCCCTCGGCGAGGATGGTGACGGTGGGAGCCGTGAGGTCGGGAAACACGTCGATCGGCATCTGCCGCGCGGTGAACACGCCGGCGGCAAACAGCAGCAGCGACAGCCCGATGACCAGCCAATGATGGTCGATCGACCACTGAATGATGCGTTTCATGGCCGCCTCAATGGACGTGGCCTTCGGCCGGCAGCCCCTTGGCCGCCGACGCCAGCTGCACGTCGTAAGCGCCGCGCACCACCACACGCTCGCCCGGCTTCACGCCACTCTTGAGGCCGACGACATCGCCTTCCCGTGCCGCAATCTCCGCGAAGCGGCGTGCGAAGGTCTCGCCGGCCGTCTGCACGAAGACGTAGGGACGGCCCGCCTCCATGAGCACCGCCTCCTTCGGCACCACCGGCACCCTGACGGTGTCCTTCGTGAACAGCACCGCCGTGCCCGACTGGCCAATGAGCAGACGGCCACCAGGGTTGTCCACCTCGAACTGCACGGTAAGCGCGCGTGTCTCGGCGTCGATCACGCCGGAGTCGTGCTGGTGGTGCAGCCGCAGCGGCAACGGGTCGGGCGAACCTGGGGTTTCGAGCGACACGCTCGCGACGTCGCGCACCCGCGCCACGTCGGCCGCCGGCACCAGCGCCTGCAGCTCCACTTCGTCGGTCTTCACGATCTTGAAGAGCGGGGCCCCTTCTTCGTACGACGCGCCCAGCGTCGCCATCACCTCGGCGACCCGCCCGGCAATCGGGGCACGCAGGACGAACGCGTTGCCCGCGGCCGCACCGCCGCCGCTCCGTAGCGTCTCGTCGCGCTGCGCCAGGCGGGCCTCGGCGGCCCGCAGCCGCGCCTCGGCGACGGTTACCGCGCGGCGGGCGTCCTCGAGCCGGCGCGCGGGCACCGCCCGGTCGGCGACCAGCCGCTCGGCCCGCGCCTGTTCAGCGCGCGTGGCCTCGGCCGACGCTTGCGCTTCCGCCACTTCGGCCGCCAGGGTCGCCCGGTCGTCGCCGGCGGTCAGGCGCGGCTCGATGCGACCGAGCGCCTGCCCCTGACGGACGGTGGCGCCGATCGAAATCAGCGCGTCAGCGGCGAAACGGCCGGCGGCTGGCGCGCCGACGATGGCCTCGCCGCCGGTGACCGGCTGGATGACGGCCGGCACGCGCATCGACGCCCGGACGTCGGCTTCGCGGACCGGCGCGGTGGCGAACGGGTTGGTCCACTGCTGCTCTTTCAGGTAGCTGATGGCGGCAGGATCGCCTTCGGGCCGCTTCGCGGCATCGGCCACCGCCGCCGCCTGATCCGGGAACACCGTCGCGATGCCAAGGTCGTGGCGATCGGCGAGCGCCGGAGCATCCACGACCAGCGTCCACGCGTATCGCCCGGCGGCCGGCAGCCTCCCCTCGACGCGAAACGCGCCCGGCCGGAGCGGCTCCGATCCGGGCAGCGTCGTGACGCTGCCACCAACCTCGGGCGTCATCTCGATGCGCGGCCGGCCGGCGTTCAGCGCGCTGAAATCGGCCAGGCGTGTGAGGTGCACCGCGAAGCGGACGGTCTGGCCGGCCACCAGCGGCGGGTATTCCATGAAGAGCTCGCTCGTCCCGGTCCAGCTGGTGACGTTCAGCGACGGTGGTTCCGCCGCCGGCGCCGCCGGCGGTTTGCTGCAGGCGCCCGCCAGCGCCGCAATCATCACGAGTCCGGCCCACGAGGTCCGCCGATCTCCGCGCGCGCCCATCATCGAATCTCCCATCCGCTCACGAACTCCAGTTCGATTTCCGCGTCCCGTGCGGCGGCATCGAGCGCTGCCTGCCGCACGCGGGCCGACGACGAGCTGCGCAGCGCGTCGAGCAGCTCGAGGATGCCGCGTTCGCCCGCGTCGTAGCTCACCCTCGCGATGCGCTCCACTTCGCCGATGTTCTTCAGCGCGGCCTCACGGTAGGTCTCCGCGGCGCGGCGGCGCTCCTGCGCGGCTGAGCGCGCGGCGACCACGTCGGCTCGGAGCACGACGCGGAACGCGTCGAGCTCCGCCTCGGCCTGAGTGGCCCGGGCCTGCGCCACGGCGCGCTCCGGGCGGCCTCGGTCGAACAGCGGCAGCGTGGCCTGGATGCCCACGACGCTGCCGACGTCTCCGCCGCCGAGGCTCGACGACTTCGTACCGGCCAGCACTTCGGGCTCCGGAATGCGCCGGCGATCGGCGGCGCGGATCGCGAGCTGCGCCGCCTCGCGATCCTTGTGCAGCGCCAGCCACTGCCCGCGCGTCTGCTCGGCCCGCTCGACCAGCACGTCGACCGGCGGCAGATCGCGGGCGCCGGGTGGCAGGTCTGCCACCACCAGCGTCGAGGGATCCGTCCCGGCGGCAAAGAAGCTCGCGAGGCGCGCCTGCGTCCGCGCCCGCTCGGAGACGGCCAGCACCAGGTCGGCCTCGACGTCGAGCACCTCGCGCTCGGACCGGAGCCGATCGAAGCCGGCGGCGTCGCCGGCCGCCTCGCGGCGCTCGAGGATGCGTGCGAGCTCGACGAGCCGCTCCCGCGAGCGGGTCAGCTCGCGCTCGCGTGCCTGGGCGGTGGCGAGCGCCGCATACGCCAGGCGCAGGTCGGCGCGCAGCCGCCGGACGTCGTCGTCGGCGCGCTGGGCCGTGGCGTCCGCGACGGCCATGGCCGAGGCGCGCTCCAGTGTCCGGCGGCCCGTGATCGGCAGCGGCTGCAGGACGGTGGTCAGCGTTTCCGCGACGCCCGCCACCGCTTCGCGATCGACGGTGAGCCGCGGGTTGGGATAGCGCGCCGCACCGAGCGCCTCGGCGCGAGCCACGTCGACCCCCGCGCGAATGGCCCGCGCGCGCGGGCTGTCTGCCGAGAGACGGGCCATCGCCTCGGTCTCCGGCAGAACGGTCTGGCTTGCGGCCGGCACGCTGACGATCAGCAGCGCGGCCACGCACCACGTGCGTGTGGACATTGCAACTCCCTTCCGGACAGACGGGTACTGGCACGCCGGCCCGGATGGGCCGCGTGGTCAGACGGCGGGAGTCGAGGGGGGAGCGCGAAGAGAGGTGGGGCCCCGCGGCGGGCCGTGAATGAGACGCTGCAGGTAGCGGTCGGCGGCGCCGGCGCTGACGACGGCAAGCGGCGGCACGTAGACCGCGGCCGCCGCGGTCATCTCCAGGCGAGGAGCCGGCTGTTCGGGAACGAAGACCCGGTCGATCGTCAGGACGACGGTGTCGTCGTTCTCCACGTGCGTGACGAGATGGTCGTCGGAAGGCCCGGCGTGATGGTGGTCTTCGACGTGGGCGTGCGCCACCAGCTGGTGCTGCCCGTCTGGCCCCTCGGTGCGATGCACGTGCTCCACGGGGGCGAGCGGCAGAGCCGCCAACCCTGCGACGAGACACAACGACACGGCGCGCGACACGAGCACTGCCTGCATGCTATGGGATCACCTGAGCAGGCGGCAACTGAAGACTCTCTGACGGGACCGTCAGAGAGTCAGCGGCAGAGGACCGGTGCTGTCGCCGAGCTTGTCGATCGGCACGCCCGCCGCGTCGAGCACCGTCAGCAGCAGGTTGGTCATCGGCGTGTCGGCCGGACAGCGCACGTGGCGCCCGGGCTTGAACGCGCCGCCCAGCTTACCCGCCATCAGGCACGGCAGATCGGCATGGCGGTGCAGGTTGCCGTCGCCCATGCCGCCGCCGAACAGCACCAGCGAGTGATCGAGCAGCGTGCCGTCGCCGTCCTTGGCGTCCTGCAGCTTCTCGAGCAGGTAGGCCAGCATCTGCGCCTGATGGAAATCGATCTTGGCCTTCTTGGCGATGAGATCGGGATCGTTCCGGTGGTGCGAGACCGCGTGGTGCTGCTCGGGTACGCCGATGTGCGCAAACGTGCGGGTGCTGAGCTCGCGCGACATGATCATGCTGAAGACGCGTGTCACGTCGGCGCGGAACGCCAGCGCCGTGAGGTCGAACATCAGCTTGGTGTGCTCGTCGAAGCGCTCTGGGATGCCGAGCGGGCGATCGGGAAGCTCGATGTCGAGCGGCTGCGACTCTGAATTCTGGATTCGCTGCTCCACCTCGCGCACCGCGTCGAGATACTCGCCCAGCTTCACCTTGTCGCCGCCGCCGAGATCCGCATTGACCCGGCTCACTTCGGCGCGCAGCGAGTCGAGGATGCTGCCCTGGCTGCGCATCCGCGCCTGGCGGGCTTCCGCGCTGCCGCCGTCGCCGAACAGCCGCTCGAACACGACGCGAGGATGCGACTCGGTGGGATTCGGCGTCGTCTCGTTCCGCCACGACACCGTGTTGATGTAGAAGCAGTCGCCGGAGTCGCAGGCGCCCTGCGTGGGGAAATCCACCGCGAGCTCGAGCGACGGCAGCCGCGACGTGCGCCCGACCGCGCTGGCAATCATCTGATCGGCCGTGGTGGCGAGGCGGACCTCGACGCCCGGCAGCGTCCGGTCGTAGGCGTGCACGCCGGTGAGCCACACCGCGGACGCGCGCGGGTGGTCGCCGGTGCCGTCGCCGAACGTGTCGGCCTGCAGATGCGAGAGGCCGCTCAGGATGCTGACCTGATCGCGCACGTTGGCGAACGCCTGCAGCGTGGGCGTGAGCTCGAAGCCCGCGCCCGTCGTGGCCGGAATCCACTGCTTTTGGATGACGCCGTTGGCGATGTAGACGAATCCGAAGCGCGGCGTGGGCTTGGGAGCCGCGCTCAGCGCGGGCACCATCGCGTCGAGCATCGGCAGGGCGACGGTGGCACCCATCGCCCGCAGGAAGGTCCGCCGCGGCAGCGCTTTCTTCGCAACGAACATTGCAGCTCCCCCGCGGGCCTGCAGCTATGAGGCCTCGCGCAATTGGAACGGCCGGCTCTTCACGACGCCCAGCACCAGCGACGCGAGCGTGTAGCGGCTGGGCTCCGCGCCGTGGAGGATCGCCCGCACCGCGGGCGCGTCATAGTATTGCAGGTTCCGCCCCACCGCATACATCAGCAGCCGCTCGGCCACGGTGCCGGCCAACTGCTCGGGATGGCGCAGCAGCTCGCGCTTCAGCCCGGCCACGCCGTCGAACTTCGTGCCGTCCGGAAAGACGCCGGTCGAGTCGATCGTCTGGCCGCCGTCGGTGTCGCGCCAGCGGCCCACCGCGTCGAAATGCTCCATGGCAAAGCCGATTGGATCCATCCTGGCATGACAGCTGGCGCAGGAAGGGCTGGCGCGATGCCTGGTCATCGCCTCGCGCATGGTGAGCAGCTCGCCGGGCGCCGCGCCCTTGGTTTCGAGCGCCGGAATGTTGGCGGGAGGCGGAGGCGGCGCCGCCGAGAGCAGGTTCTCGAGCACCCACTTGCCGCGCAGCACCGGCGAGGTGCGGGTGGAGTACGACGTGATGGTGAGGACGCTCCCCTGGCCGAGAAGACCACCACGAGGATTCCCTGCCGGCAGCGTCACGCGGCGGAAGTAGCTGCCGCGAACGTTGGGGATGCCGTAGTGCTTTGCCAGCCGTTCGTTGAGGAAGGTGTAGCCGGCGGTGAGCAGATCAATGACGCTGCGGTTCTCGCGGAACACGCTCTCGACGAAGAGCTCGGTTTCCCGTTCCATGGCCGCGCGCAGCGTCTCGTCGAAGTCCTGGAACAGCACTTCGTCGGGTAGCTTGGCTTCGATGTCCCGCAGGTAGAGCCACTGTGCCGCGAAGTTGGTGACGAGCGCCGACGACCGCGCGTCGGCCAGCATGCGCCGCACCTGCCGCTCGAGCACAGCCGGGTCCTTGAGCCGGCCCGCGATGGCAACGTCGAGCAGCTCGTCGTCGGGAATGCTGCTCCAGAGAAAGAACGACAGCCGCGACGCCAGCTCGAGCTCGCTGATCGGATACGTCCCATTCGTGCGTAGGGGCACATCTTTAGATGTGCCCGACCAGGGCCTCTCAATCCTGAACAGGAACTGCGAGCTGACGAGCATGCGCTCGAGCGCCTTCTGGATCCCGAGATCGAAACTCCCCGCCGCGCGCCCCTGCTGAAAGAACGGCAGCAGATCGCGCAGATCCACGTCGGTGACCGGCCGGCGATAGGCGCGCTTCGCGAGCGACGACAGGATGCGCGTGGCACACGGCACTTCGTCGGCGGGCCCCGACGGATGGCAGATGAAGACGCGTCGCCGGCTCGGCGAATCGCCCGGCGTGCTCGCGCCGTGCGGCCCGCTGATGGTCACCGACGCGATGGCCGGCTGGGTGCCGCGGCTGCGCGTGCGCTGGCGAAGCGTGGCCTCGTCGCGGGCTTCGGTGCGCTGCAGGAACGCCACGCCCACGAGCCGCGGGCCGGCCTTGATCGAGAGCGGAAACTCGAGCCGCGGTTCCGGTGCGCCACCGCCTCGCCCACCGCGCCCACCACGTCCCGCCGGCGCGCCCCCGATCGCGTCGAGCTTCACGCGCTCGCCGTCCACCGTGATCTCGAGCTGGTGCGGCTCACGTGGGGCGCCGCCAGCCAGCTCCACCTTCACCGTGTAGGTGCCGTCCACCGGGAAGTCGCTCTTCACCGCGAGCCCGCCGCGCGTGCCGAACGGCAGGTCGTCCACACGCTCGTCCTGTGGGTGCTCGGGATCCAGCGGGTGGATGTTCACCAGCACCGGCAGCGTGGTGTCGCCGGTGGCGACGCGGCTGATCTTCTGGGCCGCGTCGAGGTAGCGCTCCATCGCGCTCGGCGATACGAACAGCAGGTCGGCAATCGTGTCGAACCCGCTGCTGATGTTGTCGGCCGGCAGCAGATAGTCGATGCTCAGCTCCTTCGGCAGGTCGCCCAGGGCGAGCAGGTCGCGCACGGCGTTGCGATACTCGGTGCGGCTCAAACGATGCGCCAGCGGGAGCTTTCCCACCTGCGGCCGCGCCGCCGCGGCGCGGTCGAGCGCGGATTCGATCGCCATCGCCACCGAGTCGTACGTGGCCTCGTCGGGCCGCGGCGCCCCCGCGGGAGGCATCGCAGTCGTCCGCAGCTTCTTGACCACCTTCTCCCAGGCGTCGGCGTGATCGCCGGCCACGGTGAGCTGCGCGGGATCGATCACGAAGCCCGCGGTCTTCAGCCGCTCGTTGTGGCAGGGGACGCAGTAGCGGGTGAGGACGGCCTCTGGACTTGAAGCCGTCGCGGCCGCGCGGGGGGCCGCCGTCTGGGCTCGCAGCCCCGGAACCACCAGGGAGCCCAGCACGATCGCGCCGCTCAGCACGCCAAGTCGGGTGACGTTCACTCGCACCGTGACAGGGTTATAGGGGATCCGGCGGCCTGGATACAACCGCTACTGCACGCGCACCCCGCGCAGGCTGAAGCTCGCATCGAGCCGGTCGTTCTGGCTGAATATGAATGCTCGCAGGTACGAGGTTCCTCCGCCCGTCAGCGATCCGATGAAGTACAGGTCGCCGCCAGGGTAGATGTCGCTCGTCGGCTGGCTGCCCAGGTAACCCACGTTCGAATCAGCGGCAACCAGTACTTCGTTCCACCGGTCAGCGTCACCGCGGCGTCGAACACGTATTCCCCACTCTCGATCCGGGTGGACCGCGCCACGAGCCCGGGCGCCGAGCTCCCGCGGGAAGCGTTACCGACTGGGCCAGTCGCATCCTTGCGCCACACCCCATGAGAGCAGCGGCGGCGATATATGGCAGGACGTTCAAAGGGGAAAGACGCATGCTCCGGGCTGGACGCAGCGGTAAGATACACCGGCGCGGGCGGCTCGCTATCCCTCTGGACCTGCTGGAGGCACCCATGCGTCATGCGTTTCCGGTCGTCGTTCTCGTCGCGACGATCCCCGTGGTCTGCCTGGCTCAAACGCCGTCGGCAGCGGATGGCCCCTGGTTCGGTCAGGTGCAGTGCGTGCTCAGCGCGCGTGGCGCGGACTATCAGGACGATCAGACGCACACGTGGCGGCTCACTGGTGGGCAGCCACAGCTCGTCGGAATGTTCCGCCGGTGGCCCGCGATGTGGAGCGTCCAGGGAAGCGGAAGCGGGCCTGCGGGAACCTGGAAAACGACGGTGCCCGAGACGAGCGCGCCGATCGCCGTCTGGGAGCCGGCCGCCGGACGGATCCGCTTCGGTTCGCAGCATGGCCTGCTGAACGTCAATGGCGGGATCACCGGCACCGCGAGCACGCGCGCGCCGATCAACGCCCCCTTTCAGGAGTGGGAGTTCCCGGTCGTCGAGGATGACGCGAAGTTGACAACCATCAGCGGTACGCGGACCCGAATGGTGGCCGGGCGCGCCTGGCGTCAGCCGCTGGATGTCCTCACGACGGAAACGTGCACTTGGACCTACACGAAGGACGCTTCGCGGGCCACGCAGATCAGCTCGGCGACCGGCACGACGGTTGCGGCTCCCACGCTTCGTGCTGCCGGCCCGGTCGGAGCGATCGGCACCAGTCAGCCGGTTCCGTCCGCGCCGCCACCAGCGACGACAGCGCCGCTGAGCGGACGGCAAGCGGATGAAATAAAAGCGGGCATAGGGGCGGGGGTGACGGCGCGGTTGGTCTGGCCGCCCCGTGAGATCACGCTGCCAGGATTCACTGCGGAGGGCTCGTTTGCCGCCGTCCCGGCGCGCACCATCACGCTGTCTGGGTTCACCGCCGCGGGCGAATTCGCACCGATTCCGCCTCGCACGATCACGCTTCCCGGATGGACGGCCAGCGGACCGTAGTTCAGCACGGAGGACATCGACATGGCTTCTCGACTCTCACTGACGATCCTTGCCGCCTGTCTGGTTGCAGCGCCGGACGTCGCGGTCGCCCAGGTCGCAGGAGGCGACGTCACGCTGAAGGTGCCGCTGAACCTCACGAAGCTGTCGGCCGACCTCGTGAAAGTCAGAGTCAGCTGCGAACTGAAAAGCACGGCGATGAGAGCCGTCAACGCGCAAGGCCAGGAGACTCAAAATCTCGTTGTGGCCACCGAAATCCCCGTATCCAATGGTCAAGTGGTCACGACGCTGACCGTGGTGTTCTCGAGATTTACCCTGATCAATCCAGCCGGAGTCACTGCGTCCTACTCATGCTTCCCGATGGGTACCGACAAAACGGGGACGTCGGGGAGCTTACAAGACACACAAATATTCCCGCAGTTTCGAGTGACGCCCTCTCTGGGGTATCTAAATGGCACGTTCACGTGGTGAGGAGGAGCTGATGAATCTGGCGGTTCGCGTCGCCGTTGTGTGCAGCCTCACTGGACTCACCGCGACGGCCTCGGCCCAGTCGCCGACCGATCTCATCGACGCCACCAAGCGGCAGGACGTCGCGGCGGTCCGCACGATCCTCGCGAAGAAGGTGGACGTCAACGGCCAGTCCGCCGACGGCTCGACGGCGCTGCACTGGGCGGCGCAGCGCAACAACCCGCAGCTCGTCGATCTGCTCGTGCGCGCGGGCGCGAACGCGAAGGCGGCGACGCGCTACAACGTGCCGCCGCTCTATCTCGCCGCGCTCAACGGCAACGCCCAGGTGATGGAACGCCTGCTCACCGCGGGCGCCGATCCCAACGGCACCGTGTATGAAGGGCAGACGATGCTGATGACGGCGGCGCTCTCCGGGCGCGCCGACGCGGTGCGGCTGCTGCTGCAGCGCGGCGCCAAAGTCGACGCCGTGGAACCGTATCGCGGGCAGACCGCGCTCATGTGGGCGGTCTCGGAAGGCAACGGCGATGCCGCCGCGGTGCTGCTCGAAGCCGGCGCGAGCGTCACGGCCAAGTCCACCGGCGGGTTCACGCCGCTCCTCTTCGCTGTCCGCAACGCGCATCCGGACACCGTGGAGCTGCTGTTGAAGCGCGGCGCCAACGTGAACGACGTCGCGCCCGACGGCTCGAGCGCGCTCGGCATGGCGGTGGTGAACGCCTACTACGAAGTGGCGTCGATGCTGCTCGACCACGGGGCCAATCCGAATCTTCCCGATCCGCGCGGCTCGCCGCTCCACACCGTCGCATGGCTGCGCAAGCCGGGCGCGGACGGCGCGGCCGGCGTCGGCAACACGCCGCAGGGCACGCCGCAGCAGACCGGCGATATCACCCCGCTGCAGCTGGCGAAGAAGCTGCTCGACAAAGGCGCCAACCCGAACGCCCGCGTCGAGTGGAAGGAGCCAACCTTCGGCAAGGAAGGCGGCATTGCCCGCAACCCGCCGATCGTGAAGCTCGGGCGGCATCTTCTCAGCTACATCGGCGCCACGCCGTTCTACGTGGCGGCCAAGAACGGCGACGCGCCGCTGATGCGCCTGCTCGCCGAACACGGCGCCAATCCGACGACGCCGACGAAGGCGGGGATCACGCCGCTGATGGTCGCGGCGGGCCTCGACTACTGGGAAGGCGAGAGCCCAGGCCCGTTCACCGGCGTCAGCGAAGCCGAGCGGCTCGACGCGGTGAAGCTGGCCATGGAGCTGGGCAACGATGTCAACGCGCACGCCAGCTTCGGCAGCTACCGGATGGACGGCGAGGTCGAGTACACGCTGCTCTACTACCCGCACAACATCGACGAGCTGCTCGAACTGGGAGTCGGCGATCCGCGCTGGAGCGGCAGCACGCCCCTCATCGGCGCCGTGGTCTCGGGCCAGCCGTCGATCGTGCAGTATCTGCTGGACCACGGGGCTCGCCCGGAGGAGCGCACCGTGCTCGGGTGGACGCCGCTGCGCGTGTCGCAGGGCGTCTTCTTCGCCAACGCCAAGAAGGAGTTTCCGGCGGCGGAGGCGATCCTGAAGAAGGCGCTCGCCGCCGCGCCCGCGCAGGCGCAGGCCCCGGCAGCGCCGGCAGCCGCGCCGGGCGGCGTCGTGTACGTCGAAGGCGCCAAGACGGCCGAGCTCTTCGCCAAGGGCGGTGCGCTCGGATCCGGCCCCGACTACTCGGCCAACATCGCGCGCCGCACGGGGCCGGGGCAGGTCGAGGTGCACGACAAGGAGACCGACATCTTCTACGTGGTGGACGGCGAGGCGACGTTCGTCACTGGCGGGAAGATGATCGGCGGCAAGCTCGCCCGGCCGAATCAGTGGCTGGGCACGACGATAGAGGGCGGCGAGACGCGCCAGCTGAAGAAGGGCGACTTCATCGTCATCCCTGCGGGCGTCCCGCACTGGTTCAAAGAGGTGCCGCAGTCGGTCAACTACTACGTGGTGAAGTCGATCAGGCCATAGGCCAACCTCGTCATTACGCAACCATGAGGTTGCATGTCTGCGGCACGGTGATCTATATTGTGCAACCAGGAGGTTGCACATGACGATGACCGTGACCGATCGCATTGAAAAGACCAACGTGCTCAGGGCGCCGCGCTCGCGCGTATGGCGCGCCCTGACCAACGCCGAAGAGTTCGGCACGTGGTTCCGCGCCAGGCTGAGCGGGACGTTTGCCGAGGGCGCCGTCCTGCGCGGCCCCATCACCTACCCTGGCTACGAGTACCTGACGCTCGAGATCCAGGTCGAACGGATGGAGCCCGAACGCTACCTGTCGTTCCGCTGGCACCCGAACGCGGTGGACCCGAAAGCGGACTACGCCTCCGAGCCGACGACGCTGGTCGAATTCGCACTCGAAGAGGTGAAGGACGGCACCCGGCTCACCATCGTGGAATCCGGCTTCGACAAGTTGCCGCCTGGACGGCGCGACGAGGCGTGGCGCTCGAACGATGGCGGCTGGGCCGAGCAGCTGCAGAACGTCACGAAGTATGTCCAGGGCGCGTAACGCCACGGCCGCCCGGCTCCACGAGTCGGCGCCGGTCTTTGCCGCCCTCGGAGACCCCACCCGCCTGCGGCTCGTCGCGCGCCTGTGCGCCGGCGGCCCGCAGTCGATCACTCGCCTGAGCGCGGACGTGGACGTCACGCGCCAGGCGGTCACCAAGCACCTCGTGGCGCTGGCGGACGCGGGCCTTGCCCGCCCGCGGCGCGAGGGGCGCGAACAGATCTGGGCGCTCGAGACGCGGCGGCTGGCGGTGGCGCGCCAGACGCTCGATGAGATCTCGGGCCAGTGGGACTCGGCGATCGCCCGACTGCGCGCGTTCGTGGAGGGCTAGCGAGCGCGCCGGGCGCGCGGCGGCGACACCGGCGGGTTGGGCTGCGGCAGCGTCGGGTCCTCGCGGAACACCTCGGTGAGCTGATCGCGCAGCCACCGGCTGCGCGCCTCGTTGTCGAAGCGCCGGTGCCAGTGGAACTTCAGGTCGAAGGTCGGCGCTTCGAAGGGGGGCGGCACGCCGACGAGCGACTGCGACATGCACGAGAAGTGCAGCGCCACCGAATGCGGAATGGTGGCGATCAGGTTCGAGCGGGAGACCAGAAACGGCACGCTGAGGAAGTGCGGCGACAGCAGCGCCACGTTGCGCTTGATGCGCCGCCGCTCGAGAAAGCGCTCGAGCACCTCCTGGCTGCGCCCCTCGGCGCTCACCACCAGGTGCTCGGCGGCGCTGAAGGCGGCCAGCGTCATCGGCTGCGAACGCAGCGGATGGTCGGCGCGCATCACGATCGACCAGTGCTGCGTGGACACGCGGCGCTGGCGCACGGTCTTGAGCGACAGCGCCGGGAAAAAGCCGACGGCCAGATCCACTTCACCCTTTTCGAGCTCGTGCGCGAGCTGCGACGTGGGCACCGACACCGAACGGATGCTGCAGTGCGGCGCGCGGGCGCGCAGCCCCGCCATCACACGCGGCAGGAACGCCATCTCGCCGACGTCCGACAGCGCCAGCGTCCAGGTGCGCGTGCTCGACGCCGCGTCGAACGTCTCGCCACGCAGCAGATCCTCCTGGAGGCGGCCCAGCAGCGGCCGCGCCAGCTTGACGATGGCGTGCGCGCGCGGCGTCGGCGTCACCCCGCTTGGCACGCGGATGAACAGCGGATCGTCGAAGGCGATGCGCATCCGCTTGAGCGCCATGCTCACGGCCGGCTGACTCATCCCGAGCAGCCGCGCGGCGCGGCTGACGCTCAGCTCGTCGTAGAGGGCAAACGCGATCGGCAGCAGGTTGAGGTCGGGGCTCTTCATCGTCGCGCCGGGATCAATGCCCGATGTGAATCTGACCGCTGCGGCTGGCGAGACGGACGGTGGGACCGCCGCCGCCCACCTTGCCCGACACGCGCTCCTTGGCGGTGAAACCGTCCACCGAGATGCCGGTGACGCGCACCGAGCTGGAGCTGCTGGTCGCCTCCAGGGTGAACTTCGCCGACGGCTCGAACGCGGCTTCGATCAGACTCGATCCCGTGGTGACGTCCCAGTCGCCCGACGGCGCACCGCGCAGGTCGACGCGGCCTGACTGCGTGCGCACCATCACACGGCCCGAGAGGCCTTCGAGCTGGATGGCGCTGGAGCCGGTCTCCACCTCGGCGGAACCGGCGCCCGCAAACGACGCGTGCACAGCGCCGCTCTGCGTGCGCGCCTCGAGCGGTCCGGCCAACGCGCGCAGGCGCATCTGACTGCTCTCCGTGACCACGCGCAGGCCGCCCGTGGCCCGATCCACCTTCACGTCGCCGGACCCGGTCTTCACCTCGGTCTTGCCCTCGAGACGGTTGAGCGTGACCGCCGACGAGTCGGTGGTCACGATGACCGGCCCCGCCACGCCGTCGACGTTCACCTCGCCCGAGTCGGTCTTGACGACCACGGTGGTATCGCGCGGCACCCAGACGTCGTAGCTCACCGTCACCGCGCGGAGCTCGTCGCTGTCGATCGGCGGGCGCAGCCGCACGATGTTGCCCGCGACCTCGATGCGCGGGCGATCGGCCACACGGCGCGCGAGCTCCATCGGGTTGGCGGTGGTGGTGAACCCGGACGTGGCCCGGACCGTCACCGTCCCTTCGATACGAATCTGGCTGGCCTCGTGCACGTTGACGTAGACCTTGCCCCGAATGGTGGCGATGTCGAGCATGGCGGGGCGCATGACGTCAATGGTGCGATCGAAGGGCAGGCGCTGCGCGCCGGCCGGCGCCGCCACCGCGGCCAACACGGCGAGCAGGAACATGGCGAGGCTCGGACGGCTGGTGAGCACAGCCAAGTCTAGCGCCTCTGCGGGCGGCGGGCGGCTGGGAGCAGGAGTATCATCCCGACGGCCGCCGCTCTGTACCATGCGCGTCCTCGAACCGCACTCCGCACTGGTCCGCGTCACGCATTGGGTGAACGCGACCGGTTTTGCCGCGCTGCTCGTGAGCGGCGTCGCCATCCTGCTCGCGCATCCGCGACTCTACTGGGGCGAGACGGGCGCGTTCGGCGCCCCGTCCCTGATCGATCTGCCGCTGCCGCTCGTGCTCGTGGGCCAGTCGGGCTGGGGCCGCTCCCTGCACTTCCTGTCCGCCTGGGTCTGCGTGATCGCCGGGTTGGCTTACGTGGTGGCCGGGGTGATGTCGGGCCGGCTGCGGCGCGAGCTGCTCCCCGCTCCCGGAGATCTGCGCAACGCCGCGGCGCATCTCCGTCCGCGGCGACCGGCCGGCGACGACGACCTCTCGTACAACCCGGCTCAGCGGCTGGCGTACTTCACCGTGGTGATCGTGCTGCTCCCGGCCATGATCTGGACCGGGCTCGCCATGTCGCCGGCCGTGACCTCGGTGGCCCCGGTTCTCGTGAACGTGGTGGGCGGGCAGCAGTCGGCGCGCACGATCCACTTCGCGGTGGCGTGCGCGCTGGTGCTGTTTCTGGCCGGCCACGTGGCGATGGTGGCACTCTCGGGATTCAAGGTCCGCATGCGAGGCATGATCACGGGGCGGCGCGCCATGGACGCCGGACGCGCATGATCTCTCGTCGCCGTCTCATTACCACCGGCCTCACCGCCGTCGCCGGTGGGTCGGGCCTCGCGGTCGCGGCGCGCCTCGCCGCGCAGTACGGACTGATCCCGCCCGATCACGGCGGTCTCTACGGCGTCGGCGAAACGCTCACCTATGCGGCCCATCGCCTGCTGACGCTGCACCAGCCGCTGGCGCGCGAGTTCGATCGCAGCCAGATTTCGCGCGTGGCGCCGGTGAACGGCGACCCTCCCGAGAGCGACGACTACCAGCGGCTGCTGCAGCGCAGCTTCGTCGAGTGGCGCCTGGAGGTGGACGGGCTGGTGGCCCGGCCATCGTCGTTCAGCCTCGACGAGTTGAAGCGGATGCCGCCGCGATCGCACATCACCCACCAGGCGTGCGAAGAAGGGTGGTCGTTCATTGCCGAGTGGACCGGAGTGCGCCTGTCGGACATCCTCGCCCGAGCGGGCCTCAGCCCACGCGCGAAGTACGTCGTGCTCTACCCCTTCGATGATTTCTGGGACAGCATCGATCTGGCCGACGCGCTGCACCCGCAGACGCTGGTCGCGTACGGCATGAACGGCCGCGAGCTGCCGGCCGGACACGGCGCCCCCGTGCGCCTGCGCGTGACGCGGCAGCTTGGCTACAAGAGCGTCAAGTACCTGTCGCGCATCACCGCCGTCGAGACGCTGGCCGAAGTGGGCGATGGCCAAGGCGCGGGCGCGGTGACCTACGGCTACTCCTGGTACGCGGGGATCTAGGCCGTTCAGTCGCTCTTCATGATCGCGGCCGGATCCACCCGCGTGGCGCGCCACGCGGGGATCGCCGTCGACGCCGCCGCGGTCAGCCCCAGCACCACGATCACCACTGCGAACGTCTGCGGATCGAGCGGCTGGACGCCGAAGAGCACGGTGTTGAGCACGCTCGTCGCCAGCGACGCCACCAGCAGCCCGACGGCGGCGCCGGCCGCCACGACGCCGGCGGCGCTCCCGAGCACCAGTCGCAGCATGTCCGCGCGCGTGGCGCCCAGCGCCATCCGCACGCCAAACTCGCGCACCCGCTGCTGGATGGAATAGGCCATGACGCCGAACACGCCGACCATCGCGAGCACCAGCGCCAGCCCGGCGAACGTCACGACGGCCACGGCGCGAAAGCGGTGGCGGGATGTGGCCAGGCGCGCCACGTCGTCGAGCGTCATCACGTCCGCCACGTTCACGAGCTGCGCCGTATCCACGCGCCCGATCGCGGCGCGAACCGACGGCGCGAGCGCCTCGGCGGGACCGGTGACGGGCCGCGCCAGCAGGAAGATGTCGTCGATTGCGTCCTGTCCGATCGGCACGTAGGTCTGGATCAGGTCCTCGGTCTCGTCCGGACGCGCTTTCACCTGTCGCGCCACACCCACGATCTGCCGGATCTGCGCGTTCTCGGAGCCGGCCTGGAACAGGACGCGGACCCCGATGGGGTGTCGTCCACGCAGGAACCGGCGCACGAACGCTTCGTTGACGATGCACACGCGGACCGAACCGGGACCATCGCGATCGGTAAAGGCCCGCCCCGCCACGATCGGCAGATCGACGGTCTGGAAATAGGCGGGGCTCACGATCTGGTAGTCGGCGGTGGGACGTGAGCGCGCGTCGACGGGCGGATCGCCGACGATCTCGAACGGGAGGTCACCCACCTCGGACGTGCCGAGCGGCAGCGTGCTCGCCCAGGCCACGCTGCGTACGGCCGGGTCCTTGCGCACCTCTCGCTCGACGTTGTCGAAGAACCGCTGCAGCGATCCGGGCTCCCGGTATTCCGACGCGAGCGGATCCACCATCATCGACAGCACCCGATCGGCGCGGTAACCTCGGTCCACCTGCTCCAGCGCCAGCAGCGTCCGCAGCAGCAGGCCGGCGCCAACGAGCAGCACGACGGCCGTCGCCACTTCTGCGACGACGAGCAGCGTTCGCAGCCACCCGCCACGCCCGGTCGTGCCGCGGCCGTCGGAAGCCATCGCGGACGAGGACGTCACGCCGGTGGCCTGCCACGCCGGAGCCAGACCGAACACCAGCCCGACGGCGATCGCCGCCAGGGCGCAAAACAGCGCCACGCGCGTGTCGAACTCGAGCGTCACGGCGCTCGGCAAAAGCCCCTCGGGCATGACCGATGGGGCCACCTGCAGAATCAGCGCGCCGACCCCGGCGCCGAGCACACCGCCGATGGCCGAGAGGATGACGCTCTCGGTGAGCAGCTGCCGCAGCACGCGCCGGCGCCCGGCCCCGAGTGCCGCGCGGATGGCGAGCTCGCGCGAGCGGACGGTGGCGCGCGCCAGCAGCAGGTTGGCGACGTTGGCGCAGCAGATGAGCAGCACCAGGCCCACGACGCCGAGAAACAGCATCGCCGTCAGACGCACTTCGCTCCCGACCAGCGCCACGCGAATCGGCTCGACGATGACGCCGCGCCCGGCGTTGGTCTGCGGCAGCTCGCGGGCGAGCTGTCCGGCGATGCGCGACAGCTCCTCGGTGGCGGCCTCAATCGATACGCCGGGCTTCATGCGGCCGATGGTTTGAACGAAGTAGGCGGTGCGCATCTGCGGAATGCGCGGGGGACTGACGAGAGCCCAGATGCTGGTGCGCCCGAACGACTGAAACCAGCCCGGCACGACGCCGACCACGGTATAGGGTTGCCCGTCGAACCGAATCTTTCGCCCGATCACGCCGGGATCGGCGTTGAAGCGCGCGCGCCAGAACGCCTCGTTCAACACGACGGCCCGGGCCTGCCCGCCAGGATCGTCGTCGGACGGCTTGAACGTGCGGCCGGCGATCGCCGGCACACCGAGCACGTCGAAGAACCCCGAGGTCACCCACTGACGCGCGACGCTCTCGGCGCTGTTGCCGACGCCGCCCATCACCATCGCGCCGACGCCGCCGACGTAGCCGCCAAAGGCCTCGAAAGCTCGTGCCCGTTCCCGCCAGTCGGCCACGTTGGCTGGGGCAGTGGGCGTGCGCGCCGACGAGGGATCGCGCTCCCACACCTCCACCAGCCGGTCGGGCGCGCCGAGCTGGAGCGGCCGCAGCAGGGCGGCGTCCACCAGCGCGAAGATGGCGCCGTTGGCGCCAATGCCGAGCGCCAGCGTCAGGGCCGCAATGATCGTGAAGGCTGGCGCGCCGCGCAGCTGGCGCAGCCCGAAGATGGCGTCCGAACGGAAATCCTCGAACCACTGTTTCAGGCGCATGGAACCTGCTCCTCGGGCGGGTCTGGGGCAAGACGGATACCACAACCGAGACGAGCTTCCGCCCGAAAACGTTCGGTTCGGCGCCCTGGCTGTCCGCTAGCGGGATTGGCGGTGTCCGGATCCGGCTCGTACGTAGTACGTAGAGGCGGACCTCGCAGTACGTAGAGGCGGACCTCGCAGAGGTCCGCCTGCAGGCGCACCTGAGAGGTGCGCCTCTACGTACCCACGCCTACTCGAGCGTCTTGGCCACGCGGATCGTCAGGTAGTTGCGCCCTCGCGTCTGCGGCGGATACGGCGCTGTGCGCTTGGCGGAGCGGTGCATGTAGGGGTTGCTGACGAACGAGCCCGAGCGGAACATGCGCGTGCGGCAGCTCCCCTGCTTGTTCGCGGAGCCGTCTGCGGGCTGATGCGCGCGGTCGGGCTCGTGGCAGTCCTCGATCCATTCGAACGCGTTGCCGTGCATGTCGTAGAGGCCGAATGCGTTCGGGGGGAACGACGCCACCGGCGCCGTCTGATCGAGCCACACGTCACGCCCCTCGGCCTTGCCGCCGAGCCCCGGCTCCTCTTTCCCGAAGTTGCCGTAGTTGTGATCGATCTTGTCGCCCCACGGATAGGCCGTGGTCGATCCGGCGCGCGCGGCGTACTCCCACTCGGCGTCGGAGAGCAGGCGATAGCGATCGTCGAGCCCCGTCTTCTCGTTGAGCCATCCGACGTAAGCCTGCGCGTCGTACCAGCTGACGCCCACCACCGGCCGCGTGCCGCGGCCCCAGTCCACGAAGTCGGGGTTCGGCGTGCCGTCGTTCTTGAGCCGCAGCGCGTTCTCCACCGCGAGGCCGTCGCAGCCGCGCGCGCGCACGCACGCCTCCCACTGATCCCACGTCACCTCGGTGCGGCTCACCGCGAAGGCACGGGCGATCGTGACCATGCTTTGCGGCTCGTTGTCACGACGGCCCGGCTCCGAGGCCGGCGATCCCATCATGAAGGAGCCGGCCGGGATGACCACCATCTCGGGACAGTTGCGGCAGTCCTTGAAGGTGCTGCCGGCCTTTAGCGCAGGTGTGGTGGCTTTGGGCGCCGCGCGCAGGTGGCCCGACGACGGGCCGAGCACGGAGACGGCAAGGGCGGCGACAAGAACCAGGCCGCGTGAAATCAGGTCGCGCGTCATAGAGATTTCCCTCTGGCGCGCGATTATGGTCGAGACGGGAAGGCGCGTCCTGTCAAAAGCCACGCAAAACGCCCGCCCGGAGGGCGGGCAATTAGATAGGAGAACAATTGACGACGCGAAGCGTCGTCAATTGTTGGCGGCGTCGCCGTTGGTTGAACCGCCGCCACGCTCGGACGCCTGCGCGTTGCGACGCCACACCCAGCCAGCGGCGCCCAGGATCGCCAGACTGACGGCGCCGCCGCGAACGAGCTGCCACTTGGTGAGGCGCGGCTCCTGGTTCTGGCTGGCGGCGAGCAGCTCTTTGTAGGTGGTGACGGTCTCGCGACGCGGGCCGTCAGTCTCGGGCGTCCGCTGCCGGGCACGACGTTCCGATGCCGGCACCCACCGCTTGATGAACGCAAACGATTCCGACGCGCACACCGGACAGTGCGGCTCCTCGTGGACTTCGTCACAGTCGAGGCAAAGCCGCGCATTGCGCAACTGCATGCCTCCAGTGTACGCAGAGATCGGCCCCGCGAAGCCCAGCCGGACAGGCGGACAGGCGGGACAGGCGGACCTGCCCACCTTCGCGCGTTGCGCTACGGTGGGTCCACCGTAGCCTTGGCGGAGGTGGAAAGGTCCGCCTCTACGTACTACCCTCTACGTACGGCCCTTGCGCCGGAAATGAATGGCGGCGTACAGACCGGGGATCGCCAGCAGCGTCACCGGCGTGGAGAGCGCGAGCCCGCCGATCACCGCCAGCGCCAGCGGCTTCTGCAGTTCGGCGCCGGCGCCGAGCCCCAGCGCCAGCGGCAGCAGACCGAACAACGTGCAGAAGGTCGTCATCAGAATCGGTCGCAGGCGGATGCGGCCGGCGTGGGCGATGGCCACGTCGAACGGCTCGCCTTCGCGGTGCAGGTGCTCCGAGAAATCGAGCAGCATGATGCCGTTCTTCACCACCAGTCCGACGAGCAGAATGGTGCCCATTGCGGCCGACACGTTCAGCTCGGTGCCGGTGGCCACGAGCAGCAGCAGCGCGCCGCCGAGAGAGAGCGGCGCGGCCAGCAGCACCAGCACCGCCGGCAGCCAGGCGCGGAAGTGCACGACGAGAATCGTGAAGACGAGCACCGTGCCGATGCCGAGCACCATGAGCATCTCGCGGAACGCCTGCTGCTGCGACGCGTACTGGCCGCCGATCTCGTAGGTGTAGCCGACCGGCAGCTTGACGCTGGCGAGCCGCGAACGGATTTCCGCGACGGCGCTGCCGATGTCGCGCCCTTCGAGGTGTGCCGACACCAGCGCCATCTGCCGCAGGTTCTCGCGCAGCAGCTCCGCCTGGCTGTTCACGCGCATCGGCTGCGCCAGCGTCGAGAGCGGAATCAGCGCGCCCTCGGCCGTGCGGATCTGCGTCTGCGGCAGGCGGCTCGGATCGAACCGGAAGCGGTCGTCGAGCCGCACCCGCACCGGCACGCGGCGATCGAGCAGGCGCAGGTCGGTGGCCACGTCGCCGAGCCACGCAGCGGACATCTGCCCCGCCACCTGCTCCACCGTCAGCCCGGCGCGGCCGGCCGCCCGCGGGTCCACGGTCCAGGTCACTTCGGGGCTGCCGCGCTGCATGCCCACCACGTCCACCACGCCGTCCATCTTCTCGAGCAGCTGCTCGACCGGTTCGGACAGCTTCAGCAGCGTGTCGGGGTCGTCGCCGAAGATCTTTACTTCGATGGGTGTCGGCGCACCCTCGAGATCGCCCAGCATGTCCTGCAGCAGCTGCACGAACTCGATCTCGACGAGCGGCGCCGCCTCGTGCAGCTTCGGGCGCATCGCCGCAATCACTTCTTCGGAGGAGTGGGCGCGATCGCCGCGGGGCTTGAGGCGGACCAGAATGTCGCCGGTGTTCTGCGCGGTGGCGAAGAGGCCCAGCTCCGAGCCGGTGCGCCGCGAGTAGGACGCCACCTCGGGCGTGCCGGCGAGCACCTTCTCCATCGCCCGCACCTGACGATCCGTTTCTTCGAGCGCCGAGCCCTCTGGCGTGAGGTAGTCGATCACGAAGCCGCCCTCGTCGGCTTTGGGCAGAAAGCCGGTCCCGACTTCGAGCGCCAGCACCACGCCCACCGCCGCCAGCACCAAGGACAGCACCACAGCCAGCAGCGGGCGATGCACGATGGTGTTGAGCATCCGCGCGTACATACGAACCGCCCGGCCGTCGTGCGGGTCCTCCGGGGCGGCCTTCTGCCGGCGCACCGCCCAGCGCGCCATCATCGGCACCACGCTCACCGAGAGCGCCAGCGACATCAGCACCGCCACCGACAGGCTGAGCGACAGCGCGCGGAAGAACTGGCCGATCACACCCGAGAGGAGCCCCAGCGGCGCAAACACCACCACCGTCGTGAGGGTGGAGCTGACGAGCGGTGCCATCAGCTGCTGCACCGCGTCCACCACCGCCGCCTCCCCTTCGTGCGCGCGGCGATGGATGTTCTCCACTACGACGACGGCGTCGTCGATCACCAGGCCGATCGCCACCGCCAGGCCGCCCATCGACATCAGGTTGATCGACTCGCGGAACAGGCGCAGGAACAGGAACGTCGGGATCACGGCCAGCGGCAGCGACAGCGCGGCAATGACGGTGAGCGGCATGTTGCGCAGAAACACCACGAGCACCACGATCGCCAGGAGGCCGCCGAGCAGGATGGCGTCGCGCACGTTGGCAATCGAGGCGCTCACGAACTCCGCCAGGTCGTACACCTTGGTGATCTGGATGCCCTTCGGCAGCGCGGCCGCCAGCCCCGCGATCGCGGTGTCCACGCCCTGTTTGACCGCCAGGATGTTGGCGTCGATCTGCTGCGAGATGCTGATCGAGACGGCGTCGCGACCGTTGCCGGTGATGAGCATGGTGCGGTCCGGCGACCCGGGCGTCACCGTTCCCAGGTCCGACACGCGGACGACCCCGTTGTTCTTGACCGCCACCGGAGCGTCGGCAATCTGGTCGACCGAGGTCCACAGACCGGACGCCAGAGACAACAGCTGCTGCCCCGCCTGCGGGAACCGGCCGACTGGCAGGAGCTGGTTCTGCGCCTTCAGTGCACCGGCCACGTCCTCCACCGACAGGTTGGTCGCCGCCAGACGCGCCGGATCGAGCACCACTTCGATCTCCCGCGTGTCGCTCGCCAGCACCTCGATGCGGCCGGCGCCCGGCACGCGCGCCAGCTCCGGCTTCACCACGTAGTTGGCGTAGTCGTGGAGCTCGGGGGTGGGCAGCGCGCCGGTCATGCTGAAGATCAGGATCGGGAACACCGCCGGCGTCAGGCGCTCCACCGTGAGGTCGGTGCCGGCGGGCAGCTCGCCGCGGGCCTCGGCCACGCGGTTCTGCACCTGCTGCAGCGCCACCACCATGTCGGTGGCCGGATCGAACTGCGCCGAGATCTCCGCCGACCCGCGAATGCTGCGCGATCGCACGCGCCGGATGCCGGGCACCTCCATGACCGCCGTCTCGATCGGCCGGGTCACGGTCAGCGTCATGGCCTGCGGCGGCAGCGTGCCGCTCTGCGCGATGATCACGATGCGCGGAAACTCGAGCGGCGGGTAGATACCGCTCGGCAGAGACCACGCGGCAACGGCGCCGGCGACGACCAGCGTCACGGAGACGAGCGCGGCGGCCCGCGAGTGCCGCACCGCGACGGTCGCGACGTTCATTGCGTGACGTCCGCCCCGTCCGGCAGCCCGTTCTGCCCGGTGGTGATCACGGTCTCGCCGGCTTTGACCCCGCTTGCAATCTCGGCCCGCTCGCTGGTCTCGAGCCCCAGCGTCACCTGGCGCCGCGACGCCTTGCCGCCCGCCGCCACGAAGACGGCCGTCTCGCTCCCCTCCCGCACCACCGCGGACGCCGGCACCAGCACCACGTCTTTGTGTGTCTCGCGATCGATCTCCACTTCAACCGGCGCACCCACCGGGTAGCTCGAGGCGCCCGTGAACGCCAGGCGGATCGCCACGGTGACCGTGCCGGACTGCACGGCCACGGGTCGCGCCGCCACTTTCAGCGGGCCTCCCCCGGCGCCGACGATACGCCCGGCCGCGCCCTGCTTGATCGCGGCCGCGTCGGCGACAGGCACCGATGCCACCACCTCGAGCCGTCGTGGATCGATCACGCGCAGCACCGGGTCCGACGACGCCGCCTCGACGACATCGCCCGCGTTGTGCGTACGCCGAGCCACGACGCCGTCGAACGTCGCGCGCACGACGCTGCGGCTGGCGATCGTCTGCGCAGCCGAGGCCGCGGCCTGGGCCGCCTTCAAGTCCGCTTCGGCATCGGCCAGTTCCTTGGCGGCGTCCTCCACTTCCTTGCGCGCGGCCACACCACGCTCGAACAGGTCGCGCGCCCGGTCCTGGGCGGCCTTGGCGTTGGTGATGCGCGCTTCGGCCCGCCCGATCTCCGCCTGCTGCTTGCCCACTTCGCCGGCAGACGACGGGATCTCGAAGCGGACCAGCAGGTCACCGCGACGCACGGAGTCGCCCTCGGCCTTCGGGATCTCGAGGATGCGCGCCGCCTCAGGGGCCACCACCACGAGATCCGCGCCCGGCGCCGGCGCCACGACGCCGGTCACGCGGGACACACCAGTGATGCTCCCGGTCTCGGCCATGGCGGTCGTAACCG
>DASYRM010000089.1:0-1925 GCA_036004405.1 Vicinamibacterales bacterium
TCTGACCGAGGCGTAGCCGATCCTGCCGTCGGGTGTGACGACGACCTCACTGGGGCGTACGCCCACAGTGAGCTCACACCTGATCTTTCCGGTGGCCAGGTCGATGGCCGACACCGAGCCAGCAAGCTGTGTGGTGCCGGATCGAAGCTCATTGGCTGCGAAGACGGTACGACCACTTGGCGAGAACGACGGCGCGTGGGTGAGGACGGTCCCGCTGCGGTTCGAGGCGGTCAGCCGCCGAATCGAGCCGAAGGCCGTATCGATGATCCCGATTTGGTTAGTGCCGTAGACGCCGTACGCGACGACGTTCTCTGACTGGCTGGCGCTGGCGTGGTGTGGCTTCGGGCCGGCCGAGAGGCGGGTTAGCAGCGCCCGGGTGCTCGCGTCGAACACGCTGATCGTGCCGCTCGCCTCGTTCGTCACGTACGCCTTGCCAGCCGCGACGGCCACGTCGTTCGGCTCGTCGGCGTGGAGCGGATCGGGCGTTCCCTCTGTGCTGAACGTCCCGAGCAGCGTCGCTGTAGCCGTGTCATAGACGGCGATTCGATCGTTCTGGCGATCCGTGATCCATATCGTGCCGCCGACCCCGATCGGCCGGGCCGATGTCGCAGCCGGCGCAGTGGTGGTCCAAAAACCGGTTCCAATGATCGCGGCCGAGAGGGCCGCGAATGCAGTGACGAGGCGCATGGTCGTGTCTCCTTTGTATGGGCGCAGAAGTGGGTCGGTCCTGGTTCACGCTGGCCGCCAGGGCGCGCACCTCGCATCGGGGAAATGCCTATCGAGCAGGTCAGGCGCACTACTCTCGGGAGGTGCTCGTCGGACGGGGTAGCGAGCAGAAGCGCATCGATGACGTGCTCGATGCCGCACGTCGCGGCCGCAGCGGCGCACTGCTTATCCGGGGTGAGGCCGGCGTCGGCAAGACCGCGCTGCTCGAGTACGCCCGCCGTCGTGGCTCCGGCATGTCCATCGCGTCCAGCACCGGCATCGAATCGGAGTCGAAGCTGGCCTTCGCCGGGCTCGCCGCCTTGCTACGCCCCTTCCAGCGGCACCTGCCTGCGCTGGTCGACCGCCAGCGTGCAGCGCTGGAGGCAGCGCTCGCGCTCGGTCCTCCGGTGGAGAGCGACCGGTTAGCGGTGGCGGCCGCCACGCTTGCGGTTCTCGCGGCGGCTGCCGAGGAGCGTCCACTGCTTGCCGTGGTTGATGACGCCCATTTGCTCGATGCAGCGTCGCGCGAAGCGATCCTGTTCACTGCGCGGCGGCTGCGCGAGGAGGGCGCCTGTCTGCTGCTGGCATCGCGCGACGAGGAGCCAGGCGCCCTTGGGGAGGAAGGGATCCCCCAGCTTGAGATCCGCCCGCTTGCACGGCATCACGCGATCGAACTGGTCAATGAAGGCGCGGATATCGCCCCGGCGGTCGCCGCCCAGATCGCCGCGGCAACGGGCGGCAATCCATTGGCGCTGCAGGCTGCGGTCGAACTGCTTACAAACGACCAGCGTCGAGGTCGTGTCCCACTGGAGGATCCTTTGCCAGTCGGATCCGCTGAGGCGTCATTCGGGCGCACGGCCGCGCGGCTCGCGCCGGCGACCCGCAAGGCGTTGCTGGTGGTCTGCGCAGATGGCGCCGGCCGCCACAGCGCAGTTGTGGCGGCATTGCGGTGCCTCGGTGTTGACCCGCAGGAGCTGGGCGTCGCGGAAGGGGCACAACTGATCACCCGTGTCGGGGATCAGGTAATGCCACGTCACCCACTCGTACGTTCGGCCGTCTACCACGGAGCCGATAAAGCCGAGCGGCGAGCCGCACATGCGGCGCTCGCTTCCGCATACAAAGAGCAGGCGGATGCCGACCGGCGGGCCTGGCACCTTTCGGCCGCAGCCACAGGACCAGACGAGACCGTGGCGACCGCGCTCGAGGCCGCCGCGGGGCGG
>DASYRM010000090.1:0-13485 GCA_036004405.1 Vicinamibacterales bacterium
TCTGCTGGCTCGCGTGTAGATCGCAGCCGACAATCCGCATCTCGGCCTCCTTCGCCCCGAGCGTCTGTGCGGGTGGACACCGCACAGTCTACGCAGGCCGTGGAGCCGACGTCGTCATGACATCATTGTGGAGACGGCGCCTGTGGGCCCCATCGTTGGCGCGATCGGCTGACTATTAAGCCTCGCGGCCGTGACGCTTGCTACCGGCCACCGTGACAAGGCTACGGCCATATGTTTCAGATGACATTTTGAGGTCACACGGCATCGAGCACCTCGGCAACGGCGAGGCTCAGCCTACGCCATAGGGCTACCTCCTTCTCGAGCTGTGACCTGCCCCGGCGGGTGAGTGCGTAGTATTTCGCGCGCCGGCGCTGGTCCGACATCCGCCACTCGGCTTTGATCCATCCTTGTCGCTCCAGGCGGTGGAGCGCAGGATACAGGGACCCCTGTCGAATCTGAAGCGTCGCGCTGGAGATTTGATGTAGACGCTGGGCAATCGCCCAGCCATGCTGTGGCTCCAGCGCCACTGTCTTCAGCAGGAGTAGATCGAGCGTGCCCTGCGGCAGGTCCAAGGCTACTGTCGACATTGAGCTGTCTTCCCTCATTCGGCGGCTAGCGCCGTGGCTGGATTGATACGGAGCGCCCGGAACATCGGCCACGCACAGGCGCCCGCTGCGATCGCCGCGACGAATCCAACGACCGCCACCCACGACCAGGGTGATGTTGCAGCTGGCAGGTACACCAGACTCGCAAGCGTCGAGCGCAGGCTGAAGGTGAGAACCACGCCAGCGACCGTGCCGATGGCGACCAGGACGAACGTGCGCTGAAGGACGAGCCTGATGAGCCCGCGTCGCTGCGCACCCAGCGCTACTCGGATCGCGAGATCCCGACGCCGTCGAGAGACTGCATATGCGACCACTCCGTAAATCCCGGTCGCCGCCAACATCGCCGCGAGCGAACCAAACGCCCCGAGCGTGAGAGCCGCAGCTTGCATTGGCAGACGCACGTACCCCAGCATCTCCTCAACGGGCCGTATGGCCATTAGGGGCAGCGCTGGATCGGTCTCACGCACAACCTGTCGGATCGTCTGAGCGACGTCGGCGGAGGCGGACCGTACCAGGATCACGGTCATAGTGTTCGGGACTTGAAGCATCGGCTCGAAGATCGCCGGCGCGGCCGCCTCCGTTAGCACCTGGTACTTGCCAGTTTCGACAACGCCGACAATCGTCATGGGTGGAGCTGCGCGACCGAACCGGATCTGCCTGCCGATAGGTGACCCCGCACCGTGAATTCGCTTCGCGAGGGCCTCGTTCACAATCGCGACGCGCTGGCTGTTGGCCGTGTCCTGCTCCGTGAAGCTGCGCCCTTCGACGAAACGGATGCCGAGCGTCCCGAAAAACTCCGGCGACACCTGATAGGTGAATGCCGACATAGAATCGCGCGGCGACATTGATGACCGATCGGCGGGATAGACGTTGGTGGTGGACTGGTCGATGTTGAGCGGCAGCGAGTTGCCGTACGCGACTTGTTGAACGCCCGGATGTACGCGCAAGCGCTCCAGAATGCGCCTGCGCAGCGTATCGCCCGCGGCGCGAGAGTAGCCGGCCAGTCCCAGATCAAAGCTCGCAGTCATAACGCCGCCGGGGCTCATACCGAGCGGCATCCGCAGCGCATTCATGAGACCACGACCGGCAAGTAGGCTTCCGGAAACCAGAAGCACGCAGATCGCGACCTGCGCGCTCACAAGGACGTCGCGCAGTGGCCATTTTCGCGTCAGGTTGGCATCGCGCAGGCCCAGTGACGAATGCGGGTCCGTCTTCGCCGCTCGCAATGCAGGTCCGATTCCGATCCCCACTACAGTCATGACGGCGGCAACCACGGCGAAAATTCCAACGTTCCAGTCAATAGTGGTATCGAGCTGGACGGGAAGAGCGACTGGAAGCTGCCACTGGCTCAAGGCCGTGGCAACAAGGGCGGCGCCAGTCGTGCCCACCGCTGCGCCCATGACAACAAGAACGAGCGTCTCGGTGAGCAGCTGTCGCATCAATCGTCCGCGCCCGGCGCCGACGGCTACGCGAATCGCCATCTCGCGCTGTCGATCGGCACTTCTGGCCGCGAGACCGCCGGCAAGGTTCGCGCAGGTCGCCAGGAGGACGAGCCCTGCGAGCGCGAGCAGCCCCAGGCCGAACACTCGGGCCGGTCCGCCGATGGCGTCACCGATCAAACCGGGACGCGTCAGCCGAATCAGGTCGGGTTCGTCGTTGGAGGTGCCCGATTCGACGGCCACGCGGCGCGCAATGGCGTTGAGATCGTCTGTGGCCTGTACCGGTGTGGTGCCGTCAGCAAGCCGCCCGATGACCCATGTATTCGCGGTGTTGGGATTGTCGAGCCAGGGGTGGCCCACCTCGATCTGCGCCTGCATCATCATTGGCACCCAGATCGCCGGACGATAAAAGACCTCGGTTCCGTAGAACCCCTTCGGCGCGACGCCGAGGACGCTGTACGGCTGACGATTGATACGAATCGTTGCGCCGACTACCGCTTCGTCGCCATCGAACGCCATTTGCCAGTAGTCATAGCTCAGGACCGCGTAGCGGCTACTCCCGGGGGCCAGGTCGTCGGACTCCTGGAAGAGGCGTCCGCGGGCCGGCTTCACGCCGAGCATTCGGAAATAGGATCCTGTTGCGAGGTAGCCCCAGGCATGCGCCGGTCCTCGTGGTGTCTCCACCTGCATCATCGTGATTCGATACCCGGCCAATTGCGCAAACGTCCGATTTCGATCGCGGAGTTTCGTATAGAACGGAAATGAGTGGGATACGAAGGGTCCAAGCCGCTGCACGAACCACACGCGACCCGGCTTCTCGATCGGCAGGGGCCGCAGCACGAGCCCTTCGACGACGCTGAAGACCAGCGTATTGACGCCAACACCGAGGCCGACGGTGATGATGGCGGTGGCCGTGAGTAGCGGAACGCGCCGGAGCATTCGGAAGGCGACGCGCGCGTCCCGACCCAGATCTTCGAGCCCGCGCGTTCCACGCACGTCCCGATGTTCCTCTTTAACCTGTTCGAAGCCGCCGATGTCGAGTCTGGCCTGTCGCATTGCAGCATCGCGGGTCCACCCCATGGCGAGGTATCGATCTGCCTGCAAGTCCAAGTGATGCCGCAGCTCGTCGTCCAATTCACGTTCGACGGTGGAGTGCCTGAATATCGACCGTAGCCGGTGCAAGATGTCGCGAATCATCGTGGCCTCAACACGCGCCGGATGGCGCAGGCAAGCTGACCCCCGTACCCTTCCGCTTCGACATTAGGCTAGCCCGGTCCGTTGTCGAAGCACAAGGGTGAGAATCAGGCATTTCACGCCTTCGACGACTATGAGCGTTTGCGAGAGGCCGTTCAGGCATCGACCCGCGCAGGTTCCTGATCGCTCTCCTCGGAGGCGAAGCGGGTCTGCGAACGCGAGAGATCGCCTCACTCAAATGAGTCGAGATCTTGATCGATGGCAGATCGTCGTGCGGCACTCCGACTGGTGCGGCGAACTGATCGGTCCGAAGAACGGGCGCATTTGGTGCGTCGGGATGACCGAACGGTTGCGGCGGCGAGCCGTCAGCGGCGGTATCTTCGAAGCCGTCGCGTGTTGTGCAGAGGCGACTATGGGCCGATCGCGCCAGGGTACGTGGTCACGCGTTCGCTATGCCGCATCTGGCGAATGTCTCCTCGGGCGCTCACATCCGCGTCACGTTCTGCTCACATCTCGCGATGCAGGGTGCGGCAATGCGGGGCGTTCAGACCTCGTCGGACATCAGAGTCCTGCGATGACGCTGCGGTATTCGCGCCTGATGCCGGTCGCGCTTGACGTTACGAGCCGACTGCCTCGAGACCGTCCCGCCTCCCGGGCAGTTGGAGACAGTTTGGAGACCTGTGAGGGCGAGGCGTTCGGAAGTCGAAGCCGTTGAAGGGGATGCGCAAACAGAGAGGCGGGGATCTGCGGTGGAAAATCAGTACCCGCAAATCACAGTGAAACAAGAAGATTGGCTGGGAGGCAGGGATTCGAACCCCGATAACGGCGTCCAGAGCGCCGTGTCCTACCGTTGAACGACCTCCCAGTGGTAGGCGGCGGCGCTCGAAGCGCCGCGAACCACTAATGATATCGGCTAAGCCTGGGACCTCGCAAGGACCGCAGGGTGACCGCTGGTTCAGGGGCGCCCTGATCGCCGTGCGAGGATAGGCCGCGATGACGGGCGCGTCGCGCACTCCGCGCAGAAAGTGGCTGGGTTTGGCGGTCATCGCTCTCCCCTGCCTGCTGTATTCGATGGACCTTACGGTCCTGAATCTCGCCGTCCCGCAGCTCAGCGCGTCCCTGCGGCCAACCAGCGCGCAGCTGCTCTGGATCGTGGACGTCTACGGGTTTGTGCTCGCGGGCTCGCTCATTACGATGGGCACGCTGGGCGACCGGATCGGGCGCCGGCGGCTGCTGCTGATCGGCGCCGCAGTCTTCGGCGCGGCGTCGATCATGACCGCATTCGCGTCGAGCGCGGAGTGGCTGATTGCCGCGCGCGCCATACTCGGCCTGGCCGCAGCTACGTTGGCACCGTCGACGCTCTCGCTCATTCGCAACATGTTCGAGGACGCGAGCGAACGGTCCACGGCGATTGCCATATGGGTCGCGAGCTTCTCCGCCGGAGCCGCGGTCGGTCCGGTGGTGGGCGGCGCGTTGCTCGAGTACTTCTGGTGGGGAGCGGTCTTTCTGGTGCCGGTGCCGGTCATGGCGCTGTTGCTGGTGACTGGTCCGCGATTGCTGCCGGAATTCAAGAATCCTGCGGCTGGCCGTCTTGACGTTCTCAGCGCGGCACAGTCGATGGCCGCGGTGCTGCTGGTGATCTACGGTCTCAAACAGCTCGCCCAGGGCGACGGCGCGTCCGGGGCCATCCTGGCGATTGTGCTCGGGCTTGCCGTCGGCGCGGTGTTCCTTCGCCGCCAACGCACGCTGGATATCCCGCTGATCGATCTGCGGCTGTTCGATAGCGGCGTCTTCAGCACGGCGCTGGCGATCAACACGCTCGACTTCTTCATCGGGTTCGGCAGCCTGCTGTTCATCGGCCAGTACCTGCAGTCGGTCCTCGCCCTGTCTCCACTTGCCGCCGGCCTCTGGATGGTGCCGTGGGCCTTGGCGTCTGTTGCCGCGTCGTTGGCGACGCCGCTGTTTACCGGCCGTGCGCGGCCGGCCATCGTCATGGCGAGCGGTCTCATACTCGCGGCCATCGGCTTTGCCATCCTCGCCTGGACTGGTGGGCCCTTCGAGCTTTCAAAGGTGGTAGCCGGCTCCGTCGTGATGTCGTTCGGGCTCACGCCGTTGACGACGCTGATGACCGACGTGATCATGAGCACGGCGCCCACCGAGCGAGCCGGGCTCGCCTCCGCTATTTCAGAAACCAGCTCGGAGTTCGGGGGAGCGCTCGGCATCGCCGTGCTGGGCAGCATCGGGAACGCCGTGTATCGAAGCCATATGGCTGGCGCAATTGTTCAGGGGCTGTCGGCGGGTGATCTGCGAGCTGCCGCGAGCACGATAGGCGGCGCGACGGATGTGGCTGCGCGCCTTCCAGGTCCGGCCGCCGCGGAACTGCTCCAAGCGTCTCGGGACGCCTTCTCCGGCTCCATGACCGCGACCGCCACGGTGTGTGCGGCCATCGCGATAGCTGCTGCGATTGTTTCTGCAGCCCTGCTTCGCGATGTCCGACCACCTTCTTCTTGAGGGTAACGCCGTTCAGACGACGGTCCGAGACTTAAACTTCGGGCAGCGGCATCGGTTTCCGGCGCTTGTGGCTCGCCATACCGCCCTTGCGGCCGGCCTGCCGGGCCTCTTCGCTGGTCCACTCGTGCGCGGTGCCCTTCATGTGGGCGGCCTTGCCACCCTTTCGAGCGATCTCGCGCTGCTTGGACCGGTCCATCGAAGCAAATCCGCGGTCTTCCTTCGCCATCGTCAACTCCTGGGGACTGGGACCATGGCGCAGGGGACGGCGCGCAGGCCTTTAGCACAGCCGTTGTGCAACGGGTATGCCAGAGTTAGAGCGAGGGATTTCCCAGCTGGAATTGCGAAACCGCGGCGGACGAATTCAATCCTGACGGTCGTTCGATCAAGAGTGAAACAAGCTCATGCAGATTGCCGGGACGCGAGAAATGCGTTGAGGCGTGCGATACGGTTGAGCGTACTTTCGCGGCCGAGGAGCACCAGCACTTCGAACAGCCCCGGGCTCGCCGTGCGCCCGGTGACCGCCACGCGGGTGGCGTGAATGAGCGCGCCGGCCTTCACATTGCGTTCGGTGGCGATGGCTCGCAGCGCCGCTTCTACCGCGCTCTCGGAGAAAGGCTCCACCGCGCGCAACGCGGCCGCCAGCGCCTCGAGGTGATCGGCGAGGCCCGGCACCGACAAGTGCTTGTCCGCCGCCGCTTCGTATTCGGCGGGATCGCGCAGGAGCGGTGCGGCCTGCTCGACGAAATCGCTGAGCCGCTTGGCGCGCGGGCGCAACAGCTCCAGCAACCGCTCGAACGCGCGCTCGCTGGTCACGACGGGGTGCGTATCGAGACCCGCTGCGGCGAATGACGGACGGACCGCGACCGCGAGCTCGGCGGCCGGCATCCGGCCAATGTATTGGCCGTTCATCCAATCGAGCTTCTCGGTGTTGAACACGGCATTGCCGCCGCTGATGCCTTCGAGCGTAAAGCTCTCAATGAGCTCGGCCTTGGACATCAGCTCGCGATCGTCGCCGGGAGCCCAGCCGAGAAGGGCCAGGAAGTTGACCATGGCGGCTGGCAAATAGCCCTGAGTCCTGTATTCCGTCACCGACGTGGCGCCGTGCCGCTTGCTCAGACGCTTTTTGTCAGCGCCAAGAATCAGCGGGACGTGCGCGAAGCGGGGCACCGGCGACTCGAGCGCCTCGAACAGCAGCACGTGCTTCGGCGTGTTCGAGATGTGATCGTCGCCGCGGATCACCAGCGTGATGCCCATGTCCACGTCGTCCACTACCACCGACAGGTGATAGGTCGGATAGCCGTCCGACCGGACGATCACGAAGTCTTCGATGTTCGCCGAGTCGAACTCGATCGGCCCGTGCACCGCGTCGTCGAACGCGGGGCGGCCCGGCGGCACCTTGAAGCGGACGGCCTTGGGCGCGCCTTCGGCCACGAGCTGCGCCACTCGCGACGGATCGAGCGACAGGCAGGCGCGGTCGTACTGCCACGCCTCGCCGCGCGCTTCGGCCTTTTCGCGTTCCTCGCGCAGACGGTCGGCCGAGCAGAAGCAGTAGTAGGCGCGCGCCTGCTTCACCAGCCGGGCGGCGGCTTCGCCGTATCGATGCAGGCGTTCCGACTGGAAGTAGGGCGCGTGCGGCCCGCCGGTTTCAGGCCCCTCATCCCAGTCGAGCCCCAGCCACCGCAGCCCCTCCAGGATGCCGGTGACCTTGTCGGCCGAGGAGCGCTCCATGTCGGTGTCTTCGATGCGGAGCACGAAGACGCCCGCGTGCCGGCGCGCGTACAGCCAGTTGAAAAGCGCGGTGCGGGCGCCGCCGACGTGCAGGTAGCCGGTGGGCGAGGGGGCAAAGCGGACGCGCGGGACCACGTCCGATTATTCCACGCCGTACGTAGAGGGCGGACCTTCAGGTCCGCCTGGAGACCGTCGTATGCTCAGCGGATGCACCCGCATCTGCTCGACGTCTTTTCACGGCTCGACCGCTCGCGCGCCGCCTTGCGCGCGGCCGTGGAGTCGATCGCCGTTCCGCTTCGGCAGCAGCGCCCCGGACCGGACCAGTGGTCCGTGGCGGAAGTGCTCGAACACCTGTCGATCGTCGAGCGGATCTTCACCGGCCGGATCGCCGATGCCATCGCCGCGGCCCGGGCCGGAGGGCTGGCGGTCGAGACCAGCGACCGATCGCCGCTGCCCGATGCCATCGAGACCCGAATGGCCGATCGCGTGAACAAGCGGACCGCGGTGGAAGCCGCACGCCCGACGGGCACGCTGGACGCCGCTGCCGCGTGGGAGGCGGTGGAGAGCGGCCACCGCCGGTTGCGCGCATTGGTGGAGGACGCCGACGGTCTGGCGTTGGGCCAGGTGACGATCGAGCATCCGTTCTTCGGACCGATGTCGGCGTACCAGTTCGTGGAGCTGGTCGCCGCCCATGAAGCGCGGCACACCGAGCAGATCAAAGAGATCGCTCGCGTCCTGGCCGCGTAGAGACGTTAGCGACGCACGGGCGTCGTGTCGCCGTGACACGCCGCTCGTACAGTCGCGCGTATGCCTCTGCTGCCTGGGAGCCCGAGTCGCCGTGCAGGGCATCCGCGCGGAGACGGCCACCGTGCGCGAAGTCGCTTTCAGCTGGCCGGCGGCCTCAGCGGAACTTCAGGCTCACCGTCGGGTCCGTGGCCGTAACCTCCGGCAGCTCGATCATCCGCACCAGGCCGCGACGCCGATCGATCGTGAAGACGGTGCGCGAGCCGTCCTGCGCCCACGCAAACGCCTGTCCCTCGGCCTCGAGCGCGATCGTGGCGACGTGAATCAACGTGGGTCCCATCGGCGGCCGCGCCACAACGTACATCTCCGGGCGGTCGTGGCCGAGCAGATAGAGCCAGCCGTCCGGCCCGATGGCCCCGCCCGACGCCGCATACGGCGCCATTCGCTCGAGCGCCGCCGCCGGGAGCAGCCAGCCACCGGTGCGCCGCCATTCACTGTCGTAGGTGACGACGCTCGAGAAGCGATGGTCCTTGAACGGCAGCCCGCCGTTGCCATCGTAGTGGGCGAAGCCGGCCATCCAGCCGCCGCGGTATTTATCGAGCCACGTCAGCGAACCTTCGTCGAGCATGCCGAAGCTGTGGCTCTCCACGTGTTTCATGGAGGCCGCGTCGAACACCTCCACCGACGACCCCATTGGCGTGAGCGAGTAGTTCGAATTGGTGCACACCAGGCGCCCGCCGTCCACGAAACAGCTGTTCAGATGACGAATGAGGCCGTGCAGCGGTCCGGCCCATTCGCCCACCCGGCGGCCGCTGGCGATCTCGTACTTCGCGATCACCCTGTTGTCCACGGCATAGAAGTGCCGCGTGTCGGCGGCGACGCCCTGATCGGCCTCGGGCACTGTGAACGTCCGCAGCGTCCGCGCCGTGAGCTGCCGGATCGCCGGCGCGACGTACTCGACGTCGCGGCGGGCCTGGCCCGCAGCCACGGCGAGCAGGATGGCGATCGCGATCTTCATCGGCTCAGTCGCGCGCTGAAGCCGAAGAAAAGCGTGCGCCCGGTGTACTCGAACTCGGTGATCTGCGACTTGATGCCACCCTGGAACTCCGTGGTCGGCTCGTCGTTCAGGTTGATGCCTGAGAATATCAGCTTCAGGTCGCGCGTGAGGTCGAACTGGGCGCGGCAGTCCCACCGTACGAACCCGCCCTGGTCGAGGTCCAGCGCGCGGCTGTCGCCGTAGTCGGTGAGGAAGTTCGAGTTGTATTTGTAGGTGGTCGAAAGGTCGAGTCGGCCGCGCTGGTAATAGAAGGTCAGAAAGCTGACGACGGCGGAATCAGCCGGCGCGGAAAAGTCCGGCAGCCTGCAGATCCTCGTCGCCATGCACCCAGCAGCACGGCCAGCGCGCCCGAAAAGCGCATGCGCGACAATACCACCATGACATCCGATGCTGCGCCCTCGGCGCTGTCCGCCGATGCGGCCCGCCCCGTGCTTCGTCATCTCGCGGCCACGCTGGCCTACCGCGCCTCCAAGGTGCTGCGCGACGTGCCGGACGGTTTCGCAGCCACGAGCTTTGGCGCCGCCACCCGGCGGCCGGTGCTCATCGTGGCGCACCTCGCGGATCTGATGGCCTGGGCCATCACGCTCGTGCAGGACAACGTGTCATGGAAGGCCGAGGGCGGCGACGACTGGGGCGTGGAGGTCCGACGGTTCTTCGACAACCTGGCGGCGCTGGACCGCGAGCTCCAGAGCGCCACCTTCGTCCCCGGGGCCGCTGAAAAGCTCATTCAGGGGCCGCTCGCCGACGCGCTCACGCACGTCGGGCAGCTGGCGATGCTGCGCGGGATGGCCGGTGCGCCGGTGCGGCCGGAAAGCTACGCGCGTGCCACCGTGACGGCCGGACGCGTGGGCCCGGATCAGGCGCCGCCCGGGCGGGAATTCGACGGCGACGCCAGCATTTCGCGGGACGAATAAGTCCGGATTGTCGTATGCTTCGCGACCTATGACGACATCGGCCGACCCGCGCGACATCCTCAAAAACGCGCCCATGAGCGCGCTTCAGATCGCCGTCGTGGTGATCACGGTGGCGCTCAACGCGCTCGACGGCTTCGACGTGATGTCGATCAGCTTCGCCTCGCCCGGCATCGCCACCGAGTGGGGCATCAACCGCGCCGCGCTCGGTATCGTCCTGTCGATGGAGCTCATCGGCATGGCGTTCGGTTCCATCCTCCTCGGCGGCGTCGCGGACAAGATCGGCCGCCGCCCGACGATGCTCGGCTGCCTCATCGTGATGGCCACCGGCATGTTCATGGTCACGACGTCCAACGGCGTGCTCGGCAGCGTCCTGGCGCCGGTGCTCGCGCTCTTCGGCCAGAACGTCGACGTCAGGCTCGCGGATCTCTCCGGCTGGCGCGTGGTGACCGGCCTCGGTATCGGCGGCATGCTGGCGGCCATCAACGCGGTGGCGTCGGAGTTCTCCAACGAGAAGAGCCGCCACCTCAACGTGTCGCTGATGTCGATCGGCTACCCGATCGGCGCGGTGCTCGGCGGCCTCGTGGCCGCTCAGCTGCTCAAGAGCGGCGACTGGCGTCCGGTGTTCTACTTCGGCGCCAGCGTCACGGCCGTGCTCATCCCGGTCGTCTTCCTCGCGGTGCCCGAGTCGGTGCACTGGCTCACGCGGAAGCAGCCGGTCGGCGCGCTCCAGGCGGTCAACCGCGCAATGGGCCGCATGGGACACTCGTCGGTGCCGGCACTCCCCACCATCCCGCCGGACGCGCGGGCGAAATCGGCGAGCGACATCTTCGGGCCGGCGCTGCTCGTCACCACCGCGCTCGTCACCGCGGCCTACTTCTTCCACATCACCACCTTCTACTACTTGATCAAGTGGGTGCCGAAGCTGGTGGTGGACATGGGCTTCGCGCCGTCGTCGGCGGCCGGCGTGCTGGTGTGGGTCAACGTGGGTGGCGCCACCGGCGGCGCGCTGTTCGCGCTGCTCACACAGCGCTTCAATCTGAAGACGTTGACGATGGGCGTGCTGTTGCTCTCGACGGTGACGATCATCGTCTTCGGGTACACGCCGGCAGACCTGCAGCGCCTCTCGTTCATCTGCGCGCTCGCCGGCTTCTGTATCAACGCCGGCATCGTCGGCCTCTACGCCATCATCGCGCAGGCGTTTCCGACGCACGTGCGCGCCTCGGGCACCGGCTTCGCGATTGGCGTCGGCCGCGGCGGCTCGGTGCTGGCGCCGATCATCGCCGGCTTCCTCTTTACCGCCGGCTTTTCGCTGCCGTCGGTGTCGTTCGCTATGGCCGCCGGGTCCACGCTGGCCGCATGCACCCTGCTGCTGCTGAGACTCGAATCCGACAAGCCCGCCACCGAAGCCGCGGCGCAGGCGGCGCGCTGACGCAGGGCGCGTTGGGCGTAATCCAGGCCGGCGGAGCCGTATCCGCGGCGGCCCTGGCCGCGGCCGTCGATGCCGCCGGCTCCCTGCGCGTGCGCCGCTGATCTTCCGTACGTAGAGGCGGACCTTCCGGTCCGCCTAATGCACCTTGACGGCCGCCCAGGCGGCGGCCACGGCGGTGTGCTGGGGGCTGCCGAAGCGGCTCGCTGGACCGCCGGCTGGCGCCGTGCCCTCGGCAAGCAGGTAGAAGAAGTGGTCGGCCAGTCCCGACGAGTAGTGCACGTTGAGCTGACGTGCTCGGTGCCGTCGTTGTCGGCAATGGTGTCGGTCGCGACGAAGTCCGCGATGGCCATTACGGGGCCGGTTTACGGCCTTCCGGGACGGGCCGACCAACGCTGCTCGCGGCTGCACCTTGCTTCAACGCTCGCGGGGTGGTGAACGAACACGACGGAGGGACAGATGCGGTGATAGCATCACGCAGCTTCGGCCGATGCCCCGCATCCTCGTCATCGACGACGACACCGCCGTGCGCACCACCGTGCGCGTACTGCTCGAACGCGCGGGGTATGAGATTGTCGAAGCCGGCGACGGCAAGGAAGCCAGCCCGCTGATCGACGGCGCCGATCTGGTCATCACCGACCTGCTGATGCCCGAGGTGGACGGCGTCGATCTGATCGGCATGATCCGCCGCGAGGGGCACAAGGTTCCGGTCATTGCCATGTCCGGCGGCGGCAAGGTGGATTCGAAGAGCTACCTCGAAGTGGCCAAGGCGCTAGGCGCCTATGCCACCATTGCGAAGCCGTTCGAGCTCGAGCACCTGCTGGCCACGGTGCGCGATGCGCTGGCGTCGCGCGGTGCGTGACCTTATGTAAGCGCGTATGAGATCAGACCTCCGGCGCTACGCGATTGCCGCCGCCGCGGTCGCCGCCTCGCTGCTGGCCCGCTGGGCGCTGCAGGGCGTGTTGGGACCGAAGGTCCCCTTCCTCCAGTTCTATCCCGCTATCGTTGCGGCGTCGTGGGTCGGGGGCCTCGGGCCCGGCCTGGTGGCCACGGGTTTGTCGGCGCTTGCGGCCATGTGGTCGCTGCTGCCTCCCGACGGCTTCGGCGTTGGCGATCCCGGCGACCAGCTGTCGCTGGTCGTCTTTGCCGGCACCGGCGTGATCATCGCGTGGCTCAACCATCGCGTGCACCTGGCCGAGGCGGCGCAGCGCACCGTGGCGGCCGAATCGTCAGCGCGCCTGGAACGTCTGGACGCCATCCTCAACACCACCGTCGACGGCATCATCGTGATCGACGCCAGAGGGCGCATCGAGGCGTTCAACCCCGGCGCCGAGCGCCTGTTCGGCTATCCCGAGGCCGAGGTGACGGGGCGCAACGTGAGCGTGTTGATGCCGTCGCCCCATCACGAGGAGCACGACGCCTACCTGCAGCGGTATCTCACCACCGGCGAGGCGAAGATCATCGGCCTCGGCCGCGAGGTCACCGGCCGCCGCCGCGATGGGAGCCTCTTTCCGGTGCATCTCTCCGTTGGAGAGATGAGCATCGGCGGCGAGCGTAAGTTCACCGGCATGCTGCGCGACCTTACGCGGCGCATGAGCCTCGAGGGCCAGCTCGGTGCCAGCGAGGCGCGCTGGCAGGCCATCATCGACTCGGCGGTGGACGGCATCGTGGTCATCGACCAGCACGGCCGCGTCGAGTCGTTCAATCCGGCGGCCGAGGCGATGTTCGGCTACCAGGCCCACGAGGTGCTGGGCCACAACGTGGACATGCTGATGCCCTCGCCGTACCGGGAAGAGCACGACACCTATCTGTCGCGCTATCTGGCCACCGGGCGCGCCAAGGTGATCGGTGTCGGCCGCGAAGTGCA
>DASYRM010000091.1:0-7062 GCA_036004405.1 Vicinamibacterales bacterium
GCTGCGAGCCGTCGGTGAAGTCCACCGGTTTGGTGCTCATCGTCTTGAGCGCGGTGGTGGCATCGAGCAGCGAGACGTCGCGCGAAATCAGGTTGGCGCCCTCGCGCGTGATGCGGCTGATCACGTGCTGGTGCAGGACGGCATACGACACTTCGACGACGCCCAGCGACACCATCGCGATGATGGGCAGCACGATCGCCATCTCCACCATCGTCTGGCCGCGTTCCCCAGAGGGGGGTCTAAAGACCCCCAACCACGAACGGCGGCGCGGCGTCATTCGAACCTCGGTTCGTTGAGCATCGCGGATTCCACCGAGATGGTGATCTTGCCGTCGGGGAAGAATTCACGGATGAGCGGCGTCATCAGCGCCCACGTGTGGGTGACGCGCACCCTGCTGATGTCGCTCGGGTCGCCGGAGCCTGCGAGCCAGTTCACGCTGCCAGGCACCATGTGCGAGAAGGTGAAGTCGCCGTCCTCGATGGTCAACGTGGGCGTCGCGTCGCGCATCGCCAGACGAATCGAGTCCTCGCGCGACAGTTCGCCCGAGACGTTGCCGGTGACGCCGAAGCGTCCCGCCTGGGTGACGCCGTTTTCGAGCGCGAGATACACGTAGAACAGCGACGCGAAATCAACGATCGAGAACGTGAGCAGGAACAGGAGCGGCATCACGAGCGCCATCTCCACCATGTTGGAGCCCCTGGCGTCCTTCAGCCGGCGGACGAGCCGCGATGTGCAATAGCGCTTCATAGGACCGTATCCCTGGTGGTCTCCGTCGAGGACAGAGGTGCACCCTCTATGCCACGGGGAGCGGTTCCGACCCCTGGTACCAAGCCGGGACGCGAGCATGCCGCCGTGGCCAGTTTCGGCACGCGGCGGCACCCGGGTTCCGCCGCGGCGGGACGGCGGCCGGTCCCGCGATGCGGTGGTGGTTCAGCAACTTAGATGGGTCAGCGCGGCCGTTCTGCGCAGGGTGTGCCGGCGCGAGGCGGTGAGGCGCACCGGATGGCACGCGAGCCGAGGGCGGCGCGGGAGCTGTAACCGCGATTGCACTTTTCGAGCGCCCACGGGGCGCTCGAGAGACCCCTCTCTATTGCTCGCGCCAAAGGCCCAGCGCCTGCTGCGCGGGGCGATCGGAAAAACTGAAGAGCACGGCGTCGCCGCCACCCACCTCGAGGCGCACGGGCGTCCACGACGGCGCCACGAAGACGTCGCGCGGCCCCCACTCGAACGTGCGGGCGCCGACGTGCGCGCGCCCCTGCCCTTCCACGCCAACGTAGATCACCGCGTCGGTCTGGCGCAGCGGCGTCCCGGCGAACCCTTTTGGCAGCAGGTGCAGACAGGCGGCAATCGTCGGCATCGGCGACGCGCCGGTGGCGGGGTCGACGTAGCGCAGCGTGAAGCCGTGGCTCGGATGCGCGGGTTCGTGGCGAAGCTCCTCGAGCATTGGGCGGATGCGTGCGTAGGGGTAGCTGAAGACCGGCGGCTCCCCCGCTGCTGCGGCGGCCGGCGCCAGTTCCTCGGGATGGTGCTCGGCGAAGCTCGCGTCGAACAGGTTCACGATCGGCACGTCGAGGCCGTCGAGCCAGATGGTCGTCTCGCCGCCCGGGTTGCCGTGATCGTGATACCGCCACGACGGGGTGACGATGAAATCGCCGGGGTGCATGGTGGCGCGCTCGCCATCCACCGAGGTGTAGGCGCCGGTGCCTTCGAGCACGAAGCGCAGCGCGGAGGAGGCGTGCCGGTGAGTGCGGGCGGTCTCGCCCGGCAGAATGAGCTGCAGGCCGGCATACAGGCTCCCCGTGGCCTGCGAGCGCCCCGGCAACCCGGGATTCTCGAGAATGAGGACGCGCCGCTCGGCCTCGTGCGCCGTCAGGAGACGCCCGGCCTCGATCAGCAGCGGACGGAGCTGGTCGTACTTCCACAGGACGGGCTGCGCCTCGGGCCGGGGCTCGGGCGGGATGAGGGTGCCCATCACCTCCCAGAGCGGCGCCGCACCAAACGACTGCAGGCGGTCGTAGAACGCACGCCGTTCCGGCGTGAGCTCGGGGCGATGGCCGTAAGCGGCGGTCGCCACGTCCGCCGTCAGGCGTCGGCCGTTGCCGCGGTCCCGGCCCGGACCGTAGCCGCGCCTGCCGCTCGCACGCGCACCGACATCGAGCCGATGTGCTGGATGGTGGCCACGATTTCATCGCCCGGCTCGATGGGGCTCACGCCTTCGGGCGTGCCCGTGAACACCACGTCGCCGGGGTGCAGCGTGTAGAAGGCCGAGGCCATCTCGATCAGCTTGGCCACGCCCAGCGTCATGTGCCGGGTGTTCGAGTGCTGCCGCCGCTCGCCGTTGACGCTGATCTCCAGGTCGAGACTGCCCGGATCCGGAATCTCGTCCGCGGTCACCAGCCAGGGCCCGAGCACGCTGTAGGTGTCGGCGGACTTTCGGAAGCTGCGGTCCTCGGTGCCACGAATCGAGATGTCGAGGCCAATCGTGTAGCCGGCGACGTAGCGCAGCGCCTCGGCGCGCGGCACGCGGCTGGCCGTGCGACCGATCACGAAGGCGAGCTCCACCTCGTGATCCGTGCGGCGGTCCGGCACCCGGATCTCCACGCCGTCGCCGGCTCCCGCCAGCGAGCTGGTGGCCTTCAGGAACACGCCGGCTTTCTGAATCGTGAGCGTGTGCCCGGTCATGTTCTGGTGCAGCGACGCGTCGTCCTTCACTTCGGCGAGATGCTTCTCGTAGTTCACCGGCGCGGCCACGAGCTTGCCCGGATTGGCCACCGGGCTCAGGAGCTGCACGGCGTCGAGCGCCAGCACCGGCGCGCCCGGCGCCAACACCCTGGCGCGCGCCACCACGTCGTCGAGATGGGCAATGAACGCGTCGTGGGTGGGAAACGGATAGCGTGCCGGCGGAATCACGTCGAGCGCCGCGGTCACATCGCGCACGCGTCCGCCTTCCACGATGCCGAGCCGATTGTCGTTGAACCTACAAAGACGCATCTGCCACCCCGGGCAGGTCTAAAGACCTGCCCCTACGAAAGCTCTTACCGCCCTAGGTGCACGGCACCGGATTCCAGCCGGCGGTGCCGTTCTCCTTTTTGAATTGGACCGTGCGCACATACGGTCCACTCATGTACTGACTGTCTTCGAGGATCTTGGTGACCAGCAGGTAGGTGGCGCCGTCGGGCTCGGTGATCGTGGTGAACCATTCGGTCATCGTGGCCCCGGCGCCATACGGCACGCCGTTGCGCCGGTAATAGCCCAGGCGCATGTTGCTGGTCGTGACGCGCATCGACGACCCGCGGCGCTCGCCAACCACGGCGCCCGCGCCGCGCCCCCCGCGGCCGCGACCGCCGGCCCCGGGCACCTCCCACACGGCGCGCGAGAACCCCTGCCACGTGGGCGGGCCCGCCGGCGCCGCCGACGGATTGAACTGGAAGAGGCGCGTCTGCTGGCCGGTGTCGGTCTCGAGCTTCAGCGTGTCGTCGCCGTCCCACGAGATGCGCAGACGCCCCGGCAGGTGCATGATGCCGCCGGCGCCGTAGCCGCGACAGGCTTCACCGGCCGCCGCGTCGCGTGCGGCGTCCCACTCGCCCGCCATCTTCTTGCCGGCGTCGTTGACGGGCAGATACAGCGTGTCGCCCTTCGGCGGGACCACCATGCGCCAGCGCCAGTCGTCGGTGACGACCGACACCCACTGGCCGGTGAGATCGAGCGGCGCCAAAGGCCGCGCCGCCACGCGCGCGGGTTGTTGTGCGGAGAGCGCGGCACAGAAGACAGTGGCGGCCAGAAGCACACAGGCAGGTCTAAAGACCCGCAACCACGTACGACCAACGGGGACCCACGTACGTTGGTTCCTCATGGCCGGCGCCCCGGAGTGCGTCGCGCGGGCGGCGTCGGCGGCTTGCCGCCGCCCAGGCTCTTGTACACCGCCTCGACGAACGTCCGCGTCGTCCACGGGCCCGTCGTCGTGCCGTACTGGGTGTCGTAGTCGGCCGTCGGCCGCGCCGCCAGCACTTCGTCGAGCGTCATCTCTTTCTTGATCAGGTCCTGCACGCGGTCCCGGATGATCGTCAGCATGTCGCGGTAGTAGGCGACGTCGCCAGAGTCCACGATACGCCCGCTGGCGGGCACCATCATCGTGCCCCCCTCGAGACGGAACTCAGGGATCGCCAGTTCGAGCACCTTGTTGAGGCCGTCGATGACGCCGTTGATCGACCCGCCGTGCGCCACGTCGATGCGGGGATACTCGCGCGTGGCCATCAGCCCGCCGAGCGCGATCACGTCCGATCCCCGGAACTGGACGATCGAGTCGCCATCGCTGTGGGCGTTCTTGACGTGAATGAGCTGCACGCCCTCGCCGTTGAAAAAGTGACTGAGCTTGTAGAACGGGGCGTAGTAGGTGTCGGTGGGGAGCGCGTCGCCCGTCGCCGCGGCACGCCCGTCTTCGTCCTTGGTCAGGCGAATCTGCACGTTCTCGTGCGACAGGATCGCGGCGCCCTCGCCCGAGTCGCGGATGTCGTTGGCCACGTTGCCGCCGGTGTAGGTGCGGCCGGCGTTCCGCAGCTTCTCGTTGCCGCCGACGGCGTCGGGGTCCGCGCTCGTGTTCACGATGTAGCGAATGGGCCTGGGCGGCGCGGTGACATGCCGATCCACCACCGACGAGCGCCCTTCGGCACCGAACCCGGCCGGACGCGGCTCATTGCGAATGGTCCACTCGCGCTGCACGCGGCGGATGGTCTCGAGCAGGGCGTCAGTCATCGACGCCCGCCCCGCGTCTACGATGAGGACGCCGTCGCCGCCCACCGAGATCACGATGTTGTTGCCGGCACCCATCAGCGCGTAGAGGTTGCCGCGGATCGGCAGCACCTCGATCTGGCCGGCGGGCGGCGCCTGGATCATCGGCGCCTTCACGAGCGGCGACGGCTTGACGTCCTGCGCGAAAGTCACCGCTGCCGACGCGAGGAGGACGTAGGGGCAGGTCTTCAGACCTGCCCGCAAGCGCCGCAGGCGGACCTGACTTGTCCGCCGTAGCAATGGCGAAGGCGGAAGGTCCGCCTCTACGAGGGACGCCCGGCCCATCACTTCCGCCCCGCCGGCGCCGGCGGCTCCGGCGCGAAGCCGCCGAGCGACTTCGGGATCTGCAGGCGGATTTCGGGATACATGCTCGCGGCGCCTGAATTGATCACGTTCATCGGAATCTTGTAGCGGCGCGAGAACCAGCTCACGTCATCGTTGGTGCCCGGCAGGTGATGCGGCACGATGCCGGCGGGCCGATCGACCTCGGTGACCACCGTGCACGGATACGGCGGCAGCTGATACGCGGGCGCGCGCCGGTATTCCGTGCTGCGAATGAGCGGCTCGGTCAGATACACCGGGTCGTAGGCAATGACGAGGAAAGTAAGAATGTCGCCGCGGCGAATCAGGTACTGGGTCAACTCGATCTCGTCGCTGTGCCACACGCCGTTGCGCTTGAGGTACTCCTCTTTGACGTGGGTCACGCGCACACGCAAGGTCTCGCCCATCCACTCGCCCGTGGAGAAGCCGGCCCAGGTGTGCGGCGCGTTGGGCGAGGGGTGCGCGCGGCCGTCCATGTAGATCGGCCGGTCCACCGACCGCAGCCACTCGAGGTGCCACGCGATCGTCTCGCGTGAGCTGGGGTCCACTTCCTTCCAGATCTTCAGCTGGGACGGCCCGCGCGAGATGTAGGCGCTGCCGTGCGGCCGGCACTGCCATTCGGGCAGCGTCTGGATGGAGGCGTCCCACGCCGCGGAACGCAGGCGCGAGGCGTCGTTCATCGGGATGCCGACCCAGTCGCCGAGCTCGGTGTTGCCGGTGTTGTCTTCTTCCTGGACGGGGATCCACTCCCCCGACAAATCGTTCTGCGCATAAGCGGGCGGCGCAAAAGCGCCAACGGCTAGCAACAGGACGGCGGAGATCCGCGCACATCTGATCATTGCGGCCTCTGGATAAGTGGAAGTGGCGAGGGATTATACTGCGCGGGCGATGACCGGACCCGCCCCCGCCGCCAAGGTCAACCTCTCCGAACTGCTCGAAAACAGCGCCGTCGGTCCCCTGCAAATCAGGGTCTTCGTGCTCTGCATGATCTGCCTGATCATGGACGGCTTCGACGTCCAGGCGATGGGCTACGCCGGCCCGGCGCTGGTAGCCGACTGGGGCATCGGCCGGCCGGCCCTCGGTCCGGTATTCGCCGCGGCCAACTTCGGCGTGCTCGTCGGGTCGCTGCTCTTCACGATGCTGGCGGACGTGATCGGCCGGCGGCCGGTGATCATCTGGGCGACGCTCTTCTTCTCCGTGATGACCATCGCCACGGGTTTCGCGCAGAACATCGAGCAGCTCTACCTGCTGCGCTTCATCTCCGGCCTCGGCCTCGGCTGCATCGTGCCCAACGCCACCGCGCTCGTCGGCGAGTTCAGCCCCAAGCGCAGCCGCGTGACGCTCACGATGGGCATCACCGTCGGCTTTACCGCCGGCGCCGCCATCGGCGGCTTCGTGGCGCTATGGCTCATTCCGCTGTTCGGGTGGCGCTCGGTGTTCTTCGTCGGCGGCGCGGTGCCGCTGGTGATCGCCGTGGCGATGTTCTTTTCCCTGCCGGAATCGCTGCAGTTTCTGGCCGTGCGCCGCACCCGGCTCGACATGCTCGCGTACTGGTTGAAGAAGCTCGATCCCTCGATCCAGGTGAATGCGAGCACCGAGTTCGTGTCCAACGAGAAGGCCCACCGGGGAGTGCCGATCGTGCACCTGTTCCGTGAGGGGCGCAGCACGGTGACGATCCTGCTCTGGGTCGTCTACTTCATGAACCTGCTGAACCTCTATTCACTTTCCAACTGGATCCCCACCGTGTTCACCGGCATGGGCTACAGCCAGAACGCGGCGCTGCTGGCCGGCACGCTCCTGCAGGTGGGCGGCACGATCGGGACGTATGGGCTGGCGTGGATCATCGCGCGCAAGGGGTTCGTGCCGGTGCTCGTCTGGACGTTTGCCATCGCGGCGGTGTCCATTGCGTTCATCGGCCAGCCGGGTCTGAGCTTTGCGGCGGTCTCGACGATC
>DASYRM010000092.1:0-26144 GCA_036004405.1 Vicinamibacterales bacterium
GGCGCCGCAGGAGGTCACGATCCAGGTGCAGCCGCACCCGGAGCCCGAGCAGAACACGCTCGTCGAGATCCCGTATTCGCGGATCCGGACGCACCGTGGTTACGCCGCGCCCAACCAGCACGGGTTCACCGTCACGGTGACACCGCTGCTCGCGCACGCCGACGCCTAGAAGAACCTGCAGGCAGAGAAAGCAGAGAAAGCGGAGAAGGCAGAGAGGGTTGGCGGAATAGGTTCTTCTCCGCCCTCTCCGCCCTCTCTGCCCCAGCCGCCACGGTGCGTTAGGCTGGTGGCGGAGGTCAGTGTGCGTCCGACAAAATCGCATTCCGTGTTCACGCTCTGCGCCAAGGCCACGTCGCGGGCCACCGGGCGCCCCTGGGCGTTCGTCGTGGCCTGCGGCCTGATCGTGGTGTGGCTGCTCTCGGGTCCGTACTTCAAGTACAGCGACACCTGGCAGCTCGTCATCAACACGTCGACCACCATCATCACGTTCCTCATGGTGTTCTTGATCCAGAGCACGCAGAACCGCGACGCCGAGGCGCTGCAGGTGAAGCTCGACGAACTGCTGCGGGTGACCGTGGGCGCGCACAACGCGCTGCTGGATCTCGAGGAGCTCGAGGAGCACGAGCTCGATCACATCCGCACGCGCTACACGCGGCTCGCCGAACGGGCGCGTGGACATCTGCGTTCGGGCCAACCCGACACCGACGCGCCCGACACCGATCCAGACGACGACGCCTGACCTTCACGCGTCTGCACCACAGAAACGTGGGCCCGGCACATACGCGGTACAGCGGTGTCGCCGCGTCCGTGGCGCCGCCGCGGCTCGCCGGCGGCGCTTCCGCTGATTCCCTCGGGATTTGTCCATCCGCGATCACGCGGGTGTTGTGGTGCGCCGTTTGCACTGGACTCAGCCTGGCGGTGGGACCGCCCTCGACGTTGACCCCGCCGGACTCCAAGTAAATCAGGACCGAGTCCAGCCCGTTACTAGCGAGGCTCCGCCTCGAGGCGGTCGAAAATGCTTTGCCTCGCTAGGGCAGTGTTTGATTGCCCGCCCTCCGGGCGGGCGCTAGTGAAAACAGCACGTCCACGACGACGTCATTCGCGCACGCATGTGCGCCGCGCCGCTCCGCCCTGCGGCCGAACAGGAGACTCGTCATGGACACCATCGACCACGTACTACTTCCGTTGTCTATCCGTCTGCACCTGCCGCTGGCGCGCCGCTCGCTCGCCGCGGCGCTCCTGCTGCTCGCCTGCGGCTCGCCGGCGCGAGCGGAGCGGAACGGACCCTTCCTCCGCACCGCCGATGCGCGGCTGGCCGCGGCGCTCGTGCGCGGCCGCGACGAATCGCCCACCTTCCGCGCCATCGTCGATCGGCTCGCCGCGTCGGACCTGATCGTGTACGTCAGCCGCGGTGCGATCTACGGGGACATCGCCGCTTCCACGCAGCTGGTGTCGGCGACGGGCGGCTTCCGCTACGTTCGCGTCACCCTCGAGCTCGATCCCGACAGCGACGTCGGTGTCGCGATGCTGGGACATGAACTGCGCCATGCCCTCGAGCTCGCCGACGCGCCGTGGGTCGTGGACAAGGACGCCTTGCTGTCGCTCTACCAGGAGATCGGCTACGCGAGCTGCAGCAGGCCGATTCATTGCTACGACACCCGGGAGGCCGTGGACGCCGGCCGGCAGGTGCTGATCGAGCTGCGCCACCACTCGATCCGCCCCCCCGGAGGGCGGGCAATTGAACGCTGTTCAAGCGAGGCGGAGCCTTCGTGTGCTTCTGTTCGAGGCGGAGCCTCGCTAGACGCGTTGGGTCTTCCAGTGGCCTTTCGAAAAGAGCCAGGAGCTGACGATGGTCAGCGTGATGAACGCCATGCTTACCGCAATGAACGCCCCGGTCGGGCCGAAGCCGGCGGTGCCGGCCAGAAACCAGGCGAGGGGGATCTCCCATAGCCACAGGCAGAACAGGTTGACCCACGTGGGCGTTCGGGTGTCGCCGGCGCCGTTGAACGCCTGCGTGAGCACCATGCCGTAACCCGAGAAGCCAAAGCCGAGCGCGACGATCCGCAGGCAGCGGACGCCGAAGCCGGCCACTTCGGGGTCGCTCGTGAAGATCGCAATCAGCCAGGGCGCGAAGATCAGGAAGATCAGGCTGAGGGTGCCGAGGAGGATCGTGTTGTAGAGCCCGGCCTTCCAGGCCGCGGCCTCCGCGCGATCGGGCTTGCCGGCGCCCAGGTTCTGGCCGACCAGCGTGGCGGCGGCGTTGCTCACCCCAAACGACGGCAGCAGGGCGAACAGGATGATGCGGATGCCGATGGTGTTGCCGGCGAGCGCGGCGCTGCCGTAGGCGGAGATGATGCGGACGATCCCCATCCACGACGCGGTGGCGATGAAGTTCTGAAACGTCGCCGTGCCCGAGATGCGGAGGATCGCCCGCATCGTCTCGCCGTCCACGCGCAGGTGCCGCCGCGCCACGCGCAGGCGGCCGGCGCTGCGCGTGAGGTGGTAGAGCTGATACAGCACGCCGCAGCCGCGGCCGATCGTCGTGCCGACGGCGGCGCCCGTCACGCCGAGCGCGGGGAACGGCCCGAGCCCGAAGATCAGGCACGGCCCCAGCACGATGTTGATGATGTTGGCGAACCACAGCACGCGCATGGCAATCGCCGCGTCGCCGGCACCGCGGAACACGGCGTTGACGAGGAAGAGCATCAGCACCGTCCCGCTGCCGCCGACCATCACCCGGGGAAACGTCGAGCCGATCTTCAGCACGTCGGCATCGGCGCCCATCATCACCAGTAGTTGCGGGCCGAACACCACTCCGATGACGCCGATCACGGCGGCGACCGCCAGCCCCATCACAACGGCCTGCATCGCGGTCAGCGCCGCGCGCTCGGGGTCCTGCTCGCCCATGCGGCGGGCCACTGTGGCGGCGGCGCCGATCGACAGGCCGACGGCGAGCGCGTACACGATGACCATCAGCGATTCGGTCAGCCCCACCGTCGCGACGGCGCTGGCGCCCAGCCGGCCGACGAAGAAGGTGTCCGCCAGGACGAACACCGACTCCATCAACATCTCGAGCACCATCGGCACGGCCAGCAGCACGACCGCGCGGCCGATCGGCGCCTGGGTGAAGTCCTGGTGCGAGCCGCGAACGGCCTCCTTGAGGGTGGACCAGGCGGATGGCTCCGCGGTCTCCGTCTCCGTGGCCGCACTCATGGCTGCCCTCGCTCTTTCCTGGCGGGCCCGGTTTCGATCGGCCTCGACGGATCGGCCGACCACTCGGACCACGACCCGGTGTAGAGCGGGCTGCCCGGAAGCCCCGCGTGCTCCATCGCCAGCAGGTTGTGGCAGGCGGTCACGCCAGAGCCGCAATACATCACCGCGTCTCGAGGCACGCGTCCGTCGAGCACGCCGGTGAAGGCGGCCCGCAGCGCGTCGGGCGGGAGCATCGTGCCATCGGGCGTCAGATTGTCGCGGAAGAACCGATTGCGCGCGCCCGGAATGTGCCCGGCCACTTTGTCGATGGTCTCCGAGCGACCTTCGAATCGCTCCGCCGCGCGGGCGTCGACGAGCAGAGTGCGGCCGTCCTCGCGCCGGCGGGCAACCTCGTCGACGCTCAGCACCAGACCGCGGTCGAATGACGGCCGGAACGTCGCGCGGGCGCGGGTGTCCTGTCCTGGCCGCACGGGACGGCCTTCGGCCACCCATTTCGCGAAGCCGCCGTCGAGCACCGCCGCGGCCCGGTGACCGGCGTAGCGGAAGAGCCACCACAGGCGGCTGGCGTAGCTCCCCGCGTCCTGGTCGTAGGCCACGACCTGTGTGTCGTTGCCGATGCCGAGCCGTTCCAGCAGCGCCACGAGCGCGGCGTCGGACGGCATCGGGTGGCGGCCGTTGGTGCCGGTGCGCGGCCCCGAGAGGTCGTCGTTGAGATGGGCGTAGACCGCGCCCGGAATGTGGCCCGCCGCATACTGGTCGCGGCCCCAGGCCTCGTTGGCCAGGTCGAATCGGCAGTCCACGACCGCCCACTCGCCGGTGTGCGCCGCCAGGGTGTCGGTGGAGACGAGGGTGGTGTGGGTCATAGGGTGCTGAGAGGCTGAGGGGCTAGGTTGGGGGCTGGGTTCTACCTAGCTCCTTAGCCCCCCAGCCCCTTAGCCCCCTCCAGGCGCGCTAAAGAATCTGGGCGCGTTCCAATACGGCGATGCGCTGCTCGAGCGGCGGGTGCGTGGAGAAGAGCCCGGTCCACTTGCCGCTGATCTTCATCGTGGCCAGCGCGTCGTGACGCGGGTCGATGAGCGCGCGGTTGGCGCCGAGCCGTCGCAGCGCCGCCAGCATATCGGCCTTGCCGGCCAGCGTGGCGCCGCCGTGATCCGCACGGAACTCGCGCTGCCGTGAGAACCAGGCGACGACGATCATGCCGATCACGCCGAGCACCAGCTCCAGCATCCACACCAGCATGTAGCTGGGCGCGCCGCCGCGGTCGTCTCGCGATCCGCGGTTGGTGATCGCGTAGGCGACGATGCGTGCCAGGAACATGACGAACGCGTTGACGACGCCCTGGAGCAGCGTCATCGTCACCATGTCGCCGTTGGCGATGTGGGTGACCTCGTGGGCGAGCACCCCCTCGATCTCGTTGTGCGACATCGAGCGGAGCAGGCCGCTGGACACCGCCACCAGACTGCGGCTCTTGCTCGGGCCGGTGGCGAACGCGTTTACCTCTTCCGACGGGTAGATGCCCACCTCGGGCATGGGCAGCTCCGCCTTGCGGGTCAGCTCCTCGACCGTCCGGTACAGCCAGTCGGCCGTGGCGTCGCCGCTGCGGCCGTTCACGAGCTGCATGCCCGTGGTTCGCTTGGCCATCCACCTGGAGATCGAGAGCGAGATCATCGCTCCGGCCATGCCCCACACGAAGCAGAAGATGGCCAGGCTGCCCAGGTCCAGCCCGTTCGGGCCGACGTAGCGGCCCACGCCCAACAGATTCAGGATGAGCGAGACGGTGAGGACGATCGCGAGGTTGGTGACGAGGAAGAGAACGACCCGCTTGGCCATGGTGAATTCAGGATAGCTCAGTCCCGCAAGGCCTCCGCCAGCCGGTGCAGGAAGAGGCCCACATCCGTCACCACGCCAACGGTTTGCGAGGATCCGCGGTCGCTCAGTTTGGTCACCACCGCCGGGTTGATGTCCACGCACACCACGCGAACCCACGACGGCAGCATGTTGCCCACGCCGATGCTGTGCAGCATCGACGACAGCATCAGGACGAGCTGCACGTTGGACAGCGCGGCCGCGTAGCGCTCCTGCGCCTCCACGAGATCCATCAGGGTGTCGGGCAGCGGTCCGTCATCGCGGATGCTGCCTGCCAGCACGAAGTCCACGCCGTACTTGACGCACTCGTACATCACGCCCGACTTGAGGACGCCCTTCTCGACCGCCTGGCGCAGGCCGCCGGCGCGATTGACCGTGTTGATGGCGGCCATGTGGTTGCGGTGCCCCTGCTCGACCGGCGCGCCCTGAATGAGATCGATCCCGAGCGACGTGCCCGAGAGCGCGAACTCCACGTCGTGCACGGCCAGGGCGTTCCCTGCCAGCACGACGTCCACGAATCCGCGCCGGATGATGCTGGCGAAGTGCTCGACGCCGCCGGTGTGCACCACCACCGGCCCCGCCACGACGGCAATGCGGCCGCCGGCCTTCTTCACCTCGCGGATCATCGCGGCGATGCGCGCCACGCTCCCCTCGACGCGGCGCTCGCTCGAGACGTCGTTGCTCATGAACGCGAAGCCGTGGCGGTCGCGCTCGCGGAACTCCGGCGTGACGCGGATGCCGGCGTGGCCGCAGATCACCGGCTCGCCGGCCTTCACGTCGCGCAGCTTGCGGCACTCGGCCTTGTCGCCGCTGACGACGATCACCGCGTCCATGCGCTGTTTGTCCACGTCCACCCACTGCCCGCCGACCCGCACCTGCGTGCGGTGGTTGGTGGTGGAGTAGAAATCGTCGGGGACGCAGCGGTCCTGCTCCGCCGGCTTCACGAGCGCGTCGCGCTCGCGCTCCTGGTGGGCGCCAAACGTCGTGAGCTGCTGGATCAGATCGGCCAGGACCGCCTTGTCGGGCGCCGTGATCCGCATGCGGATGTGCGAGGCGTCGTCGTTGGTCTTCCCGATGTTGAAGGTCAGGACTTCGTAGGACGCCTTGTGCTCGATGATCTTGTCGAAGATCGCGGACAGCAGCCCCGAGTCGATCAGGTGGCCTTGCGCCTCGATCGTTTCGCTCGCCATGCCTGAGATTGTACTGGCTGGGAATTCTACGTGCTGCTGTCGGTTCCTTCCGGCACGAACCGGTACCCGACCCCGCGCACCGTCAGGAGAAACCGCGGGCTCGCCGGTTTGTCCTCGATGTAGCGTCGGAGACGGACGATGAAGTTGTCGATGGCCCGGGTGTCGGTGCTCTCATGGAGATCCCACACGTTCTCGAGGATCGCGCCGCGCGAGACCGCCTGGCCGGGGTGCTGAACCAGATACCGCAGCAGGTCGCTCTCCATCTGCGTGAGACGGAACGAACGGCCGTTGGCGCGCACCTCCATGGCGCCGAAGTCGAGCACGCGGCCGGCGAAGGTGTAGGAGTCCGACGGCGTTTCGTCGGGGGCGGGGGCGTCCCGTTCGTTCCAGCGTCTCCGGCGCAGCAGGCCGTTGACGCGAGCGATCAGGATGGCCAGCTCGAACGGCTTGGCGAGATAGTCGTCGGCGCCGACCTCGAACCCGCGCAGCACGTCGTCGGCGCGACCGCGGGCGGTCAGCATCAGGATCGGCACGTACTGCCCGGCGGCGCGCAGCTCCGCCGCCGTTTCGAATCCGTCCTTGCCGGGGAGCATGACGTCGAGGATGACGACGTCCATGGGCGTCTGGTCATCGACCAGCAGCGCCAGCGCCTGCTCGCCGTCGGCGGTCACCGTCACCTCGTGCCCCTCGGCCTCGAGGTTGAAACGCAGCCCGTCGGCGATGTGCGGCTCGTCCTCCACGACGAGGATGCGGCTCATGCGGACTTCGGCTGGAGCGCCACGGCGTCGGCGTCGCCGGCAAAGCGGGGCAGCTCCACGGTGAAGGTGGCGCCGCGCCCCTCGCCCTCGCTGTGGGCGAACACCCGGCCGCCGTGCGCGCGCGCGATCGCGCGCACGATGTAGAGCCCGAGCCCGGTGCCTTTGACCGCCTTCAATCCGAGCGGCTGCACCCGGTAGAAGCGGTTGAAGATGCGTTTGAGCTGCCGCTTCGGAATGCCGACGCCGCGATCCACGACGCGCACCCACACCGAGTGCGGCGCCGGCGACACCACCGCCACCGTGATGCGCACCATCTGGCCCGAGTACTTCACGGCGTTGTCGAGCAGGTTGGTGAGCACCGTCCGCAGCTCCTCGAGGTCCCCCTTCACGAGCAGCGACGCCGACTGCTGGATCTGCAGTTCCACCGCGTCGGGCTGCAGGTGGTGACGGAGCCGTGCCAGCTCGACGCAGTCGCGCGCGAGCGCGGCAATGTCCACCACCGCGGCACGCGCTCCCGATGCGCCGGGCTTCTCGCGCAGCACGCCGGCTTTGAGCACCTGGTTGACCGTGTTGTGCAGGCGGTCGGCGTCCGCCAGCATGATGTTGTAGAACTCGCGCCGCTGCGCGTCGTTGACGTCGCGCGACTGGAGCGTCTCGAGGTAGAGCCGCATCGACGCGATCGGCGTCTTGAGCTCGTGGGTGACGGCGTTGATGAAGCTGTCGTGCTCTTCGTTGCGCTTGATCTCCATCACCAGGAACACCGTGTAGACGATGAGCCCGGCGATGATGAGCCCGAAAAGCACCATGCCGAAGACGAGCGCCGCCAGGCGCCGTCCGCTGATGAGAATCCAGCCGACGTTGAGGGAAACCGCGGCCGCGACCAGCAGGACGCACAGCGTCACGAAGAACGCGATGGTCTTCTGGCGCCGGGTCATGGCGCCATTTTAGGTCGGGTGGGTCAGGCAGGCTACCTGGCCTACCTGACAGGTTTCAGGCCGTGGCTTCCTCGGGGATCATCCGCTCGTTCTCCTCGTGCGGAACGGGCTGCTTGATCTTGGCCACCTTGACGTCCCAGGCCCAGCCCACGGACTTGAGCAGGCTGATGAAGACCCAGTTGAGGTCGAACTCGTACCACGCCAGTCCGTGGCGGGCGCTGGTCGGGTGGGCATGATGGTTGTTGTGCCAGCCCTCGCCGAACGCCAGGAGTGCCACCCACCAGTTGTTGGTGGAGTCGTCACGCGTCTGGAACCGGCGGCTGCCCCAGAGGTGCGTGGCCGAGTTGACGAGCCAGGTGGCGTGCAGGCCCCATGTGGTCCGGAAGAAGATGCCCCAGAGCACGTAGGTCCAGCCGCCGAAGGCCAGCAGAGCAAAGCCGACCACCACGTTCGTCATCCAGTGCCACTTGGACAGCCACAGGTGGAACGGATCGCGCGCCAGGTCGGGCACGTAGCGCGCCAGGACCGAGGCGTCGTGGTGCAGCCCCTCACCGCGGATGATCCAGCCCATGTGCGCCCAGTAGGTGCCTTCGCGCGGCGTGTGCGGATCGCCTTCCTTGTCCGAGCGCTGATGGTGGATGCGGTGCGTGGCCACCCAGAAGATCGGCCCGCCCTCGAGCGCGAGCGTGCCGCAGATGGTGAGGAAATACTCCATCCACTTGTGCGTCTTGTAGCTGCGGTGGGTCAGCAGGCGGTGGTACGACATGCCGATGCCGAGACTTCCCGCGATAACGTAGAGGACGAAGGCGACGGCGATGGCCCCGTAATCGATGTAGAACAGGGCGGCAATGGCGCCGATGTGAAATGCGGTCATCGCGATGGCGGTGATCCAGTTCACGCCCCGCTGGTGTTTGCGCCCGTACAACAGATTCACAGTGGCCATGGACGACGGTCTTCCTCCTCTAGGTGTTTCGTAACGTCGGAATTGGACGATAGCAGGGCGGCGCCCCCGCGACTGTAATAGTTGTGTAAGAGGTATCGAACTCGTTGATGGACAGCCACTTGCGCCAGAAACCCGGGAAAGTCCGGGCTCTCAGCATCCACGCCGACTACCGCTGCCGTCATTCGGGCGTCTGCTGCACGCTGCACTGGGACGTGCCCATGGCGCTGCCCGTCTACCGCTCCCTCAAGGAGGCCGTGGCGACCGGGCGTCTCAAGACGTCGTCCGAGGCCGCAGGGCTCGATCCGTTCGTCGTCAACCCGGAGCTGCCCGAAGACGAGGCGGCCATCTTCGAACGCGTCGATTCCGGCGCCTGCGTGTTCTTCGACCGGGGGTCGCGGCTGTGCCTGGTGCACCGCGACCTGGGCGAGGAGGCGCTGGCCACGACGTGCCGGACCTTTCCCCGCCTGGCGGTGCAGGACGCGCGCGGCACGTTCATCACGCTTTCGCACTTCTGCCCCACGGCCGCGTCGCAGCTCTTTCGCGATGACGTGGCGTTGGGAATCGTGGACAGCCCGGCGTCGTTTCCGCCCGCCGACTACGACGGCCTCACGGTGACCGATGGCGATCTGCCGCCGCTGCTGCGGCCGGATGTGCTGATGGACGGCGACGGCTACACCGCGTGGGAACGCCACATGGTGGACGTGTGCGCGGCGGCCGGCAGCGCCGAAGCCGCGGTGGCGACGCTGGCGCGCGATGCGTCAGTGCTGCGCGAGTGGACCGGCGGCGGCGAACCGCTGAACGCGGTTGTCGCGCGGCTGCCTCGGGAGGTCGTGGCCGCGGCACCGCCCGCGACGCTCGACGCCAGCCTGCGCGCGCACGCCGAGGCGATGACGTGCGTGCCGGACGATCTCAAGCCGGAGCCGGACGAACACGGGCTCGCGACGGCGTACCAGCGCTTCGTCCGCTTCGCGTGGCCGGAGTTCTCGCGCCCGCTGCGGCATTACGTTGCCGCCAAGGCCTTCGCGTCGTGGACGGCGTATCAGGGGCGCGGCGTCGCGACGATCGTTCGCGGGATCGACGCCGCGCTGGCAGTCCTGCGCGTCGAAGCGGCGCGTCAATGCCGCGCCGCCAACGCCCCGCTCGACGCCGACCGGCTGAAGGAGGCGATCAGGGCGGCGGACTTCCTGCTGAACCACCTCGCCACCGGCGATGCGCTCGCAGCGGCCTGGTCGATTGTGGAGGCGGAGTAGGCAGAGAGGGCAGAGAGGGCAGAGAGGGAAATGCTTTCCCTTCTCCGCTCACTCTGCTTTCTCCGCCTACTCCGCCACTGTGTCGTCGTCAGCGAAGACAGCGACGACTGGACCATGGTCGCTGGTGCCGAATTCGCGCTGCACGACGCACGATTCGGCACCGGCCGCCAGAGCAGCCGAGGCCAGGACGTAATCGAGCCGCCAGCCGATGTTGCGCTGCCGCATGCTGCGCCACGGCGCCCACCACGTGAACAGGTCGGCGTCGTCCGGGTGCAGCGTGCGCTGCACGTCGACCAGCCCGCGGCCGATGATGCGCTCGATGAGCGCGCGCTCCTCGGGCAGCTGGCCGGTGGCGCGCGGCTTCCGTTCTTTCGGATGCACGTCCATGTCCGTGCGCGTCACGTTCATGTCGCCGCACATGACCAGCGGCTGGCCCGCGGCCTCGAACTCGGCGGCGTAGGCGTCCATGGCCTCGAGGAACCGCATCTTGGCCGCGAAGTCCTTGCCGCCGTTGGGCACGTAGATCGAGGCCACGGTCGCCTGCGGCAGCGTCACGGTGACGATGCGCTGCTCGAAGTCGAACGGCGGGTGCAGGAACGAGGGCGACTCCACGTGGTGGTCTTTCCGCACCAGCAGGCCGACCCCCGAGTAGCCTTTGCCGCCGTGCCAGTAGGACCAGTAGCCCTCGGTGTCGGCCAGCCAGAGCGGCAGCTGGTCGAGCGACGCCTTGATCTCCTGCAGGCACAGCACGTCGGGACGCTCGCGTTCGAGCAGCTCCTGCAGCTCGGACTGGCGGGCGCGGATGCCGTTGACGTTCCAGGTCGCGATCTTCATGGGAAGGCGCGGTCCGCTCAAAACGCGGACCGCGAGCAGTATCTGGCAAACCGGCTTAACGCCGGTTCGCTATTAGAGTGTAGCGAGAATGCTCCATGCAACGCTGGAACTCGCGCGCCGGATCGATCGTGCCGAGATCGATTTCTGCGCGCTCGCCTCCGGCGCCGGGCAGCCGGACGGCGTCGCCTCGCTCGAGGTTGCGGGCGGACGGGCGCTGTGTGCGTTTGCAGGCTCGCCGCTCAACAAGGTGCTCGGCCTCGGATTGGGCGCGGCGGTCGAGGATGCCGATCTCGACGTCATCGAGGCGTTCTACGACGAGCGCGGCATTCCGGTGCAGATCGAGCTCTGCCCGCTCGCGGCGCCCGGCCTGGCCTCGCGGCTGACCAAGCGCGGCTATCGGCTTCAAGCGTTCGAGAACCAGCTCGCGCGCCGGCTGGGCGCGGAGGAGATATCCGCCCCGGCTCTTCGTGTGGCTCGGATCCCCCCCGATCTCGACGACCTGTGGCTGCGGGTGGTGGCGGCGGGATTCGCCGCTGCGGACGGATCGGGAGCGGCATCACCGCCACCGCCCTCCGACGTCGTCGATCACATTCGGCACGTGATGGCCGGGTTCGTTCATCCCGACTTCGAACGGTTGCTGGTCTGGGTGGGCGACGAGCCGGCTGGCGCCGCGTGCGCCTACGTGATGGACGGCGTCCTTGGCATCACCGGGACGTCGACGCTGCCGGCGTTCCGGCGCCACGGCGTGCAGCAGGCGGCGGTGGCGCACGTGCTGCGCGACGCCGCCGGCCGCGCGGAGCTCGCGATGGCCACCGTGGAACCGGGCAGCATCTCGCAGCGCAACTTCGAGCGGTTCGGCTTCCAGGTGGTTTACACGCGCGCGATCTTCGTGCTCGACTGAACGGATTCCCGATGCGCCTGCGCGCCCTGCTGCTCGTGGTCCCGTTTGCGGCGTTGGCGTTTGCGCCGGCGCAGACGCAGTCTCGTGCCGCGGTGACGTCGCCGCGCGACGCCTTCGGATCGGCCATCGGCGACGACTACTTTCTCGCCACCTACAGTCAGCTCGAGTCGTACTGGAAGGCCCTCGATCGCGAGTCCGACCGCATGTCGCTGGTGGACATCGGGCGCACCGAAGAAGGCCGCACCCAGTGGATGGCGGTGGTGAGCGCGCCCGAGAACCTGGCGCGCCTCGATCGCTATCGCGAGATCGCCTCACGGCTGGCGCATGCCGACGGTCTGACGCCCGACGCCGCTCGCGCGCTGGCGCAGGAGGGCAAGGCGGTGGTGTGGATCGATGGCGGGCTGCACGCCAACGAGGTGCTGGGCGCGCAGCAGCTGATCGAGCAGGTCTACCAGCTGGCCAGCGCGTCGGACGAGGAGACGGGGCGCATTCTGCGCGACGTCATCGTGCTTGCCGTGCACGCCAACCCGGACGGGCACGAGCTGGTGGCGAACTGGTACATGCGCGCCGCCGATCCACGCAAGCGGTCGCTGGCCGGCGTGCCGCGCGCGTATCAGAAATACGTCGGACACGACAACAATCGCGACTTCTATCTCTCGAGCCAGGCTGAGACGCGGAACATGAACCGCGTGCTCTACCGCGAGTGGTTTCCGCAGATCGTCTACAACCACCACCAGTCGGGTCCGCCCGGCACGGTGATGTTCGCGCCGCCGTTCCGGGATCCGTTCAACTACGTCTTCGATCCGCTGATCCCTGCCAGCATCGATCTGGTGGGCGCGGTCATGCAGGCGCGGTTTGCCGCCGAAGGGAAGCCGGGGGTGACGACCCGCGGCGGCTCCACCTACTCGACCTGGTGGAACGGCGGCCTCCGCACCACGGCGTACTTCCATAACCAGATCGGCCTGCTCACCGAGACCATCGGCGACCCCACGCCGACAGCCATCCGCTTCGTGCCAGAGCGCCAGCTGCCGAGCAGCGCGCTGCCGTTTCCCATTGCGCCGCAGCCGTGGCACTTCCGCCAGTCGATCGACTACTCGCTCACGGCCAATCGCGCCGTGCTGGATTTCGCCTCGCGCTACCGCGAGACGCTCCTCTTCAACGCCTATCAGATGGGGAAGAACGCCATCGACCGCGGCAGCCGCGACTCGTGGACGGCGTCGCCGCGGCGGGTGGAAGCGGCGAAGGCCGACGCCGAGGCGGCGGGCTCGCCGTCGCCGGACACGTTCGAGCGCCTCTTCCGCGATCCCCAGCAGCGCGATCCTCGCGGCTACATCCTGCCGTCGGATCAGCCGGATTTCCTCACGGCCACCAAGTTCGTCGGCGCGCTGCTCGACGGCGGCATCACAGTGCAGCGGGCGACCGCCGGGTTCGCCGTGCAGGGCCGCCGGTATCCGGCCGGATCGTTCGTCGTCAAGACGGCGCAGGCGTTCCGGCCGCACGTCCTCGACATGTTCGAGCCGCAGGAGCACCCGAACGACGTGGCCTATCCAGGCGGGCCGCCGGTGCCCCCGTACGACAACGCCGGCTGGACGCTGGCGTTCCAGATGGGCGTGAAGTTCGACCGCGTGCTCGACGCCTTCGACGGCCCGTTCGAAACGGTGACGGCCGCGACGCCGCCGCCCGGCGCGGTGCGCCCCTCGACTTTGCTCGGGGCGAGCGACGCGGCCGCCTACCTGGTGAGCCATCACCAGAACGATGCCTTCGTTGCCGTCAATCGCCTGCTGCGCGCCGGGGCGGAGGTCTACTGGCCGGCGGATCGCAGCGCGGGCGGCGCGCCAGGCGGCACGGGCGTGATGGTCGTCCCGGCCACGAGCGCCGTGCGGCCGGTGCTCGACAAGGCGGCCGCCGACCTGGGTCTTGTCTTCACCGGCGTGCCGGCGCGTCCAGCGGGACCGGCGCTGAGGCTCCGGCCGGCGCGCGTCGCGCTCTGGGACCGCTACGGCGGATCGACTGCCAGCGGCTGGATCCGCTGGCTGCTCGAGCGCTACGAGTTTCCGTTCGAGCTCGTCTATCCGCGCACGCTCGACGAGCCGGGGCTCTCCACCCGCTTCGACGTGGTCATCCTTCCAAGCGAGGCGGTGCCGGCGGCCGACGGGCGCCGGGCGGACGGTCCCTTCGTGCCCGACGACGCCCCCGAGGAGTTCCGCCTGCGCGCCGGGGCGATCTCGTGGGGCCGCACCGTGCCGCGCTTGAAGCAGTTCGTCGAAGAAGGCGGCACGCTGATCCTGATCGGCGGCGCGGCGGCCATCGCCGAGCGCCTCGGTATCGGTGTATCGAACGCGCTGGTCGAGACGCGGGCCGACGGCACGCGTGTGCCGCTGTCGCGCGACAAGCACTACGTGCCGGGTTCGGTACTGCGCGTCGCCGTGGACAACACGGTGCCGGTCGGCTACGGGTTCGAGCGCGACGTGGACGTCTTCTTCGACGCCAGCCCGGTGTTCAGGCTCGACCCCGGGGCCGCGTCACGCCGCGTGGCGTGGTATCCCAGCGCAGCGCCGATGCGCAGCGGCTGGGCGGTCGGACAGCGCTACTTGAACGGCGGCGCGGCAGTGATCGACGCGCCGCTCGGCCGCGGGCGCGTGCTCGTGTTCGGCCCCGAGATCACCTACCGCGGGCAGCCGCACGGCACGTTCAAGTTCCTGTTCAACGCCATCCTGTATTCGAAGGCCGTGCGGCAGTAGGGGCCGCCCTCAGCTCGATCGTAGGGGCCGCCTTTAGGCGGCCCGTCCTTAGACCTGCCCGACCCCGTGGCTCGCAATCACGATCAGAAAAGCGTCGCCGAGCTCGGCGGCCTTGCGGGCGCCCACGCCTTTCACATCGAGCAGCGCCGCCTTCGACGCCGGCCGCACGCGCGCCATCTCGCGCAGCGTGGCGTCGTGGAAGATGACATACGGAGGGACGCCGCGGGCACGCGCGAGGTCCAGGCGCAGCGCGCGCAGGCGATCGAACAGGCCGCGGTCCACGTGGTCCCACGACTCGGTTTCGATCCGCGACCGCGATCGCGGCGCGCCCTTCGCGGGCGTCCGCTGGCGCGCGAGCGTCAATCCCGGAGAGGCGGATTCGTCCCGGAGGAGCGCGACGCCCTCCGCCGTCATGGACAGCACCGGATACGCGTCGTCGGTGAGCTGCAGCAGGCCGAGCCCGACGAGCTGCTCGATATAACCGCGCACCGCCGCCACCGGTTCGTCGCGCAGCAGGCCGAACGTGCTCAGCCGATCGTGTCCGCGAGCGAGCATCTGCTCGCTGTTCTGCCCGCGCAGCACGCTGGTCACGTGCATCACGCCGAAGCGCTGGCCGACGCGTGCGACGCACGACAGGATCTTGCGCGCGATCGGCACCGGATCCGGCACCGACTCGAGCTCGCCGAGGCACGCGTCGCAGGCCGCGCACTCGCCGGCGGGATAGGCGTCGCCGAAGTAGGTGGCCAGGTGCCGGTGCCGGCAGCCGACGCCGGCGGCATAGCGCTCCATCTGTTTCAGCAGCGTCCGCGCCGCGTCGGTGAGCTCGCCGTTCTGCTCGAGCATCATCTTCCAGCGGACGAAGTCGCCCGCGGAGCTGATGAGCAGACACTCCGCTTCGAGCCCGTCGCGCCCCGCGCGCCCCGACTCCTGCTGATAGTGCTCGAGCGACCGCGGTGCTCCGGCGTGCACGACGAAGCGCACGTTCGAGCGGTCGATGCCCATCCCGAAGGCCACCGTCGCCACGATCAGGTCGACCCGTTCGCTCAGGAACGAATCCTGGTGCGACGTGCGCTCCTCGTCCGACAACCCGGCATGGTAGGGGAGAGCTGGCATCCCCGACGCCGAGAGCCACGCCGCCAGCGCATCCACCTCGCGCCGCGACGAGCAGTAGATGATGCCGGCTTCGCCCTGATGACGCCCGATGACGTCGAGCAGCTGCTCTTTGAGCGACGCGCGGGGCAGGACGCGATAGACCAGGTTGGGGCGATCGAACGATCCGACGAGCTCGACGGGATTCTGCAGGGCCAGCTGCGACGCGATGTCACGCCGCACTCGCGCGGTGGCCGTCGCCGTGTAGGCGTGCACCGAGATGCCGGGAAGGCGTTCGCGCAGCCGTGCCAGCTGCCGGTATTCCGGCCGGAAGTCGTGCCCCCACTGGCTGATGCAGTGCGCCTCGTCAATGGCAATGAACCGCACGCCGCACGTCGCGAGCCGCGCCAGGAAGCCGTCGCCGCCCTCGCCCACGAGGCGCTCGGGCGAGACGTAGAGCAGCCGGTAGCGCCGCTCGGCGAGGCCGCGCATCACGTCGGCCTTGTCCGCGGCCGAGAGCGAGCTGTTGTAGAGCGCGGCGGACACACCGTTGCCGACGAGCGTGTCCACCTGATCCTTCATCAGCGAGATGAGCGGCGAGACCACGACCGCCATCCCATCGTCGGCGGTGACCGCCGGCGCCTGGAAGCACAGAGACTTCCCGCCACCGGTCGGCAGCACGACCATCGAGTCGCGGCCGGCGAGCACGGCTTCCATCGCTTCACGCTGCAGCGGACGGAACGACGTGTAGCCCCAGTAGCGCGCGAGAACGTCTTCGAGGGGAGAGGCGGACAACTCCGGTAGTGTACCCGGTCGCTAATCCTGCCGTAGTGCCTGCTGCGGATCGATCGACGCCGCACGGCGCGCGGGGAGCGCCGCGGCCAGCACCGTCGTGCCGAGCAGCGCGATCGCCACCAACGCGAACAACACCGGATCCAGACCGGGCGCGCCGAGCGCGAGGGTGAGGCCGCGGCCGCCGGCGAACGTGATCGCCGCGCCGACTGCGACGCCGGCCGAGCCGATGGCCGCTGCGCGCCCGAGAATCATCCGAAGTACCGTCGACTGCGCCGCGCCGAGCGCCATGCGGATGCCGATTTCGCGCGTGCGGCGACTCACCTGGTAGGCGACCATCGCGTAGAGCCCGAGGAGCGCCATGCACATGCCGACGAGGCCGACGGAACCGGCGATCCCGGTGATCAATCGTGCCACCGCCGCGGATCGCGTCTCGAACAGCTCCCGCGTCGTCTCCACGCGGAAGACGGGGACGCTCGGGTCGATCGACTGGACCACGCGGCGCAGCGGGTCGGCCATGGCGGCGGGATCGCCAAGCGTCTGGGCGACGAGCGTGAGCTGCGGCACCGGCTGCTGTGCGAGCGGCACGTAGATGAAGGGCTGCGCCGGCATGAAGATGGAGTTGTGGCGGCTCGCCTCGAAGACGCCCACGACTTCGGCGGTGAGATTGAGGTCGACGAGCCGCAGGCGCTGGCCGACGGGATTCGGCCCCAGATATCGCGCGGCGAAGGATTCGTCCACGACGACGACGCGTGGGGCGTCCGCCGTATCCGCGGGGCCGAAGCCGCGGCCCTGGACGAGCCGTACGCCCACCGTCTCGAAGTAGCGTTCGTCGGCGGAGGCGGAGACAATCCGGGCCCGGTCCTGCCCCGGCGGGAAGGTGAAGCCTTCGGGCGCCACGGCCAGGATCGAGAAGCCCGACATCGTAGTGGGCAAGCCGGACGCAAGCGTCACCGAGCGCACGCCAGGGGTGGCAGCTGCGCGGTCCCGGAGCGTGCGGTAGAACTCGATCGCGCGTTCGGGCGTGTAGCCCGAGAGCAGCGGGTCGAGGCGCATGGTGAGACGCCGGTCGGTGCTGAAACCGGGATCCTGTCCGAGGATGTAGGCGAACCCCCGCCCCATCTGTGACGCCGCCACGAGGAGCACCACGGAACCGGCGACCTGCACGACGACGAGCGCGGATCGTGTCAACCGTCGCTCGCGACCGTGCTCGCCCGCCCCCGGCTTGAGCGCCGGCAGGACGTCGGTGCGGCCGGCGCGCAGCGCCGGGAGTAATCCGAAGATCACCGCGCTTCCCGCGGCCACCGTAAAGGTGAGAAGCAGGCCGCGTGCGTCGAGCACCATGTCAAGAGGCACCGGCACGTCGGCGCCCGAAGGCGGGGCGAAGTGCGTGAGCAGGCCGATGGCGCCCATCGCGACCAGCGTACCGACGGCTCCACCAGTCAGCGCGAGCACGACGTTCTCGACCATCAGCTGGCGCACCAGGCGCCACCGGCTGGCCCCGAGCGCCAGCCGCACGCCGATCTCGCGGGTCCGGGCCGCGGCGCGGCTCAGGACGAGGTTGGCCACATTGCCGCACGCGATGCACAGCAGCACCAGCGTGAGCAGCGCCAGCAGCGCCAGCAACTGGGGCGTGTATGGATTGCCCGCGAGGCGGCTCTGAAGTTCGCTGACCACGATGCCGCCCACGGTTCGATTGCTGTCCGGGTAGCGGTCCGCGAGTCGCCTGAAGATCGTGTCGGCCTCCGCGCTCGCCGCCTCGATCGAGACGCCGTCCTTCAGCCGCCCCTTCACTGTGAGGAACCGGCGCTGCCGTTCCGTGAGTTGCCGGTTGTCGGCATCGCCGTCGAGCGCCGGGGCCGCGGTGAGCGGCACGAAGAAGGCCGGACGTGCGACGTCGAACACGCGCGAGAACGCATCGGGCACGATGCCGACGACGTCGAACGTGCGGCCGTTCAGACGCACGGTCCGGCCGACGATGGACGGATCGCCGCCGAACGCACGCATCCAGTAGTCGCGCCCGAGCAGCAACACTGCGTTGCCGCGCGGTGCGCGATCGTCGGCGGATTCGAAATCTCGCCCGATGTCGGGACGCACGCCGAAGGTCTGCATGAAATTGGCGCTGACGGCGAACCCCATGCGGAGGTCGGCCGGCGACGTAGCGTCTTGTGCCACGCCGGCGCGGACGATCCTGACGGCCGCCACGTTCTCGAACGACCGCGTCGCCTCGCGGAAGTCGGTGTAGTCGGGAAACGACTGCAGCCCGTCGCTGGCCCACGGCCGTGTCCCGACCGTGACAAGCCGCGCGGGGGCGGGCACGTCCAGCGGCCGGAGAAAGAGGGCGTCCGACAGGCTGAAGATGGCAGCGTTGGCGCCGATGGCCAGGCCGATGGAGGCCACTGCCGCGGCGGCGAACCCGGGGTTGCGGTGGAACATCCGCAGTGCGTAGCGAAGGTCGTTCAGCATCGGAGGGCCTCGAGGACTCTCAAGAGGAATGCCAGGCTCGGGGCGCCGAAACAGCCGGCGGCCACTCCGCGACGCCCGAGATCCGTCCGCTCGTGGGACGGAACCGCCCGGCCCCGGACACGCGGACGGGGACACCCCGGCCGCCGCGACCGGCTCTGATATCCTCGACCCGATGCGGACCCGGGTGGCGGTCGTCGTAGCGGTGCTCGTCGGCGTGGCGATATCCGTGCAGGGACCCGCCGGGGCGCAGGTGCGGCCGGTCTACGACATGGGGGCCGCGGGCCTCGTGCAGCTGCTGGAGCGGCTGCAGACGACGGCCAGCGTGCTCCACACCGGTGCCCATCCCGACGACGAGGATTCCAGCTTTCTCGCCCGCATGGCGCGCGGCGATCACGCGCGCACCGCCTACCTGTCGCTCAACCGCGGCGAGGGCGGCCAGAACATCATCGGCACCGAGCTCTTCGACGCGCTCGGCGTGATCCGCACCGAGGAGCTGCTGCAGGCGCGGCGCCTGGATGGCGGCGAGCAGTTCTTTACGCGCTCCTTCGACTACGGCTTCTCGAAGACGCGCACCGAGGCGGCGGCCAAGTGGGACGAGCAGGCGCTGCTCGGCGACATGGTGCGCGTGATCCGTACCTTCCGCCCGCTGGTCGTCTACGCTCGTTTCTCGGGGACGCCGCAGGACGGGCACGGCCAGCACCAGATGGCCGGCTACCTGACGCCGCTCGCTTTCAAGGCCGCCGCGGACCCGGCACAGTTCCCCGAGCAGATCACCGAAGGCCTGCGGCCCTGGCAGTCGACGAAGCTCTATCGCGGCGCGCCGTTCCGCGCCGATCCCGAGAACCAGCCGACGATGAGCGTGCAGACCGGCATCGTGGATGCGGCGCTTGGCCGCACCTATGCCGAGATTGCGGCCGAGGGGCGCAGCCAGCACAAGTCGCAGGAGATGGGTGGCATCGAGCCGATGGGGCCGGCGGCGTCCGGTCTCATCCTCCTGTCTCCGGCGCCTGACGCCGCGGTGCGCGAGCGGTCGGTGTTCGACGGCATCGACGTGTCGCTGGCGGGGCTGTCGGCGATCTCGGGCCTGCCTGCGGGATCGCTGCGCAGCGAGCTTGCCGATATCCAGACGGCCGCGCGGCAGGCGCTCGCCACCTATCAGCCGCTCGATCCGTCACGCATCGTGCCTCCGCTGGCGGCTGGGCTGTCAGCGACCCGCGCGGCGCGGCGCGCGCTCCAGGCGCTCGATGCCGGCCGCGACGCCAAGGCCGACGCAGACTTCCTGCTCTCGCTGAAGGAGCGCGAATTCGCCGACGCGCTGGTTCGGGCGGCCGGCGTAGTCGTCGATCCGCTGAGCGACGCGGAAACGGTGACGCCGGGCGGCTCGCTCATCGTGTCGGCCCGCACCTTCCTTGCGTATCCCGGCATTGTCACCATCACCAACACCGTCTTGCGGGCACCCGCCGGCTGGAGAGTGGCTCCGGCGCCGCCGCCGGCCAACGCAAACAACCAGGGCGGCCCGCCCGGGCGACGCGAGCAGCCGACCGCGGAAACGCGCTACGCCGTGACCGTGGCCGCCGACGCCTCGCTCACGCAACCGTACTTCCTGCGCGAGCCCAGGCGCGGCGACATGTATCAGTGGCCGGTGAGCAGCGAGCGGACGATGCCGTTCGAGGCGGCGCCGCTGAACGTGGAGGTGACGGCCGAGATCGGCGGGGCCACCGTGGCGATCGCGCGGCCGGTCCAGTACCGGACCGGCGACCGCGTGCGCGGCGAGCTGCGCCGCGAGATCAACGTCGTCCCCGCGGTGACGGTGGGTGTGGACTCGCGCCTGCTGATCGTGCCGACCGGCTCCGCGCCGAACACGCAGCGCATTGTCGTCCGCGCCACCAATCTCACCGACAAGGCCGTGAAAGGCGTGCTGAGGCTGCGTCTGCCGCAAGGCTGGGTTGCCGAACCGGCCGAGGCGCCGCTGGTGCTGGCCAAGGAAGGGGAGAACGGCGCCGCGTCGTTCGTCGTGCGCGCGCCGGTCAAGCGCGTGGAGGGGACGCTGGATCTCACGGCGGAAGCCGTGGTGAACGGCGTGTCGTATTCGCGCGACCTGCAGACGATCGCCTACCCGCACATCCAGACGCACCGGGTCTACGCGCCGGCGGCCGTCAAAGTGCAGGTGTTCGATCTGAAGGTGGCGGCCGTGAAGGTGGGCTACATCATGGGCAGCGGCGATCAGGTGCCCGACGCGCTGAGGCGCATGGGGCTCGACGTCACGCTCGTCGACCCGGAGATGCTGTCGTCGGGAGATCTATCCCGCTTCGACACCATCGTCGTCGGCGTACGCGCGTCGGAGGCGCGTCCCGATTTCGTGGCCAATACCGGCCGGCTGCGCGACTACATGGAGCGCGGCGGCACGCTCATCGTCCAGTATCAGCAGACTGACTACATCAACCGCGGCCTGCCGCCCTATCCGGTGAAGGTCGAGGGCAACCCGCGGATCACCGACGAGACGGCGGCGGTGAAGATCCTCGTGCCACGGCATCCGGTGTTCGCGTTCCCCAACACGATTACCGACGCCGACTTCCAGGGCTGGGTGCAGGAGCGCAACCTGTATTCGTTCGGGACCTTCGACGGCAAGTACACGCCGCTCCTCGAGGCCTCGGATCCGGGCGAGGATCCCCAGCGCGGTGGCGAGGTGTACGCCGACGTCGGCAAGGGCCGCTACGTCTACACGTCGTACGCGTGGTTCCGCCAGCTCCCGGCCGGCGTGCCCGGCGCCTACCGCATGTTCGCCAACCTGGTCAGCCTGTCGAAAGCGCTGCACTAGCAATCTTTGTAGGGGCACATCTTTAGATGTGCCCGACGGAGACATCAGGTGCCACCGGTTGGATGGGGAGGCATGTGGGTCTCCGCGAGCCGCTTCTCGACGGCGCCGGCGACCGCTGCGAAGGCGTTCCATCCGCTGGCCGCGGGAATCGGGTTGCTCTCGCACCCCTCATACCCCGCTGGTTCCCTGCGCCTTCTCGCGGTCGCGCGTGGGGTCGATCGGCACCGCTCGAACGCGGTCGCGGAGCACCCACACGCCTCCCCTCGGTCTCGCCGGTGGCCGAAGCCCGAAGCCCTCCAGTTACGATAGGTCCGTGCGCATTCCCGTCTGGCTCGTGCTGTCCGCCGTCGTGGCGGCTGCTGCATGCAGCTCGGGCACCGAGAAACCGCCGATGACCGACACCACACCCCCCGATCGCGACATCCATTCGTACGCCCGTCCGTGGGAAGCGCGCGTGACCCACGTCGCGTTGGACCTCACCGCCGACTTCAGCGCGAAGACGCTGGCCGGATCCGCCGTGCTCGACGTGGAGCGCACCGCGGGCGCCAAAGAGATCGTGCTCGACACGAAGGGGCTGACGATCGAGCGGGTCACGCGGCAGGACGGCGCGGCGCTGAAGTTCGCGCTGGGTGACGCGGACGCGATTCTCGGCCGTCCTCTCACCGTGGAGCTGCCGGCATCGGGCCCGATCACCGTCGCCTACCGCACGTCGCCGGACGCCGCCGCGCTGCAGTGGCTCGCCCCCTCGCAGACGGCTGGCAAGTCGCACCCCTACCTGTATTCGCAGGGGCAGGCGATCCTGACGCGCACCTGGATTCCGACGCAGGACAGCCCCGGCATCCGGCAGACCTACGCCGCGCGCGTCACCGTGCCGCGCGAGCTGCGGGCGGTCATGAGCGCCGAACAGCTCACGCCCGACGGCGAGGACGGGCCGAACGGGCGCGCGTTCCGCTTCCGGATGACCCACGCCATCCCGCCGTATCTGATCGCGATTGCCGCCGGCGATCTGGCGTTCCGATCGCTGGGCCCGCGCACCGGCGTCTACGCGGAGCCGCCGGTTGTGAGCGGCGCGGCGTTGGAGTTCGCCGACCTCGAAAGCATGGTAACGGCAGCCGAGGCGCTGCTCGGCCCGTACCTGTGGGGCCGCTACGACGTGCTGGTGCTGCCGCCGTCGTTCCCGTTCGGGGGAATGGAAAACCCGATGGTGACCTTCGCGACGCCGACGATCCTTGCCGGCGACAAGTCGATGGTCTCGCTCCTGGCGCACGAGCTCGCGCATTCGTGGTCGGGGAACCTGGTCACCAACGCCACGTGGAGCGACTTCTGGCTCAACGAAGGGTTCACGACCTACGTGGAGCGCCGGATCATGGAGGCCGTGTACGGGAAGGCGCGCGCCGACGTCTTCCGCGTCCTTGGCTGGCGCGAGTTGGCTACCGAGATCGACCGCCTCGGCGGTATGCAGTCGAAGGACACTGTGCTGCATGTGGATCTCAAGGGGCGCGATCCCGATGACGGCGCCACGCAGGTGCCCTACGAGAAGGGCGCGGCCCTCCTGGGCCTCATCGAGCAGACCGTGGGCCGCGAGAAGTTCGACGCCTACCTGAAGGGCTACTTCCAGCGCCACGCGTTTCAGCCGATCACCACCGCGCAGTTCCTCGCCGACATCCGCGCGCACCTGCTGACCGACAAGGCGGTCGAGGCGAAGATCCGGCTCGAGGACTGGATCTTCCGGCCCGCGATTCCCGACAACGCGATTCAGCCGAAGGCCCCGCAGCTCACCGAGGCCGGGGAGCAGGCCGCCGCCTTCGCGCGCGGCGCCGGAGCGTCCACGCTGCGGACCAGGGACTGGAGCACGCAGGAGTGGCAGTACTTCCTGCAGGAGCTGCCGTCGACCATTCCGGCCGATCGGCTCGCCGTCCTCGACCAGGCGTTCGGGTTCTCCGAGCGGCGCAATTCAGAAGTGCTGTACGAATGGCTGCACATCGCCATCCGGCGTCACTATCAGCCGGCGATGCCCGCGCTCGAGCGCTTTTTGCTGTCGCAGGGGCGCCGCAAGTTCGTGCGGCCGCTCTTCGAAGATCTGATGAAGACCGACTGGGGCAAGGCGGACGCGAAACGCATCTACGCGGCTGCCCGCCCCGGCTATCACGCCGTTACGACACAGACGCTGGACGGCATAGTGAAATGAGGGGCGGAGAAGGCGGAGATGGCTGATGGCTGAGATGGCGGAGAAGGGAGTTCTTTCCCCTCTCTGCCTTCTCCGCCCTCTCTGCCTTCTCTGCCTCCAGGTTACTTCCTCGTGTTCTCGTACCACTTGAGCGCCCACGGGTTGCCGGCGTCGATGCACGCCAGGTCCGTCTTGCGATCGGCGTTGAAGTCGGCGGCCACGCAGCTGTTGGCGGCAATCCCGTCGTCGAGGACCATGCGGTCCCACTTCTGGCCCGCCGCGTCTGCCGCTTTGTAGAAGAACACGCCGGGCTTGGTGCCCCGCGCGGTGCCCGGGGCGCCGCGCGTGCCGCCCGAGACGATCTCGCTGGTCCCGTCGCCGTCGCTGTCCACCAGAACCAGCGAGTGCGAGTTGTTGATGGTCGTCTCGATGACGTTGCGGGGCCAGCCGCCGTCGGCCGTCTGCACGTAAACCACCACCTGGTTGCCGTGGAACGGCTCGTTGGTGACGAGCAACTTCTTGCCGCCGAACCGCCCGATGGCTACATCGCTGACGCCGCCGCGCGGCCACTCGCCGGGATCACCCTTGATGATTTCGGAGCGTGTCCAGCTCCCGTTGCGATCGAGGTTGTGCACGAACATCCCCATGTAGCCGGTGGTCAGGATGTCCGGGCGGCCGTCGCCGTTCCAGTCGTTGATGAACAGCCCGTGCACGACTCCGCGGTTCTCCTCGGTGACGGTTTCGCGCTTCCACGCTGGCGGACGGTAGATGTGCAGCGGCGTCACCGTATGGTTGGAATTCGCGAAGCCGTCGGCCGATTCCGCGGTGATGATCGGGGCGCTGGCGAGCAGCTTCTGCCCGTTGATGGTCACGAAGCGGACGCGGTGCGAGGTCATGTTCAGGACGTCGATCGTCTTCAGCGTCCACAGCTCGCGCGGATCCTTGTTGTTCGCGGTGAGGATGGCGATCTTGCCGGGGTTCTGCGTCGAGTTCTGGCTGAACTCATAGGCCAGCGCCAGCTCGGGAATGCCGTCGCCGTCGAGGTCGTCCGCGGCCACGTTCACCATTCGCGAGGCCTCGCGAGTGATCACGTGCGGCGTCCAGTAGGGATTCTCGTACCAGATCAGCTCGGGGTTCTGCGACCCCAGGCCGATGAGATCGACCTTGCCGTCCTTGTTCATGTCGGTGGCGACCACCTGATAGCCACCACGCAGCCCGGTGGCCACCACATGCGGATAGAACGGCGCGGGCGGTCCGAGCGACGGAGCCGCCGGCGCCTGCGGAGGACCAGGGGGCGGCTGCTGGGCGAACAGCGAGAAGCTCAGCGCGAGGGCGCCGGCGACGGTCAGGACATGGGTTCGGACCCGCATGCAGCACATCCTATCCGGACCCGCGTAGGATGAGCCGTCATGGAACGCTCAAATCTGGCGGGGCCGCGCCCGGCGGAGCCGCTGGCAGGCCTGGCCGATCGTTTACGGACCGCGCGGCGGATTTCGGTGCTCACCGGCGCCGGCATCTCGGCGGCGAGCGGCGTGCCGACGTTCCGCGGCGAAGACGGCTTGTGGCGGCAGTACCGGCCCGAGGAGCTGGCCACGGCCCGGGCGTTCGAGCGTGACCCGGCGCTCTTGTGGGAGTGGTACGGCTGGCGTCGCGAGACGATTGCCCGCTGCTCGCCCAACGCTGCCCACGACGTGCTGGCGCGCTGGTCGCGGGGCGGAGACCGCACGACGGTTGTCACGCAGAACGTAGACGACCTGCACCTCAAAGCCGACACCGAGCGCCTGGTGCGCCTGCACGGCTCGATATGGGAGCTCTCGTGCTCGATCGGCTGCTGCGCCGAGGGGCGCAGCGGCTGGCGCGACGAGCGGGTGCCGATGCCGGGCGTGCCGCGATGCCGGCATTGTGATGCGCCGGCCCGGCCCGCCGTCGTCTGGTTTGGCGAGATGCTCGCCGAAGCGGATCTGCGCGCCGCGGTGCAGGCCACCGCCTGCGACGTCTTCCTGACCGTGGGCACGTCGTCGGTGGTCTATCCCGCCGCCGGCCTGGTGGAGCAGGCGCACGCCAACGGCGCCTTCACCGCCGAGATCAACGCGGAAGCCACACCGGCGACGGTGGTCGTCGATCTCGCGATTCACGCCCCGGCGGAAGTGGTCCTGCCAGAGATCGATCGGCTGCTGTTGG
>DASYRM010000093.1:0-9011 GCA_036004405.1 Vicinamibacterales bacterium
CGGCATCGAAGCGGGCGTGGGGCTCTACATCGACGGCGTGTTCTACGCGCGGCCCGCGTCGGCGTCGCTCGACTTCGTGGACGTGGAGCGCATCGAAGTGCTGCGCGGCCCGCAGGGCACGCTGTTCGGCAAGAACACCACGGCCGGCGCCATCAACGTCACCACGCGCAAGCCGACGTTCCGCCCCGAGAGCGATTTCGAAGTGAACTACGGCAGCCTCGATTTCGTCCAGGCCAAAGCCTCGGTCTCTGGTCCGCTCTTCCGCCAGAAGCTCGCCGGCCGCCTGTCGTTCTCCGGCACGCAGCGTGACGGCACGATCGCCAACGTCAAGACCGGCAGCCGGGTGAACGATCTCGACAACGCCGGCGTGCGCGGCTCGCTGCTCTTCGTGCCGACCGAGAAGGTCGTCATCACGGCGGCCGTCGATCACACGCGGCAGCGGCCGCAGGGCTACACCCAGGTGGTGGCGGGCGTCGCGCCGACGCTCCGCGCCGCCAACCGCCAGTGGGCGCAGATCGCCTCCGATCTGAACTACGCGCCGCCCAGCTACAACGGCTTCGACCGCGTGACGGACGTGGACACGCCGCTGCGCTCGTATCAGGACCTCGGCGGCGCCACGCTCAACATCGACCTCGGTGTCGGGAGCGGCCGCTTGATGTCCACCACGTCGCGGCGCTACTGGGACTGGAACCCGTCGAGCGATCGCGACTTCATCGGCCTGCCGGTGACGACGGTTTCGGCGGCGCCCTCCAATCAGGCGCAGTGGACCCAGGAAGTGCGCTGGGCCGGCGACGTGTCGCGCACGGTGAACCTCGTCGTCGGCGGCTTTGGCTTCCACCAGGCGCTCGACTCCAACCCCTCGTTCCGCCAGGAGCAAGATTCGGCGGCGGCCCGCTTCCTGCTGGCGCCGGGCGCAAACGCCGCGACGCCTGGTCTGCTGGACGGCTACGGCTACAACCAGTACGTCCGCTTTCGCAACGTGAGCGCGGCGCTCTTCGGCCAGGTGGCGTGGCAGGTGACGGATCGGCTGCGGCTGCTGCCGGGTCTCCGCTTCAACTACGACCAGAAGGACGTCAACTTCGATCAGCAGATCTACGGCGGACTGCAGACGTCCAACCCGGCGCTCATCGCGCTGCAGCGCTCGGTGCTGGCGCCGCAGAAGTACGACGCTGATGTGGACGACACCAACCTCTCGGGTCAGTTCACGGCCGCCTACAAGCTGACCAGCAAGGTCAACGCGTACTCGACGTTCTCGACCAGCTTCAAGTCGGTCGGCCTGAACCTGAACGGCGTGCCCACCGACGCCAACGACCAGCCGGTGCTGTCGGCGGCGACGGTGAAGCCCGAGGACGTGCGGCACTTCGAGGTCGGCTTCAAGACCGAGCCCTTCCGCCACGTCACCGCCAACGTGGCGCTCTACAACACCGGCATCCAGGACTTTCAGACGCAGGTCGTCAACGCCAGCGTCGGCGTGCTGCGCGGCTATCTCGCCAACGCCGAAGAGGCGCGCGTGCGCGGCGTGGAGTTCGACAGCTCGGCGCGGGTGGGCCGCAACGTCACGTTCTACGGCGCCGCCGCCTACACCGACGCGCGCTACATCACGTTCACCGACGCGCCGCCGCCGCTCGAAGAGACGGGTGGTCCGCAGGTGAAGGACGTGTCGGGCTCGGTGCTGCCCGGCATCTCCAAGTGGGCGGTGTCGTTCGGCGGCGAATACGCGCACGAGGCCCGGCTCGCCGGCTACCAGGGGCAGCTGTTCGGCGCCTTCGACACGAGCTACCGCTCCGAGTTCTCGTCGAGCGCCAGCGCCTCGCGCTACCTGGTGGTGGACGGCTACTCGCTGGTGAACGCGCGCGCCGGGTTCCGCTGGAATGACGGCTGGTCGGTCACCGTCTGGGCGCGCAACCTGCTCAACGAGAACTATTACGAGCTGCTGACGGCCGCCCCCGGCAACTCGGGGCTCTACGTCGGTCAGGTCGGCGACCAGCGCACGCTGGGCGTCACGCTGCGATTCGGCTTCAAAAACCGCTGATCACTCGTCAGTCTTTTCCACTGACGAGTCCGTGCCAGGACCACTTCGGGATGTGCAAGCCGGCCGGCACATCCTCTGCCGAGTGGTGGTAACGAGCCATCGTGGTCGTCGTGGACCACGCGAAGTAGTCGTGCAGCACGCGTCGCAGCCGCTCGTCGTGCGCGAGCCCGGCATCTTCCAGCGCCTGATCGAAACACGCGATCGCCCGCCGGTCCATCTCCTCGTGCGGGCCGTTGCCGCTGTGCATTCGGACGACGGAGGTCTCGTCGCCATACCGATCAGAATAGGTCCGTGGCCCACCGAGCGCCTCCGCCCAGTACGCGGCCAGGCGCTCGGTGTGCTGCGGGTGGTACCCGTGGCTGAACGCATGGCTCACGACTTCGTCCTCTAACACCCGTGTGTGCCATGCGTGGGCCAGCCTCGAGAGCCCTTCGCGCCCACCGGCGGCCTCGTAAACCGTCTGCATGTTCACTGGATCATTCAGTCTTTTGCAAAGCCGAGAGCTTTCTTCGCAGCATCGTTCTGCACCGGTCGCACGCCCTTGAGATCCAGGCGCCATTTGTCCAGATACTGGTTGGGTTTGAGCAGGCGAACGCCAGCCTTCGCAAGATACTCCTCTAACGGTGGATCTGAATACGGTTGCGGAACGCCGGCCTCGAATGCGCCCCATAAGCCGTCCCAGTGAACGGGCAAGTAGGCTTTTGCTTTGACGACCGGAAGTACGAGTTGCGCGATAGGCAGTCCGCCGGTGCCAATCCAGAGATCGACAGATTCCAGTCGCTCGGCCCTGAGCGCGGCCTTCAGGTTCTCGATCGGCGCGCCGTAGTTTGTTCGGTCGACGACGATCGGCACACTGAGGTCAACGGCACTCGCCGAGTTCTGGTAGAACCAGCTGAAGCGTCCGTCCGGGCCGTCGACCACGAAGAGGAATGCGCGATTTCCTCCACCGTTTGGAAAGTCTTCGGCCACGCCGCCGCGCAGACCACCTGTTTGCGGGTCTGGCCGTGGCGCCGCTTCGAGTTCGACGGGATTGTGCTGTTCAGGATTCGTGGCCGGGTTGCCGCTGTGGTTCCATCGCACCACGCGCAACGTCACGCCCTCGGCCAGAGGGATCCTCTCACCGCCGTACACCGCCGTGCATCCGCCGGCCGGAATGCCCTCGGCCATCGCCTGGAAGCAGGTCGTCTTCGATCCCACTATCCGAGCCCCAGTGAGCCGGGACCACGTTGCGGTGTCGAACGAATGATCGAAATGGCTATGGCCCGTGAGGAGCAAGTTCACGCTCGACGGTCCACCCAGTGCGCCGAGAACACGTTTCACAGCATCCACGTCGGGCTTGAATGCCTGACGCGTCGTGGCTAATCCGCCTCCTCCTCCGAAGAACGCGCTCTGTGGCAGACGCGTGATGTAGCCATCGGTGAGAATGCGGACTGCTCCAAGCTCGTAGTAGATGTTGGAAATCGACATCCACGTCATGTCCACGTACGACGGCCCAGAGGCCCGAACAGTCCCAATCAGGCATAGGGCCGTGAGAACGACCACGACCCTGCTTACTACGGTTCTCACCATTGCCCGAGATTCTGGATCGTTTCCACATCGGGGTGCGCTCGCGGGCTCACGGGCAGTTTGGCGATCGGACGAGTTGGTTGTACGCTCGTCTTTTCCTCCGCTGTAATCGCGAACTCCGGGTCGATGACTCCACCAGGCGATCTCGAACGCAGACGGCTGCCGGCCGCGCTGCGCCTCGTCGTCCGGCGTTACGCCGCGCAGGTGCGCCGCCAGCCCTGGGTGGCGATTCCGGCCCTCGTCCTTCCCGGGTTTGCCCGCATCCTCGACGCATACGCGCCACCACTGGTCGTGGCCCGCCTGCTCGGCGCCTTCGCGCGACAGGAGCGGCTGACCGCCGGCGAGCTGGCGCCATATGTGCTGGCATTTGCCGGGGTCTGGCTGCTCGGCGAGGTGCTCTGGCGCATCGCGCTGGTACTGGTGACGCGCGCCGAGATTCGCGGACTCGAAGCGCTCTACATCGAGGCGATGGACGAGCTGCTGGCCAAAGACCTCGCGTTCTTCCAGGACAACTTCGCCGGCTCGCTGACGAAACGGGCGCTCGGCTACGCGCGGCGCTTCGAGGACGTCTTCGACGTCCTCTTCTTCTCGGTGTCGACGAATCTGATCCCGCTGGCCTTCGTAGCGGTGGTGCTGTGGTTCTACTCGCCGCTGCTGATCGTGGTCCTCATCGGCATGCTGGCCGGCACGTTTGCGCTCGTCTTTCCGCTGATCCGCCGCCGGCAGCGGCTGGTCGACCTGCGCGAGGCGGCGTCGAACGTGATGGCGGGTCACCTTGCGGATTCGATCGCCAACGCCGAGGCCGTGCGCGCGTTCGCGCGTGAGCCGGAGGAGGCACGCGTCCACACCGACAACGTGATGGACCTCGCGTCGAAGACGAAGCGATCCTGGGACTACCAGAACCTCCGCATCGACACCATCACGGCGCCGATGCACGTGCTGACCAACACGCTCGGACTGATCATCGCGCTGGTCACCAGCCGGGGCACCGGCGCGAGCCTCGAGACCGTGTTCATCACGTTCAGCTACTACACGGCGGCCACGCGGGTGATGTGGGAGTTCAATCGCATCTACCGCAATCTCGAGAGCGCGCTGACCGATGCGGCGCAGTTCGCCGAGCTGCTGCTCGAGCCACCGTCGGTGGTCGACTCCGGCACCCAGGCGTTCACTCCGGCCGACTTCTCGGTCGAGCTGCGCGAAGTGAGCTACCGCTACTCGCCGACGCATCCGCTGCTCTTCGACGGTTTTTCGCTGCGCCTCGACCCTGGCGCGAAGGTCGGTCTGGTCGGCCGGTCGGGCGGCGGCAAGACGACGCTCACCCGGCTGCTCCTGCGGTTCGCTGATGTCGAACGCGGCGAAATCCTGATCGGCGGGCAGCCGGTCGAGCGCGTGCCGCTCTCGAGGCTGCGCGACACGATCGGTTACGTGCCGCAGGATCCGTCGATGTTCCATCGCACGATCGCCGATAACATCCGGTTCGGACGTCCGGCGGCGAGCGATGCGGCCGTGCGCGAGGCGGCGCGGCTGGCGCACGCGGCCGAGTTCATCGAAGGGTTGCCGATGGGCTACGGGACGCTGGTGGGCGAGCGCGGCGTGAAGCTCTCGGGTGGCCAGCGTCAGCGCATTGCGATCGCGCGTGCGATTCTCAAGGACGCGCCGATCCTGATCCTCGACGAGGCGACCAGCTCACTCGATTCGGAGAGCGAGGCGCTGATTCAGGACGCGCTCTGGGCGCTGATGGCCAACCGGACGACGCTGGTGATCGCGCATCGGCTGTCCACGGTTCGCCGCATGGATCGCCTCGTCGTCCTCGACCGCGGCCGCATCGTCGAGGAGGGACCTCACGCCGACCTGCTGGCGCGCGAGGGGATCTATCACTCGTTGTGGACGCATCAGTCCGGAGGGTTCCTGGGCGGCGATGCCGATGATCAAGACCGCGATGGCAAGGAGTCGTACGCGATCTAGCGCAAGCTCCGGGATCTACAATGCCCTCCATCATGCCCGTCGTCACCGGCCGTTCTCTCGTCGCCACGACTCGCGGTATCGTGGCTGCCAGTTCGCCGCTGGCCGCACAGGCGGGCGCGCAGATGCTCGCTCGTGGCGGCCATGCGGTCGACGCCGCGATTGCCGCCAATGCCGTGCTGGGTCTGGTGGAGCCGTACATGAACGGCATGGGCGGCGACCTCTTCGCGATGGTCTACCAGGCCGGCCGCGACGCCCTCCACGGGCTCAACGCCAGCGGCCCCGCGCCGCGCGGCCTGTCGCCTGACAGGCTTCGCCGCGGCGGGATGGCCGCGATGCCGGCGACCGGCATTCACAGCGTGACGGTGCCGGGCGCGGTAGGAGGATGGGCGGCCTTGCACGGGCGCTTCGGCCGGCTGCCGCTCGCGGACGTGCTGGCGCCGGCCGTGTTCTATTCCGAAGAGGGCTTTCCAGTGGCGCCCGTCGTTGCGGAGGGCTGGGCGGCGCTCGAAGAGGCGGTCGCCGACGATCCGGCCGCGGCGGCGACGTATCTTCCCGGTGGCCAGGCGCCGGCGGCAGGCACCATCTTCCGGAACCCCCACCTGGCGCGCTCGCTGCGCCTGGTCGGCGAGCACGGCGCGGAGGGGTTCTATCGCGGCCCCATCGCCGATGCGATTGTGTCGCTGTCTCAGGCCAGTGGCGGCGCGATGACCGCGGCCGATCTGTCGTCGTTCGAGCCGGAGTGGGTCGAGCCGGTGTCCACGACGTATCGCGGGTGGACGGTCTACGAGCTGCCGCCCAATACGCAAGGCATCGCGGCGCTGATGATGCTCGATCTCATGGAGGCGTCGCCGCTCGCGCGCTACGGTCTCCACAGCGTAGACGCCCTGCACGCGATGATCGAGGCCAAAAAGCTCGCCTACGCCGACATGCTGCGATGGGTGGGCGATCCCCGCTTCGCGGCGGCGCCGGTGTCTGCACTCCTCGCGAAGGAGCGCGCGGCGCGGCGCGCACAGGCGATTGATATGCAGCGGGCCGCGGCGGACGTTCAGCCGGACCAGCTCGCGGGGCTGACCACCGGGGCGGGCGGCGATACCGTCTATCTTTCCGCCATCGATCGCGACGGCAACATCGTGTCGCTGATCCAGAGCATCTTCCACGGCTTCGGCAGCGGGCTGGTGGCGCCGAGCACCGGCTTTGCGCTGCAGAACCGCGGCTCGCTGTTCACGCTCGAACCGGGCCACCCGAACGAGCTCGCGCCGGGCAAGCGGCCGCTGCACACCATCATTCCAGGGTTCATGCGGAAGGATCGAGTTCGCATCGGCTTCGGCATCATGGGCGGTTTCAACCAGGCGCAGGCGCACGCGCAGTTCGTGGCCAACGTGGCCGACTTCGGTCTGGACATTCAGGAGGCGCTCGAGGCTGGGCGGTTCACCAAGCCGACGTTCGCGGGCCTGGACGTGTCCGTGGAGGAGACGATCCCCGAAGCCAGCCGTCGTGGCCTGGCAGCGCGCGGTCATGACGTCATGGTGGTGCCGCCGCGCACGCACGTGTTCGGGTACGGTCAGGCGGTGATGAGCGACGGTACCGGCGTGCACTTCGGCGCGTCCGAGCCGCGCCATGACGGCGCGGCGATCCCCGAACCGACACCCATGTCGAGTCGATCGTGGGGGCCGCCTTCAGGCGGCCCGCCAGTCGTGGGGGCCGGCCTTTAGGCGGCCCAGACGTTGCTCGTGACGGGGCCATGCCCCGCTATCCCGAACACCTCCGCGGCTTCGACTACACCGGCCCCAATCGCTACTTCCTGACGCTGTGCACTCACCAGAGAGCACGGTACTTCGTCGAGGGACAGCACGTTGCGCTCGTCAGCGAGCAGTTCCAGCGAGCGTCGCGCGAGCAGGCCTTCGCAGTGATTGCGTACTGCTTCATGCCCGATCACGTCCATCTGCTCGTCGCCGGCGAACGCGACGACGCGGACTTGAAGCGCTTCACGAAGTACGCGAAGCAGTACTCCGGCTTCTACTTCCGACAGCTGACCGGTCTGTTCCTGTGGCAACGGTATGGCTACGAGCGCGTGCTCAGAAACGAAGAGGCGACGCCGGCCGTCGCGCGATACACGATCGCGAATCCGGTAAGAGCCGGCATCGTGCACGCACCTGCTGACTATCCATTCTGGGGATCGTTGGTGTACACGCGGGAAGCGCTCTTGGAGTACATCCAACGGGCCACCTGAAGGTGGCCCCCACGACTGTCGGCGGCCCCTACGACTGCACGTGCAGCGTCAGTGCGGGCAGCTCCAGGCCATCGACCGTCGCGCTCCAGGTCTCGCCAGGCGCGATGAGGCGCGACTCAGTCAACGTCCCCGAACTGATTAGATCGCCGGTGGCCAACGGCTCGGCGCCGGCACGGCGTGAAATCGCAGTGGCCAGCTCCGCGACGCAGAGCGCGGGGCTGCGCAGCGAGTTGCGTCCGCCACCCTGCTCGGCAGGCTCGCCGTTTCGCAGCAGCCGCACCTTGAACGACGCCAGCGCCTCGGCGAGAGCGGGCGCGCTGGCGCCATCCACCGCCATCGGCGCGCCGACAATCAGCGCCGCGTGCAGACCGTAGGACGCCACGAAGTCGGCAGGCTGGAACTTCCAGTCCTGGTAGACGCAGTCGATGATCTCGAAGCCGAGTGCGATCCACTCGACGCGCTCGAGCACGGCCGCCGGCTCGGTGAGTCCCGGCGGCAGGGCGTCCCTCAGCCGCAACACGATCTCCGGCTCGATCTTTGGCGCCACGAGCGACGCGACCGACAGGGTGGCGTCGTTCTGCGGCGCGTGCCGCACCGTGTCGTCGAACATGTCGGCCCACACGAGCGTCTCGAGCTTGAGCGCACGCCACACCGCCTTGTTGGCGTAGCCGACCTTGCGGCCGACGACCGTGCGCCCCTCGGCCTGCCGCCGCCGCGACAGCTCGCGCTCCACCGCGTAGGCGGCATCGAGATCGAATGCGCCCTCACGCGCCGACGGCGGCGTCACATCGGAGCGCCGAGCCTGGCGCGCCAGCTGCAGCTCGTCGGCGAGAGCGTTTGGCATTCGAATGTCAGGGTTACGGGCCGCCTGAAGGCGGCCCCTACGAGGAAGCCCCTACAGGGGTTACGGGCCGCCTAAAGGCGGCCCCTACTGGCGAGGACCGCGCCGGGCACGGACGCTTCGCGCGCGCGCTCGGCCAGGCGCGCGCTGCGCAACCCGAAAGCGATCCCGGCCGCGACGAGCGCCATCACGGCGCTGCCATAGAAGCCCATCGCCCAGCTGCCGGATCGCTCGTACAAGAGCGCCGCGACCCAGCCGCCCATGATCGAGGCGGTGCCCTTCGCGGTGTAGAGCACGGCGTAGTTCGAGGTGGCGTGGCGGGTGCCGAAGTAGTCGGCGGAGGTGGCGGGAAACAGCGAGTAGATCTCGCCCCAGGT
>DASYRM010000094.1:0-33537 GCA_036004405.1 Vicinamibacterales bacterium
CCGGAATCCGGCACTATCTGGGACGCGCCCGCAAAGATCATGCAGGCGTCGTATTCGGCGCCCTGGTCGAGCAGGATTCTGGTGGAAGCCGGCTTCTCCTCGTTCTGGACCGAATGGGGCGATATCCGCCCGGCCGGCGCCGCCGTCGATCAGATCGCGGTGACGGAACAGACGTCGTCGGCGGGCACGCAGACGCCGGCGTCGAACTACATCTATCACGGCTGGCCGGCGACCGGTGGGACGATGCAGCAGAACGCGCAGTATCGCGCGACCTTCTCCTATGTGACCGGCGCGCACAGCTTCAAGACCGGCTACCAGGGCGCCTACATGAGCGCCAAGACGCCCACGTTTATCGGTCAGCAAATCAGCTATCGCTTCAACAACCGGGTGCCCAATCAGCTCACGCAGCGCGTGGGGCCGACGCTGACCAGCAACCGCACCGTGCCCGACGCGTTCTTCGCGCAGGACACTTGGACACGCTCGCGCCTGACGCTGCAGGGCGGCCTGCGCTACGAGCATGTGCGCAGCTTCTTCCCCGAAGGACAGGGCATCATCGAGGCGCATCGCTTCGGTCCGGCCTTCACCTTCCCGCGCAGCGAGGGGGTGCGCGGGCTCAACGACATCACGCCGCGGATGGGCGCCTCGTACGACCTCTTCGGCAACGGCAAGACCGCGATCAAGGTGAGCCTGAGCAAGTACCTGCAGGCCGCCTACAACGGCGACACCTACACCATCAGCAACCCCGCGGTGACGCTGCAACCCACCACGAGCCGGAGCTGGAGCGACACGACCGGCCTCGGCATCAACAACGACTTCGTGGCGCAGTGCGACTTCCTCAACCCGCTGGCCAACGGCGAGTGCGGCGCGTGGACGAACCTGAACTGGGGCAAGCTCGTTCCGACGACGACGGTGAACCCCGACGTGCTCGAAGGATGGGGCAAGCGGAACTCGGACTGGCAGTTCAGCGCCGGCGTGCAGCACGAGCTGCTGCCGCGGGTTTCGCTGGACGTGAGCTACAGCCGCCGGTGGTGGGGCAATTTCTTCGTCACGCACAACCGCGCTCTGACGCCGACCGACTATGACGAAGTGACGCTCACCGCGCCGCTCGACTCGCGCCTCCCCGGCGGTGGCGGCTACCCCGTGAGCTTCCTCGTCCGGAACAACAACTCGGTGCTCGGTGTGCAGGATTCGTACTACACGTCCACGAGCGACTTCGGCGACGAGACGCACTACTGGCAGGGCGTGGACGTCACGATCAACGCGCGCCTGGCCAGCGGGCTGCAGTTCCAGGGCGGGACGAGCACGGGGCGCGGCGTGAACGACACCTGCGACGTGCTGATCGGCCGCTTCGGCCGCCCGATGACGCCGAGCACGGCGACGCTCGCCGCCACCGGCGTCGTCGAGGGTCAGCCCGATTGCAGCGCCACCGAGCCGTGGCTCACGACCTTCCGCGGCCTGGCCTCGTACACCATCCCGAAGGCCGACGTCCTCGTGAGCGCCATCGTCCGCTCGCAGCCCAACGTGCAGCCGGGCGCCGACGTGGCCACCAATGGCGCCTCACGCGCGGCCAACTACCTGATGTCCACGACCCAGTTCCAGACCGCCACCGGGCGATCGCTGCGAAGCGGCGTCACCACCGAGACGGTGAATCTGCTGCTGCCCGGTCAGCTCTATGGCGAGCGGGTGAACAACCTGGACATGCGCGTGGCGAAGATCGTGCGCATCAAAGGGACGCGCGCCAACATCGGCGTGGACTTCTACAACCTGACGAACGCGAACACGCACAGCACGGTGGACGCCACCTACTCTGCGGATCCGACGCTCGCCTCGCGCTGGCTCCGGCCGACGGCGGTGCTCCAGCCGCGGTTCGTCCGCTTCAACGTGCAGGTGGACTTCTAAGCACGAACGGGGCGCGCGCGTCCAGTGCGCGCCCCGCGCTCGCCGGATACCCGGTCGCTATACACTGCGACCATGCGTTCCTCGAGATCACGACCCGTGAAGGTCCATCGCTGATGGGCAAACTGGTCGTCCTGATGGTGACCGCCTTCGTCGACATGATGGGCGGGCTCATCGTCTTTCCCCTCATTCCCTTCTACGCCACGCGCACGCTCGGACACGGGCCGCTCTGGACGGCGCTGGACTCGGTCGGACTGGGCGGCAGCGGCGCCGCCGTCTCGCTGATGGTGATGATGTTTGCCGGCGCGCAGCTGGTGAGCGCGCCGTACTGGGGCCGCTTCTCCGACCGCTTCGGCCGGCGCCCGGCGCTGATGGTGGGGCTCGGCGCATCCGCCCTCGCCTACCTGATCTTCGCGTTCGCGAACTCGCTGGAGCTCCTCTTTCTCTGCCGCATCGTGCAGGGCGCGGGCGGCGGCACGGTCGGCGTCATCCAGGCCTACGTGGCCGACGCGACCGAACCCGAGGATCGCGCCAAGGCGCTCGGCTGGCTTTCGGCGGCCACCAACGCCGGCGTCGCCATCGGCCCCGCCCTCGGATCGCTCGCCATGGGATTCGGCACCAGCGGCCCGGGCCTCCTCGCCGCCACCATCGCGCTCGTCAACATGGTGTTCGCGTGGAGCTACCTCGCCGAGTCCAACATCCACGCCGGGCGCCATCCCGACGACCGGCCCAAGGCCCGCGGCGCGCGCGAGGTGCTGCGCCGCGTCCTGACCCACGGCCGCGAGCCGGCGTCGCGCCTGATCTGGATCTACGCGCTCACCATGGGCGCCTTTCAGGGCATGACCACCGTGCTGGCGCTGTTCCTGGCGTCGGGGTTTGGCGTCACCGAACGGACGATCGGCTACTTCTTCGCTTACGTGGGCACCATTTCGTTCATCACCCGCGCAGGCGTTCTCGGCAAGCTGGTGACCTGGCTCGGCGAGCTGCAGCTGTCGCGACTCGGAATGCTGCTGCTCGCGATCGGGCTGGCCGGCATGGCCTTCTCCCCTAACATTCCGGTGCTGGCAATTTTCGTCGCGCTGGTGCCGCTCGGCACCGCCTTCACCTTTCCCTGCGTGACCGGGCTGCTGTCTCGCGTCGTCTCGCCGCACGAGCGCGGGCTCTACATGGGCGTCCAACAGACCTTCGGCGGCACCGGCCGCGTGGTAGGTCCGATCTACGCTGGCTGGGCCTTCGATCATCTCGGCCATGGCGTGCCGTTCTACACCGGCGCCGTCATCGTGCTCCTGACCATCACGATCGGCTCGGGGCTGGAGGCGTTCGTCCCGCCAAGGAAGACGTAGCGAACCGCACTACAATGCATCGCTCGTGTGGAGGACCGTAATGAAACTGCGCGCGATCGGCGCCCTGGTGCTCGCCGCTCTCCTGTTCGCCCCGGCGGTCGGTTCCGCCCAGGTGTCGTGCTCACGCGAGGGCTTGCAGCGCGCGGTCGATCTCTACGTCGCCGCCCAGAGTAAAGGCGACACGTCCGGCCTGCCGCTGGCGGCGGGGCTCGGCTACGCCGAGAATCACGCCCCCGCCGCGCTCGACACCGGCGTGATCAAGACGGCGATGAAGATCGACCACCATCGCAGCCTGATCGACGCCTCCACGTGCCAGACGTTCACCGAAGTGATCGTCACGAACAAGGACAAGCCCTACATCCTTGGCACCCGCATGCGGATCAACCGGGACAAGATCGCCGAGCTGGAAATCCTGTGGACAACGACGGGGTACTGGCTGTTCAACGCCGACGCCTACTTGAAGTGGTCGTCGTCGGAGAAGTGGGACGTGATTCCGGCGAGCCAGCGCGACACGCGCTCCACGCTCGTCGCGGCCGCCAACGCCTATCTCGATGCGTTCCTCGAAGGGAAGAAGGACGGCGTGCCGTGGGGCTATCCCTGCAATCGCACCGAAGGCGGGGCGCACACCGGCAACGGCTCACCGATGGACAGCTGCGACGTGGGCGTGCCGGCGGGCGTGAACATCGCCAACCGGCGTTTCATCGTCGACGAGGCGATCGGATCCGTAGTGGTCTACTGCACCTTCGGGGCGGGCGGTCCGAACGGCGGGAGCGGCGCGCCCGATACGCATCTCTTCCGCGTCGAGAACGGCAAGCTCCGCTACGTGCACACGCTCACCCATCTGCTGCAGGCCAACTTCCGCGGCCGCGGAGCGGGTGGCGCCGGGGGACGCGGCGCGGCCGGCGGCCAGGGCGGCGCTCCACAAAACCCGCAGCCCTAGCAGCTAGCGCGCCGGGGCGGCGCTCGGCGGCTGGTCGCTCGCGCCCCACGCGCGGGCGGGCGCGCCCTCGATCTGCCACCACTGCAATCTCGACAGAGCCCCCATTCGCCCATCGGTGGTCCCTCCTGGCGCATTTCCATGACAGATTCGTGCCACGAGGCGCGGGCATCGATGGCTGAACCGTACGTCACAGAATCTGCGGGCAGCTAACCGAAATCATCTCGCCAGAGTCGACAGCTGGCTCATGATTAGCTGCACCCCATGCCCCTCCGCCTGCTGCCGCTCGCGGTATGCCCGGCGATCCTGCTGCCGCTGGCGGTGTACGCCTTCCGGCATCGCCGCGTCCGCGGCGCCATCTGGTACTGCCTCCTGCTGCTGGCCATCGCGCTGTGGAGCGCGGCGTACGCCTGGGAGCTGGCCGCGCCCGACTTCGCCCAGAAGCTGCTGGCGCTCAGGATCAAATACGTCGGCGTCACCGCGCTCCCGGTCGCGTTCATCGGCTTCGTCCTCGATTTCGTCGCTCGCGATCGGGCGGCGGTGCGTCGCACGACCTGGCGCGTCGCCGTCGGTTCCGGCTGCCTGCTGCTGGCCGCGCTGACCAACGAGTGGCACGAGCTGTTCTGGGGCCGGTTGACCCTCAACCCCGCCGGCGCGCTGTATACGTTCGCGGGCCGCGGGCCGGGCTTCTACATCAACGTCGTCTACACCTACGCCGTGCTCTTCGCGGGGCTGGCGATCCTGGTGGCGCAAGCCGTCCAGTCGCCGTATCTCTATCGCAAACGGGCGGTGATCCTGGTGCTCGCCGTCGTGCTGCCCTGGCTGGGCAACGTGATCTTTGTCTCGCGAAGCGAAGCCGCCGGCACCATCGATTCCACGCCGTTCCTCTTCACCTGCACGGCGATCATTGCCGCCGTCGCCGTGTTCCGCTATCGCGTCCTCGAGCCGATCCCCACGCTGCTCGACGCGCGCATCGAAGTGATTGGTGACGGCTTTCTGCTCGTGGACCGGTCGCTCAGGATTGCCGACTTGAACCGGGCGGCGGAAGCCATCATCAGGCGCGACCGCGCCGCCGCCGCCGGGGAGCGCATCGAGCGCGTGCTCCGCGACTGGCCCGCGAGTATCGAGGGGGAAGTGCGGCAGGACCTCACCCTGGCCGCCGCCGACGGCACACGCACCTACGACGTCCGCATCACGCCGATCGAGTCGCCGGGCGAGCGGAGCGGCTATGTGGTGCTGCTGCGCGACGTGACCGAACACCGGCTCGCGGAGGCGGCGCTCCGCGACAGCGAGCTGCGGTATCGCGGGCTGGTGGAAAACGCCCGCGACCTGATCTGCACCTGCGACCTCGACGGCCACATTCTCGCCATCAACGAGGCGGGGCTGCGGCTCACCGGCTATGCCGGCCCCGAGCTCGCAGGCCGCAAGCTGTTCGATCCGGACAGCGCCGAGGCGACCGTGGTGACGCGCGACGGTCGCACCATCGTCCTGGAGCTGGCCAGCTGGCCGCAGTACCGCGACGGCGTGCCGATTGCGATCCAGGCCATCGGCCGCGACGTCACCGAGCGGCGGCGGCTCGAAGAGGATTTGCGCCAGGCTCAGAAGATGGAGTCGGTCGGCAAGCTGGCCGGGGGCATCGCCCACGACTTCAACAACCTGCTGACCGCGATCATCGGCTACGCGGCGCTGGCCGAGGCCGAGCAGACGCCGGGGACGCCGCTGCAGGAATGGATCGAGCAGATTCGCCGCTCCGGGGAGCAGGCGGCCACCCTCACCAGCCAGCTCCTCGCCTTCGGCCGCCGGCAGGTGCTGCGCCCCGTAGACCTCGACCTGAATACCGTCGTCGACGACATCCAGAAGATGCTGCGACGGCTGATCGGCGAACGAATCGAGCTCGTCGTCCAGCTGGCTCCGGATCTCGCGAGGGTGCGGGCCGATCGCTCGCAGATCGAGCAGGTGATCGTGAACCTGGTCGTGAACGCGCGCGACGCGATGCCCCTCGGCGGCCGTCTCACCATCAGCACGCACAACGCGCCGCCACCCGGGGGGTACGCCGCGCTCAGCGTCGACGATTCCGGCGAAGGCATCGCGCCGGAGATTCTCGAACGGATCTTCGAGCCGTTCTTCACGACCAAACCGGTCGGACGCGGTACCGGGCTCGGGCTGGCGACGGTCTACGGCATCGTCAAGCAGAGCGGCGGCGACATTCAGGTGCAGAGCGCGCCGGCGCGCGGGGCGCGCTTCACGGTGCTGCTGCCCACGCCGTCGCCCGCCCTGGAATCACCGGCGCCGCAGGGGATGGCCCCGGCGCACGACGAGGTGGCGGCCGCGGCGGCGACGCACGGCGCCACGGTGCTCCTCGTCGAAGACGACCCGGGCGTCCGTGCGTTCGCGGCCCAGGTGCTCCGCGACGCGGGCACCACGGTCCTCGAGGCCGGCGATGCGGCGGCCGCGCTGGCGATCGCGGCCGCGCGCGACTCGCAGCCGCTGGATCTGCTGCTCACCGACGTCGTGCTGCCGGGAATCGACGGGGCCGATCTGGCCGGGCGGCTGCGCGGGCTCCGGCCCGGACTCCGCGTGCTGTTCATGTCGGGCCACACGCCGGAGGAGCTTCTGGTCACCGCGGCGCTGGCGTCGGGGGATGTCCTGATGCGGAAGCCGTTCCTGCCCGCCACCTTGCGCGATCGGGTCGCGCACGTGCTGGCTCAGCCCTCGGGCATCGGCACCTGATCGTGAACCTTTAGCCTGCCGCGGCGACCCGTCGGAAGCGCTCCGCCTGCCGGGCTCGGCAGCCGGCCAGCTGGCGATCGGTATCCCGGTCGAGATTCCGGAACCTTCCATCCTTTCCTTGCTCCTGCTCGCGCCAATCCTCGGCCTGCGATTCCGGCGCTGACTGGGAGTCCGCTACAGCCAGGTTCCACCCTGCCTGTCGGTGGGCTCCTGCGACGCGGCATCGAACTCGTGGATCCAGCCCAGGTGATGCAGCGCGCCGTCGAATGAGGCGAGCCGGGCGTTGCGCCGGTCGGCGCTGTCCCCGTCCGGCAGGTGCAACACGTCCACCGCGCTGATCGACGCGTACTGCACCTTGCGCGTGCGGCCGCGGCGCAGCCGCTCGTAGCGCTCGAGCGGCGCGTCGAGCGGACCTGAAGCCGCGTCGCGAAGACACGCGGCGAGCACCACGGCATCCTCGATCGACTGGTTGGCGCCCTGCCCGTGGTGAGGCGCCAACTGATGGGCGGCGTCTCCGAGCAGGGTCACGCGCCCCTTGGTCCAGCGTCCGAGCGGCGGACGATGGAAGAGCCCCCAGCGGTTGCTGATCGGGCTGGCCGTGATCATCTCGACCACGGCGGGATGCCAGCCCGCGAAGTGCCGGAGCTGTTCGCCCTCCACGCCCGGCATGACCCAGTCGCGATGGGGCCACGGCGCCGGGTGGCGCTCGACCAGCAGGAAGTTGATGTGGCCGTTCCCCATCGGGTAGTGCAGCAGGTGCCCGCCCGGCCCCATCCAGAACTGCAGCGCGGTGGGATCCGGCAGGCTGGGAAGCCGGTCCATCGGGACGATGCCGCGAAAGCCGCTGCACCCGGAATACAGCGCGTCGTCGTAGCCGAGCATCCACTGCCGGACGAACGAGCGCGCGCCATCGGCGCCGACAACGAGGTCGGCCTCGGCGGTGGTGCCGTCCGCGAATCGCAGGGTGGCACCGGCCGCGGTGTCGTCGATGTTCACGAGGCGCTTGCGCAGGTGGATGCGCTCAAGACCGGCGGCCGACGACAGCACTGCCTGCAGGTCGGCGCGATGGATGCCGACGTACGGCGCCCCGAAGCGCTGGCGGTAGTCCGCTCCAACCGAGTGCTTGCCCACCAGGCGGCCGCTGCGACCGTCGCGCCAGATGAGCGCGGCCACCTCGGACCAATGCTCGGCCAGGTGCGGCGCGAGCCCGAACTGCTCGAAAAAACGCGTGCCGTTGGCCGAGAGCGCCACCGCGGCCCCGACTTCCCGCAGCTCCGCCGTCTGCTCGTAGATGTCGACGGAGATGCCGAGGCGGCGGAGCGCGATCGCCAGCGTCAGGCCGCCAATGCCGGCTCCCACGACGGCGATGCGCCGCTCGCTCAGTGAACCCATGCTGCGCTGGATTGTAGAGCGGCACGACCCTTTAGCCTTCCGGTCGACGGACTTTCCCCGGCGAAGGCGCGGCCCCACGCCGATATGCGAACGATTAACGCCTCAGGTCGCAGCGCGCTTCTTGCACAAGGCGGCAGCGACGCAAGGCTGGAGGACTCATGAAATCGCCGGTTCGAGCTCTCGTCGTCGCCTTCGCGCTGCTCCTCCCGCCCGCGTCGAACGCGAGCGATCTACAGCTGATCGTCTACGAGCCCTCTCTGGTGTTTGGTCCGGCCGGGGCGAGCTTCGGTCAGATTTACGATTTCCAGACCCTCCTCATCGACGGGATCGACCAGGAAATCAGCTCTTTCTTCTCAGGCCACGTGACCTTCGAAACCGGGCCGCTGCTTTCGCTGGAGGTTTTTGATTCCGACCCCGATTTTTTTCGGCCTTCCAGCAACTACGTGTTCGGCGGGGGCACCTTCACGCTGACCGCACACTGGTTCGACGAGTTCTTTACCCCGATGGAAGGGCACTACGTGGCGCCGCTGATCGAGCTGCGGATTTATATCTGGTGCGAGCAGGAGCTGTGGACCCAGGATTGCGGCGACTCGGGTGGAGGACACCATTCGCTCGGCGACGCATCTGTCTCCGTCGGTCCTGGCTTGTTCGACGAGGCTCTTGCCCATGCCCTGCACTTGAAACGTCAAGGGGGCGCCTTCGACTTCGAGGTCCCCCTCGATGGCGTCGAGGGGGACCCCTCGAGCCAGTTCCGCGGGGCGGGCTCGAACAATGGCGCATTAGGCATCTCGATCCCGGTGGACGTTCCGGAACCGTCCATCCTGTCGCTGCTCCTGATCGCGCCGATCGTCGGCCGGCGATTCCGGCGCTGACAGGAAGTCCCTCGTTCAGGGTAGGCGCCGCGACCCGTCCGACGCTATACCCGCTGGGAGCACCCAGGGTATAAAAGGAACGGTTCATGACCCTCCTACCCTTGGCGCGTCTCCAGGTCCCCTTCGCTCTCCTCCTTGCAGCCTCCCTGACGGGATGTTCCGAATCGGCCAAAGGCGCCGAAGGCGGTACGCGTGAGCGTGCGGCAAAGGCGGTGGACACCGAACCGGTCAGACGCGAAACCGTCAACCGGACGGTGAATGTCAGCGGCACGCTGGCGGCCGAGAACGAAGTGACCGTGTCCTCACAGGCTGAAGGGGTGGTGAGCCGGATCCTCGCCGATCTCGGCGATCGCGTCGGCTCGGGGCAGGTGCTCGTGGAGCTCGATCGCGAGAAGCTGCAATACAACCTCGACCAGCAGAAGGCGGCGCTAGCGCGCTCGCTGGCGCGCTACGGCGCCAGCGAACCCGGCCACCTGCCGCCCATCGACCAGACGCCCGACGTCAAGCGGGCGGCCGCGGAGCTGAACCAGGCCAAACGCGGGTTCGACCGTGCCAGCGAGCTGAGCAAACGTCAGCTCCTGTCGCCGCAGGCGCTCGACGACGCCGACGCCGTGCTGCGCACCAAGCAGGCGGAGTATGACTCCGCGCTGCAGAACGCCAGGAACATGGCCGCCGACATCGACGCGTCGAACGCGGCGGCCAGGCTGGCGGAGCGGCAGCTGCGCGACGCCAGCGTCCGCGCCCCCTTCGACGGCTACGTGCAGCAGCGGATGGTGTCGCTAGGCGAGCTGGTCAAAGAACAGATGCCGGTCATGAAGATCGTGCGCGTCGATCCCCTGAAGGTCACCGCCGAGATCCCCGAGGGGCTGGCGCCGTGGGTGCAGAGCGGCCAGCCGGTGGACCTGCAGGTGGACGCCTATCCGGACCGGCCGTTCACCGGCAAGGTGTCGCGCATCAGCCCGTCCGTCGACCAGCAGACGCGCGCGTTCCCGTTCGAAGCGCTGGTGCCCAACCCGCAGGGGCTGCTGAAACCGGGCACGTTCGTGCGGGTGAAACTCACCACCAATCACGTCGAGGACCTGCTCACCCTCCCCTACGCCGCGCTCCAGTACCGCTACGGCGTCAACCGGGCGTTCGTGGTCAGCGGCGACAGCATCGTCGGGCGCGAAGTGAAGGTGGGCGATCGGCTGGGGGATCGCATCGAGATTCTGGGCGGCGTGTCCGCGGGCGACGTGGTGGCGCTGACCGACGTGGACAACCTGGCCGACGGCATGAAGGTGTCCGTCAAGCGGAAGGCGAACTAGCGATGCTGTCGGAACTCTGCGTCCGCCGGCCCGTCTTCGCCACGATGCTCGTCACCTCGCTGGTCGTGCTCGGCATCTTCTCCTTCAGGGATCTAGGCGTCGATCTCTTCCCCAAGGCGGATCCCGCCACGGTGAACGTGCGGCTGCAGCTGCCGGGCGCCTCGCCCGACGAGATGGTGACGTCGGTCGTGATGCCGATGGAGAACGCGCTCAGCGGCATCGCCGGCATCGACCAGCTCCAGGCCAACGTGCAGGCCGGCGGCTCGGCCAACATCACCGTGCGCTTCGTGCTCGAGCGCGACCTCGACGACGCCGCCAACAACGTGCGGGAGAAAGTGTCCGGCGCCATGCGGACGGTGCCGCCCGAAGTGCTGCCGCCCGTCATCCAAAAGCAGGATCCCGACGCCGACTCGATCATGACGATCGTCCTGGCGTCGAAGCAGATGAGCATTCGGGCGCTCACCGAGGTGGCGGACAAGCAGGTGAAACGCGCCCTCGAATCGGTGAACGGCGTCGGGGCGGTGACGCTGAGCGGCGGCCTGGGGCGCGAGATCCACATCGTGGTGGACATCGAAAAGCTCAACGCCCGCGGCCTCTCGATTCAGCAGGTGCGCGACGCGATTCAGAAGGAGAACGTCGAAATCCCTGGCGGCACCATCGAGCAGGGCAACTGGGAGGTGGGGCTGCGCACCCTCGGCCGCATCGAGGCCACCTCACAGTTCGACAACATCATCATCGCCACCGTCGGCGGCGTGCCGGTGCGGGTGGCCGACGTCGCCTACACCGAGGATTCCGTCGAGAAGACGGCCAACGTGCTGACGCTCGAGGATGGTTCACCCGCCGTCTCGCTCGAGATTCGGCGTGCCTCCGGCGAAAACACCATCCGCGTGATCGAAGCGGTCAAGGCCCGTCTCGACACGGTGCGCCGCGCGCTGCCTCTTGGGGTCGCGCTGACCATCAGCAGCGACGATTCCCGGTTCATCTACGCGTCGATCTCGTCGCTCGAAGAGCACTTGATGTGGGGGAGCCTGCTCGCGGCGGTCGTGGTGATGCTCTTCATGCGCAACCCGCGCGCCGTGATCATCTCGGCGCTGGCCATTCCGGCGTCGATCGTGGCCACGTTCACGCTCATGCGCGGCATGGACTTCACGCTCAACAACATGACGCTGCTCGGCCTCACGCTGGCCGTCGGCATCGTCATCGACGACGCGATCGTCGTCCTCGAGAACATCTTCCGCTACATCGAAGAGAAGAACTGCACGCCGTTCGAGGCCGCCATCCAGGGCACGCGGGAAGTCGCGCTGCCGGTCATGGCCACGACCCTGTCGCTGATCGTGATCTTCCTGCCGGTGGCGTTCATGACCGGCTACGCGCGCCGGTTCATCTACCCGTTCGGCTGGACGATGGCGTTTGCCATCCTGGTCTCGATGCTCGTCAGCTTCACGCTCACGCCGATGTTGAGCTCGCGCTTCCTCAAGCTGGCCGACGCCGAGAAGGATCTCAAGACCAAGGGCCGCGGCTTCTTCCACTGGATCGACGAAGCCTACGGCCGGTCGCTGCACTGGGCGCTCGCCCATCCGCTGGCCATCCTGGGTGCCACCGTGTTCGTCCTGGGCCTGACCATTCCGCTGAACCGGATGATCGGCCGCACGTTCATTCCGCCGGAAGACATGGGCGAGTTCACGGCGCACATCGACACGCCGCAAGGTACCTCGCTCGAAGGCACCAAGGAAATCGCCGAGCAAGTGGTCAAGGAGATTGGCGGCCAGGAGGGCGTCGCGCGCGTCACCTATCTCTCCGGCGCCGACCGGGTGAACCACTTCCACATCTTTTTCTATCTGAAGCCGAGCGACGAGCGCGAGGTGTCGCAGACGGTCGTCATGACACGCGTCCGCCAGATCCTGGCGCGGCATCCCGGACTGGCGCCGGGCATCACGGCGAAGAATCCGCTCGGCGGCGGCAACGGCAACTTTGCCATCCAGGCCAACCTGCAGGGCCCGGACATGAACAAGCTGTACGAATACGCACAGCGGCTGCTGCTGAACGCGCAGAAGCTGCCGAGCCTCGTCGACGCCAAGTCCAATTACAGCAACGCGAGCCCCGAGGTGCACGTCTCCGTGGACCGCGCCCGGGCGGCCGATCTCGGCGTCCGGATCTCGGACATCGGCAGCGCGCTGCGGCTGATGGTGGCGGGCGACGACGAGATTTCGAGCTTCCGCGACGGCGCCGAGCAGTATCCGGTCAAGATTCGCGTGCTCGAAAGCCAGCGGGACGACGTGGCCGCGATCGGCAAGCTCACCGTGCCGTCGTCCACGAGCGGGCAGGTGCGCGTGGACAACATCGCGCAGATGGTCCGCGGCTTCGGACCCACGCAGTTGCGGCGGCTCAACCGTCAGTTCAGCATCGAGGTGCAGGGCGATCTCGCACCGGGCCATGCGCTCGACGAAGCCTCGGACGACATGCGCCGCCTGATCACTGAGCTCGATCTGCCGCCGGGCTACTCCTCCCGCATGAACGGACAGACGCAATACCTCGACGAGACAACCGCCAACCTGCTGCTGGCGATCGGGCTGGCGAGCATCTTCGTCTACATCGTGCTGGCGGCGCAGTTCGAGAGTTTCGTGCAGCCGATCATCATCATGCTGGCGCTGCCGGTGTCGGTGCCGTTCGCGCTCTTCACCATCTGGGTGACCGGCCGGACCCTCAATCTCTGGAGTGCACTGGGTATCCTGCTGCTCTTCGGCATCGTGAAGAAAAACTCGATCCTGCAGGTGGATTACACCAACGTGCTGCGCCGGCGCGGCGTGCCGATGCACGACGCGATCGTGGAGGCCTGCCGCACGCGTCTCCGGCCGATCCTCATGACCACGAGCGCCATCATCGCCGGCCTGCTGCCGACCGCGCTGGGGATCGGCATCGGCGGCAACCAGCGGTCCGCTATCGCGCTGACCATCATCGGCGGCCAGAGCCTGTGCCTGTTCCTGACGCTGCTGCTCGTGCCGGTGGCCTACGTCCAGTTCGACACGCTCGAACAGGCGGTGATCAGCGGCAAGGCGCGGGCGTGGCTGTCGCGTGTGTCGGCCGCGACGCTGCGGCGGAATCGAGCGGAGCCCGAAGCTCGCTGATTTTCGTTGTAGAGGGCGGTCTTCAGACCGCTTTCGGCGCGGATTCGGCCCCGGGCGGCTCGGTGAACGGCTCCATCGGAATGCGCTCGTAGCGCACCTCGAGAATCTCGAGCTCCTCCGTGCCGCCAGGCGCGCGGAGCACGACGGTGTCGCCCGGCCCGCCCTTTGTCAGCGCGCGCGCGAGCGGCGACACCCAGCTGATGTAATCGCGATCGAGATCGATCTCGTCGAGGCCCACGATGCGCACCACCCGCTCGGCGCCAGCCGCGTTGGCGTAGCGGACCGTGGCGCCGAAGAACACATGCGTCGCCGCACGCCCGCTGCGCGGCGCCTGCGGGTCCACGACCTCCGCAGCATCGATGCGTTTGCGCAGAAAGCGAATACGCCGATCGATCTGGCGCAGCCGCCGTTTGCCGTACTGGTAGTCGGCGTTCTCGCTGCGATCGCCGTTGGCGGCCGCCCACGCTACCACCTGCGTCACCGCCGGCCGCTCTCGGACGAGCAGGAACTTGAGCTCGTCGCGAAGCCGCTGGAGACCGGTCGGGGTGATGTAGTTCTTGACCGCGGGTTGCGCGGGCTCGGCCTCTTCCGCCGGCTCGTCGGGCTCGTCGTCTTCGGTATCCGATTCCTTCGTGAACGCCTTGCTCATGTTGAGCGGCGAGCCTATACGGGCAGATCCGCCGCCCCGTCGTCGATGACGCGCACGCAGCTCTTCATCTTCGTGTAGAGCTCGGGGCCGAAGCCCTTCATGTTGTGCTCCTGGATGCCGTGCTCGGCGCACTGCTGCAGAATCTCGTCGAGATTCGCGCCCGTGGCCGCAAAGTCGCAATCGACGCCGGCATCGCGACACGTGATCTGGTACATCTTCGCCATTCCCCGAACCTCCCGACTGCGCTGATTATAGTCGGGCTGCAGGGTCGTGCGTCTCAGCGGGCGCGTCGAGCGCGCCGTAGAGCGCCCGCGACAGCGAGTGTCGTGAGCGCCAACGTCGCCGGCTCGGGTACCTGCGTGGCTTGAAAGTTGGGGCCGAAGAACCCCTCCGTGGCGTAGTCGGCCTGCGCCGTCGGGAAGGTCAGAGCGGCGCCAGCGCCATAGAACGCGGCCCCGAGCGTGAGACCGGCAACCGTCGTACTGCCCGATCGGCCCAGCAGGAACTCGTCGAGCGAGGTCCCGCTTCCCTGCGCGCCAATCCGATAGGTGCCTGCAAGAAGGAGTAGATCGGGAATCGGCACGAACCTGAACCCGTCCTGCAGCGTGCCACCGGCTGCCGATGGGACGGTGGCCGAGGCCAGGAGCGTCCCATCGCCCGCGAAGATGCCGACGTCGTGCGCGTCGAAGAGCCCGTCGTTGTCGGCATCGAAGAAGCCCAGCGCCGAGACGTCCAGCGTCGTCGTCAGCGAAAACTCGTAGCCGAGAGTGGAGTCGAAGTTCCAGAAGTGATTCTGGAATCCCCCACCGCCCGGGATGATGGCCGTCACCGGCGCGGCCAGCGCCGAGCCGCTCAGGCACAGGAGCCCGGCAAGCACGTTGAACAGTTGTCGTCGCATGCGATCAACCTCCACGGATACCAACGCCGTGCGCCGCACGGCCGAACAGCCGACGCCGATCAGGGCGCCTTGCAGACGAAGTTTGCGGCGTCGTCGCTGCTGCCCGTGCCGGAGTAGCGCGCCACCTGCGGGTAGGGGCAGAGCGGACGCGTGCGGTCCACGCGGCCGTTGGTGCTGTGCGACGCCTCGAAGCGCGCCGGCGCCGTGCCGCGCTCCACCCAGTCCTCGAGCGCCTTCACTTTGTCGAACGTGTTGGGCCCTTCGCCGCCGGCGCAGTGGCCCATGCCGGGCGCCATGAACAGCCGCACGTGCTCGGTGGCCTTGGCGGCGCCGCCCATGTGCGCCACCACCTGGTCGTAGTACTTGACGGTGTTTACGGGCGGCACCTGCGAATCGCTCCAGCCGTGGTAGAGAATCAGCTTGCCGCCGCGCGAGAAGAATTTCTGCATGTTCGGATCGGTGGCGTTCATGATCAGGTTCTCCGGCAGGTCGCCCTTCACGACGTCCTTGTCGAAGTCGAACGTCTTCCAGTCCCAGTTCGGATCCTTGAACACCACGTAGCGGTACTGGTCGTAGATCGGGGCGGACGGCTCGGGCCCCGCGGCCTGCACGCCCCACGCGAGCTCGCTCCCCGGCACGAGCGACGCGAAGAGCTCCTTCTTGGTCCGCGGGTTCACCGCGTTCGAGTAGATCTGTTTCGCGGCCGCCACCTGCGGCGCGGTGAGACACGACGGACTGTCACCTGCCTTACAGAGCAGCACCGCGGGATCGAACCGGCACTGGCGCGGATCGTCGATGAGGCCGTCCTTCAGCCCATCGCCCGCGTCGCACGCGGTGAGCGCGGCTTCGTGAATGACCGGATACTTGGCCGGCGGGATGAAGCGGGCCGGATCCCGCAGCACCGCGTCCGCGATCCAGAGCGAGATCGCCGTGCGGTTGGCCGGCGCGCCGGCAATGATGCCGTTGTAGTCCTCGGGGAACATCTGGGCCGCCTTGAGCCCCTGGCGTCCGCCGGTTGAACAGCCGTTCCAGTACGACAGCTTCGGACCGGAACCGTAGAAGGCCTCGATGATCTGCTTGGCCTTGGCGGTCATCTCGTGTTCGGAGCGCCACGCGAAGTCCACGAGCTTCTCGGGATGACCGAGCGCGAACGTGCCGCGGCCGCCCTCATGCCCGGTGTCGGTGGAGGCGGTGGCGTAGCCGCCCTGCAGCGCCTCGGCCATCGCCGAATAGCTGATGACGCCGGCCCAGCCGCCGTTGCCCACTGCCTGGTACTTGCCGTTCCAGCCGCGCGCCGGCAGCCAGACCTCGATCTTGATGTCGGAATCGCTGGTGGGCGTGAGCGTCGCGGCGACGCGGCAGAATTCGCTCAACGGCTTGTAGGGGTTCGAACCGCGTCCACCGCGCCCGCCGGGCGCCTCGAACGTGCCGGCGGCCACCACCTCGGCTTTCGTGATGGCGGTGTCTCTGAGCGTCAGCTTCGCGAGGCTGTCGCACGAGGCGGCCAACGCACTGCCGGCGGGCAGGCAGGCCAGGACGGCCACGACGCACGCGATCGAGATCTTCTTCATGCACCCCCTCCGATTCGCCACGAATCATGCCCCAAGTCAGGCCGAATAGGTGCCCGCAAGTCCAAAGGCAACGAGCGCGGGAGGCAGCGGATGTCGAAGAGTGCCCTTACGGTCGCGTGGGTGTTACTTTGCTGGCCAGTGGCGACGTCCGCCCAGACGACGTCGGGCTGGGTGCTCTGGGAGATGACCATGGTGACCAAGGCCGGCGCCGATTCGGTGACCTGGGTGCCGCTGGACGGCTTCGAGTCCATCGCCGAGTGTCGCCAGACGGGGCAACAGATGCTGCAGAACGCACTCGACTACGTGAAGAGCGGGGCCGGGAAGCTGCTCGGACCTGTCAGGCCGGATGGCCGCTCCCTCATCTACGAGGTGACGAACGCCAAGCCCAGGCAAACGGTCGACACGCGCTTCTTGTGCTTCCCCGGCGCGCTCGATCCACGGGCGCGACAGGCGCCGACCCCATCGCCGAAACGCTAGCCGCGGCCCCGGTCAGTCTCGGAGCATGCACCAGGTCGTCATGGCGCGCATGCCCTGAACGACCGTCGTCTTCAGCGGGTCGGCCAGCCGGCCGTCGAGCCGCGCCGTGAGGGTCACGAGCATCGCTTCGTCGACCACGAAGCGATCCGAGCCGTCGGGCAGCCGCACGCGGCGGCCGCCCGGCCCGATGACGGTCTCGAGGCCGATGTTCGAGGCCAGACGCGCGAAGAACAGGCCCCGCGGCGCCAGCACGCGCCACAGCTCCTCGACCATCCGCTCGAAGTGCGCCGCGTCGTCGGCGAAGTGGAGCACGGCGCTGCAGATGACCGCGTCGAAGGAGCCGTCCGGCCACGGAAGTCGATCAACCTCTGCCACCTGGAGGCGATCCGCGTCCACGTTGCTGCCGAGCGTCTCCGCCAGGCGCCGGACGTGCGCCACCGAGGCGGCGTCGCGGTCGGCACCCCAGCACTCGAAGCCGCTGGCAAGGAGGTAGCGCAGATTCCGCCCATCGCCGCAGCCGGCGTCGAGCACGCGCGGCCGATCGTCGAAGCGCCCCTTGAGCAGCTGATCGAAGAGATAGATGTCGATCTCGCCGAAGGCGGATCGGAGAGCGGGGCCAGGAGCAGCCGGCATCAGCGCATTATCCCGTCAGCGGCGCTAGAATCCGCACATGGCGCTGTATGCGTTCGACGGCACGTGGCAGGAAGGCAAGGCGGGAGACGACCCGAAGTTCACCAACAGCAACGTCTTCCGCTTTCACACGGCGTACCACGCGCACTCCGGCACCAACGACAAGTACGTGGCCGGCATCGGCACACGCTTCGACGTCATCGGCAAAGTCCTGGGCGGCGTCTTCGGCCTCGGCGAGCTCCCGCGCCTTCTGGAGTCGTACGACCATCTGTGCCGGAACTGGGCGGCCGGCGATACGGTCATCGACATCGTCGGCTTCAGCCGCGGTGCCGCAACCTCGCTCGACTTCTCGAACCTGATTCACAAGAAGGGCATCCGCCGCCCCGGCACCGACGAGGTCGTCGAGCCCGCGCCGCAGATCCGGTTCCTGGGCTTATGGGACGTGGTGGCGGCCTTCGGCCTCGCGAATCTGGGGAACGAGGCCTTGAATCTCGGCCACCATCTGGAGCTGCCGAAGGCGAACCTGAAATACTGCTTTCACGCCATGGCGTTGGACGAGCGCCGCCCGTCCTTCATCAACACGCGGCTGCCCGGCGCCCGCGAGGTGTGGTTCCGCGGCGTCCATTCCGATGTCGGCGGCGGCAACGGGAACCAGCCGCTGAACAACGTGTCGCTGCGCTGGATGATGAGCAAGGCGAAGGCGGCCGGCCTGCCGATCGAGGCGGCCGATATCCCGTCGCCGGTGACCGCGGCCCTCCAGCCGGACCACGCGAACAAGCTGCCGGTGAAGATTCGTCTCATCGGCGCGGTGGACCGCCGTCACTACAGCGTGGTCCCGATGGACGACTGGACGAATCCCCCGGACACCTGTCCGAAGGAAACCGAGGCCGACGAGGCCACCGCAAACGAGGTGGGCGCCGGCGGCGTCGAGGTGCTGTCCAACGACGCCCGGCGCCGCGTGCTGGTCATGTGGGAGACGGCGAGGGACATCGTGGCGCCAACCGACTTCACGCTCGATCCGCTTCGCGACCCGCTCATGACGTTGTTCGAAGGACGGGTTCCCCTCGTGACCGACGACGGCCAGAAGCTGCACGCCGCGCGCGAAGCGGTGGCACGGCTCATCACGACCACTATCGCCGGAGCGCGCGAGCGCGGTTTTCACGTGCTGAGCGAGTTCTTCCTCAACGAGGCGCTCTTCAAGATGCCGCGGGTTTTCCCGCTCACCGACTGACGAGGAGTGCCGCCCCGCTCGCGTTGGAGGGATTGACGGCTTTTCTGCCCTCCGGGACAATTGCGGGCGTATGAAAGCTCTCTGCCTCGCGGTCGGATTGGTGTTGTGGGGGACTTCCGCCGGCGCCCAGTGGTTGAACACCAAGACGCCCGGCCTGCCCCGCAAGGCCGACGGCAAGGTCAACCTCGCCGCGCCGGCGCCGCGCGCGGCCGACGGCAAGCCGGACTTCACCGGCATCTGGCAGGCCGCGGGCGGCCAGGGCGAGCTCAACGGCCTCGAGACGCTCCGCGTCGATGCGGCCGACATGAAACCGTGGGCCATCGAGGTGCAGCGCGAACGCTCCAAGACGTTTTTCAAGGACCGTCCCGACTTCCAGTGCCGTCCCAGTGGCATGGAAGCGGAAGCCTTCGAGCGCGAGAAGCGCATCCTGCAGACCCCCGCGATGCTTGCGGTGCTGTACAACAACCAGACGTATCGACAGATCTTTCTCGACGGCCGGTCGCTCGAGAAGGATCCGGCCCCGATGTGGCAGGGCTTCTCCGTCGGCCGCTGGGAGGGCGACACGCTGGTGGTGGAGAGCAACGGCTTCAACGACAGCACGTGGTTGAACAACGTCGGGCTGCCGCACACCGAGAAGCTTCACGTCACCGAGCGTTATCGCCGTCCCGATCTCGGGCACCTCGAAGTCGACGTGACGTTCACCGACCCGGACGCCTACAACAAGCCGCTGCACTTCTCATCCAAGATGCGGCTGGTCACGGATACGGAAATGCTCGAGGAAGTGTGTGAGGCCAAGATGGAGTTCTGGACCGGCAACGTGTCGGACCTCCAGAAGGCTTCCGTGAAGGTGTCCGAAGACGTCATGAGGCAGTACGTCGGCTACTACGAAGGCTACTGGCGAGCCAACCTTCGCAAGGTGACGGTCACGCTGGAGGGCGGCACCCTTCACGCGACCGGCCTGCTGCTGCCCGGGACCGTCGAGCTGATTCCGGAATCGAGCGACGTGTTCACCACCACCGAAGGCGTCTCGTACAAGTTCGTCAAGGACGACAAGGGAACGATCATCCGCGCCGAAGAGATTCATCGCGGCGGCAACTACATCCTCAACCGCAAGTAGGAGCGAGATTCATGACACGTCGTCTCAATGCAGTCGTCGCGGCCGCGGTGTTCGTCGCGGCAGGTGTCGTGGCCGTGCTCCACGCGCAGGCGCCGCCGCCGGCCACGCAAGCGCGTCCCCAGGCGCCGGAACCGTGGCGCCGCACCGGCGCGCGCCCCTGCGTGCGGCCCGGCAGCGGGTTCGCGCAGTGCGCCGCTCCACTCGGCGTCACGGCGGTACGCGCCGGACGCCTGTTCGACAGCGTGGCTGGCCGCATGTTGACCAACCAGGTCATCGTCATCACCGGCGAGCGCATCACGGCAGTGGGCCCTGAGGCGCAGGTGAAGATCCCGGCCGGCGCACGTGTCATCGATCTGAGCCGCTCCACCGTGATGCCCGGGCTCATCGACGCGCACACGCACATGTTCAACGACCCCGTGCAGGGCTGGTCGCCCGAGCGCATGACGCTGATGGCGGTCACGAACATGCAGGCCGACCTGTACTCCGGGGTCACGTCCGCCCGCGACATGGGTTCGCACAGCAACGGCTACGCCGACATCGACATCCGCAACGCCATCAACGACGGGGAGATGGATGGACCGCGCTTCCAGGTGGCAGGCCGTGGCATCGTGTGGGGCGCGCAGCCGGCGGGATCCGCACCTGCGCCGAACCCGCGGGCCGCGATCGTGGTCCGGTCGGCGGAAGAGGGGCGCGCGGCCGTCCGCGAGCACGTCGAGAAGGGGGTCGATCACCTGAAGCTGTATCCGGGCGGAGCGTATTCCTTCAGCCCGACCGGCGAGGTCCAGTTCCAGACCAACTACCCGCTCGCCGTACTGCAGGCGATCACGGACGAGGCCCACAGGCTTGGCAAGAAGACCGGGTGCCACGTGTTCGGCGGCGAGGGGCTGCAGAACGCCATCACCGCCCATTGCGACACCATCGAGCACGGCTACGGACTCACCCAGCCCCAGCTCGATCAGATGGCGGCCAACGGGATCGCCTACGACGTCACCTTCGCACGCTACAGCTCGGGCTACATGGACGACAACGACGCGAAGAACACGGGCGGCAAGTTCCGGATCGTGCCGATCTTCGAACGTGCCATGAAGATGGCGATTGCCACGCCCAAGCTCGCGGTCCTGTTCGGCACCGGCGTGGACGGCAGCTTCTTCGTGCACGGCACGAACGCCGTCGAGTTCGAAAAGCTGGTCAAGCTGGGCGGCATGGCGCCGGCGCGGGCGATTCAGTCGGGCACCATCGCCAACGCCATCATGATGGGGTGGCAGAACGACGTCGGCTCGATCGCCGTCGGCAAGTTCGCGGACCTCGCGGCGGTGTCGGGCGATCCGCTCGCGGACATCACCGAGCTGCAGCGCGTCCGCTTCGTGATGAAAGGCGGCAAAGTCATTCGTCACGACCCGGCCACCGGAGCGCCGACCGCCACACGCTGATGGCCGACGGCCGACGCACTGCGATCGCGGTCCTCGCCGCGACGCTCCTCGCTCTCCCGCCCCTCGCGGCACAAACGCGTTCGCTGGCGCTGACACGGGTCAGCGTCATCGACGTCGTCACCGGCCACATCGAGACCAACAGCACGGTGGTCATCGAGCAGGGCACCATCACGAGCGTGACGCCGGGGGGCAAGGCACCGGCACGCGCGCAAGTCGTAGACGGTCGTGGCGCGTTCCTCATTCCAGGACTGTGGGACATGCACGCCCACACGGAGGCGAGCGGTGAGGCCTGGCTCCCGCTCTATGTCGCCAACGGCGTGACCGGCATCCGCGACATGGGCTCGGCGCTCGACTACATCCTGCGGCTTCGCGACGCGACCGCGTCGGGCACGATTCTCGGCCCGCGGATTCTCGCCGCCGGCCCGATCCTCGATGACGCACCGGGTGACTGGCCGTTCCGCATGCGCGTGAAGACGGCCGACGACGGGCGTGCCGCGGTGCAGCTCCTGAAGCAGCGGGGCGTGAACTTGATCAAGGTGCACGACAACACGCCGCAGCCGGTGTTCTTCGCCATTGCGGACGAGGCGCGCCGGCAGGGGCTGCCGCTCGCGGGACACGTGCCTCGTGGACTGACCGTGGAGCAGGTCATCGAGGCCGGCCAGCGCAGCATCGAGCACCTGTCGAACGGACGCGTCTGGCGGACGTGCTCCGGCGGCGCGACCTACCAACCGGAGAAGTGTCGCCCGCTGTTCGCCATGCTGGCGCAGAACCGCGTCTGGCAGACTCCCACGCTGGTTGCCATTGCCGAAATCTTGTCGATCGGCACGTCGAGGTCGGAAATCAGCGCTGACCAGATGACGTACGCCGGCAAACAGATTCGACGGATGTGGGCGGAGAATCAGGGCCTGGTGAATCCCGACGCGATCGGCGCTCTGCGGGCCACCGCCCAGACGAGCGCCATCGTGATCAACGACATGGCGAAGGCGGGCGTCGGCATCCTGGCCGGATGCGACTCGATGATTGCGGGTTTCTGCGTCCACGACGAGCTGGCGGCGATGGTACGAGGCGGCATGCCTCCGCTCGTCGCCCTGCAGACGGCGACGATCAACCCGGCTCGCTATTTCGGCATCGAAGCGACGGCAGGCAACGTCGCGCCTGGGCGCAGAGCGGACCTCGTGCTGCTCGACGCCAACCCGCTGCTGGACATAACCAACGTGCGACGCATTCTCGCGGTCGTGGCCAGCGGTCGATTTCTCGATCGCCCGGCGCTCGACCAGACGCTCGCGAAAGCCAAGGCCGCGGCCGGGCAGTAACCCTGCCAGACCCTAAAAGGCGCCAGGGCTACCCGCCACCCCGGGATTCCCCCTGGCTCGGCTGGCATTCTCTCTGCACCAGGCACAGCACGTCGCGCCTCCCCCCAACACCCTGGAGGCTCATGATCGTGCTGATTTCCCGAACGCTGCAGCGTTCATTGCTTGGAGCTGTCGTCGCCGTCCTCTTGACACCTTTTTCCACGGATGCATCGACGTTGTACGTCGCGCCAGGCGGCATCGGCGACGGCACATCCGTCAATCCGTTTGGCCGCATCGCCGACGCGCTCGCGGGGGCGATCGCCGGCGACACGGTGATCCTGAAGCCGGGCGTCTATGCCGAGCGCGTGCGAACGGTGCGCGGCGGCACCGCGTCGAGCCGTCTGGTGATCCGGGCGGAACGCGACGGTACCGCCATCGTGACCAGCAGCGCGGGGAACGTGGTGCGCGTCTCACACCCTTACGTCACCATCCGAGGCCTGGTGGTGGACGGGCAGTACGCGCCGTACGACGCGGTGGTCGTCGACAGCGCGGCGACGGCCCTCATCCTTCAGTACCTCGAAGTGAAACGCACGTCGAAAGACTGCATCGACATCCGCGCCACCGCGAATGTCGTGGTGGAACGGTCCGTCATTCACCACTGCCTGAACGCGGCGAACGGCCGCACGGACGCGCACGGCATCGTGGCCGGCGCGGTACGAAATCTCGTGGTGCGGGACACCGGGATTCACACGTTCTCCGGCGACGCCATCCAACTGGACCCCGATCGGGCCGCGCCGGGCTGGGACAAGATCACCATCGACCGCTGCCAGTTCTGGCTGGAGCCGCTGCTCACGGCTGAAAACGGCTTCGCCGTGGGCACCGTGCCGGGCGAGAACGCGCTCGACACCAAGACCCTGAGCACCGCGCCCCGCGCCAAGGTCATCGTGCGCCAGACCGAAGCCTGGGGCTTCCGTGGTGGGCTGCTCACCAACATGGCCGCCTTCAACATCAAGGAGAACGTCGACGCCACCTTCGACGGCGTCACCGTGTCGCGATCCGAGATCGCCTTCCGCTTGCGAGGCCCGGGCGTCAACGGCGGAGCGTGGGCGCGGGTGCAGAACGCCGTCGTCTACGACGTGGGCACCGCCCTCCGCTACGAGGACAACATCGAGCGCGTCCAGGTGTGGAACACGACGCTGGGGTCTGCGATCCCGCGCTTCTTCCGAGCCGCGAGCTCGACGGCCGTCGGATTGGACGTGCGCAATGTGCTGTTCTTCGGATCCAGTTCGACGATGCCAGGCGGCCTGGGCAACGTGCAGGCCACCGCGGCGTTCTTCATCAACGCGGCGGCGCACGACTACCGGCTGGCTCCCGGGAGCCCGGCCATTGACGCCGGCATCTCCATCAGCAGCGTCAGCAGGGACCGACTCGGCGTGCCGCGGCCGCAGGGGGCCTATTGGGACGTCGGCGCCTACGAGTTCGTGTACTAGCCGGCTTTCTTGACGTAGGCCCTCGTCCGCGCCATCATCCGCGTCGTGTCGCGAGCGATTTTACCGGCGCTGGTGTTGGTGTTGGCGGCGAGTTCCGTTGCCGTCCGCGCCCAGTGGCTCACCTACCCCACTCCCGGGATTCCGCGCCTGGCCAACGGCGCTCCGAACCTGAAGGCGCCGGCGCCGCGCACGGCCGACGGCAAGCCGGATTTTTCCGGCATGTGGTTCGCCAACGTCCCGTCCAAGGACTTCTGCAAGGAGAAGGACTGCATCCAGGAAGAGCGCATGGCGCGCGAGCAGATCAACCTGGGCATCAAACTGAAGGACGGCCTGCCCTACACCGAGTGGTCGAAGGAGCAGATGAAGATACGGCGCGCCAACGGCGGCCGCGAAGATCCGCACAGCTCCTGCATGCCGCCGAACTTTCCGCGCGCCTGGACGCTGCCGCAGCACAGCCGGATCGTGCAGACGCCCGGCATGATGGTCGTCCTGCACGAGTTCAACGCGGCCTATCGCGAGGTGTACCTGGACGGGCGTCCGCTCCCCGTCAACCCGAACCCGACGTGGAACGGCTACTCCACCGGGCGTTGGGAAGGCGACACGCTGGTCATCGAGACCAACGGCATCCGCGACGACATGTGGCTCGATATCCAGGGCAGCCCGGTCACCGAATCAGCCCGCGTCACCGAGCGGCTGAAGCGCCCCAATTTCGGTCTGCTGCAGATCGAGATTGCCGTCAACGATCCCAAGGCCTACACCAAGCCGTGGTCGGTGACGATCGAGATGGCGTTGATCGTGGACACGCAGATGCTCGAAGAGATCTGCATGGACAACGAAAAAGACACCAAGCTTTTCAAGAAATGACCAACCGCCGTCCTCGCCTCGCACACGTCGCTGCGGTTCTGGGCCTCTGCCTTGCGCTGGCCCCCGCCGCGTGGGCCCATCATTCCCAGTCGGAGTACGACCTGAAAGCCAAAGTGGAAGTGGAGGGCGCGGTCACCAAGGTGGAGTGGCGAAGCCCGCATGCCTGGATCTATGTGGACGTGACGAGCGACAACGGCGACAAGATGAACTGGAGCTTCGAGCTGCCAAGCCCGGTGACCTTGATGCGCCGCGGATGGACCCGGGACTCGGTGAAACCCCGCGACCGCGTCAAAGTGACGGGCGCGCCGGCCAAGAACTTTCCGACCATCGCCATTGCCAATTTCATCAGGGATGACAGCGGCAAGCCGCTGTTTACCGGCACCACGCAGATTTACGAGCCGGAAGCGCCGTCCAAATAGCCGTTTTTCTTGCGTGGGGCCGGTTCGCCGCGGCTCTCCCCCTCGTTTATGACCGAGGGGTCTCCATTCGCATGCGGATGTGAGCACGAGAATGAAAGGCCGCGTAAGCGGGCGTATCCTGACAGTTCAGCTTGGTGCGCCTGTGCACGATGTTCTAGCGACAGCCACGACCGAACCGGGCACGAGTGCTCCGTCGTCCCGCCTGCCGTTTGCGCGGGCCGACATCGAGCAGACCGTACCGGCGCGCTTCGCGCAGGTGGTCCGCTGTTTTCCAGATCACGTGGCGCTGACCGGCAAGGGCAGGCAGTGGACGTACCGGGCGCTGGACCGGCGTGCCAACTGGATCGCCCACGCCATCACAGAACACGCTCGGCCCGGTTCCGGTTGCGTTGCCTACCTGGTTGAACACTCGCCGGAGATGGTCATCGCCACGCTGGCGGTGCTGAAGGCCGGAAAGACCTATCTGGCGATCTACCCGGCGGCGCCCGGCGCGCGGCAGGCCGACATCGTGCGGGACGTGGTGCCGGAACTGATCGTCACGACGGCCGCCCACGAATCGCGCGCCCGCGAGCTGGCCGCCGGGGTCTGCCCGGTGCTGCGCCTTGACGAGAGCGAAGCGGGGTTTGCCGATGAGGGACCGGCCCTCGAGGCATTGCCGCATCACCCGTCAACGCTCTTCTACACCTCTGGAACGACCGGCCAGCCGAAAGGGGTGGTGAAGAGCCACCGCGCCGTGCTGCACCGCGTGTGGCTTGCGGTTCAGCACGACGCGATCACGTCGGCGGATCGGCTTTCGCTGTTGACGCACTGCAGCTTCTCGGCGTCGGAAGCGGATATGTTCGGCGCGCTGCTCAACGGCGCCACCCTGTGTACGTTCGATGTCGGGTCCGAAGGCCTGACGGCGTTCAGGGAATGGCTCGAGGCGCAGCAGGTCACGGTGCTGCATCCCCCGGTGCTTCTGTTCCGGCGATTCCTCGCCACGCTCGCGGGGCCGAATCTGTTTCCCTCGGTACGGCTGGTCGCGCTGGCCGGCGACTCGGTGCTGCCGGTCGACGTCGATGCGTGGCGGCAGCATTTCGGCAGCGCCTGCGTGCTGATGCACCGCTTCTCCATCACGGAAACGGGCCTGCTGTGTCTGGCCCGGATCGAGCGGGATGCCATGCACGATTCCAGCGCCGTCCTGGCAGGGCGGCCGGTCGAGGACAAATACCTCGAGCTCGTGGACGAAGCCGGCCAGCCAGTGGCCGCCGGCGACACGGGCGAGCTGATTGTCAGGAGCCCGTACATCGCCGAAGGCTACTGGCGGAACCCGAAGGACACCGCCCCGGTCTTCGCACCCGACCCCGACGTTCCGGGTCAGCGGATCTATCGCACCGGCGACCTCGGTCGCTTCCGGTCCGACGGCTGTTTCGTGTTTCTGGGAAGACGGGATCGCCAGGTCAAGATCCGAGGCTTCCGAGTCGAGCTGGCGGAGATCGAGGCCACGCTCACGCTCCATCCGGAAGTACGAGAAGCGGCCGTTGTCGTGAACGAGCGTACGGCGAACGACAAGGCGCTGATCGCGTACGTGGTGCCCTCGCGCGAGCCGGGCCCGACCGCCGACGCGCTGCGCAGTTTTCTACGGCAGAAGCTGGCGCCGTACATGATGCCCGCGGGGTTCGTGTTCCTGGAGGAACTGCCGATCACGCCGACCGGCAAGATCGATCGCCAGGCGCTGCCACCGCTGGATGACGCCAGGCAGTTGACGTCGACGGCCGCCGAGCCCAGAGACTATCTCGAGCGGCAGCTGGTCAGGATCTGGCAAGCGGTGCTCTCCGTGGAGCGCGTCGGCACGCGCGACAATTTCTTCGACATCGGCGGCCACTCGCTGCTCGCCGCCCAGATGTTTGCCCAGGTGGAAACACGCCTGGGGGTCAGGCTGCCGCTCGCGACGCTGTTCGAGGCGCCCACTATCGAAGGGCTCGCGGCGATCATCGGCCAGCGCCGGACCTCGGAGCCGTGGCGCTCACTGGTCGCGATTCAATCGGCAGGAACGCGGCAACCGCTGTTTGCGGTGCCGGGCATCGGCGGAAATGTGATCGGCTATCACGATCTCTCCCGCCTCCTGGGTCCCGACCAGCCTTTCTATGGGCTGCAGTCGCGCGGACTCAGCGGAACCGAGAGCCCGCGGACCAGCATCGAAGACGTGGCCACGGCGTATCTGGCGGAGATCCGCCAGGTGCAGCCCGAGGGTCCCTACAACCTTCTCGGCGCGTGCATGGGAGCCGCGGTCGCCTACGAGATGGCGCAGCAGCTGCACGCCGCAGGAGAACCGGTCGGTCTCCTGGCGCTCCTCGAGCCGAGGGCGCCGTCCCGGCCGTTCAGGCGGGCGGTGCCGCAGACGCGCACGCTGCAATTCTTCACCACGCGGGTCAGACGCTATATCAACCGGCTTGCGCGGCTCAACAGCCGGCAGCGTGTCGAGTTCCTGCGCGAGCGGTTCCAGGTGCTGATGGATGTGATCGTCCAGCGCGACCTGTTTCGAGGGAACCGCGGCGCCTTCAACACGGAGCGCCTCCGGCAGGTCAACCTGGCCGCGCTCCATCGCTACCAGCCGCGCGTCTATCCGGGGCCGGTCGTTCTCCTTCTCGCCGAGGGGAGGAACGTGGCCTCCGGAGAAGATCCCAGGCTGGGCTGGAGCCGGATCGCTGGCGGCGGCCTGACCACCCACAGCGTGCCGGGCGACAACTCCGGGTTGATGCTGAGAAGGCCCAACGTCGAAGCGCTGGCCCGGCTGGTGAAGGCGTGTCTCGACGAGCAGCGCCCGGAAACACGGCCGCACATGGGCCCGCCGCACCTGCCCGGCGAGACCGTGGCCGACGCCTTCGTCGAGCAGCTCACTGCCCAGGCCGTCGCCTGCCTCTTCATCAATCCCGGGAGCGACGTCGCGCCGATCCAGGAATCGATCGCGAAGTTCGACGCGCAGGGACGCCGCGCGCCGCGCTTGATCCTCTGTCCGCACGAATCGGTGGCCCTCGCCGCCGCGCACGGCTACTTCATGGTGACCGGCAGACCGCAAGTGGTGTTGGTCCATGCCGACGTCGGCACCCTGAACCTTGGCGCGAACCTGCACAACGCACAGCGGGGACGCGCCGCCGTCGTCATCTGCGCCGGAACGGCGCCGCGCACGGCGGCTGGGCGGAGCCGCTACATGGACTGGATCCAGGCGCAGAGCAATCAGGCCGCAGCGGTGGACGGCTTCGTCAAATGGCACCACGAAGTGACGGGACCGGGCGACCTTCACGCCGCGATGCAGCAGGCCTTCGCTGTCGCCGGAACGGAGCCGGCCGGCCCCGTGTATGTGACGCTTCCGAAGGACGTGCTCGAGCAGCCGATGGCGGCGATGAATCGAGGGCGCGCACTCGACACCGCGGCGCCCACGCCCGACGCTGCACGACTGGCCGAGGCCGCGCAGTGGCTGATCGAAGCCGAGAGGCCGCTGATTCTGACGGCCTATGCAGGCCGCAATCCCGAAGCCGTCGCCGCCCTGATCCGCCTGGCCGACGCCGTCGCGGCGCCGGTCGTCGAGTCGCGCCACCGTGTCAACTTCCCGTCGAGTCATCCGCTGCATCTCGGATTCAGTCCGTTTCCCTACGTGGCGGAAGCCGACTGCATCCTGATCCTCGATCACGACGTGCCATGGGTCCCCGCGCAGGGACAGCCGTCCGCAGGCTGCCGCGTGATCCAGCTGGATATCGACGCACGCAAACAGAACATGCCCTTCTGGGGATTTGCCGTCGATCTGTCCATCGAGGCCGACTCGCGCCGGGCGTTGCCGGCGCTCGCCGAAATCGTCGAACAGCGTCTGACCGCCGACGATCGGAGCCGGATCGACACGCGACGCCGCGCGGTGAGCGCCGATCACGACGCGCAGCGATCCGGCTGGCGGCAACGGGCCCTCGACCTCGCCGCACGACAGCCGGTTGCGCCGGAGTGGGTGGCCCGCTGCCTGGGCCAGCTGATTGACGAGCAGACGGTGATCGTCAGCGAGGCGGTCAGCAACAATCCCGCGCTCTGGCACCACCTGAATCTGGACGCGCCGGGGACCTATTACCAGAGCCTTGGCTCCGGCCTCGGCTGGGGCCTCGGAGCGGCGGTGGGCGCCAAGCTTGCCGACCCGTCCAAGACGATCATCTGCGTGGTCGGCGACGGCTCGTGGGGATTCGGCTCACCCATCGTGGCCTACTGGGTGGCCGAGCGATACCGCACCCCGTTTCTCACCGTGATGTTCAACAACCAGGGATACGCCGCGACGAGAGAGGCGATCCAGAGCGTGTCCCCCGCGGGCTACGCGAAAACGACTGGCGTGTATCCGGCGTGCGATCTGCCGACTCCGCCACAGCGGTACGCCAGGCTCGCAGAAGCGATGGGGCTGTGGGCGAGGACCGTGGACGATCCGGCGGGACTCGAGGCGACGCTCCGGGACGCGCTCGACGAAGTCCGAAACGGCCGTTCCGCGCTGGTGGATATCCGCATCTCCGCGTCACCGGATTACGAGGAGCTGCCGGATGAGTAATCTGGTGGCGGGATCCAGCCTGCTGCAACTGATCGAGGAGCACGCCGAGCGGACCCCCGACGCGGCGGCGATTCTTGCCCCTGGACGCAGGCCGCTCACGTATGGCCTCCTGAGCCGCCAGGTCGCGGATGTGGTGCGGGCGCTGAACGCGCTCGGCCTCGGGAGGAACCACGTTGTCGCGACCGTGATTCCCGACGGACCCGACATGGCCGTCGCGTGCCTTGCCATGGCGTCGGGTGCCACGTGCGCCCCTCTCAACCCCGCCTCGCATGCCGCCGAGTTCGAGGACCATCTCGCCCGCGTGCACGGTCGGGCGCTTGTGGTCCCGGCAGGCTCGACCTCACCGGCGGTGGCCGTGGCCCGGGCGCGCGGCATCCCGGTGCTCGAACTGATTCCGCTGCCAGACGGAGCGGCGGGGCTGTTCACGCTGCGCATGGCCAGCGGCGTGCCACTTCGCGACCTGAAGAGCGGAGTCGCGGAGTCCGACGACGTTGCGCTGGTGCTCCAGACCTCCGGAACAGCGGCCCGGCCGAAGGTGGTGCCGCTCACCCACCGGAACGTCAGCGTAGCCGCGCAGAATATTCGCGCCGCGCTCGAGCTTACCTCGGGCGACCGGTGCCTGAGCGTGATGCCGCTGTTCCACATTCATGGCCTGAGCGCGGTGTTCGCGTCGATGGCGGCGGGCGCGAGCGTCCTGTGCCCGGGAACCTTCTCCGCGCAGCGGTTCTTCGAGGGGATGGAGGCGTTTCAGCCGACGTGGTACACCGCGGCGCCCACCATCCACCGGGAGATCCTGGACAACGCGTCACACCATCCCACCGTCGTCGCGCGCTCGTCGCTGCGATTCATCCGCTCCGCCTCCGCGGCGATGCCGCGGCAACTCATCGCCGACATGGAACGGGCGTTTCACGTGCCGTTCATCGAGGCCTACGGGATGACCGAGGCGGCGCCTCAGATCGCGAGCAACCGGCTCTCGGCGAGGGAACGACAATCAGGCTCGGTGGGGCGCGCCGCCGGGCCCGATGTCGCGATCATGGACAGCGCGGGACATCTGATCCCGCCGGGGCAAGACGGCGAGGTCGTGATTCGCGGAACGAATGTCGTGTCGGCCTATGCGGACGATCCCGAGGCCACTCGCGCCGCGTTCGCCCACGGATGGTTCCGTACCGGAGACCTGGGTCACCTGGATGCGGAGGGGTTCCTCTTCATCACCGGCCGTCTCAAGGAGATCATCAATCGCGGAGGCGAGAAGATCTCCCCGCGGGAGGTGGATGACGTCCTGCTCGACCACCCCGCGGTGGCGCAGGCCGTCACGTTCCCAGTTCCCCATCCCACCCTTGGCGAGGACGTCGCCGTGGCGATCGTCCTCGGGCTGGCTGCTCCGGCGGTCCCCCACGACGAACTCGTCCCGGAGATCCGCGCGTTCGTTTCGACGCGGCTCGCCGAGTTCAAGGTGCCGCAGCTGGTCGTCATCGTGAGCGAGATTCCAACGGAGGCGGGCGGCAAGGTGCCGCGTCTCGAGTTGGCCGGCCGACTGGGCCTGCTGACCCCAGGCCGCAGACTGTCGCCGTTCGCCGAGCCCCGCACCACGCTCGAAGAGCGATTGTCGAGCGCGTGGGCCGACGTTCTAGGGATCGCGCGGCCGGGCGTCCACGACAACTTCTTCCAGTCAGGGGGCGACTCCCTCAAAGCCGCGCAGCTGTTGTCGCGGCTGGACCGTGAGTTCCAGATCGAGCTGCCCGCCAACGCGCTGTTCCACAGTCCGACCGTGGCGGAATTGGCCGCCCTGATCGCCGGAGAGCTGGCGACACCGCGCGGCGGGCACGCGGCGCCCATTCCGCGGCGGAACGCGAGCGAGCCGTGCCCGCTTTCGTTCGCCCAGCAGCGGCTCTGGGTCCTCGACCAGCTCGAGCCCGGCAACCCCGCCTACAACATGCACGTGGCGCTGCGCCTCTCGGGCAGGCTCTCGGTCGAGGCACTCGAGCAGAGCCTCAGCGAGATCCTGCGCCGCCACGAGGCGCTGCGCACCACGTTCCGCACCATCGGCGGGCAGCCGGTGCAGGTCGTCTCCCCCGCCCACTCGCTTCACGTGCCGATGGTAGACCTGACGCGGCTTTCCGCACCCGCGCGAGAGGCGGAGGCTCTGCGTCTGGCCTCGGATGAAGCCAGCCGTCCGTTTCATCTGATCCACGGGCCTCTCTTCCGCGCCACGTTGTTGAAGCTGGAGGCGGAGGAGCACCTGCTGCTCCTCACCGTGCACCACATCGTGTCGGACGGCTGGTCCACGGGCGTGCTGCTGCGGGAACTCGAGACGCTCTACGCGGCGTGTGCGTCCGGCCGGCCGACCCCGCTGCCGGCGCTGCCGATTCAGTTCGGCGACTTCGCCGTCTGGCAGCGGACGCGGCTGCAGGGAGACGCGCTGGAGCGGCAGCTCGCGTACTGGAAGGAGCAGCTCGCGGGCATGCCCTCGGTGCTCGACCTCCCTGCCGACCGCCCGCGTCCCGACAGCCCGACGTTCCGGGGCGCCAGCTACGCCATGGAGATCCCCGGCGAGTTGACTGAACGATTGAAGGCGTTGGGCCAGCGGGAAGACGCGACGCCGTTCATGACGCTCATCACCGCCTTCCAGACGCTGCTGCACCGCTACACCGCACAAGCCGACTTCGCGGTGGGCACCGCGATCGCCAACCGGTCGCGGACGGAAACCGAGGGGCTGGTTGGCCTCTTCGCCAACACCCTCGTCATGCGTGCCGATCTCTCGGGCCGCCCGTCGTTCCGCGAGGCGCTGCAGCGGACGCGCACGACCGCCCTCGATGCCTACGCGCATCAGGACGTGCCCTTCGAAAGGCTGGTCGACGAACTGCACGCCAAACGCGACCATCGTCACAACCCGCTCTTCCAGGTGATGTTCGCGTATCAGAACCTTCCGGACCACGGAGGGTCGCAGCCGTGGCCCGGGCTGACCGTCAACCCGGTGGAGGTGACGAGGCCGACGGCCAAGTTCGACTTGACCGTCTACCTCACGGAATCGGCGCAGGGGCTCTCGGTGAGATGGCAATACAGTACCGACCTGTTCGACGAACCGCGCATCGCCCGCATGAGCGGGCACTTCCGGACCTTGCTGGACGGGATCGTGGCCGCCCCGGACGCCGCGCTCTCCGACCTGCCGCTGCTGACGGGTCCCGAGCGGCACGAGCAGCTGACGACGTGGAATCAGACGGCGATGCCGGGTGACGGCAATCGCTGTTTCCATCACCTGTTCGAGGCGCAGGCGCAATCGACGCCAGAGGCCCCCGCGGTGCGCTGTGGCGAGGA
>DASYRM010000095.1:0-65505 GCA_036004405.1 Vicinamibacterales bacterium
ACGAAGAGGCCGAAGGCGTTGTCGGGGTCGAGCACGATCACCCCGACCTGATCGTCGAGCGTGCCATCGTGATGGAGCAGGACGCGTCCGTGGGTTCGCCACTCGTGAAAGCCGTAGGTGACGCCCGGCAGCTGCGGATGATCTCGAAACTGCGGCCGCAGGACCGCCGCGTGCGACGCCTCTGACAGCACCCGCACGCCGTCCAGTGAGCCGTCGCCGAGAACCGCCAGCATGAACCGGCCCATGTCGGCCGCCGTGGTGCTGACGCCGCCCGCGGGACCGGTCTGCGTGTAGCGGAAGGGGAGCGCGTGATACTGCGCGCCGTCCCACGAGTAGCCGTGGACGCGACCAGCGAGGAGCGCCGCCTCCGGAGGTTGCCGCGCGGTGGTGAACGCCATCCCGAGCGGTTTGAAGAGCCGCGACGACATCGCCTCTTCGTATGGGGTTCCGCTCAACGTCTCGAGTAGCCAGCCGGCGACGGCGTAGTTGGTGCTGGCGTAGCTGAAGTAGAGCCCTGGCGGGATCACCTGGTGCGCGAACCGCGGCAAGTACACCGCGAGCGGCTGCAGATGACTGGGCGCCAGCGTGAAGCCGCCGGCGAACTTCTCGTCGAAGCCGGCCGTGTGTGTGAGCAGCTGGTGCGCGGTGACCTTGACGTTCAGAGGGAGGCCGGGCAGGTAGTCGCGGATGTCGCGGTGCAGGTCGAGCCGGCCTTCGTCCACGAGCCGGAGCACCGCCGCCGCCGTCAGCGGTTTCGTGACCGAGCCGACACGGAACAAGGTGCGCGCGGCGTCGACCGGTGCGCCACTGTCGACGCTTCCAGTGCCGTAGGCGCGCAGCATCAACACGCGGCCACCGTACACGATGGCCAGCGCGGTGCCGGGCGCATGCTGTTCGGCCATCAGGCGGCGCGCCGCCGTGTCGACGACGCCGGGCAGCGAATCGATGGCGCCCGGCCGCATCCCGCCCGGCGGCCCCGGCGCCGTCGCGGGAACGATGGCCTGCGTTTCCGGCGAGACTACCGCCGCGGTGGGGGCGCGCGGTATCAGCTCGACGAGGGTCGAACTCGCAATCAGAAGGGCCGCAATTAGCGCGGTAATGGCGTGCACGCGCGCGAGCTTACATCATGTAAGACCTATTTTTAAAAGCCAGATCAGACGCTGTTTAAGAGGCGCGTTTGCGGGGCGCAGCGGTCGCTTCCACCGCGCCGATCTCGACCCGCTCCCGTTTGATGTCGAGCCGGAGCCGGCCGAACAGGCTCATGTAGATGTTGGCGACCCACACACAGGAGATCCACGCCACCGCCAGCCCGCGCCAGTCCGGCACGAGCATCCGAAAGCCCATGGTCAGGACAATGGCCGCGGACACGTAGTGGCTGAAGCAGTACTCGCACGTGAAGAGGTAGAACCACTGCCGCACCCACCACGAATGCGCCCGGTTTTCGCTCTGCCGCGCGCACCAGTCGCGCGGCTCTTCGAGCACCTTCTCGTGCGTCACCGTCCACGCCAGGCACGCCACGACGCCCGAGAGCTCGAACAGCCAGAGCAGCTGAGTGAGCGGGGAGAGAAAAGCCATACGGCTCGCCGTGCAAGCCGTGCGCCCGAGTGGCGTGAGGTCGGCACCCCGAGGGGGGCAAGCCCCGGGGTGCCGGTCCCGCTACCCTTGGCCAGCGAACCGGCGCTAAGCCGGTTTGCCGGACGCTGCGGGCGGTCCGCGATCAGCGGACCGCCCTTGACGACGCGCGCGCGCGGCGCAGGCGCGCGGCGACCGCCGTCAGCGCTCCTCCGAAGAGCAGCAGACTTGCAGGTTCGGGGACGGGTTCGGTGGTGAGCTGGCCGAACAGCAGGGCCGAGTTGTTTCCCCCCTCCGGCGAACTGAAGACGCTCTGGAACGTGACCCCGCCGTCGGTGGAGAAGCCCAGCAGGTTGAAGAAGTAGAGGTCGGTCCCGACAAGGATGGGCACGTTCACGATCGGCGTCGTGATCGTGACGATGTCGTCGTCGGCCGGTGACGTTCCCGTGTTGTTCGGCGTCTCGTTGTGCGCGAAGGGAAACAGGGTGCTGACCGATGCCGGTGCGCCGTTGGTATCGAAGCCGAAGTGCAGATCGACCCCGGTAAGGTTGGGCACCGGGATCACTTCGTTGAAATGCGTGAACTCGCCCATCAGCAGCGGCACGCCGATGCCGGCGTTGAGGATGTTGAGCGCCGCTTCGAAGAGGTAGCCGCTGTCGGGCGCGACGCCGTCGCCCCAGGTGATGGAGTTGGTGCCCTCGCCGGACACGTTGGTGCCGCCGGTGGAGTTCTCCCAGGTGCCGCTGATGTTCGTCAGGTCGATGGGTCCCGCCATGGCCGGAGCGGCAGCGAGCGCCACGACCAGGGTCAGGGATGGTGCCAATACACATCTGAACGTTCGAGTCATTGATGCCTCCGCCGGCAGCGTGCCCCGGGTGCCGGCATGGCGCCTTTCGCTGCTCCTTGGAGATGTCAACGAGGCCTGGCCGATCGGCGAACAACGCCCGGCGGACGAGCCGACGAGAGGCGGCACGATCGGTCTCTCCTGGATTCGCGGCCCGAATGTCGAATATCGATCGCTCGAATGAATTGACACCCCTCTGCGACGGGCGTAGCCTTCGCGCCACGTTTGCAACGCGGGTTCGGTCACAGGGGCCTCCAGGTAGCGAAACCCCGTCGGGATAAGGGGTTCGTACCCATCAGGCCTCATCGCGCCACACGCTGGCGGGTTGGAGGCACTCTATGTACGCGCGGACGAGCTGGTTGGGGCTTGTCTTCCTCCTCTTTGTGTTTCTGCTTCCCTCTACAGCCCTCGCACAGGGCTCTATCAGCGGTCTGGTCAAGGACACGAGCGGCGCGGTGCTGCCCGGTGTGACGGTTGAAGCGGCCAGCCCGGTGCTCATCGAGAAGGTGCGCACCACGATCAGCGACGGCAGCGGCCGCTACCAGATCATCGATCTGCGTCCCGGCTCGTACACGGTCACGTTCACCCTTCCCGGCTTCAACACGGTGAAGCGCGACGGCGTCACGGTGGCCGGTTCCGGCACCGTTGCCGTCGACGCGGACCTCCGCGTCGGCGCGCTCGAAGAGACCATCACGGTCACTGGCGAGACGCCGGTCGTGGATACGCAATCGATTACCCAGCAGCGAGTCATCAATTCCGAGATGGTGGACGCGCTGCCGAGTGCCCGCAACTACTTCGGCCTGGCCCGCATGATTCCCGGCACGCTGGGCGGCGGCAACGACGTGGGCGGCTCGCTCATCCAGGACGTCGGCCAGAGCGTCATCGCGCACGGCAGCAGGAACGTCGACCAGCGCGTGACGGTCAACGGCGTCAACACCATGACGCTGCAGGCGGGCGGCAACATCGGCGGCCAGACTCCCGACGTCGGCTCGGCTTCAGAGGTGACGGTGGACACCACCTCGCTTGCGGCGGATCTTCCCACCGGCGGCGTGCGCATCAACTTCGTGCCGAAGGACGGCGGCAACCGCTTTTCGAACTCGACGTTCCTGACGTTCTCGAACGAGAGCCTGCAGGGCGACAACTTCTCCGACGCGCTCCGGACAGCGGGCCTCGGCACGCCGAACAAGCTGGTCAACTCGTTCGATATCAACGAGTCGATCGGCGGCCCGTTCAAGCAGAACAAGGTGTGGTTCTGGTTTTCGACGCGGTACAACAAGGTCGAGAACGAAGCGCCGGTCTTCTCCAACAAGTTCGCCTACGACCCGGTGAACTTCTACAAATACGAGCCCGACAGGTCGAAGCCGGGCGTGAACAAGGGCACGCAGATCAACAGCAGCCTGCGCGTCACCTGGCAGGCCACGCCTCGCAACAAGATCGCCGGCACCTACAAGGCCGACAAGTGGTGCAACTGTCCGAACAACATCAGCGCCACGCAGTCGCCCGAAGCCGGCCGCGACCGCCGCTTCCCGCGCCTGCGGCAGGAGCACGGCGAGTGGACGTCGCCCATCAACAACCACGTGCTCTTCGAGGCGGTCGGCCTGCACCTCTTCGAGCGCTGGGGCAACATGCACTACCGCGTGCACGATGGTTCGCTGACCGACCCGGCCATCGAGTCGGTGTTGCCGCAGCTCTACGCCATCATGGAGCAGGGGGGGCCGAATGCCGGTCTGAACTACGGCATCCTGTCGAACTACAACAACACAGCGGTGCCGAGCTGGACGTACCGTGCGGCCATGTCCTACGTGACCGGGTCGCATGCCTTCAAGTACGGCTTCAACCGGACGCACGGCTATCTGGACGAGAACCAGTACACGCTCAATCCGGTAGCGCTTCGGCTGGGCGCCGGAACGGTCAACGGGGTTGCGTTGTCGAGCGGTGTCCCGAACCTCGTCACCGAACGCCCGACGTATCGCGTCAAGACCAATCTCGATAACGATCTCGGCTTCTACGCCCAGGATCGCTGGACCCGCAATCGCCTGACGGTGCAGGGGGCGCTGCGCTTCGACTACTTCGCCACCAGCGTTCCCGAACAGCACCTGGGGCCCGAGGCGATTGCGCCCACTCGTAACATCACCTTCCCGGCGCAGGACCTCATTTCGTGGAAGGACCTCAGCTATCGCACCGGCTTTGCCTACGACCTCTTCGGCACCGGCAAAACGGCGCTCAAAGTGGCGTTCAACAAGTACCTCCTGGGCCAGACGCTCAACGGGCTCGGCCGCGATCCGAATCCGATCGTCGCACTGCCCACGATCGCGACCCGCGGGTGGAACGACTACACGTTCGGCGCTGGCGATCCCCGCTCGGGGAACTTCAGGCCCGACTGCGACATCTCCAACCCGCTGGCCAACGGTGAGTGCGCGCAGATCAACAACCTGGCGTTTGGCACCTCCACCCTGCCCTCGACGAGCCGCGACGTCCCTGGTCCCGATCTGTTCGACAAGGACCTGATCTCCGGCTTCAACCACCGGCAGGCCAACTGGGAGTTCTCCACCAGCGTGCAGCACGAGCTGATGCCGGGCATGGCGCTGGACGTCGGCTACTTCCGGCGTGCGTGGGCGCACTTCCGCGTCACCGACAACCTCCTGGCCAGTCCGGCGGACTTCACCCGGTTCGACATCACCGCGCCGTCCAATCCGAATCTGCCCGGCGGCGGCGGCTACGCCGTCCACGGCTTCTACGACGTGGTGCCAAGCAAGTTCGGCCAGGTGCGCAACCTGAACGCCCTCTCGGATGCCTACGGCGATCAGTTCGAAAACTTCAACGGCGTGGACGTCACGGTCAACAGCCGGATGAAGAACGGCATCACCCTGCAGGCGGGCATGAGCACCGGCAAGACGATGGAAGACAACTGCGACATCGTCGCGCAGCTGCCAGAGATGAACAACCAGGTCGCCTCCGGCACACTGCCGGCGTCCTGGCGCCCGGCGGAGTGGTGCCACCGTGAATCGCCGTTCCTGACCCAGTTCAAGGCGTACGGTGTCTACATCGTGCCGAAGGTCGAGGTGCAGGTCTCGGGCTCGTTCCGCAGCCTGCCCGGGCAGATCGGGCCGCCGGCGGTACCGCCGAACAACGACGTGCAGGTGGCGTTCACGGCGTCTGGAAACGGCTCGCCCACCGCGTTCCTGACGACCAACTCCACACTGGGCCGCGCGCTTTCAGGCAACACGCCAAGCATCAATCTGCAACTGCTCGAGCCGTACACGACGTACCTCGATCGCCGCAACGAGCTGGACCTGCGCTTCGGGAAGGTGCTGAGGTTCAGCAAGCATCGGGCGGTGGTGAGCGTGGACGTGTTCAATGCGCTCAACTCGAACGCGCGAATCACGGTGAACCAGTCGTACGCGGCCTACCCGCGTCCGACGGAAATCCTGAACGCGCGACTGCTGAAGTTCAGCATCAACTACGACTTCTAGCGCCTTCGCTGGAGGCAGAGTAGGCAGAGTGAGCGGAGTAGGTAGGCAGGGTAGGTAAGAGGGGGCGTTCTCCTTCTCCGCCTACTCTGCTTACTCCGCCTACTCCGCCACCTCGCGAGCCCATGGTTGCCCTTCTCCTGGCCGCATTCTTTCTCTCGGGCATCAGTGGGCTCGTCTATCAAGTCACGTGGGTCCGGCAGTTCGGCAACGTCTTCGGCAACACGGTCCACTCGGCGTCCATCGTGGTCGCCGTCTTCATGCTCGGGCTCGGGGCTGGAGGCTATCTCGCCGGGGCGTGGACGGACCGGCACGTGGGCCGCGAATCGGGACGGCTCGTCCGGCTCTACGCCTGGGCGGAAGCCCTTCTCGCGTGCCTCGGGTTGGCGCTGTCGCTGGTCTTGCCGCACCTGGCCGCGCTCGTGGCCGGGTGGTCTCACTACGTTGCAGGCACCGACGGCTGGCTCGAGCTCTCGGCGGCCTCGTACGCCGTGCGCGTGGCGCTTGCGATCGGCCTCCTCGCGCCGGTCACTCTGACGATGGGCGCGACATTGACGCTTCTCATCCGCGCGCTCCTGCCGACGCTGGAGCACGCGGGGTGGACGGTCGCGCGGCTCTACGGCGCCAACACGGCGGGCGCCGCCGCCGGCGCGCTGCTGACCGATTTCGCGCTCGTCCGGATGGCGGGATTCCAGGCGGCGCAGCTGACGGCTGTGGTGCTGAACCTGGTGGCCGCCGGCCTTGCCTGGTCCGCGCTCCGGCTCGTGCGCGTGCCCGACGATGGCGCGGCTCGCGAACCCGCCGCGACCGATCCTCCAGTCCGTGACGATGCGCCGGTGGGGAGTATGGCCGCGGCGGCCATCGCGCTGGCGCTCGCGGGGTGTGCGGCGATGGGGTTCGAGATGCTGTGGTTGCGGCACTTCAGCATCCTGCTCGGAGGGTTCCGCGCGGTGTTCTCGCTGGTGCTCGCGGTGCTGCTCGTGGCCGGAGGGGCCGGCGCGCTGGCGGGCGGCTGGCTGCAGCGTCGGGTGAATCGTCCCGCCGATCTGCTCGTGGCGGCGTACGCGATCTTCGTGGCCGCGGCGCTGGGCGGCCTGGCCTGGACCAGCGCCAGCGGGCTGGCGGCGCGCGGCGAGGCTGTGGCGGCGGTGATCACGTCTCTGAGTCCGGCCCGGCGGGTGGTGGCCGAGCTCTGGTTCAATCTTCGGCCGATGCTCGTGGAGGTCGGGCTGCCCGCCTTCGTGGCCGGCGCCTCGTATCCGTTGGCCAACGCGATCGTGCAGCGGTCCGGCGGCACGATCGGGCGGCGCGCTGGGCTGCTGTATCTCGCCAACACCGCCGGCGCGGTATGTGGATCGCTCGCCGCCGGCTACCTGTTACTGCCGTGGCTGGGGATGCAGGCCGCGGCGCTGGTCCTTGTCGGGCTGGCGGCGGTGGCCGTCGTGACGCTTCGCTTCGCGGGGGCGTCGCGCGTGCCGCTCGTCGCCGCGGCGGCCTTCGCGGTCGTGTCCATCGGCGCCTGGACGCGGCTGCCCGGCGATTACGTGCTGCAGCGTGCGCTTCTTGTGGCGCCTGGCGACCACGTGCTGACCGAGAGCGAGGGCACCACCGAAGTGATCGCCGTCGTCGAAGCCGCGCGCGGCCGGGCGCTCTTGACCAACGGGCATGCGATGTCTTCGACGGCCGTGCTGGACCAGCGCTACATGCGCGCGCTGGCCCACGTGCCGCTGCTGTCGATGCCGGCGCCGCGGCGCGTCCTCGTGATCGGCTTCGGCGTCGGCAATACCGTCCACGCGGCGACGCTGCACCCGTCGGTCGATCGGGTGGACGTGGCGGAACTGTCGCGGCACGTGCTCGCGCACGCCACCTACTTCCGCGACGCCAACGGCGACGTGCTCCGCCACCCGAAGGTGCGCGTGTACCTCAACGACGGGCGTCAGCACCTGGAGATGGCGGCGCCCGGCAGCTACGACCTGGTCACCCTGGAACCGCCGCCGATCGCGCACGCCGGCGTGGCGGCGCTGTACTCGCGCGAGTTCTACCGCCTCGTTCGATCGCGGCTGACGCCGGGCGGCTACGTCAGCCAGTGGCTGCCCGCGTATCAGGTGCCTGGCGAGAGCAGCCTGGCGATGGTGCGTGCCTTCCTCGACGTGTTCCCGCAGGCGGTTCTGCTGTCGGGCACGCAGGCCGAGCTGCTGCTCCTGGGGACGTCGGGGCCGCGGATTGAAATCGAGCCCGGCCGGCTGCGCGAGGCGCTCGACCGCGCGCCCGCCGTGCGCGCGGACCTCGCCCGCCTCGATCTCGCCGAGCCGCGTGATATCGTCGGCGCGTTCGTGGGCGCCGCGGCAACCTTGACGGTCGCGACGCGCACCGCTCCCGCCGTCACCGACGATCGGCCGATCCAGGAGTACGGAGTGCTGTCGGGGCTCTCGACCGGGCTCCAGGGCGTGCCGGCTGCGCTCTTCGATCTGGACGCCGTGGCGTCGTGGTGTCCGCGGTGCTTCGAGAACGGCCGGCCGGTGCCGGCGATGGCCGATCTCGACGCTTACATGGGGCTGATGCGAGAGGCGTACGAAGCGCCCGTGTCGGCGGTCGAGACCGCGGCGCGGGCGGGCCACGGGCGCCGTCGCTTCCTGGGCAGCGGGTATCTGGGCCAGGTGGTGCCCGAGACCGCCGAGGTCTACAACATCGCCGGGACCGCGGAGCGCAGGCAGGGGCGTCTCGGCGGCGCCGTCGCCGCGTTCGAGACCGCGCTGCGCCTGGAGCCGGCGTCGCCGGCGGCGCGGCAGAACCTCGGGCAGATTCGTCTCGAGCAGGGGCGGGCGCTGCTCGAGGCCCGGCGATTCGCCGACGCGGCGGCCGCCTTGCGCGAGGCGATCGCGCTCCTGCCGTCCTCGGCCGCCGCGCACAACGATCTCGGCGTGGCGCTGGCCTCGGTGAACGACGTCGTCGCGGCGGCCGCACAGTTTCGCCAGGCAGTGGTGCTCAATCCGGATTTCGTGGAAGCGCGGCGGAATCTCACGGCCGCGGAGGCGTTGATGCGATGACCCATCGTCGATTCCTGGTCGTGGCGGCCGTGGCCGCCCTCTCGCTCGTCACGCTGCGCGCGCAGCAGCCGGCCGCGCCACCTGCCACGCCGCGCGCGGCGGCGCCGATCGATCTCACCGGCACGTGGGTGTCGCTCGTCACCGAGGAGTGGCGCTGGCGGATGACGACCCCGCCGAAGGGCGACTACATCAGCGTGCCGCTCTCCGACGAAGGCCGCCGTGTGGCCGACACCTGGATGCCGGCGATGGACGGCAGCTGCAAAGCCTACGGTCTGGGCGGCGTCATGTGGCTGCCGACGCGGCTCCGCATCTCGTGGGACGGCGACCGTGTGCTAAGGGTGGAGACCGACGCCGGCCAGCAGACGCGGCTGCTCGGCTTCGACGCCACGCGTCCGGCGGGCCCGCGCAGCCTGCAAGGCTTCTCGGTGGCTGCGTGGGAGCCGATCGGGGGGCGGCCCTACGTCCGCAACGGCAATCGCGCCGGCACTCCGGCTCCCGACGGCACCTTGAAGGTGGTGACCACCAATCTCAGCGAGGGCTGGCTGCGTCGCAACGGCGCGCCCTACAGCGAGAGCACCACCGTCACCGAGTACTGGGACCGGGTGGTGTTTCCCAACGGCGACGAGTTCCTCGCCGTGACCATCGTCCTCGACGATCCGAAATATCTCACCGGCGAGTACACGCGCAGCGCCCACTTCAAGCGCGAGCCCGACGCCTCGAAGTGGCGCCCGGCGCCCTGCCGCGCGATCTGAGGAACCCATGCGATCGATTCGACTTCGACTCCTGCTCCTGGCGCTGGCCGCCGCGGTCCTTGGTGTCCCGATACGCGCGCAAGGCCCGCCGGCCGCGCCGCCGATGGTGGACCTGGCCGGCTCGTGGGCCATGGCGAACGACGAGGAGCTGCTCATCCGCATCGACCCGGGGCCCGAGCTCGAGAACTACACGGGCTTCCCGCTGAACGCAGCCGGACGGCAGAAAGCCCTGACGTGGAACTCCACCATCCAGGCCGTGCCCGAGCACCAGGCGCGTCCGCACCCCGCGCAGTACTCCATGCGCGGCCCCGGCCCGAACTTCCACATGGGGGAGGTGATCGATCCGACATCGCGGCAGCTCGTCGCCTACACGATCACCGGCCTCTTCGAGAACGCCAACCGCACGATCTGGCTCGACGGGCGTCCGCATCCGTCCGACTTCGCCGAGCACGTGTGGAACGGTTTCTCGACCGGCGTGTGGGAGAAGGGGATGCTCAAGGTCACCACCACGCACATGAAGCAGGCGTTCCTGCAGCGCAACGGCATTCCCAGCAGCCCCTACGGTGTGATGACGGAGTACTTCATCCGTCACGGCGACCGCTTGCTCGTCATGTCGCAAGTGGACGATCCGATCTACCTGGAAGAGCCGATGGTCCGGACGTCCACGTTCAAGTGGAATCCAGGGCAGCGCGAGGCTCCGATCGTGCAGGTGGACGTGGCCGAGGAGCTGCCCGACTTGAAGCCGGGCGACGTGCCGCACTATCCGCTGGGCTTCCGGCAGACCGACTACGCAGACTCGAACGGCCTGCCGTGGGCCGCGGCCCTCGGCGGCCGCGAGACGATCTATCCCGAATACCAGGACACGCTGCAGCAGATGAAGCGCGAGCGGGGCGGGAACGCGCTGCCGCCGGTCACGCCGGCGGCCACGAGCCCCCGCCGTCCCCGCTATGCCGCGACGGGCACCATCGAAGTGCTGCCGATTCAGGGCAGCGTCTACCTGCTGGCCGGCGGCGGCAGCAATGTGGTGGTGCAGGTGGGCGGCGATGCCGTCTTCGTCGTCGATTCCAACGCGGCGGCCATGAGCGACAAGATGCTGGCGGCGATCCGCACGATCTCGAAGGCGCCCATCCGCTACATCGTCAACACGTCAGCCGATCTCGATCACGTGGGCGGCAACCAGGCGCTCGCCGCGTCGGCGGGCGCGCCCGTCAATGCCTTCCTGCAGCAGGGGGCGCGCGTCTACGCGCACGAACGCACCTACATCCGGCTGGCCAACCCGCCCGACGGCAGCAACCCCGCCCCGGTGGCGCTGTGGCCGACCGACGCCTTTGGCGCCGCGAAGAAGACCCTCTTCGTGACCGGCGAGCCGATCGAGATCCTGCACCAGCCGGCGGCACATACCGACGGCGACCTGATGGTGTTCTTCCGCAAGTCGGACGTGGTGGCCGCCGGCGACGTCTTCGTGCTCGACAGCTTTCCCGTGATCGACGTGAAGCGCGGCGGGACGCTGCAGGGCGTGATCGACGCGCTCAACCGTCTGGTGGACATCGCGGTGCCCGAGTACAACGCCATGGGCGGGACGCGCATCGTTCCGGGGCACGGTCGCATCTGCAACGAGATCGATGTCGTGGAGTACCGCGACATGATCACGATCATCCGCGACCGCATCGCGCAGCTGGTGGCGGAGGGCAGGACGCTGGAGCAGGTCAAGGCCGCCGGCGTCACGCTCGAGTACGACGGCGTCTACGGCACGAGCGCGGGGCCGTGGACCACCGACATGTTCATCGCGGCCGCCTACACGGAGCTCAGTGCGGCGGCGGCTCGGGAGCGCTCTTCGCGCGGGCCGTCCGCTCCACCGGGGCGGCGGCCGCAGGCGGTAGCGCCCGCGGCGGCGCGCGCCGCGGCCCCGGTGCGGAAGGGGCCCGCCGATCCGTTCGATGGCACCTGGGTGCTCGACGTCGCGCGGTCGCGGTACACGCCGTCGGCAAACACGCCGTATCGCCGCGAGACGACGATCGCGGTGGATGGCGAAGCGATCATGCAGAGCACGTCGACGTGGCGCCGCAGCCAGGGCAACGATTCGCCGCTCACGCGCGTCACCTACTCGGCGAAGTTCGACGGCAAGGAGTACCCGGTGGAGGCGTCGTCGTCGCGGGTCGCGCTGCGCCGCGTCAACGCCTCCACGGTCGAGCGCACCGCCGCCGGCGACCGCAACTCGAAAGAGACCGCCACCTGGACGCTGTCCGCCGATCGGCAGGAGCTGACGGTGGTGACGTCCGGCGTGGACGCCACCGGCGCCGCGTACACCAGCACGCAGGTCTATACCCGGAGATAGGCCTACAGCCCGACGCCGGGGCGGGGCGCGATCTGCGACGGAACCAGCCGGGCCCGCACGATGAACCGTTCCGGGGCGTCCCCGATGTAGGTGAACGGGTAGCACGTGATCAGCGTCAGCGACGGTTCGTTGGTGGGATCGAGCACCCACAGATCGCCGGGGTCCACGATCTGCGTGCTCTCGACCACGTAGGTGAATGTGCCCTCGACGGCGACCAGCCGGATGACGTCGCCCGGGTCGATCTCGCGAAGCCGGCGGAAGAATGTGTCCCGGTGGCCCGCCAGCCCGATGTTGCCGGCCGCACCGGGCAGGGCGGTGCCGGCGATGTGGCCGACGGCGAGCTGCAGCGTGCGCGCATCCTCGCCTTCGCGCACGATGGTCGAGACCCCGAGCGTCGGGATCTCCAGGCGGCCGAGCACCCGGCGCGCCACCGGCGGCTGGCTCGCCTGGGCCCGCGGCTGCGCGCCACGCAGCACTTCGTCGAGCTGACGCGACTCGTAGTCCTGATAGAACGCGGCGCCGCCCACGCTGCCCGCCACGTATCCAAGCGTCGCCAGCGCCACGAGCAGCAGCAGGCGCTCGACGAGCAGCAGCGCCACACGCCGGGCATGTCGCGGCCGGGCAGACCCGGGGAGGCTGAGGTCAGCGCTCATGAGGATGCAGCGGCGCCAGGTAGCCGTCACGGACGTGGACGACCGGCGGCCGTATGCCCGGCACCAGCGCGCGCACGATCAGCTTCCGATAGCTGCCGTCGTGCGCGGCGTTGGTCGGCACGTAGCCGATGGTGTAGCCCTGACGGATGTTGCCGGCGATCTCGGCAAAGGCGGCGACGACGTCGCGCTCGGTCCGCGGCGTGTAGAGCTCGCCGCCGGTGCTGCGCGCCAGCTTCCGCAGCAGACGTTCGTTGCCCACCGAGCTGTCGAGGCGGGCGGTGGACACCGCGTAGATGAGCGCATTCGATCGCTCGGCGCGGTGCAGCATGTCGTCCTCGCGCTGCCGGCTGGCGTTGTCGTCGCCGTCCGACAGCACCACCAGCACGTGCTTCTGCCGCTCGGCCATGTCGAGCTGATCGAGCCCGGCAATCACCGCGTCGTGCAGCGCCGTCATGCCGCCGGGTGGTATCGCAGCGAGCGACGCCTGGAGCAAGGTGGCATTGCTCGTAAAGGCAACGGTGTCGGGGAGACCGCGGCGCACATGTTCGTTGAAGACGATGGTGAACGCCTGGTCTTCCGGCTTGCTCGACTCGGCGAAGGCCATCACGCCGGCCATCACCATCCCCCGCCGCGTGAGCATGCTGGAACTGTTGTCGACCACGAGACCGACGGCCACCGGGGCGTCCTCACCGCTGAACATGGAGATCGTCTGGGGCGTGCCGTCCTCCACCACGTGGAAGACGTCGCGGTTCAAGTGGGCGACCGAGTCGCCGTGACGATCGAAGACGGTGACGTGGAGCACGACGAGGTCAGATTCGCTGGAGAAGATCGGCGGTGCCGGCTCCTGTCCCAGGCCACCCGCCGCGCGCACGACGCTCCCGACGAGCAACGTCAGGCAGATCGCGCGCGGCAGCGTGGTGGCCATCAGGCATCAGGCTATCGCAAGAAGCGGACGCCGGCGGCGCCGGCGAGCGACAGCACGCCGATGAGCGCGCTGAGCGCCAGCGGGCTGGCCGTCTGCGGCAGCGGTTCGGTGCGCGTCACCTGCGCGGGCGGGGCCGGTGGCTCGGCCCGGGCGATCTGCCTCTCGGGCTGCCGCGCCGGCGCCGGGACCGCGCCCTCGATCGAGTTGCGATCGCTGCTGATCTGCGGCTGCGGCGCCGGAGCCTTCTCAGGCGTCCACTCCGTCACCTTGCCCGACGCGTCCACCGAGCTCACGCTCGCCTTGGCGTCGACGTCGCCATCGGTCGAGAGCACGCGCTCGTTGGTGCGGGCGGCGATCGTCACGGCCTGGCGCTTCGGATACACGAACTCCTTGCCGATCTTCTCGCCCGGGTAGTACCAGTAGTGCACCGCGGGCGTCTGGCCGGCGGCCGTCTCCTTGAACATCACGACGGTCTCCTGCGACACGTCGGGACGTTCGGCCTGGACGAACAGCCAGTGGCCGATCATCTTGTTCTCCTCGCGATTCCACACTTCGACGACATTGCGCGACGGAGTGTCAGCGAGCTTGAACACGTAGGTTCCCGCCGGCAGCGTCACGCCCGGCATTTCGACCGGACCGCTGAAGGTGAGGAAGGTTCGATCCCGCGTGTCGGTCTGCGCCGCAGTCGTGCCGGCGAAGACAGCGACCAGCGCGACCACGAGCACTGTCACGATAAGCGTCATTCGAGCCATGTCTTTGTCCTCCTAGGTCCTGACTCCGACCGAGGGGTGCATCTTCCATGCCCGGGGTAAAAGGCTCGATCCCTCGACGATTGCGGGATTTGCGTTGAAGCTCGACGTGGCAGGGCCTGTACGAAGGGGACTCCAGGCTCGGCAAAACATACCCATCCGTGCCGCAAGCCCAAGTGGTGCTAGCATCCGTCGCATCTCGTCCTGCCGGCGAGAAGGAGGCCTCGATGCCGCGTCTGCTGGTCTTCACTGTTATCCTCGCCTGTGCCGCGTCCGCCGCGGCGCAGCAGCCGGCCTCGCCGGCCCTCGACTACGACTTCTTCAAGGCGCGCATCCAGCCGGTGTTCACCACCAAACGGGCGGGCAACGCACGTTGCGTGTCGTGTCACAGCTCCGGCACGCCGATGCGGCTGCAGCCGCTGGCGCCGGGCGCGGCCACCTGGAGCGAGGAGGACTCGCGCAAGAACTTCGAGCTCGTCAAGTCGCGCGTCATTGCCGGCAAGCCCGAGATCAGCCGGCTGCTGCGCCACCCGCTCGCCGAAAGCGCCGGCGGCGATCCCCATCACGACGGCGGCAAGCACTGGACCACGAAGGACGATCCGGAGTGGCAGACACTGGCGGCGTGGGTGCGCGGCGCCACGCTCCGCAGCGGGACGCCGGCGGCGGGCACCGCTGTGAGGACCGCTGTGCGGATCATCCAGACCAACAGCGCCGGCGACAACGTCCACATCATCGACCCGGCCACCAATAAGGTCGTCGGCCAGATCACCGGCATCGAGGTCGGGCACGGGGCGGCCGCAGCGCCGGACGGCAGCCGGCTGTACATCAGCAACGAGGCCGATACCACGCTCGACATGGTGGACGGCCGGACGCTGCGCGTCGCCGCCAAGATTCCGCTCAGTGGCCACCCGAACAACATTGCCGCCAGCCGGGATGGCACGCGCGTCTACGTGGCCATCCGCCAGGCGCCTGGTGCCGTGGACGTGGTGGATACCGCGTCGTTGCAGCGGGTGAAGAGCATTCCCATCAAGGGCGACGTGCACAACACCTACGTCACGCCCGACGGCCGCTTCGTCGTGGCAGGATCGATCGCGGGCAAGAACCTCACGGTGATCGATCAGCGGACCGAGGAGCCGGTGTGGACGCTCGACTTCGAGCTCGGCGTGCGGCCGATGGCGTTCGACCAGAACGCCGACGGCTCGACCCGGCGCATCTTCGTGCAGCTCAGCGACCTCAACGGCTTCGCGGTGGTCGACTTTGCCACCCGCAAGGAAGTGACCCGGATCAACCTGCCGCAGATTGCCGCCGGCAAGAAGCCGGTCATGGAAGGGGGCAACTCCTCGCACGGACTGGCCGTCACCGCCGACAACCGGCTGCTGGTCGTCAACAGCCGGTTGAACAGCGCCGTCTATGTCTACTCGCTGCCGGACCTGAAGCTGGCCGGCGCCGTGGACGTCGGCATTGCACCGGACTGGGTCACGCTGACCCCGGACGGGCGCTCGGCCTACGTGGCCAATGCCGGGTCGAACTCCGTCTCGGTGGTCGATCTCACGGCAATGCGTGAAGTCGTGCGCATTCCCGTCGGCCAGGTGCCGAAGCGCAACATCACGGCGACGCTGCCCTATTGACCAGGGCAGCACGCCTTACGTGCTGTCCTCTTCCGTATTTCAAGCTCCATCGTCAGCCGCCGATTGGGTGGTGGTGCACGCTCAGTCGCGTGCCGGCACCCGCGCCGAAGTACGCCGTGTTGCGTGATTCTGCGTGGAGGAGATGACGCCGTACCGATCATCAGGATCGGTTCGCGAGAGGACGACGATGGCCAACTGGAATCTTTCCAAGCGACTGTTCATGGGCGTAGGCAGCCTCGTGGCGCTGCTCCTGATCTCGGGGGGCGTGTCATTCTTCACCGGTCGGGAGATGAAGGCGCAGCTCGATAGCGCGACCAAGCAGACGGCGCGGCAGCAGGAGCTGGCGCTGCAACTGCAGCGTGACGGCGTGTCGCTGAGCAACATGCAGCGCGGGCTGCTGCTGGCGGCGCTTGGCGGCGACACCAACGGGCAGAAGCAGACGCAGCAGTCGGTGGCGACGCTGCGCGCGGACATGAAGAAGCGCTTCGACGAGATGGACTCGCTGCTCGCCGGCCGCGACGAGGGGCTGAAGCTCGTGGCCGAGCTGAAGAGTACCTCCACCGAGTGGGACGGGAGCGAAGAGCAGGTCGAGAAGTACGTGGGCGAGGGCAACGCCGCGATGGCGTGGGACGTGGCGCGCCAGAAGTCGGCGCCGCTCCTCAACAAGGTGAACGAGAGCACGCAGCGCCTGACGGCGATGCAGAACCGGCTATTCGCCGAGGCCATCAAGGCCAGCGACGACTCCTACCGGATGCTGCTGTGGCTCATCGTGGGCGTCTTTGCGGCGTCGATGGTGCTGGCCGTGGTGGTCCGTTGGGTGGTGAAGGGCATCATCGCGACGCTGCGCACCGCGACGCACGATCTGGCGCAGGGCGCGCAGCACGTCGCCACGGCGTCGTCTCAGGTGGCCAGCGCGTCGCAGTCGCTGTCGCAGGGCGCCACCGAGCAGGCGGCGTCGCTCGAGCAGACCTCGGCGTCGATGGAGGAGATCGCCTCCATGACCCGCATGAACGCCGAGAACACCCATCAGGCGGCGGGCATGATGGCCGACGCGGAGAAGCAGGTGCACGGCGCCAACGCCGCGCTCCAGGCCATGGTCGCGTCGATGTCGGCCATCAAGGAATCCTCGGACAAGGTGTCCAAGATCATCAAGACGATCGACGAGATCGCGTTCCAGACCAACATTCTGGCGCTCAACGCCGCCGTCGAAGCGGCGCGCGCCGGCGAGGCGGGCATGGGCTTCGCGGTCGTGGCCGACGAGGTGCGCACGCTGGCGCAGCGCTCGGCGCAGGCGGCCAAGGACACGGCCGTGCTGATTGAGGAGTCGATTGCCAAGGCGAACGACGGCAACCAGAAGGTGAGCCTGGTCACGAGCGCCATCGCGGCGATCACCGACAGCTCGGTCAAGGCCAAGGGGCTGGTGGACGAGGTCAGCGTGGCCAGCCGCCAGCAGTCGCAGGGCATCGAGCAGGTGTCGCAGGCCATCGCGCAGATGGAGAAGGTGACCCAGACCAACGCCGCGAGCGCCGAGGAAAGCGCGGCGGTGAGCCAGGAGCTCAGCGCTCAGGCCGAGGAAGCCAGCTCGGTGGTGAAACGGCTGATGGATCTGGTCGGCACCGACGCGCGCGACCTCGCCGCGGCGGCCAAGGCCAGCGCCGAACCGGCGCGCAAGGGCCTGGCACGGGCGCCGCGCGCCAAAGCGCGGCCGTCGGCGGCCGCGACGCCCGCCGAGCAGATTCCGTTCGAAGAGAACACCGGTACCTACGGCGGCTTCTAAGGCACGACCCTACAAGCGAGCCCAATTGTGACCACTCGGAAATCTTCAGGCAGCACGCGGCGCCCGTCCGCCAAGAAGGCGAAGGCGGCCCGGGCTGCCACGCCGAAGGCGGCCGCGTCCACCCGACGCCCCAAGGTCCGCGCCACGTCGAAGGCCAGGGCGCGCGCGCGCGTCAAGCCGGTGGCGCTTCCCGAGACTCCGGCGCCGGTGGTCGCGATGTTCGAGGAGCCGATCATGCCGGTGGTTCCGGAGCCCGTGGCGCCGGTGACCGCGGTGGCGGCTCCGGCCGCAGCTCCGGTGGCGGCGATCGACGACTTCGTCGTGGACGACGACACCGAGCTGGTGGTCGTCCAGTCGGATTCTGAGCTCGCCAACCTGTTCATCGCCGAGGCGCTCGATCACCTCGGGACCATCGAGGCCAAGCTGCTGGAGCTCGACGAGCGTCCGGAAGACACGAGCCTGCTCAACGACATCTTCCGGCCCTTCCACACCGTGAAGGGCAATGCGTCGGCGCTCGGCATCGTGTCGGTGGAGCGCGTCGCCCACAAGGTGGAGAACCTGCTCGATCTTGCGCGGTCGGGCCGCATCCCCATGGGCGAGACCGAGGTCGATCTGGTGCTGCGCGCGGTGGATGTGCTGTCGCTGATGATCAACGACGTCGGCCAGCGCCTGGCGGGGCAGCCCCGCAAGGCCACCGGCGCCGAGGCCGTCAGCCTGGTGCAGCAGGTCGAGCAATTGATTACGGGGCAGCTCGAGGGCGAGTCGGCGGCCGCGCCTGCGATCGAGATGGCCGAGCCCGTGGCGCCGATGGCGCCGATGGCATCCGAACCCGCCGAGGACGCGGCGCCCGCGCCGGCTCCGGCGGGCGATGAGGCGGCATTCGAGCAGGACCGGCGCGGCCCCACGCCCTCCCGCCGGCGCGACGACGTGCCGGCGCTGGCCGGGACGGCCACGGCCATCAAGGTCGATACCCGCAAACTCGACAACATCGTGGACGTGGTCGGCGAGCTGATCGTCGTGCAGTCGCTGATTCAACAGGACCCCGCGCTGTCGTCGCTGGTCGACGGCCGCCTGGCGCGCAACATGGCGCAACTGCGGCGCCTGACCGCCGATCTGCAGCGCAACTCCATGGCGCTGCGCATGGTGCCGATCCGCCAGGCCTTCCAGAAGGTGGCGCGGGTCGTGCGCGACATCAGCCGCAAGGCCGGCAAGCCCGTGGATCTGATCATCACCGGCGAGGACACCGAGCTCGATCGCAAGATGGTCGAGGAGATCACGGACCCGCTGATGCACATGGCCCGCAACAGCGTCGACCACGGCATCGAGGCGCCAGACGTTCGCGAGGCCAACGGCAAACCCGCCCGCGCCACGGTGTCGCTGAGCGCCTACTACCAGGGCAGCCACGTCATCATCGAAGTCAGGGACGACGGAGCCGGCCTGAACACGGATCGCATCCTCGAGAGCGCGCGGCGCAAGGGTCTGATCGCGGCCGACGTCAATCCGGCGCCCGAAGACATCCATCGCCTGATCTTCGAGGCCGGGTTCTCCACCGCGGCCAAGGTGACCGAGGTGTCGGGGCGCGGCGTCGGCATGGACGTCGTCCGCCGCAACATCGAATCGCTGCGCGGGCGCGTGGACATTCGTACCGAACGGAACAAGGGCACCGCCTTCCTGGTGCGCCTGCCGTTGACGCTGGCGGTCCTCGACGGGCTGCTGGTGCGCGTCGGCAGCGAGCGCTGCGTGCTGCCGGCCGCGGCCGTGCGGGAGTCGCTGCGTCCCAAGCCCGAGCACGTGCACTTCGTGCAGGGGCAGCCCCGCATGGTGCAGGTGCGCGAGTCGGTGCTGCCGCTGGTCAGCCTCGGCTCGGTGCTCGGCATGGGGGCCACGGCGCTCGATCCCACGGCCGCCACGGTGGTGGTGGTGGAAGAAGGCGGCAGCCGCATCGGCCTCGTGGTCGAGGAGCTGCTGCACAAGCAGGAAGTCGTCGTGAAGTCGCTCGGCGACTCGTTCGCGTCGGTGCGCGGGGTTGCTGGCGGCGCCATCCTCGGCGACGGCCGCATCGGGCTGATTCTCGACCCGCACGGCATCGTGGCGATGGTGCGCGAAGGATCGCGGCGCGCCGCCTGACGGTGCCGCCGACGGAGGACGAAAGATGAGCACGCACGGAACCACGGGACGCTTTCGGCGCGAGGAGCTGGTCGGGAAGTATCTGACGTTCGCGCTCGGGAACGAGGAGTACAGCGTGCCCGTCCTGAAGGTGCGCGAAATCATCAAGATCATGGACATCACCGCAGTGCCGCAGGTGCCCGCCTACGTCAAGGGCGTCGTAAACCTGCGGGGCAAGGTGATTCCGGTGGTCGATCTCCGGCTGAAGTTCGGGTTCCCGGCCCAGGACTACACCGAGCGCACCTGCATCATCGTGGTGGAAGTGGCGCTGGCGACCGGCGCGCGGATGATGAGCATCATCGTCGACCACGTCTCCGAGGTGCTGAACGTGACGGCGGAGGAGATCGAGCAGACGCCGCAGTTCGGCGACGAGATCCAGACTGATTACATGAAGGGCATCGCCAAGGTGCGGGGGCACGTGAAGATCCTCCTCGACCTCGACCGGGTCCTGGGCGTGGATGGCACTATCGCCATGCCGCAGCCGACCGCCGCCTAAGACCGTGGACGCTGTCCTGCAGCGGGACGCGGAGATCGCGCTCACCGATCGCGAGATGGACCGCATCGTCCGTCTCGTGTACGAGCGCAGCGGGATCTCTCTGCACCGCGGCAAGCGGGCGCTGGTGGTGGCGCGTCTGCACAAAATGCTGAAAGCCGGCGGCTTCAAGTCGTTTGCCGACTACGTGCATCACGTCGAGACCGATCCCACGGGGCACGAGCTCTCGGTGCTGCTCGACGCGATCACCACGAACCACACCAGCTTCTTCCGCGAAGACGAGCACTTCCGCTTTCTCACGACTCAGGTGGTGCCGCCGCTGGCCGCTGCCGATCGCCCGGTGCGCGTGTGGTGTGCGGCCTGCTCGACCGGCCAGGAGCCGGTCACGCTGGCCGTGACGCTGATGGAAGCGCTGCCCGAGGCGCAGCACCGCCGCATCCGCCTGCTGGCCTCCGACATCTCGACCCGCGCGCTCAAGACCGCGAGCGCCGGCGTGTATCCGATGCGCGTCGCCGACGGCGTGCCGCCGGCGCTGCTCAAGTCCTATTTCGAGCGCGGCCTGGCGGCCGACCGGGGCAAGATCCGGGTGCGCGCGCACGTTCGTCGCGCCATCGAGTACCGGCGCCTGAATCTCATCGAGATCGACAACCTCCAGGAAACGTTCGACGTCGTCTTCTGCCGCAACGTCATGATCTATTTCGACAAGGCCGTCCAGCAGCGCGTCGTTTCGATGATCGAGCGCCACCTCGCGCCCGGCGGCTATCTGTTCATCGCGCACTCCGAGAGCCTGAACGGGCTGTCGCACGAACTCAAATGGATGGCCCCGGCCGTCTACCAGCGGAGGGTCGCGTGAGCACACCCGCGATGCTCGTGGGAACACCGGCCGGCCAGCCGCAGCAGCGGGTGGTGATTGGCATCGGCGAGCACGCGATCGCCGGCGCCGATTCGACCATCGTCACGCACGCGCTCGGCAGCTGCGTTGCCGTGTGCCTGTGGGATCCCGAAGCGCGCGTCGGCGCGATGCTGCACTTTCTGCTGCCGGAGTCGCGTGTCAACCCGGAGCGGGCCAAGCAGCAGCCGGGCACCTTCGCCGACACCGGCATCCCGCTGCTCATCAAGCAGGCGATGGAGCGCGGGTTGAACAAGAAGCGATGCCGGGCCCATCTGTTCGGCGGCGCCGCGGTCGGCGCCCAGGGCGGACTCGAGGTCGGCAAGCGCAACGCGCTGGCCGCGCGCCGGCTGCTGTGGCAGCACGGCATCTTCATCCATGCCGAAGCGCTTGGCGGCACGGATCCACGGACGGTCAATTTCTCGGTCGCGGACGGTCACTATCAGGTGAGCTGCGGGCGGGATCTGGTGCAGGAGCTGTGAGATGAAACCACTCAACTGTCTGATCGTGGACGACTCGTCCGTCATGAGGCGGATGGTTCGACGAACGATGGAGCTGAGCGAGGTTCCGCTCGGGCAGGTCCATGAAGCGAACAACGGGCGCGAGGCGCTCGATCTGCTCGCCACCACCAGCGTCGACGTGCTGTTCACCGACATCAACATGCCGGTGATGAACGGCCCGGATCTGCTGCGTGCGCTCGCGAAGCAGCCCGACGCCGTCCGCGCCCGCGTCGTCATTTCCACCGACGGCTCGGAGGCCCGCAGAGCCGAGGTGGTCGGCTTGAACGTGGACTGGTACCTGGAGAAACCGTTGCGCCCGGAGGTCATGCGAGATGTCCTGTCCAAAGTCGCAGAACGCGTCCATGGTTGAAGAATCCAGCCAGCTGGATGAGGCCGTGGCGTACGTGGCCGAGGAAGGGTTCTTCGCAAGCGTCGAGCCCATCGGCCAGGTCGAGTGGGAGGCCCTCTGTACCGACCACGACACGTGGCTCGAGTCGTCGGTGCGGTTCCACGGTCCGGTCGGCGGTGCCCTGCGCTGCCGCCTGCCGCTGGCGCTCGCCCGCGAGCTCGTCTCGGCGTTCCTCGGCATGGAGACCGGGGAGCTGCCGCCCACCGATCCGCTGGTGCAGGACCTCACGGGTGAGCTCGCCAACATGGTGTGCGGCCGCTGGCTGACGCGCACGCAGGGTCAGGTGTTCGACCTCGAGCACCCGATCGTCGAATCGGTGCCCGATGGCCACTGCGCCGGCTGGAGCCGCTACGCGGCCAACGGCGTTCCGCTCGCGATCGAGCTGGCGGTCGAGGGGCGGTGACATGTCCGCATTGCAGGCACGAGCGGCAGAGCCGGTGCGAAAGCCCGGCGGCGCGGTCCGCGTCGTCGTGGTGGACGACTCGGCGATCGTGCGCAAGCTGCTCGTCGATGGTCTGAAGAACGAGCCCGGTATCGAAGTCGTCGGCACCGCCGCTGATCCCTACCAGGCCCGCGACGTGATCGTCCGCCTCGAGCCGGATGTCATCACGCTCGACATCGAGATGCCGCGCATGGACGGCCTGAGCTTCCTGCGCAAGCTGATGGAGCACCGGCCGATGCCGGTGATCATCATCAGCTCGCTGACGCAGCGGGGGTCGGCCACGGCCATCGAGGCCCTCCGCGCCGGCGCCATCGACGTGATTCCCAAGCCGGGCGGGCCGTACTCGATTGGCGAGATCACGGAAACGCTGCGCAGCAAGATTCTCGGCATCCGCGAGTGGGCGCCGCGCACCGCGCGCCCGGCGCCCGAGTCGGTGCCCGCGACCGCGGTGTCGTTCGACCACGTCCGGCCCGGTCACGGGCTGATCGCGATCGGCGCGTCGACGGGCGGCCCGCAGGCCATCGAAGCGCTGCTCACGCGTCTGCCGGCCGCCTGCCCGCCGATCCTCATCACGCAGCACATGCCGGAGCACTTCACCCGGACCTACGCCGAGCGTCTCGACAAAATCTGCCCGATGCAGGTGGTGGAGGCGGTGGACCGGCAGGTCGTCGAGTCGGGCGTGGCGTACATCGCGCCCGGCAACCGTCACATGCTCGTGGAACGGGAGGGCGTGCGGCTCGTCATCCGGCTATCGGACGCGCCGACCGTCCACCACCAGCGTCCCGCCGTGGACGTGTTGTTCCATTCCGTGGCCAGGCTGCGTGCGGTGAAGGTGGTGGCGCTGCTGCTGACCGGCATGGGCCAGGACGGCGCCGACGGCATGGTGGAACTGCGCCAGCGCGGGGCCGAGACCATCGCCGAGCACGAGCAGTCGTGCGTGGTGTTCGGGATGCCGCGCGAAGCCATCAATCGCGGCGGCGCCTGCCACGTGGCCAGCCTGCTGCGCATGCCCGGCCTGATCGCGGACTGCTTTGCGAAGATGCAGGAGAAGAAGGCCCAAAGCCTTTAGCCTCTTGCCTCTGGCCTTCAGGTACTACTTCTGTTTGCCGGGAAGCTCTTGCTAAAGGCCAAAGGCTAGAGGCCAAAGGCTCTGTGAAGGCCGCGAGGTCGCGCCACTGGCAGGCGACCTCGCGGAAATAGGGAGGGGTCTTACGCGGACTTCTTGAGGGAGATCTTCACCGGTTCCGGCCGCATCGTCTCTTTCTCGACAATCAGCTTGATCGTCTTGGTGGCGAAGCCTTCCTTGTAGATCACCATGTGGAACTCGCCCTTGCCGACGCCGTTCACGTTCCACTTGCCCGAGTCGTCGGTCTTGGCCTCGATGGAGCTTCCATCCGGGAGCGGCAGCTTCACGAGCACGCCGGCAATTCCGGAGCCGCTGCCTTCTTCGGTGATCTGGCCGGCGAGAGCGCCGAGCCCCCGCGACTGCGCCGCAGCGTGCTCACCCGCAAACCCGATGAGTGCAGCGACGGCCAGAGCGGCGCTGATACGTTTCATAGTCGATCCTCCTTGTCGGTGGAGCCGATCCACCTCGTAGTTGTGCTTGGGGGAAAAATCGGCAGGCGCCGTGGTTTCTTGAATCCTGACCTTACGTGTGCGCGGGCGGGCGCGTGGGTGCACGTGGTGTGAACGCAATCCTGGGACGTGTCCCAGGCGGTTCGGCGGGTCGCGAGCGGGAAAGCGCCGGTGAACCGGACGCGGGGTGGCCGTCCGGACGTCCACTCCACGTGTACGATCTGGCGTGCTAGTGCACGTTACGGGCGAGCAGCGTCAGGGCGACGACCAGCCCCTGATAGGTGAGGAGCGTCGGTGTGTGGCCCGGGCCGGGCTCACTCCGGATGGCCCGCCAGAGCGCCACCGCCCCGACGATCCAGAGCAGCCCCAGGCCCGTGACCATCACCATCACGCCAATCGTGCCGACGGCGAGCCAGCGATCGGTGCGGGACAGGGCGTGAAACCCGCGCGACCCGTCCAGCTGCCACACGGGCACGAGGTTGAACAGGTTGATGAACGCGGTGAGCTCCGAGATGGCCAGCCAGATCGGCGCGCTGGTGGCGAACCACACCAGCCAGGCGGCAATCGCGGCGCCCATGCCCCACAGCGGGCCCGCCAGACCGATGCGCGCGTCCACGAGCGGATCGGTGATGCGCTCCTTCAGCATCACCACCGCGCCGACGCCGGGAATGAAGAGGGGCGCGCCCGCGGCGATGCCGAGCCGCCGCAACATGGCCACGTGCCCCATCTCGTGGATGTAGATCGAGATCACCAGCCCCAGCGCGAGAGGCCATCCGTACAGCCCCCAATAGACGGCCATGAACCCGAACATCGAGATGAAGGTGCTCGCCTTGGTCAGGCCGAGCAGCAGGAACTTCAGCTTGCCGATCAGGAGCACGCCGACGGTGACCGCGGCGCCGGCCGCCTGCTTCCACCAGGAGCCGGCGGGTGGTGACGGTTGCGGGGCCGCGGCCGGGGCTTGAGCCGGCTCGCGCAGTGCGTCGATGCGCGCGGCGATCTGCCGGTGCTGCTCCGAAGTGTGAGGCACGAGCGTGAGCGCCTCCTGCCAGCGCTCGCGCGCCGCCGCGGAGTCGCCGGCCGCCCCCGCGGCAGCGGCCAGATCCGAGAGTTCCTTGAGGCGCGCGCGGTGCACGAGCGTAGCGCACGACGGGCAGGCAAGCGCGAGCGGCGCGAGCTCGGTGCCGCAGCGGTTGCACCGGCGGCGGACGAGGGGATCGGCGGGGTCGAAGAGCGGCACCGTATCAGCCGGCGGCCGGCTCGCCGATGCGATACGGGCCGGTCACCGTCACGACCGGGGCGGCCGTCATCTTCCACGCCTGCATCATGCCGAACACGATGATGGCGCCGCTGATCAGTCCTCCGGGCATGTCGCTGGCGATGGCGAGGACCGGCATGACGAACGTGAAGCCAAGGACGTACAGCAGCCCGAACACGAACTGCGTGCCGGTTATCGGCGCCTGGTCGCTTTCGGCAGCGGCATCCTGCGTGGCGGGCGCCGCCGGCTGCCCCGCGGCATCCTGCGTCGCGCCGCTCTTCTGCGGGCCGGAAATGCCTGCCGTGGCGCCCTCGCTCCGCGCGTCGATCAGCGCTTTGATCGCCAAGGTCGAATAGGCCAGCCCGATCGCCCAGTAGGTGAGCACGAGCGCGATCACCTGGAAGCGCCGCCCGCCGCGGCCGCGCGTTCCGAGGCGCACGCCGTAGCCAACCATGTAGCCGATCGCAATCGACACCAGCCCTACCTCGAAGCCGGAAATGGCCATGACGGCAAAGTAGAGCACGGCGCCCAAGACGGAGGCGATCAGCCCGGCGATGCCGGCGCGTACGAGCGTGCTCATCTCGCGGGGCGTGGACGTCTGGTAGGCGAGCTTTTCGGAGCACGCGCGGCAGATCTGCTGACCGCCGACGTCGAAGTATTCGGCCTCGAACGGCGTATGGCAGAGGGTGCACGCCGTGGCCGTGCCGGCGCCATCGGCGCGGGGAAGGACCGAGTCGAACTGCAGTTCGCCTTCTGATGCACTCATACAGCCATCAACGCTCCGGGCTTGCGTTCCGTACGACCCCCATCAGATCGGCGCGTGTCAGCGGGCGATCCGGCGCAGGGGCGTGCACAGTCACGTATCGGTCGAAGTCGAGACCGAGGCGAGTGACGTTCTCGATCAGGGTGGCTGTAGACGGGTTGACCGGCTGACCGGGCACCGGGACGGGGAAATCCGCGGTGAAGAGAATGCGTTCTTTCGGCAGGTAGGCGATGAGCATCCCGTCGCTGTGTTCGAGCTGTTCGACGTGATGCAGTTCGAGCGTCCGGGTGGCGTCGCGGAGCACGAGCTTCTTCTCCACGCCTTCGATCACCGGTTTCTTCTTCGAGGTGGCCAGCGCGTCGCCTGCCAGCGTCCGCGGCGACCCCAGCGCCGGCAGCAGGAAGTACTTGTTGTTGTCGTCGGCAATGATCGTGATGCCTTCCGCGACGAAGGGCGGCAGGCCGCCGGCGTGGTCGAAGTGCGCGTGCGTGTTGACGACGTACTTGATCCGCTTCTGCGGGAACAGCCGCCGCGTCTCGTTCAGGATCGCCAGCCCGCGCGCTTCGTTCTGGCCGGCTTCGAGCACCACGACGTAATCCTTGAACTCGACGGCCAGCGACACATACCCGCCGGTGATGCGATAGACGCCGTCGGCCAGCTTCTCCGACGCCACGGCCGGCGCGCCGGCGGGTGCGCCGCCGCGCCCGGCCGCCGCCGGTGGCGTCATCAGCTCCTCGAGGTTGTCGGGGTTGATGCGCAGGCTGTTGATGATGACGACGAAGGTTTCCATGCCGCCCTGGCTCTGGCGGATCTGCGATGGCACCTTCAGCCCGCCGGCGTCCTGGTAGCCGGAGAAGCGGGTTTCGACCAGGAGGTCCCCCATGATGGGATGCTCCACCCAGGTGTTCACGCGTTCGAGGATGTTCTCGTCGTTGACGAAGCCCTCGAGCCGGTACGGCGCGCCGGACGGCGCCTTCTGGTCAGGCGTCCACGACACGACGCGGTATCGGACGTTGTCGATCGTCCGGGCCTCCGCCGTCGGCCGGTGGGATGCGGCGCCGATGAGGAAGCCCCACGGCGTGGTCCAGATCTGCAGCTGTTGCGCCCACGCCCTGTTTGCCGGCGTGATGCTCTGGAGATAGGTGCCGGGCTGCGGTGGCGGGCCCCCCTTCACCTGCGGCGGCATCGTGTCGCCGGTGGCCAGCGAAGCCGGACGTTCGAAGTCGATCGTCCGGATGTAGTTCGGGATCGACGTCGAAGCGAGGCCGAAGGAAATCGTGCGGCTCTGGCCGAAGTTGCCGAAGGCGGCGCTGCCGCCGAAGGTGAGCGCCTTCAGCCCCGTTACGCCCATGGCGCGTGCGGCGTCGGCGACGAGGGTGGTGGCGTCCTGCGCCGAGGCGAGAGTGGAAGCGACGAGGAGGGCGGTGCAGAAGCCGGCGATTCGCAGCTGTTTCACGAGTGCGCGCTCCGTTCTTCCCCGCCCGCCCGAGCATACTCCGTCTGCTCGAACTCGGCATAGCGCAGCCGCTGCGCGAGGTACATCCCATGGAGGGCACGATTCGGCCGCACCACTTCCGGCGGCGGCTGATCGAGGCCGGCGATGATGCCGTCCCACGCGATCCGGTCGCCGGCGTCGAGGCGATCGGCGTGCAGCGCTCGCAGGGCCGCGCCCAGCGCCGCCGCGTTGCCCACCTCGACGCGGCGCACCTCGGCGCCGAACACGTCCGCCATGACCTGCAGGATCTGCCGGTTCGCCGCCGCGCCTCCCGTGGCGTGAATGACGTCGACCGTGACCCCCATCCAGCGCGAGTGCAGCCAGAGCGCCGTCATCTGCGCTTCGACGACCGCGCGCACGTGCGCGGCGCCGTCGCCCTCGTCGAGCCCCTGCCGGCGCACGCCCGGTCTGGCGACTTCCGGCGTGATCTCGGGCACGAACCACGGGAGCATCAACGCGCCGCCGTTGCCGGGCGGCGTCGTCTCCAGCGCGCGCGAGAATCCTTCCCACGTGAGCCCGAACTGATCGCGGATCCGTTCGCGCGCCAGCGACCCGTTGCTGAAGACGGTCATGCCCATGAACTCGCCGGTGGGCGCGCCGAGCACGTGGCCTTTGCCGCCGGCATCCACGCCCGGCGTGCGCATCGGGCCGAAGATGGTGTCGCTCGTGCCGAGCGAGACGCCCACCTGCCCCTCGCGCACCAGCCCGAGCCCGATCAGGCTGCACGGGTTGTCGCCCGACCACACCGCCACCTTGGCGTTCGGCAGGCGGTAGCGGGCGCGCCAGTACCCCGCCAGCCGTCCGGCGATGGCCGACGATGGCGCCAGCGCGGGCAGCTTCGCCCGCACGTCCGGCGCCGTGGCCGCGACCGCCGGCTCCCACCAGTCGAGCGTGGCAAGGTCGAGGAGGTTCATCCCCGACCCGTCGCCCGGATCGACCGGCGCATGCGCGCCCACCAGCACCGAGGCGAGAAAGGAGCTCACGAGATGGATGCGGTCGGTGGCCGCGTAGGCCGCCGGCTCGCGCTTCGCAAAGCGCCGGATCTGCGGGCCGGCAAAGCGCTCGAAGGCGCGCGAGCCCGTGTGCTGCGCCAGCACGGCCGCGCCGCCCACCGCCGCCTCGATCTCGCGGCACTCGGTGCCGGTGCTCGAGTCCATCCAGATCGGCGCGGTCGGCCGCGACAGGAGCGGGACGATCTGCTGCGGCAGCGCGCGCCCCGGATGCAGTGCGGCGAGCCCGCGCGCCGCCGCGTCGTTGAGATAAACGCTGCCGTGCTGCTGCGCCGAGCCCGAGACGGCCGTCAGGCGGTCGAGATCCAGGCGCTGTCCGGCCAGGCGCGCGAACAGCAGGTCGAGCGCCTCTACCCACATCACCGGGGACGACTGCGCGATCGCCGGGTCGGCGTTCGGCAGCACGCCGTGCCTGGTGCCGTAGTGCGGCAGTGTCTCGTCGAAGGGCAGCGACAGTTCGCAGACCACGCGATGGTGCCCGCCCGAGGCCTCGAGCACGACCGCGCTCAGGCTCTGCGTGCTCGAGTCGAGGCCCAGATAGAGGGCGCCGTCGGGCGCCATCAGGCGGCACCGAGGAGCAGATCGATCACGAGCTGGTCGAGGCGTTCGTAGGCGAGGCGTCGCGAGGCGAGGGCGTGGCGATCGAAGGCTTCGGCTTTGAGCGCGGCCGCCGCGCCGGCCGAAAAGGCGCCCAGCTCGCCGCCATCGCCTCGGATCTCGGCGAGCAGCGTCTGAATCTCCGCGTGCGCGGCAAAGGCGCGCGCCTTCTCCTGCAGGATCAGGTAGGTGCGCATGCAGCCGCGGGCGAAGTCCCACACGCCGTCCTCGTCCTCGCTCCGGTAGGCGTGGGCGTCGAAATGACGCGGCCCGTCGTACCCCTCTTCTTCGAGCAGCTTGACGAGGAAGAAGAGCGGCTTGATCGATTCCGAACCGAAGCGCAGGTCCTGGTCGAAGCGCCCGGGTTTCTGGTCGTTCAAGTCGATGTGAAACAGCTTGCCGGCCTCGAGCGCCTGCGCCACCGCGTGGAAAGAGTTGAGCCCCGCCATCTGCTCGTGCGCGAACTCGGGGTTGACGCCCACCATTTCGGGGTGGGCCAGCGTAGGGATGAAGCCCAGATAGGCGGCGGTGGTGGGGAAATAGATGTCGCCACGCGGCTCGTTCGGCTTGGCCTCGAGCGCGAAGCGCAGGTCGTAGCGCTGGTCGCGCGCGTATTCGCACAGGAAGTCGATGGCGTCTCGGAATCGCTTGATGGCTTCGATGGGATCCTTGCCGGCATCGACCTCGGCGCCTTCGCGGCCGCCCCAGAACACATAGGTGCGGGCGCCGAGCTCCACGCCGAGGTCCATCGCCCGCATCGTCTTCTGCACCGCGTAGCGGCGCACGCACGCGTCGTGCGACGTGAACGCGCCGTCCTTGAACACCGGGTCGGTGAACAGGTTGGTGGTGGCCATCGGCACGACGACGCCGGTGGCCGCGAGCGCCGCGCGGAAGTCGCGCACGATGCGGTCGCGCTCGGCGGCGGTGGCGTCGATCGGCACCAGGTCGTTGTCGTGGAAGTTCACACCCCAGGCGCCGAGCCCGGCGAGGCAGTGCACGGCCTGCACCGGGTCGAGCGGCGGCCTCACGAAGTCGCCGAACGGATCGCGGCCGCGGTTGCCGACGGTCCAGAGGCCGAACGTGAATCTGTCTGCCGGGGTTGGAATCAAGGACATATATGAGCGCGTGGATTCTATTACGCCGTACGTGGTTGCGGGTCGTCAGACCCGCCTCGCAGATGGGGCCGGCCGGTGCGTCAATTCCCGCTGCCCGGGACGTTTCGCGACACGATCGACTGGTAGTACTCGAGCGTCTGCGCCGGCGGCCCGCAGGCGTCCGGCGCGATCGGCTGCTGCGAGAACGTCTGGAAATACAGCACGCTCGCGTCGCGCCACCAGCGCGCTTCCTGCTCCTGGATGCCGAGAAACGCCCGCGTTTCCTCGTAGCGCCCGGCGTCGATCTTCCCGGCGAGCGATGCCCAGGTGGCCTGCATGCTCCGCACCGCCTCGACGCCGCGGCAGTAGCGCGCCGTCAGCTCGTTCCACAGCGTGCGGCCGGAGGCCATCTGGTGGCCCCATGGCACGTGGTGGAACCAGAGCAGGTAGTCGTCCGGCACACGGTCGAGGCGCCCGAACGTCTCGCGCCACGGCGCGGCGTATTGCGCCACGGCGTTGCTGCCGGAGGCGGTGCGGTCGAATCCGATGCCGGTGGCGTCGGCGCGGTGAAAGTAGGTGGAGTTCTGATCCGCGCGCCCCACGTTGCTCACCCACGGTCCCGGGCCGTAGTGATGGCCGCGCGCCATCAGGTGCGTCAGTCCAAGCGGGGTCATGTAGTCCACCGCGGCCTGGCGCGAGGTGAGCATCATCGCCTTGACCGGGTCGACGAAGGCCGCATCGTTGGTGAACGTCATGCGCAGCCACTCGTCGGCGAGCGCCGACGATGTGAGCGTGGGATTCCAGGCCAGCCGGCCGAAGGCGTGCCAGTTGGCGCACGCGAAGACGGCGCCGCACCAGTTCCGGCGGCTGCCGGCGTTGGCCACGCCGGCGGCGCCTTGCAGCAGGTCGCGCACGGCGGGGCCGTTGCCGTTCACGCCGGTGTCGACGGCCAGCACCTCTTCGAAGAGCGGCGCGAGATAGACCAGGTGGGTCGCGAACCCCAGATACTCCTTCGTGATCTGCAGCTCGAGCAACAGCGGCGTGCGCGGCATGGCGCCGAAGAGCGGGTGAAACGGTTCGCGCGGCTGAAAGTCGATCGGTCCGTTCTTGATCTGCAGCAGAACGTTCGGCCGGAACCTGCCGTCGAGCGGCGTGAACTCCCCGTAGGCCTGCTTGGCGCGGTCGTTGGCGTTGTCGGCGTAGACGAACGCACGCCACATGACGAGGCCGCCGTGCGGGGCGAGCACGTCGGCCAGCATGTTGGCGCCGTCGGCGTGCGTGCGCTTGTAGTCCTGCGGCCCCGGCTGCCCCTCGGAGTTGGCCTTGACGAGGAAGCCGCCGAAGTCGGGAATCGCCGCGTAGATCTCGCCGGCTTTGCCGGCCCACCACGCCTGTACCTCCGGCGCGAGCGGGTCGGCGGTCTTCAATCCCCCGATGTCCATGGGCGCGGTGAAGCGGGCGCTGAGATAGACGCGGATGCCGTAGGGCCGGAACACTTCCGCAAGCGCCGCGGCTTTGGCGATGTACTCGCTCGTCAGGCTGGCCGCCTTGGCGTTGACGTTGTTGAGGACCGCGCCGTTGATGCCGAGCGACGCGTTCGCACGAGCGTAGTCGGCGTAGCGCGGCGCCTTGAAGTTGGGCAGGGTCGGCCAGTCCCACAGGGAGGAGCCGGCGTAGCCGCGCTCGACGCTGCCATCGAGGTTGTCCCAGTGGTCGAGGATGCGGTGGCGCAGCCGCGGCGATTCGACGATATCGAGCGCGTCGATCGGTTGGTGCGTCTGGAGCAGCCGCAGGAAAGCGAAGGCGCCATGGAGGACGCCGATGTCGCTGTTGGCGGCGATGACGGTCACGGCACGTCGTTGCGGGCCTTTAGACCCGCCTGTGGTGACGATGACGTAGCCTTCGTCGCCGGCGCGCGCGAGCTTCGCGCCGATGCCAAGCGCCGCAATGAGCGACGAGGTGGCAGGAGTTCCGGCGACGACGAGTCCACCACGAGTGGCACCGGAGACCGCCGGCACGCTGGTGCCGAGCAGCCCGCGCAGGCCGCGTGTCAGCTCGTCGCGGGCGACCCGCGCAGTAGCCGAGCTCCCGCCGACGAGCACTCCGGTAACGGCCGCCCGGTACTGCGCGCGCAGTGCCGCGTTCGACACCGGCGGATACCGCAGCCACAGCTCGTAGCCGTCCTCGGCCTGTGCGCACCGGGCGCCCGACAGCAGGCTCAGCATGAGGGCGAAGACGGCGAGTCGCGCGACGCAAGCCGCCCGCCCGCAGGGCGGGCAATTAGGCACTGTGCCAGCGAGGCGGAGCCTCATGCGATTTGTTCCAAGGCGGAGCCTCGCTGGCATTCTACGGCATGGCTGGCGCGTGGGCTGCGGATCGGCGATCATCGCTGCGCATGCGTGTCCAAGCCCTCCTTACTGCCGTTGCGCTGGCGTCCGTGGTTCTGTCGGCCCAGGTGCCCGTGAACAGCGAGCCGCACCACCGCACCGTGTTCGAGAACGCGGACTTCCGCATTCTCGACGTGCGCGTCGCGCCGGGCGAGTCGACGGCCGATCACCGGCATGACCACGACATCGCGACGGTGTCGATGAATACCGGCACGCCGACCCGCATCGTGGCCGGCGGGCAGACGCAGAACCGGCCGCCGCGCCCGCTGGCCGACGCCACCGTGACCGAGTACACGGGCAAACCGAGCAGCCACAAGCTCGACAACGTCGGCACCGCGCCGTATCAGCTCTTTGCCGTCGAGAACCTGCACGACTCGAAGGCGTGGTCGGCGGCGCCGCCGATGTCGGCGCTGGCGACGACGCTGGCGACCGACGGGCGCGCGCTGCGCATCTACGACGTCCGCCTGGCGACGCCCACGTCGCAGTCGACGCACTCGCACGCGGTGCCGACGGTGGCCGTCCTCATCTCCGGCATCGTGATGTCGGAAGGGCCCGACGCGCAGGCCAAGGCGCTGGCGCCCGCGCCGGTGGGCCTGAAGCGCCTCGATGCGCCCGGTCAGTGGGTGCTGGTGCCGCGCGGCGAGACGCACACCGTCGTGCGCCTGGGCAACGTCGATGCGCGGCTGCTGGAAATTGAAGTTCGGTAAGCTGCTGCTCCTGTCGGCCCTGGTGGCGACGGCGTGCGATTCGTCTCCGCAGCCGCAGCCGGTGGCGGTGCCGGCATCGTGGACACGCGTCACGGTCGTTCCGGCGTCGGGCACACCCGAGCGCAACTGCGCCGGCCTGCTCGACACGGGCTGGGCGTTATCGTCCGAGGGCAACACACTCAAGGCCCGAATCGCGTTGCCGCCCCAAGCACAACGGGACGCGCTCCCGTACGAGATCGACTACACGGGGGCGATCGACGAACCACAGCCACCGCCTCCGTATCCTGATGGACGGCCACGCCCCCGGAACGATGGCTGGGCGATCGGATATGCGCGGGACCACGCGAGGCGCGCGGTGCTGACGGTGGACGACGGCTGGTTCGTGGCCTTCGACGCCGGAGAGTATGGCGGTTCGCTGTGGTGGTATCCCCGTCAACCGGGTCCCGGGCGGAAGATCTGGGACCAGAACGTCCGCTGGCTGATGCGGCGCGGCGCCGATGTGCGGGCGTTCAGCAAGGTGTCTGCGCTCGACAAATCCGAGGGTGTGCTGCTCGACGTGACTCGCTCGGCGGAGCGGGGATGGGGCATCGGGGCACGCCATTCGCTGCTCCGCGAGCCGTGGGCGCTCACGGAGGATACGGGCGGCCGGCTGATAGTCATCACCAGGTCGTCCGTCGAGCTCGTTCAGGGCGATTCCGTCACAGTGCTCGCCCGAGTCGAGTTTCCGGACCTGCCGTCGTCCGTGCTCGTGACGCCAGGTGGCGCCATCGCCGTGCCCTTCCGCATGTTCGTGCACGTACTGCAACCGCAGAACGGCGGCTATCGGAGCGAGTGGTACATTCCGCCGCGATGCCTGACATTCGAGATGCGTGACTTCGACTGCGTGTGCACCGGGCGGGACGGAGCCTGAGGTGCCTCGCGTCATCGCCGCCGTCTTCGCTCTGGCGATCGCCTGCGCCGCGAGCGCGGTGGTCTACGGCTGGGGGGCGCAGGGGCATCGGCTCGTCGCCCTCGTTGCCGAGAACCACCTGACGCCGGCGGCGCGGAAGAACGTGCAGGTGCTGCTCGGCGACGAGTCGCTCGCCGACGTGGCGGTGTGGGCGGACGAGTACCTCCAAGGCAACAACCAGACGTCGTTCTGGCACTACGTCAACATTCCCGCCGACGCGCGCGGCTACGACCGCAATCGCGACTGCCCGCGGCAGCCGGGCGTGTCCGCTGGCGGCCGCGGCGACGCGTGGCGCGACTGCGTCGTCGATCGCATCCGCTACAACGAAGAGCGCCTCGCGGATCGTTCGCTGGATCGCGCCGACCGCGCCGTCGCCCTCAAGTTCCTGGTCCACCTGATTGGCGACCTGCACCAGCCGTTCCACGCGCTCGGCGTCGAGCGCGGCGGCAACGGGATTCCGGTGTCGGTATTTGGATCGCCCACCTGCGGATACCCCGACGGGACGCGCTTTTCGTGCAACCTGCACGCGCTGTGGGACAGCGAGCTCATTGCGCATCGAAAGCTGCGCGACCGCGCCTACGCCGCGGAGCTGGAGCGACAGATCACCGCGCGACGGTGGGGCGCGTCGGGATCGGCGGCGGAATGGGCGATGGAATCGCACGCGCTGGCGAAGGCGGCGCTGCTGCCGCCGCGAGGTGCGGCCGACGAGGCCTACTATCGCGCGCACATCGCGCAGATCGACGAGCGCCTTGCGCTTGGCGGCTTGCGCCTGGCGCGGGTGTTGAATCAGGCGCTCGGATAGGTCCCTTCTTTCGGGCCGCGCGCCTGTTTGTCGATCTGCCGGATCGCGCCGATGTGATACGCGAGGTGCGCGATGCTGGCGACCATGCCGTTGAGCTCGGTCTCGCTCACCTCGCGGGGCGTGCGGAGCACGTCCAACCAGTTGCGCGCTTCCTTTGCGAACCCGTTCCGGATCTCGTCCCACGTGCGTGCGTCCACCTCGCGCGTCTTCCACGCCTCGTCCCACTTCGCGTCCGCGAACGGATTGCCACCCTCCGCTGCCCACCGGTTCATCAGCGAGAGGCCGTAGCGCTCGTGCTGGACGTGGGCGGCCACCGTGGCGCCATCGTTGGTCGAGCGCGACGCATCGGCAGCCGACAGCTTCGCGAGCGAGGCCAGCAGCCCGCCGTCGCCGGTGTTGAGGATGTAGCCGCCGTCGAACGCACCGGTGCCGTCCACGAGCTCGGCGAAGAGGCGCGCCAACGTCGGAGCGGTGGTCGCGGTGTTCATGGTTACCGCTGCGGCCCGGGCAGATCGAGATTGTCCAGCCCGTTGGGATAGTCGGGATCCATGGCGGCCAGGTCGCTGCGATAGCTGACCGTCTGTGCCGTCGGGAAGCTGGCCGGCACCTTCTGCGTCACGGCGCCGGTGGCCGCCCACTCGGTGCCGCGCTGCAGCGTGACCACGAAGTCCACCGAGCTCAGCGCCACGATGTCGTGCCCCATGGTCGTATGGAACACCCGGCCCTTGCCGTACTGCAAGGCCATCAGCTGCGGCTCGTCGCGGCCGCTGCCCTTGTTGGCCGGATCCGAGAACGCGGTGGCAAGCACCGTCATGTTCTTCCCCGGCCCGCGCAGGCGCGCGTAGAGCTCGTCGCCCTGGTGCATCCACATGGGCGGCAGCCCGCGCATGATCGGGTGCGTCGCGTCGCGCACGGTGACGAGGAACGGCGTGCGGCGGCCGTGGCTGCCGGCCGAGCCCGGTGACGCATCGGATGTCAGCTTGCCGTCGCGGTAGAACCAGAACGGCCCGGCCTCCTCGCGACGCCCGCGCCAGCCACCCACGCCGTTCATCTGGTTGAACGCCGTCCAGCCCGCGAAGGCGTTGTCGGCCGCGTGCACCGATACGAGGCCGCCGCCGCCGGTCATGTAGCTCTCGAACGACGCCTTGAGCGCGGCGGGCCAGCGCTCCTGCGGCGCGTCGTAGTTCATCACCACGGCGCGGTAGTTCGCGAAGTGCGGATCGAAGCCGACCAGCTCACCGGTCGTGGACGGCGCGGTGACGACGTTGACCGCGAAGAGGCCCGTCTCGTCGAGCATCTTCTTCAGCACCGGGGTGACGCGCTGCCAGTCGTGGTAGCGCCCGCCGCTCTCGCCGTCGAGCAGCAGTACGGGAATCGTGCGCGGTGTCTGCGCGGCCGCGGCCACCAGGACGAGGACAAAGAGAAGTTTCATGATTCACCATGGGCCACCTAAAGGTGGCCCCCACGACGGATTACGACCGAAACGCTTGTCGGCCGACGCCCTGAATCGGAATGCCCTGCGAAGCCAGCACCTCGTGCTGCAATGCGTACATACACCCGGCGGCCTCGTCGATGTGACGCACGAACGCCAGCGAGCCCTGCAGGATCGGTTTCAGGCGCTCGCGATCCTGGATGCGCGCGGCCGGGTACTCGTGCTCCACGACCAGGTGCGTGTTCGAGACGTCGAGCGGCAGCAGCTCCCGCGCTGCCAGCTGATGATCCAGCCAGTCCACGGTGCGGTTCTGCAGATAGGCGAGGGGATCGTGCCGCGCGGGGCCCGGCAGCTCGTGCTCGCACAGCACGGTCTGCTTCTTCCACGCGTTCAGCTGGTCGGCGGCGCGCTTCGACGGCTGGCCGCGCACCCAGTCGCCGCGCTCCATCGTCTGGCCGCCGTAGCCCCAGGCGGCGACACCTTTGGCGTCGATCACCTGCCCCTTCACGTGGAAGCCGCCGATCAGGAAGCCGTAGCCCTCGTCCTTCAGGTACTGAAAGATCGAGCGCGTGTCCTGCCCCATCAGGATGGCGTGCGACGGGTCGTAATGGATGCGGAACTGGTCCCCCACGCCGTGCCGCTCGCAGATGCGGTGGAGCGCAATCCAGGCGCCCGGCGTGTAGGCGATGTTGTTGTGCCAGTTGTCGCCGGTCGTCCAGCCGGGCATCGGGCACTGCTCGACGCGATAGGTGAGCCCGCGGTCCTTCGCGGCTTTGAGCAGCGGGACGAAGTGCTCCTCGAAGTCCACCAGGTTTTCGTCCATGCCGCGCTGCTGGTTGCGCCCCACGAACCCGCACACCGCGTTGACGCCGAGGAGCGCCGCCGCGTCGAACACGCGCAGCAGGAAGTCGTGCTTGCTCCGGCGCGTCGCCGGATCGTGGTGCAGCAGGTTGTCGAAGTAGGCGAGGTCCGACAGCCCCACGCCGGCATTGGCCACGGCGGCCAGCACGCGCGCGGCACGCGTGCGATCGAACGGCTGCCGCAGGTCCAGCGTGTTGGCCACCGGATCGAGCATGGCCTCGGGCGGCACGTCGGACTGCGAGGGGTGGAGCGCCGCCGAGAGCTGGATGTAGCTGGCGCCAATGTCGAGCGCGAACTGCAGCCAGTCTTCGATGGCGCGATCCGGATCGGCGTCGCGCACGTCGCGCGGCGTCAGCTCCTGGAGGGCGGCGGTCAGCACGCCCACTCGCATGAACTTCGGCTTGAAAGGAGTCGGTTCAATAGCGGTCATACGCGGGTCCAGGCGCCGCCGTCCTCGGCGCTCGACAGGATCGCCTCCACGATGCGGTTGGCGCGGAAGCCGTCCTCGAAGGTGGCGACCATCGGCGCCATGGCGGGATAGGGCGCTCCGGCACTGATAGTGGCGTAGATCTCGCGCATCAGGTTGCAGAAGGCATCGGCCCACGCCTCCTGATGCCCGCCCGGAAGGTGCGCGTAGCCGCGCGTCTCGGCGTCGAGCAGCGAGGGGTCCTTCTGCAGCAGCTCGTTGGGTCCGTCGCGGCGCCCGATCCACAGCTCGTTCTGATGCTCCTGCCGCCAGCGCATCGACGCCGAGGCGCCGCAGACTTCCAGCACCAGGTCGTTCTTGTGTCCGCCGCACACCTGCCCGACCGAGAACACGCCGCGCGCACCCCCTTCGAAGCGCACCAGCACGGACGCGAGGTCTTCCACCTTGATGTCCACGACGTCTACGTCACCGCCGCCGCCGGCCTGGAAGGCCTCGCGGGATCCGCGCGGCTTCCGGCGCTGCTTGATCACGGTGGTGATGTCGCCCAGGACGTGCGTGATGCGACGGCCGGTGACGTGCTGAGCCAGGTCGCACCAGTGGGAGCCGATGTCCCCGAGCGCCGACGACGCACCGCCCTTGTCGGGGTCGAGGCGCCACGAGTAGTCGGTGTCCTTCAGCAGCCAGTCCTGCAGGTAGTAGCCGTGCACGAAGTGCGGCGAGCCGATGTCGCCGCGGGCGATGGCGTGCCGCGCCTGCTGCACCAGCGGGTTGCCGCGGTAGTTGAAGGTGACGGCCGCGACGACGCCGGCGCGCCGGGCCTCTTCGACCAGACGCTTCGACTCGGCGGCGGTCATCGCCAGCGGCTTGTCGGAGACGACGTGCTTCCCCTTGGCCAGCGCGGCGGACGTGACGGCATAGTGCAGGTGGTTTGGGGTGGCGTTGTGCACGACGTCCACCTCGGGATCGTCGAGCAGCGCCTGGTAGCTGCCGTAGCCGCGCCGCGCACCGAGCGCCTCAGCCTTGGCGCGTCCCGAGTCGTCGTTGCTGCCCGCCACCGCCACGACGTCCACGTAGCCGAGCCGGCGCACGGCGTCGACGTGGTGCGGGCCCACGAAGCCCGCGCCTACGAGTCCCATTCCAATTCGCTTCAAAATCCGCCCCTACGCAAGAAATTCCCGCCTGGCCCGCTTGCTCAGCGCAGGCGGGCCAAATGATACTCGTGCCCCTGATGGGTGTTCTTCAAATTACCGTCCTGGTTCTGGGCTGCATGGCCACCCTGGCAGCGCAGGGGCGCGGGCAGGCGGCCAGCCCGGCGTCGGTGCGGCCCACGCCCGCCGCCGCCCCGCAGGGCTTTTCGCGCGAACAGATCGACAGCGGGCGCACGCGCTTTGCGGCGCAGTGCGGGTTCTGTCATGGGCGGGACGCCGCGGGAGGCGAGGGCGGCACGGACCTGACCCGCTCGGCGCTGGTGGGCACCGACGTCGGCGGCGACAAGATCCGCCCGCTTCTGCGTAGCGGCCGACCCGACAAGGGGATGCCGGCATTCACCCTGGCCGACGCGGACGTCACTGCCATCGTTGCGTTCATTCATGATCAGCGCGAACAGGCCGCGAAGGCTACGGGTAACCGTCGGACGGTGGATGCCGCCGATCTGCAGACCGGCAACGCCGACGCGGGGCGCCGCTACTTCGACAAGGCGTGCGCGCGCTGCCATTCGGCGACGGGCGACCTCAAGGGCGTCGCGGCGCGATACGAAGGGCTGCCGCTGCTTCAGCGCATGCTCTATCCGGGAACGGGCGGCCGTGGCGCCGGCCCGGCGCCCAAGCCGCCGGCGGTGCGGGTGACGCTGCGCGACGGGCAGGTGGTCACCGGCGTGCTGGCTTATCGCGACGAGTTCACGATCTCGATCACCGATCCCAACGGCTGGCGCCGCTCGTGGCCCGCCAGCCAGGTGACCTACACCGTGGACGATCGGCTGCAGGCGCACGTCGAGCAGCTGGGGAAGTACACCGATGGAGACATGCACGATGTGCTGGCGTACCTGCAGACGCTTCGCTAGGTACGTAGAGGCGGACCTTAGGGTCCGCCAGAAGGGCGCTCTAAAGACCGCCCTCTACGTTCTGTTCCTCGCGGTGCCCGCGGGGGCGCAGAGCATCGATCCGGCTGCGCTGCTGAAGCCGCCGGCCGACAGCTGGCTGACGTATCACGGCGACTACTCGGGCCGTCATCACAGCGCGCTTCGCCAGATCACCCCCGACAACGTGGGAGAGCTCGGGCTCGCCTGGGCGTTCCAGACCGGCCAGACCCAGCAGATCAAGGCCACGCCGATCCTGGCCAACGGCGTCGTCTACCTCACGACGCCCGACAACATCTGGGCCGTGGATGCCCGCAGCGGCCGTCAGCTGTGGCGCTACACGTATCCGATGAACGACGGGTTCCACATCGGACACCGCGGCGCGGCCGTCTACAAGGACTCCGTCTTTCTCACCACGCCCGACGCCCACCTCATTGCGCTCGACGCGCGCGACGGCGTCGTGAAATGGGACGTGGTGATTGCCGACGCCAAGAAGGGCTACTGGTCCACCAACGCCCCGCTGCTCATTCGCAATCACTTGATCGTGGGCGTGTCCGGCGACTTCGACAACCTGCCCGGCATCCTGCGCTCGTTCGACCCCGACACCGGCAAGGCGCAGTGGACGTTCTACAGCACGCCGCCTCCCGACACGCCGGGTGCGGTGAGCGGCGGCGCCACGGGAGGTCAGATGTGGATGACCGGCACCTACGATCCCGACCTCAATCTGCTCTTCGTCGGCACCGGCAACCCAACGCCCGTGCTCAACGGCGAGGTGCGGCCGGGCGACAACCGGTGGACCTGCTCGATCGTGGCCCTCAATCCCGACACCGGCACGCTCGCGTGGGGATTCCAGGCGTCGCCTCACGACACCCACGACTGGGACGCCGCGGAAGTGCCAGTGCTCGTGGACGCCGAGTTCGGCGGCGTGCCGCGCAAGCTGCTGCTGCAGGCGTCGCGCAACGGCTACTACTTCGTGCTCGATCGCACCACCGGGAAGAGCCTGCTGTCCACGCCGTTTGCCGCCGCCAACTGGGCGAGCAGCGTGGACGAAGCCGGACGTCCGCAGCCGAATCCCGCCAAGGAGCCGTCGCGCGACGGACGACTGGTGGCGCCCAACGAACAGGGCGGCACCAACTACCGTTCGCCAAGCTTCGATCCGAATACGGGGCTCCTGGTTGTCAGCGCCAACGATGGCTACGGCATCTATTTCTTCAAGCCGGAGCACGGCAAGTACGGGTGGGCCGGCGCCGACTACAGCGTCTACAGTCACGGCGTGCTCCGCGCCCTCGACTACCGCACGGGCAAGCCGCGGTGGTCTCACGATCTCCACGGCGGCGACGGCGCCGCGGGCGTGCTCACGACGGCGAGCGGCGTGACCTTCACGGGCGACTCGGCCAACAGCGCCATCGCGCTCAGGACCAGCGACGGCTCCACGCTGTGGCACTCGGGCATCGGCCGGGTCGGCAACTCGCCGATCACCTACGAACTGGACGGACGGCAGTACGTGCTGCTGGGCGGCGGCACCGCGCTCTACGCCTTCGCACTGCCGTTGCCGCGATGAGGCTCGAACGCATGAATCGGAGACCGGTCCTGAGTCACGCCGCGCGGCGGGCGGCGATAGCCGCCGCGGCTCGGGTACCCCTGTGGGCGCAGGCACCGGCGCCGGCCCCGCCTGCCGGCCCGCCCAGCGCGCCGGTGCGTGTCCCCGCGAAGGGCACCACGCTGCTGCTGCTCGGCACACAGGGCGGTCCGGGCATCAACCTCGCGCGCGGCGAGGCGGCCAACGCCGTGATCGTGGACGGCCAGCCGTATGTCGTGGACTGCGGCTACGGGGCGCTGCGCGGGCTCGTGCAGGCGGGCATCCGCCCTGCCGAGGTCGCCACGATCTGGCTCACGCACCTGCACAACGATCACACCACGGACGTGGCGGCGATCCTGTCGCACCAGATGACCGGCGGCCCTCCGCCGTCCACGACGGTCCTCGGGCCCTACGGCACCGCAGATCTCGTGAAAGGTGCCATCGCCTTCTTCAAGGGCGACGTCGAGATCCGCATCGTGGACGAAGGGCGTCAGGCGCGGCCGGAGACGCTGTTCAGGGGGCGCGATCTCGAAGCCTCGGCCACGCCGGTCGAGGTGTTTCGCGACGAGCGCGTGACGGTGAAGGCGGTGGAGAACACCCACTTTCCCGATCGCGCCAAGGCGCGCATGCCGTACCGATCGCTTGCGTACCGCTTCGACACGGCCACACGCTCCATCGTGTTCTCGGGCGACACGGCGCCGTCGCCCGGGCTGGTGGAGCTGGCGCGCAACGCGGACCTATTGGTGTGCGAGGCGATGGACGTGGCGCAGCACGCGCGGCTGGCGGAGCAGGCGCGGCAGGCGATTGCCGCCGGCAACGAGAACAGCGTGGCGCGGCACGTGGCCGAAACGCACTCCACCACCGAGGACGTCGGGAAGATGGCGGCCGAGGCCAAGGTCAAGACGGTGGTGCTGAGCCACCTGCTGCCCGGCGGGAACCCGGGCGAGCTGCCCGAGACCGCCTACATCGACGCCGTGCGCAAGCACTTCGACGGACAGGTGATCGTCGGGCGCGACGGGATGCGGTTGTGAAATGGGTGTGGGTGTTCGTTGCACTGATCGTGGTCGGGTGCGGCGGTAACGAGACGACGGCTCCGTCGCCGACGCCAGGAGGGCCGGCGCCGGCGCCGACTCCTCGGGCGGCGACGTTGATCGGCCTCGCGTTCGATCGACCGTCGCTGACGGGCGGACAGACGGCGACGGCCACGGTCCGGCTCACGAGCGCGGCGCCCGATGGCGGCCTCGCGGTGAGCCTGTCGAGCAGCGCCGGGCTCCTGACGGCGCCCGCCTCCGTGACCGTGCCCGCGGGGCAGGCGAGCGCCGATGCGTCGATCAGTACCTCGATCACTCCGACCGACACGACGGTCACGCTCACGGCCACGGCGGGCGGCGTGATTCAAACCGCCAAGATCGACGTCTGGGCGCAGGGCGTGCTCGATAAGTTCGAAGAGATCTTCGGCAACAAATATCTGTACGAAAAGGTGTTCTGGCAGATGCAGGGAACGCTGCGCTCGCCCGCGACCTCGCTCACCATCATCGAGCCGAAGTCCTCGAGCCCGGCGGTGCTCGAGCCGAGCGGTCTGATGCAGATCGGGCCCAACAGCTCGCAGCAGCGGCTGGAGCTCATCGCCAAGCCGGTCGCCGACGACACGCCGGTGACCATTTCGGCCACGAGCGGCGGCGTCACCAAGACCGTCGAGTTCGTCGTGACGGCGCCACCAGCAGTGCGGGTGATCAGTGAGCCCGGCGACTATGTCGGACTGGGCAAAACGCAGGTGCAGAGCAACCCTGGCGGTCTGCTGGGTGCGAGCGGCCGCGCCCTCTGCGGCGGGCGCTCGCTGTTCTTCACCGTGCCGGCACCCGGCGGCGGCGAGTGGACCTTCGCCCTCGGGCTGCCCGCTGGCAACACGATCCACGAGGGCGAGTACGCCAGCCTCGTGGGGCCGACGTCCGACACCAGCCGGCCCTACTTCCTGGTGGCGATCAACGGCCGGACGTGCAGCGTCGGCACCGGCCGGGTGGTCGTCGATCGGGTGGACTACGAGACCACGCCCTCGGGGCGGATCCATCGCTTCCGGGGAGTTTTTGAATCGCGCTGCGAGAACGGCGCCGGGCTGCGCGCCGAAATCAGCATCAACGATCCGCAGCCGCCCCGCCAGTTCGCCGATCGATGTTCCTGAGGCTGATACCGGTACGGCGAACACACAGTCTGGCTGGAATCTGACTTCATTTTGCGCACCTCGTGTGCCGTCGTCACACGAAATCGTGGAGCGCTGTTCCGCTTCGAGCCACACCTCGACGACAGACCCGTAACGCCCGGCGCACACTCGCCCAGATTTCGAGCACGCGGCCGCCCGCGTCTGCACGCCACGTCGCGACTCTCGGACGTAGGCAAGCGCGATGCAGCTCTCCAGTCCGTGGGAGTGGCGATGATGCGTGGATTTGTCCGGCTGCTGCATGGAGCAGGCCTCGCGTGCCTGCTGGGGACCATCGTGCTGTGCCAGAGCGTGCTCGCGCACAACGACGGGCGCGGCCAGTTTGAACAGCGGGCCAACGGCCGCCGCTCGATTCACCATTACGAGCTGGTGCGCGTGCAGAAGGTGTCGCCCGAGCTCAACGAGTACACCTATCGCGCCTGGCTGACGAACTTCGGGGCGCCGCTGACCGGCGCCACGGCGACGGTCACGAGCCTGGCGCGCGGCACCAGGGTGGTGGACGCGACGCTGACGTTCGGGCCGGTGGCCACCGGCCGGACGGCGGCCAGCCTCGATACCTTCTCGGTCCGCCATCACCGCAAGCAGCCTTTCGGCGGGCTGTGGCCCGAGCTGCGCTGGGCGATTACGCCGATGCGCGGCGGCTCGCCGTCGAATCATCCCCCTGTTGCCAATGCCGGCGCCGATCGGTCGGTTGCGCCCGGCGCGCGTGTGACGCTCGACGGGAGCGCCTCGAGCGACCCGGATCACGATCCCATTCACTTCAACTGGACGCTGACGGGCCCGATCGGCAGCGGCGCGAGCCTGTCGACGCCGTCCAACCCGACCACCTCGTTCATGCCGGATCGCCGCGGTACTTACGAGGCGCAGCTGATCGTGGACGACGGGTCGCTGCCGAGCGCGCCCGATTCGGTCGTGATCACCGTGGCGAACTCGGCCCCGGTGGCTAACGCCGGCCCCGATCAGACCGCGCTCGTCACGCACATCGTGACGCTCGACGGCAACGCGTCGAGCGATCCCGACGGCGACGCGGTGTCGTATCAGTGGGCGCTCACGTCGCGCCCGGCGGGCAGCGCGGCCGTGCTCTCGGATCCGTCGGCGGTGACGCCCACATTCCTCGTGGACCGGCCCGGCACCTATACGGCGCAGCTGATCGTGTCCGACGGGTCGGCGTCGAGCGCGGCAGACTCGGTGACGGTCACAACCGTCAACACCGCGCCGGCGGCCAACGCCGGCCCGGATCAGACCGCGGCGGTCGGCGCCACCGTGTCGCTCAACGGCAGCGGCTCGAGCGACGCCGACGGCGACGCGCTCGGCTACGCCTGGACGCTGCAGTCGGTGCCGGCCGGCAGCAGCGCGGCGCTGACGGGCGCCGCGTCGGTGACGCCGTCGTTTGCCGTCGATCGCGCCGGCACGTATGTCGTGCGCCTGGTGGTCACCGACGGCCAGGTGTCGAGCGCCCCCGACACGGTGACGATCAGCACGGTCAATTCCGCCCCGGTGGCCAACGCCGGCGCGGATCAGACCGCGCTCGTCACCCAGACGGTGACGTTGAACGGCGGCGCGTCGAGCGACGTGGACGGCGACGCGCTGACCTCTGCGTGGGCCTTCGTGTCGCGCCCCGCCGGCAGTGCCGCCGTGCTCAGTGGCGCCGGCGCCGTACAGCCGACGTTCGTCGTCGATCGGCCGGGCCTCTACCAGGTGCGGCTCATCGTGAACGACGGTGCGCTCAGCAGCGCCGCCGACGTCGTGGAGGTGCAGACCGTCAACTCGGCGCCGGTGGCCAATGCCGGCCCCGATCAGTCCGCCTACGTCGGACAGACGGTGACGCTGGATGGCAGCGCGTCCACCGACGTGGACGGCAATCCGCTCGGCTATGTGTGGGCGCTCACGAGCCGGCCGGCGGGCAGCGCAGCGGCGGTCAGCGATCCCACGGCGGTGCAGCCGGCGTTCGTTCTCGATCGCGCCGGCGTCTACGTCGCGCAGCTGATCGTGAACGACGGCACGGTGTCGAGCGCGGCCGACACGGTGACGGTGACGACGCTCAACTCGGCGCCGGTGGCCAATGCCGGAGCCGACGTGTCGGTCATCGCCGGCCGCACGGTGACGCTGATCGGCGACGGCTCGAGCGACGTGGACGGCGATCTGCTGGCGTATTCGTGGGCCCTGATTCAGCGCCCCGCGGGTAGCACCGCCACACTGAGCAGTGCTTCGAGTGTCGCGGCCTCGTTCGGGGCCGACCGGCCGGGCATCTATATCGCCCAGCTCATCGTGAACGACGGCAGCGTGGACAGCGCGCCCGACACGGTGACGATTACCACCGGCAACACCGCACCGGTGGCCGATGCCGGCGCCGATCAGCCGGGCCGCTTCGTCGGCGGCGTTGCGACCGTTGACGGGACGGCCTCCTCGGACACCGATGGACACAGCCTGACCTATCGCTGGTCGCTGCTGTCGGTGCCGGCTGGCAGTGCCGCATCGCTCAGCGATCCGAACGTCGTCTCGCCGTGGTTCACGCTCGACCGCGCCGGTCAGTATGTGGCGCAGCTCATCGTCAACGACGGCTTCCAGGACAGCGCTCCCGACACCGTGGTGGTCACCGTGGTGAACCGCGCGCCGGTGGCCGACGCCGGCTCGGACCAGTCGGTCTTCACCGGTTCGGTGGCGACGCTCAGCGGCGCAGGGTCGAACGATCCTGACGGCGACGTGCTGACCTACCAGTGGGCCTTCACCTCGGTGCCCGCGGGCAGTGCCGCCACGCTGGCGAGCGCCTCGTCGATGGCGCCGAACTTCGGGCCCGACGTGGTGGGTGCCTACGTGGTCTCGCTGACGGTGACCGATCCGTCGGGGGCGTCGAGCACCGACTCGGTGACCGTGAACGCCTTCACGCCGGCGACGGTGACGGTCGCGGCCACCGATGCCAGCGCCTCGGAGGCCGGTCCCGATCCGGGCACGTTCACCTTCACGCGCACCGGATCGACCGCCGCGGCGCTCGCCGTGCAGTACCGGTTGAGCGGTTCCGCGACGAACGGCAGCGACTACGCGTCGCTGAGCGGCGTCGTGACGATTCCCGCAGGCCTGGCGTCGGCCACCGTGCAGGTGCGTCCGGTCGACGATCCCGATTTCGAGGGGGCCGAGACGGTCGACGTGACCGTGCAGCCCGACGGCGCTTACACGGTGGGCAGCCCGTCGGGTGCGACGGTGACGATTGCCGACAACGATCGCCCCGTCGTGACCATCGTGGCCACCGACGCGTCGGCGGCCGAGGCCGGGCCGGACACGGGCACGTTCACGATCACCCGCACCGGCCCGACGACGGTCGCCCTGCGCGTCACCTTCAGCGCCACCGGCTCGGCGCAGAGCGGGAACGACTATGTGGCGCTTGGCACCCAGGTCTTCATCCCGGCCGGCTCGTCGACGGTGACCCTGACCGTCACCCCGATTGCCGACGGCCTGTCGGAGGCCAACGAGAACGTGGATGTGTTTCTCACCGGGAACTCCGGCCTGACCGTCGGAACGCCCGGGAACGCGCGCGTGGTCATCGCCGCGAACTAGGGCGGGTAGGGTACGTAGAGGCGGACCTTCAGGTCCGCCTCTATTTGCTGTACGCTCCGGGCGCGAACCCATGACGACCCCCGCGGCTCGGGTCCTCGTTCTCGCCGGCTGCGCGTGGCTTCTGGCCGCGAGTGCGCCGCTCACCGGCGCACGCGCCGGCACGCAGGTGGCGCCGGCGCCGGTGCCGCCAACCACCGCGCTCTCCGCCGTTCGCGCCACCCTCGATCGCTACTGCCTCGGCTGCCACAACGACCGGCTGCGGACCGGCGGCCTTTCGCTCGCCACCCTCGACCCCTCAGCGGTGGGCGGGTACAACGGCGTGTGGGAGCGAGTGGTGCGGAAGCTTCGCACCCACGAGATGCCGCCGGCCGGCGCGATTCGTCCCGACGACGCCACCTATCGCGCCACCGCCGAGGCCCTGGAGCGGGCGCTGGATGCGGAGGCTGATGCCCACCCGCAGCCGGGCCGTGTGGCGGTGCATCGTCTGAGCCGCACCGAGTACGCCAACGCGGTGCGTGATCTGCTCGGCATCGATCTGCCGGCGTCCACGCTCCTGCCCGCGGACGAGCCCGATCAGCAGACGTTCGACAACGTGGCGAGCGTGCTGTCGGTGTCGCCGGCGCTGCTCGAGAACTATCTGTCGGCCGCCTATCGGGTGAGCCGGCTCGCGGTGGCCGATCCCTCCGCTCCGAAGTCGGAGGAGGTCTACACCGTGCCGACGGCGCTCACGCAGGACGAGCGCGTGAGCGACGATCTGCCGTTCGGCACCCAGGGCGGCATCGCGGTCCGGCATCAGTTTCCTGCTCCGGGCGACTACTCGATCACGGTCACCCTGCGCCGGCAGCTCTATCGCTACATCATCGGCATGGGCGAGCCGCACCAGATCGACGTGCGGCTCGACGGTGTGCGGCTGCGGCGCTTCACGATCGGCGGCGAAGGGCGCGGATTGACGGCGCCCGAGAGCTTTGCCGGCAATACCCAGGGCGATCCGCCCTGGGAGGTCTACATGCACACCGCCGACGAGGATCTGCAGGTGCGCGTGCCGGTCGCCGCCGGGTCGCACGAGATCAGCGTGTCGTTCGTGCGGCGCTTCTGGGAGCCCGAGGGCATCCTGCAGCCGCGGCAGCGCGGCTTTGCCCGGACGACGAACGAGCTCTATCACGGTGAGCCGGCTGTCGACACCGTGGCCGTCGCCGGTCCGCTGGCGCCGGCGGCGCAGCTCTCCGGCAACGAGCGGGTCTTCGTCTGCCGGCCGTCGCAGGCGGCCGCCGAACGAGACTGTGCGCGGCGCATCCTCGAGCGCGTGGCCACGCGCGCGTATCGCCGGCCCGTCACCGCCGCGGAGCTCGACACGGTGCTGCGGTTCTACGACCAGGGCCGGGCGGACGCGGGGTTCGACGCCGGCATCCAGCGCGGTCTCGAGCGGGTGCTGGCGGCGCCGTCGTTCCTGTTCCGTGTCGTCCGCGAGCCGGCGGGCCTGGCGCGCGGCGCGGTGTTTCCTCTGAGCGACCTGGAGCTGGCGTCGCGCCTGTCGTTCTTCGTCTGGAGCAGCGTGCCCGACGACGCATTGCGGCTCGACGCGAGCCGCGGACGCCTGCATGAGCCCGCCGTGCTCCAGGCGCACGTGCGCCGCATGCTGGCCGCCGCGCGCTCGCGCGCGCTGGTGGACAGCTTCGCCCTGCAGTGGTTGAAGGTGGGCAAGGTGGCCGGCGTCGTACCCGACGTCGACGCCTTTCCCGAGTTCGACGAGAACCTGCGCCGGGCGATGCTGGAGGAGACGCGGCTCTTCCTGGCCGATCAGATCGAGGCCGATCGGCCGGTGCCCGAACTGGTGACCGCCGATTACAGCTTCCTGAACGATCGTCTGGCGAAGCACTACGGCGTGGCGAACGTGTACGGCAGCCACTTCCGCCGGGTCAGCTTTGCCAGTACCTCTAGCGACGGCGTCCGCGGCGGGCTGCTCGGGCAGGCGAGCGTGCTGACGACGACGTCGTATCCGAACCGCACGTCGCCCGTGCTTCGCGGGCGATGGCTCCTCGATACCGTGCTCGGCTCGCCGCCGCCTCCGCCGCCTCCTGACGTTCCGACGCTCGAGCAGGCGTCGCCCGGCCGCGTGCTGAATCAGCGCGAGCAGATGGAAGCGCACCGCAAGAGCCCGGCGTGCGCCACCTGTCACGTGCGCATGGACCCGCTCGGGTTCTCGATGGAGCAGTTCGACGCGCTCGGGCAGTGGCGCGTGGCCACGAGCGCCGGTCCCATCGACGCCTCCGCGACGTTACCGGACGGCTCGCGCTTCGACGGCGCCCGCGGCCTGCGCACGTTCCTGACCGGCCACCGCGAAGACTTCGTCCGCACGTTCACCGAGAAGCTGCTGGCCTACGCGCTTGGCCGCGGCCTCGAGCCCGCGGACATGCCGGCCGTGCGCCGCATCGTGCGCGAGGCGAGCAGTCAAGACTACCGCTGGTCGTCGATCCTGAACGGCATCGTGACGAGCGTGCCGTTCCGGTTTGCGTCTGAAAGGGCAGGCTCATGATGGCGCTCCGCAAGTCGATTCCCCGGCGGACGGTCCTGCGCGGGCTCGGCGCCTCGCTGGCGCTGCCGCTGCTCGACGGCATGATCCCGGCGCTCACCGCGCGAGCGCAGACCGCCGCCGCGCCGGTGCACCGCTTCGGCGTGGTCTACGTGCCCAACGGCATGGTGATGGAGAACTACCTGCCGGCCACCGAGGGCGCATCATTCGAGCTCACGCCGACGCTGCAGGCGCTGGCGCCGTTCCGCTCGCAGACGACGGTGCTGAGCGGGCTCGACTGCATTCCATCGGCAGGGCGCCCGGGCGGTGCCCACGCCAAGGCGTCCACGCGCTACCTCACTGACATCTCGCCGCCGACCAGCGAGACCTGGCTCGACGCCGGCATCTCGGTGGATCAGATCCTGGCGGATCGGCTCGGGGCGCAGACCCAGCTGGCCTCGCTCGAGCTCGCGATCGAGAACAGCGACACGGCCGGCGCCTGCGACGTGGGCTTCGCGTGCGCCTACACCAACACGATCTCGTGGCGGAGCGCCAACACGCCGCTGCCGATGCAGCACAACCCGCGTGCCGTGTTCGAGCGGCTCTTCGGCGATGCCGGCAGCACCGACGCCCGCGCGCGGCTGTCGCGAATCCGCCAGCAGCGGAGCGTCCTCGACTCGGTGCGCGACGAGATCGCCGGGCTGAGCCGCGACCTCGGCCCCGGCGACCGTGGCAAGCTGACCGAGTACCTCGAGTCGGTTCGCGACGTGGAGCGGCGCATCGAGCGTGCCGAGAGCCAGAGCGGCCGCGAGCTGCCGGTGCTCGACCGCCCCTCGGGCGCGCCCGCCGGCTACGAAGACCACGTCAAGCTGATGTTCGACCTCGAGGTGCTCGCCTATCAGCTCGATCTCACGCGCGTCATCACGATCATGCTCGGGCGCGAGTTCAGCGGCATGACCTATCCGCAGGTGGGCGTGCCCGATGCTCACCATCCGGTCACGCATCACGCCATGGAGCCGGAGAAGATTGCCAAGGTAGCGAAGATCAACGCCTATCACGTGCAGCTCTTCGCCTACCTGCTGGAGCGCCTGCGCGCGACGCCCGACGGCGACGGTACGCTGCTCGACCACATCACGCTGATGTACGGCACCGGCCTGTCGGACTGCAACGCGCACTCGGTGACCAACGTGCCGGTGGTGCTCACCGGTGGCGGCGCCGGCTGGCTGAAGGGCGGCCGTCACATTCGTTACAACAGCCTGCCGCTCGCCAACCTGCACTTGACGCTGCTCGATCGCTTCGGCGTGCACCGCGATCGCCTCGGCGACAGCACCGGCCGCGTGGACGATCGACAGCTCGGCGGGCTCTGACATGCGCGTGACAGGCGCCGCGCTTGCGGCGATGTTCGTGGTCGGCTGGGTGCCGGTGATGGTGACCAGCGGCGAGACGCCGCTGGTGGACGCGGCACGCGCCGGCGACGCCACCGCCGTGCGGGCGCTGCTCGCCGGTCGCGCCGACGTGCACCAGGCCTCGGGCGACGGCAGCACCGCGCTTCACTGGGCGGCCCATCGTGACAACCTGGCCATGGCGGAGGCGCTGCTCCGGGCGGGGGCGCGGGTCAACGCCGTGACCGACCTTGGTGCCACCGCGCTGTACCTGGCCTGCACCAATCACAGCGCGCCGATGGTGTCGCGCCTCCTCGAGGCGGGCGCCGACCCGAACCTGGCGCTGCCGAGCGGGGAGACACCGCTGATGAACTGTGCCCGCACGGGCGACGCGGCCGCGGTGCGCGCGCTGGTGGCCCGCGGGGCGCGCGTCGAGGCCCGCGAGGCGGCGCACCAGCAGACCGCGCTCATGTGGGCGGCCGCGCAGGGGCATCCCGCGGCGGTCTCGGCGCTGCTCGCGGCCAAAGCCGACGTCCGGGCCCGGTCCTCCGTCTACGAGCAGGTCGTGACGAGCGAGGTGACGCAGCGGGCGGGCCGCGAGGCGCTCAACTACACCGTGCGCCGCGGCGGCAGCACACCGCTCCTCTTCGCCGCCCGCTCCGGCGATGCCGAATCCACGCGGCTGCTGCTCGCGGCCGGCGCCGACGCCAACGACGCGCTCGCCGACGGCCTTCCGGCGCTGACGCTGGCGGCCTACAGCGGGCATGGCGACGCGGCCCGGGTGCTGCTCGATGGCGGTGCCGATCCCAACGCCGCGGCGATCGGGTTTACCGCCCTGCATGCCGCTGTGTTGCGCCCGGACGTGGCGCTCGTGCGCGCGCTGCTGGCGCGCGGGGCGGCGGTCAACGCGGCGATGACGAAGGGCTCGCCGATGCGGCGAACCAGTCAGGACTTCGACCTGCCGGCGGCGCTCATCCCGTCCACGCCGTTTCTGCTGGCGGCGCGCTTCCTGGAGCCGGAGATCGTGCGCGTCCTGCAGGACGGCGGCGCGGACGCGCGGGTGACGATGCGCGACGGCACCACGGCGCTCATGCTCGCTGCCGGCATTGGCGCGTCGGCGACGCAGGATCGCCGCGGCGTGGCGCTCATCGACGGCGGCCGGGCGGCCAGCGAGGATCTGGTGTTGCGCACGGTGGAAAAGCTGCTCGAGACGGGCGCGGCGGCGGACGCCGCGAATCAGGCTGGCGACACCGCGCTGCACGCCGCCGCCAGCTCCGGCCTGACGCGCGTCGTGTCACGGCTCGTGGTGGCTGGCGCCCAGGTGAACGTGAAGAACGGCCGGGGCCAGTCGCCGCTCAGCCTGATTGCAAACCGCGACGATCGCCGCGCCACCGCCGACCTGCTGCGCTCGCTGGGCGCCATCGACTGATTTCGTAGAGGCGGACCTCTGCGAGGTCCGCCTGCGCAGGCGCACCTCTTCGAGGTGCGCCTCTACGTAGTGGCTACGCGCTCTGCGCGGTCGCTGGCAGGAAGTCCGTGTAGCCCTTGGCGCCGGGCGTGTAGAACGTGGTCGCATCAAACGGCGTCAGGTCGAGCCCCGACGCAAACCGTTCCGGCAGGTCCGGGTTCGACGTGAACAGCTTGCCGAACACGACGTAGTCGGCCAGCCCCGACGCCAGCGCCGTGTTGCCCGACGCGAGGCCGAAGGCTCCCCCGGCGGCGAACGTGCCCGAATAGAGCGGTCGCAGGATCTCGAAGATGTTGGGGATCGGCGGCGTGCGCAGCACGTGCAGGTAGGCGAGCCCCATTGGCGCAATCGCCTTCACGAGCGTCGTGTAGGTCTCGATCGGGTCGTCGTCCTGAATGTCGTTGAACGGCATCGCCGGGCTGATCTTGATGCCGACCTTCGACGCATCGCCGGCGGCCGCGGTCATGGCCTGCAGCGTCTCGACGACGAACCGGATGCGGTTCTGCACGCTGCCGCCGTAGCCGTCGGTGCGCTTGTTGGTGCCGGTGGACAGGAACTGCATCGGCAGGTAGCCGGAGGCCGAGTGCAGCTCGACGCCGTCGCAGCCGGCGGCCAGCGCGTTCCGCGTCGCCTGCGCGAAGCCCTCGATGACGCCGGGGATCTCGTTCGTCTCGATCGCGCGCGGCTGGTCGAAGTCCTGCAGCCCCTGCGCGTCGGTCCACATCTGCCCGGCGGCCCGCACGGCGGAGGGCGTGATGAGCGGCTCGCTGGTGTAGCGGTTGGCCGAGTGGCCGATGCGGCCGACGTGCATGAACTGCATGAAGATCCGTCCGCCCTTCGCGTGGACGGCCGCGGTGATGCGCTTCCAGGCCGCAATCTGTTCCGCGCTTTCGACGGCGGGCGTGCGGGCATAGCCGAGTCCGACGGCCGTGGGCGCCACGCCCTCGGTGAGGATCAACCCGGCGGAGGCGCGCTGCGCGTAGTAGTCGATGGCCAGCTCAGACGGCACGCCGCCGGCCAGGGCGCGGCTGCGCGTCATGGGCGCCATCATCAAACGGTTCGGGGTCTCGAGGCCGCCGATGCGGCCCGGAGTCAGCAGGGTTGTCGTCGACATATACCGCGACTGTAGCTCAGGAGCCGGAGTTTCGGCAGATCCCTGAGGCCGCACGCGGACCTGCGACTTTCGGACGAGGCGGCCCCCCACCTGACCTACCTGGCCTACCAGACCCACCTGACCTAGAATTCACCGCATGGCCACAGTGTCGCTGACCGTCAACGGCGCATCACACACAGTGGACGTCGATCCCGCGACGCCGCTGCTGTACGTGCTGCGCAACGATCTCAACCTGCAGGGCCCGCGCTTCGGCTGCGGACTCGGCCAATGCGGCGCCTGCACCGTGCTGATCAAGGGCGAGGCGGTGCGCTCGTGCATCCGGCCCGTCTCCACGGTGGCCGACGCCAGCATCACCACGCTCGAAGGGCTGGCGCAGAACGGCAGGCTGCATCCAGTGCAGCAGGCCTGGATCGACGAGCAGGTGCCGGCGTGCGGCTACTGCCAGAACGGCCAGATCCTCACGGCGGCGGCGCTGCTCAGCAAGACGCCGAATCCGACCGACGCGCAGATCCGCCAGGGCATGGCCACGACGCTGTGCCGCTGCATGACGTATTACCGGATCCAGGCCGCCATCAAGCGCGCGGCGAAAGCGATGGTGACCGCATGATCCCCGACACCTCGCGCCGCGAATTCATCAAGCTGTCGGGGATGCTCGTGGTGGGCATCGCGGCGACGGGCCGCGACGTGCTCGGCCAGGCGGCCGCCGGCGGCCCCTATCAGGATCCCGACTTCCATCAGCTCGACTCCTGGATCGTGATCCGCCAGGACAACACGGCCACCTTCTACGTCGGCAAGACCGACCTCGGGCAGGGGACCGGCACCGCGTTCCGGCAGATCATGTCCGACGAGCTCGACATGGCCTTCGACGCCACCAGCGTCGTGATGGGCACCACCAACCTCACGGTCGATCAAGGCGGGTCGGGCGGTTCCGACGCGCTGCAGACCGACGGCTGGCCGATGCGCCGCGTGGCCGCCGAGGCGCGCCGCGTGCTGCTCGACATGGCGTCGGCGAAGTTCGGCGTGCCGGTGGGGCAGCTGGCCGTCAGCGACGGCGTCGTCACCCTCAAGGCCGACCCGTCGAAGAAGGTGACCTACGGCGAGCTCGTGGGCGGCAAGCGCTTCAACGTCACGCTGACGGGCAACAACACCGACACCACCACCGGCCAGGCCAAGCTCAAGACCGTCCAGGAAATGAAGATGACGGGCCGCTCGCCGCGGCGCTACGACATCCCGCCCAAGGTGGACGGCTCGCTCAAGTGGGCGGTGGACGCGAAGGTGCCGGGCATGCTGCACGCGCGCAACGTGAAGCCGCCGGCGGCCGGGGCGCAGCTCGTGAGCGTGGACGAAGCCTCGGTGGCGGGCGTGCCCGGGCTCGTGAAGGTCGTGCGCAAGGGCAACTACCTGGCCGTCGTGTGCGAGCGCGAAGAGCAGGCGATTCAGGCCGCGCGTCAGCTGAAGGCCACGTGGCAGAAGCCGGCCACCTCGCCGTTCCCCGCGTCGGACGACCTGTTCACGTACATGCGATCGGCCACGCCGACCTTCAGCGGACCTCCCGCGGTGGCCGGCGATCCTGACGCGGCCCTCAAGGCGGCCGCGAACGTGATCGAAGCGGACTACGACGTGCCGTATCAGGGCCACACCGCGATCGGCCCGGCCCACGCGATGGCCGACCCGTCGAACGGGCAGATGACCATCTACTCGAACGACATGAAGTCGTACGGCCTGCGCAACGGCGTGGCGACCTTTCTCCAGATCCCGCGCGATCAGGTGCGCGTGGTGTGGATGGAGGGGCCGCAGGCCTACGGGCGCACGGCCGCCGACGACGCCGGCTTCGAGGCCGCGTTCCTGGCCAAGGAGCTCGGCCGCCCGGTGCGCGTGCAGTGGATGCGCAACGAGGAGACGGCGTGGGACACGAAGGGTCCCGCCTACGCGGTGAAAATGCGCGGCGCGCTCGACGCGCAGGGCAATCTCACCGCCCTGGAGTGGAACGGCCGCGCGGCCGACCACAACCACGTTGGCTACAACGAGCCCGACACCGTGCTGATCGCGCAGCTCTCCGGCCAGCACCGCGCCCAGCCCTCGCGCGGCACGTCGTCCACGCCGTCGCACATGTACGTCGTCCCGAACCAGCGCACGCTGACGCACGTGGTCGGGCTGCCGCTGCTGTGGGAGAACCCGATCCGCACCGGCAACCTGCGCGACCCCGACGGCCCGCAGGTGACCTTCGCGTCCGAATCGTTCATCGACGAGCTCGCCGCCGCGGCCAAGGCCGACCCGGTGGCGTTCCGCATGAAGCTGCTCATGGCGAGCCCGGTCGATGACATGGGCTACAAACGCGCCCGTTCCATTGCGGTGATCAAGGCCGCGGTGGAGAAGTACGGCTGGGACTCGCGGCCGTCGCCCAAGCCGATCGGCAGCGGCGACGTGCTCACCGGGCGCGGCGTCGCCTACACGTTCCGCAGTCAGACGATCGTCGCGCAGATCGTGGACGTAGAGGTGAACCGCCGGACGGGCCGTGTCTGGGTGAAACGCATCGTCTGCGCCCACGATTGCGGGCTGGTGATCAACCCCGAGGCGCTAACGCGCACGCTCGAGGGCGCGATGCTCCACTCGCTGAGCCGGGCGCTCCACGAGGAAGTGCGGTTCGACACCGAGAAGGTCCTCAGCGTCGATTGGGCGAGCCACCCGACGCTCACGCACCAGGACGTGCCGGAGCGGATCGACGTCGTCCTCGTGAACGGCGATCCGAACCCGAACCGGCCCGACCTGCCGCACTACGGCGCCGGCGAGACGGCGTGCAAGCCGCTGCTCGCCGCGGTCGCGAATGCCATCTTCGATGCGACCGGCGTGCGCCTGCGGCGGGTGCCGTTCCGGGCGCCGCGTGTGCTCGAGGCGCTGAAGACATAGTACGTAGAGGCGGACCTGAAAGGTCCGCCTGGGCAGGCGCACCTGAGAGGTGCGCCTCTACGTACCGGCCGCCGTGGTGAGCGCGGCCAGCGCGCTCCGCAGGTCGGCGAGCTTCGGCGGCTTGTTGAGCACGCGGTCCACGTGCGGTGGCCGCTCGCCGTCGTCCATCAACCGCTGGCCCCAGCCGGTCAGCAGGATCACCGGCGTGGACGGCGACAGCTCCTTCACGCCGCCGGCCACCTGGCGGCCGTCCACGTACGGCATGCCCAGATCGGTAATCACGATATTGAAAGGCGCCTGCGCTTCGCGCGCCGCCGAGAACGCTTCCAGCCCCGCGAGCCCGCCGCTCGCGGTCGTCACCGCGTGCCCGTCGATCTCGAGCGTGTCGCGCAGCGACTTGAGCAGCAGCGGATCGTCGTCCACGACGAGAATGCGCTGCTGGGGCAGCTGCTGCACGCGCGGCGGTTCGGGCGCCACGGCGGCCTCCCGCGACGCCGCGAACACCAGCTGCACGGTGGTGCCTCGCCCGGGCGCGCTCAGGATGTAGATCTCGGCGCCGTGGCGCTGCACCGTGCCGTAGACCGTGGCGAGACCGAGCCCCGTGCCGCGCTCGCCCTTGGTGGTAAAGAACGGCTCCAGGCAGCGCCGCTGCGTCTCGGCGTCCATGCCGACGCCGCTGTCGGACACTTCGATGTAGACGCGGTCCGGGGCCTCGTCGCGTGAAGGATCCGACGTCCGCCGCGTGCGGACGCTCAACGTCCCGCCCTCGGGCATGGCGTCCACCGCGTTGAACACCAGGTTGGTGAGCGCCTCGCGCAGCTCCGACTCCACGCCCGGCACCACGGGGGCGTTGGCCGTGAGCGAGGTGTCGAGCTCGATGACCACGCCGCGCTCCTGCGGCATGTCGCTCCACCGAGCGCGCGTGAGCCCGATGACGTCCTCCGCGACGTCGTTGAGGTTCACCGGGCTGAGCACCAGCTCCGCCTCCCGCGGGCGATAGAACTCGCGCATCCGCGCGACCGTCGCCGCCACGTCCTCGTTGGCCCGCTGAATCGTCTCCAGGTAATCGCGCGCCCGCGGGCTGAGGCTGGTTTCGGTTTCGAGCAGCGACTCGGTGTAGAGCGCTACCGGCGAGATGGCGTTGTTGATGTCGTGGGCGATCCCGCTCGCCATCTGGCCGAGCGCCTTGAGCCGCTCCTGCTGCATCACCGCGTGCTGCGTCTGGTGCAGGTCGTCATACGCGCGCTGCAGCGCCGTGTGCAGCTGCGCCTGGTGCGCCGCCAGCGCCACGTGCTCGCTGAGCTGCCGCAGGAACTCGCAGTCCGTGCTGCTGAACCCGGCCGGCACCCGCCGCGCGGCGATGAGCACGCCGAAGACGTTGCTCTCGGTGACGAGCGGCGCGCCCACGAACGACCGGATGGCGCCCCGCGTCAACCGCTGAGAGAACGGGGTCGGCGCCCCCTGGATGTCCGGCTCGTACACCAGCAGCCCGCGCAGGCACTTCGCCAGGCCGTCGTTGTCGACGCGCACGTGGGCCTTCTCGCCGAGGTCGAGCGCGCCGGCCAGCGGCTGGCCGCGCTCGCCCACGCACTCCACCGTGAGCATGCGGTCCGCCGCGTCGTAGAGGCACACGCAGCAGTAGTCGAGCGGCAGATGATCTTCGAGGCTGCTGACGACCACCTGCAGCACGCCGTGCAGGTCCTGCCGCTCGCCGATGGCCCGCGTGAGCCGATCGAAGAGGTCCAGCCGCTCGAGCTGTGCGCGCAGGCGCTGCTCGGACCGTTTGTAGTCTTCGACGTCGGTGTTGGAGCCGAACCACTTCACGAGCGTGCCCGAGGCGTCGAGCAGCGGCACGCCGCGAGTGCGGAACCAGCGGTAGGTGCCGTCGTAGCGCCGCAGCCGGAACTCCTCGTCGTAGGTGTGGCCGCGCTCGACCGCCAGCCCCCACTCCTGTTCCACGCGGGCGCGGTCGTCGGGATGGATCGCGTCGGCCCATCCGGCGCCGAGCTGTTCCTCGGCCGACCGCCCCGTGTACTGCACCCACTGCCGACTCAGGTAGTCGCAGTAGCCGTCGGCCCGGCACGTCCACACGAGGTGCGGAAGCGCTTCGGCCAACGCCTGGTAGTGGCGGCGGCTCTCCAGGAGCGCGCTTTCGATTCGCTTGCGATCGCTGATGTCGGTGGACACGCCGAACACGGCGTACGGTTTGCCGGCCTCGTCCCACAGCGGGCACTTCACCGAGAGGTAGGTGCGGTCCCCGTCTTCGAGCGGCACGACCTCCTCGTCGGTAAGGGCCACGTTGGCCTGCACGACGCGCCGATCCATCGACATGAAACGCTCGGCGATTTCGGCGCCGAAGAGGTCGACGTCGGTGTGCCCCAGGATCTCGTCCTGCGTCACGTGGAAGAGCTCGAGAAAGCTCTTGTTCACGAACAGATACTTGCCCTGGAGATCCTTCACGTAGGTGACGGCCGGCGTGCGGTCGCTCATCGCCTGCAGCAGCCCACGGCTGCGACTCAGCTCGCGGGTCGACTCGCGCTCGGCGGTCTGGTCGCGGAAGACGAGCACGACGCCGTCGATCTCGCCGGCCGCGTTCCGCACCGGCGCGGCGCTGTCGGCAATCGGGCGCATCCGGCCCTGTTTGTGGCGCAGGACCGTGCGGCTGGTGAGCACGATCGCGCGCCCCTCACGCAGCACGTGCGCCACCGGGCTCTCGACCGGGCGCGTGGTGTCGTCCTCGTCCACGGCCGTGAAGATGTCGTCGAGCCGCCGGTCGAGCACTTCGTTGAGCGTCCAGCCGGTGAGCCGCTCGGCCACCGGGTTCATGAAGCGGACGTGTCCGTGCCGATCGGTGACGATGACGGCATCGCCGATACTCGCCAGGGTCGTGCGCCACTCGAGCGCGGCTCGGCTCTCGGCCGCCTGCGCCTTCCGCATTGCGCCGCTGAGGTAGGCGATCCCGATCGAGATGACCGCAAACAGGGCCAGCGCGTTGAGATCCTGAGTGGGGGGCAGCTTGAGGAAGCCGGTGGGTTCGAGGATCCAGACGAACGAGGCCACCGAGGAGAGCACGGCCGCCGCGACGCCGGGACCGAAGCCGCCGAACCACGACGCCGCCAGAATCGCGGGAAAAAACGACAGGTATTGATTGGTTGGCCCGAGCCACGGAGCCAGGATCAATCTCAACAGTAGCGCTGCGACGACTGCGGCTACCGCAGCGCCGTACGCGACGACGGGTTTCGGGAAGTCACGGTCGATGGTCACGCTCGTGCCCGAACGGAGGAGGCGGCCAAAGTCTACTCCAGCCGCTGTGCACTTCCGGCAAACGTGCACCTGATTTCGGCCGCCCTCGCCCTACGGGCTTCGGCGCGCCAAGCCGTAAGATTCCAGGAACGATGCACCCTCGGCTCCTGGTGGTCGACGACGAGGCGCGGCAGATGGAAGCCCTCTGCCGCACGCTCACTCCTGAAGGGTACGACGTCACCGGCTTTTCGGTGCCTGAGGAGGCGCTCGCGGCCCTGCGCGAGCAGCCGTTCGACGTGCTGCTCACCGACCTGATGATGCCAGGCATGGATGGGCTGGCTCTGATGGCAGCCGCGCTCGAGATCGATCCAGACCTGGTGGGCATCATGATGACAGGCCAGGGCACGGTGACGAGCGCCGTGGACGCCATGAAAATTGGGGCGCTCGACTACATCCTGAAGCCGTTCAACCTCACCGCCATCCGCCCGGTGCTTGCGCGGGCGATAGACGTGCGCCGGCTCCGTCTCGACAACATCCGGCTGCGCGAGGCGGTCAGCCTGTATGAAGTGAGCAACACGATCGCGCGCTCGCTCGATTCGGAGAGCGTGCTGGCGCGCGTGGCCGATGCGGCGCTCGAACAGAGCCGCGCGCACGAAGTGGGCGTCTACGTTTTGCACGCCTCCGGCTCCGAGCTGCGTCTGGCGGCATCGCGCGGCCGCGAGGGCGGGTCGCAGCTCGCGCCGTTCCTGTCCGCGGCCGATCCGCTCGTGGCTGCCGCGCTTCGCGGCCGGGAGCAGCTGCTCGGGGGTGGCGAGCGGCCGGAGGAGTTGCGATCCACGGCTCGCTCGGCCTGGCAGCATCCGATCGCGATGGTCGTCGATGGACGCCTGATCGGCCTGCTCGTGTGCCGCGTGACGACGCCCCAGCGGCCGATGCCGGCCGGTCAGATCAAGTCGCTCAGCGTGCTCGCGGGCACCGCCGCCACTGCGCTCGAGGCCTCGATGCTCCTGGAGCACCTGCGGCGGAGCAACGACGACCTGCGGAAGTTCGCCTGGGCCGCGTCGCACGATCTGCAGGAGCCGCTCCGCGATATCGCCCTGCAAACGCAGCTGCTCGAGCGCCGGCAGGGCGCCTTCGATGCCGAGTCGCGTGAGCTCGCGCAGGCGGCGGCCGACAGCGCCAGGCGCATCCTGCGGCTCGTCCAGGAGCTGCGCACGTTCGTGGAAGCCGGGCACGTGTCGATCGACGGCGCCGCGACCGCCGACGGCAACGCCGCGCTCGACCGCGCGCTCACCGATCTCCGCCGCGCGATCGCGGACACCCAAACCCGCCTCGACCGCGGTCCGCTACCCGTGGTGCGCATGCGCGAGGGGGATCTCGCCGAAGTGTTCCGCCGGCTTCTCGACAACGCCATCAAGTTCCGGCGGCCGGGCAGCGCGCCGCAGATCCAGGTGGCGGCCGCGCAGGACAACGGGCAGTGGGTATTCTCGGTTGTCGACGCCGGTATCGGCATCGACCCGAGCGACCACGCGCAGATCTTCGAGCTCTTCCAGCGCGTGAACCGGCGGGAGGAGTACGACGGCATCGGCATGGGGCTGCCGGTGTGCCGGCGCCTCGTCGAAGCCTACGGCGGTCGCGTGTGGGTGGAGTCGCGCGCCGGCGAGGGCGCGCGCTTCTACGTCTCCCTTCCGGGATCATCTTCAGGTCCTTAGTCCTTGGTCCCACTTCGTGGCTCGTTCAGGCATGGAGGTGACGCGATGAAAGCGAAGTTGACCATTGCAGGTTTAGGGGTCGGCTTGGCCGCTTCGGTTCTGCCGGGGCTGGCGCATCACTCGGTCCCAGCGCAGTACGACGTCGATCGGGAGATTGCCATTCGCGGGGTGGTCACCAGGATCGACTGGACGAATCCGCACGCCCGCCTGTGGGTGGACGCGAGGAATGACGATGGCACGGTATCCGGCTGGGAGATGGAGCTGCCGCCTCCGAACGCTCTCAAGAGAGAGCTCGGCAGCCTGGACTTCGTCAAACAGGGCGATCAGGTCAGTGTGACTCTCTGGCGTGCAAAGGATGGGTCTAGAGTGGCCCATACAGTGACTCTGACGACTCCAGATGGTCGAGTCATGAATTTCCCTCGCAGCGGCTGGTGGATGCCAGGAGTTTCGAAGTAGCCCACTCAAGGACCAGCGCTCAGCGCGTCAGCGCCGTCTTGAGAGCGGCCGCGGCGTCGGCGACGGCCTCTCGCGCGCCATCGATGATCCCGCCCAGACCGAAGAAAGGATGAAACATCCCGTCGTAGCGCTTGAGGCTGGCCGTGACGCCCGCGTCTCGCAGGCGGCGGGCGTAGGCCTCGCCCTGGTCCCGCAGCGGATCGCACTCGGCGGTGAGCACGGCTGCAGGCGGCAGCCCCGCGAGATTGGCATTGAGCGGCGACACCCATGGCTGACGCCGATCGACGCCCGGCGGCAGGTAGTGGTCGGCGAAGTAGTCCATGATCGCCGTGGTGAGGAAGTGGCCCTCGGCATATTCGCGCATCGAGCCGCTGTCGTGGTCGGTGAAGTCCACCAGCGGGTACACCAGCAGCTGAAAAGCGAGCGCCGGGCCGCCCGCGTCGCGGGCCCGCAGAGCCACCACCGTGGCGAGATTGCCGCCCGCGCTGTCGCCGCCGACGGCGATGAGCGACGGGTCGATGCCGAAGTCGGCGGCGTGCTCCGCGACGAACTGCGTGGCCGCGAAGGCGTCGTCGGCGGCCGCGGGAAAGGGATGCTCCGGCGCCAGGCGGTAATCCACCGAAATCACGACGCACCCGCTGCCGTTGGCCAGGGCGCGGCACGTGCGATCGACCATGTCGAGCCCCCCGAGCACGAACCCGCCGCCGTGAAAGTAGATCAACGCTGGGAGCGGCGACGCCGATGATGGGCGGTAGACACGGACGGGGATGAGGCCCCCGTCGCCGAGCACCTTGCGGTTTTCCACCTGGTGGACCGGCTGCTCGGGACCGGCGAGCTCCGCCGGCATCGCGTTCGCGCGGGCCTCAGCGGGCGACAGCTCGTGCAACGGCCGTCCGCCGCCGGCGGCGATCTGATCCAGAAATGCCTTGCATTGCGGGTGCAGCGCCATCTCGTTGTGTCCTCGTACTCAATCGCGAACCGGCGTTAAGCCGGTTTGCCAGATACTGTGCGCGGTCCGCGTTCTTAGCGGGCCGCGCCGACGTAGTGCTTCGACGACCGCTCGTTCTCGTTGCAGACGAACTCGATCAGCTGCTGATCCGGAACGAGCCGGTAGTTGACGCGCACCGTCCACGGGCGCGTGTAGGCCTTGGCGTCCTCGACGGTGACGTCGAGCTCCAGCCGCCCGAAGTTCACGCGCCGGAACCGCTCGGTGACCTTGGTGGTGCTGCCGAAGTAGCTGCCGTCCACGTCGAGCCACCCGTCGTCGCGGAAGCCGGACGACTCGACCACGAGCGTGTCGCCGTCCCAGCGCCCCACCGAGTAGCCTTGCCACCACGGCTGCGGATCGTTGGCCGGCAGGCCCCGTCCGTCGAGGAAGATGTGCCGCAGCCCGCCGTTGGCCTCGTAGGCAATCAGCAGGTCGTCCTTCGTCTGGACGATGCTGCGCGGCTGCGAGTGCGTGTGCTGCTGCATGATGCCCACGGGCAGGCAGTTGGCGTCGGGGTTGTCCTGGGAGAACGTGGACTGGCGCTGCTTGCGGAGCTCCGCCGCCCACGGCGTGTAGGGGAGCCCGCCCTGCATGTTGCGTCCGGCGTTGACGAACGTCGCGACCGGCGGTCCGTCGCCGAGGTTGGGAATCATCGGCCCCCCGAGTCGTCCGCTCGGCGGGATCCGGCTTTCCCACACGCCCGAGAAATCCGGTCTGCCCGTCGCCTGGCGAGGCGCCGGCGCGCTGAGGTTCGGCGTGCCGTCCGCGCTGCGCGGTACGTCCGGGCGCAGATAGGTCGGCCACTGCGCGGTTAGAGACACGGTGAGCACTAGGCAGCACGTCAGGATGATGACAAGTCGCATCGGCAGAAAACTGTAATCCAAAGAGCCTCTGGCCTCTTGCCAAAGGCCTCTTATAATTCCCGCCATGAAACGCATCTCGCTTGCTCTCGTCGCCCTGCTGGCTCTGGTGCCGGTCTCCACCGCCTCGGCGCAGCTGCTCGCCGCCAAGGACGGCCCGATCGTCTACGGGCACCATCACCTGAACACCACCAACACCGAGGCCGCGCGCAAGTTCTGGATCGATGCGCTTGGCGGTGTGCTGGTGAAGTTCGGAACGAACAACACGGAGATCATCAAGTTTCCCAACGCGCTGCTCTTCATGCGCGCGGCCAACATGCCGGTGCCGTCGGGCGGCAGCAAGGGCACGACCGTCGATCACATCGCCTTCTCCGTGCAGAACCTGCGGCAGACCGTCGATCGCGTGAAGGCCGGCGGGTTCCGCGTCGTCACCGCCGCCGAGGCGCCGCCCAACGTGAAGGTCGAAAACGACATCGGCGTCGTGACCGGCGGGCCCGTCAGCGGCATCGCCTACGTGATGGCGCCCGACGACATGAAGGTGGAGCTGCTCGAGGTGAAGGCGCAGGCGGCGCCCGTCGCCTCGCACCACGTGCACTTCGCCGGCATGAACAAGGAGATGCAGGCCTGGTACATGCAGACGTTCGGCGCCAAGGAGGCGCCGTCGGCCAATCCGGCGGCCTTCGTCAGCGCTACGCTGCCGGGCGTCCTTTTGAACTTCACGCCGGCCGCGTCGGTGGTCGGCACCGACGGGCGCGTCATCGATCACATCGGGTTCGAGGTGAAGGGGCTCGAGGCGTTCCTCAAGCAGCTCGAGGCCAAGGGCACCAAGCCCACGGTCACCTACCGGAAGATCGAGGCGCTCGGCATCGCGATCGCGTTCGTCACCGACCCGTGGGGTACGCGCATCGAGCTCACGGAAGGCCTGGACAAGGTGAATTAGCGCTTCGGCGGCTTCGCCGCCCGCCGCGAATTCACCTATTCTTCTTGGCGCGCTTCGCGCGCCGACCGTCATGCGCCTTCTGCGCACGACGGGTGATGGTGGAGGGGATCTCGTGTCAAGCAGACGTCACGTGTTGCTTGTCGTCGCTATGGTTTGTGGCGTCTTGGCCGCTGGGCACGCGCAATCGGCCAGCGCGCTCAAGGTGCCGATGTTTCAGGTGGACGCCGCCTGGCCGAAGATTCCCAACAACTGGGTGCTCGGCGAAGTGACGTCGATCTCCGTCGACCGTAAAGACCACATCTGGGTGCTGCACGTCCCGCAGTCGATTCCCGAGGCGCAGCGCGCGAACGCGGCGCCGCCGGTCCTCGAGTTCGACGCCGCGGGAAAGCTGCTGGCCAGCTGGGGCGGCCCGGGCGAGGGCTACGAGTGGGTCGGACGCGAGCACGGCATCTTCGTGGACGCGAACGATTTCGTCTGGATTGGCGGGCGCGCGGGCTGGCC
>DASYRM010000096.1:0-13459 GCA_036004405.1 Vicinamibacterales bacterium
TTCCGCCAAAGCGGGTCTTCGTCTTCCGGCTCCTGCGCAACCTCGCCTACGTCAGCGGGATGATCGCGGGGTCGCTGGCGCTGGGCGCCGCGGGCTACCACACGTTCGCCGGGCTGCCCTGGCTGGACGCGACGCTCAACGCCGCGATGATCCTCACCGGCATGGGGCCGATCGATCCGTTGAAGACGCCCGCCGCCAAGGTGTTCGGGATCGCCTACGCGTTGTTCAGCGGGGTGGCCTTCCTGACCATGGTCGCCATGCTGCTCGCACCGGCGGCGCACCGGCTGCTCCACCGGCTCCACCTCGAAATGCTCAAGGACGACGAGTCGTAGATCTAGATCGAGCAGCGCAGACAGGTGGTGGTTGTGGGCAGCGCGACGAGGCGCCGTGGATCGATCGGCTTCCCGCACTTCGAGCATTCGTCGTAGGTGCCGTTCTCGAGGCGCGTCAGCGCCGACTGGATGGCCGCCACTTCGAGGCGGATCGCCTTGCCCGATCGCTCGGGTCGCTCGACGAGCGATACCGCGACCTGGTCGCGAGGCTGCACCAGTCGATCGAGCTGCGCTTCGAGCTGTTGACGAATTTGAACGTGCATGGTGTCCATCGTGGCTCCGGGGAGTCGAGCGGTGTTCAAAAGAGTCAAAGCAAAGGCACGGCCACATGGTCCGTAGCCGCTTTGGGTGAGAGCGCGACGTTCAGGATGCCGCCATCACCTGTGACTGCACTCGGGCAACTGCCACATCGCGAACGTGCACCTGTGACAGAACGGAACATGACTGGTGATTTCCGTTGTCGGTCCACGAACCGCGTCATCAAGACTGATTCTCAGAATCGCTTGCAAGCTCACGTGATGTGACACACGTGGGTTAGCCTCGCCGGCGGTGTTCCGCGATTCCGCCGGGGTGCGCGCTCGAATCACGCTTGTCGTCTGGGCGTGCGCCGCGCTGTTGGTGGCCGGGCGGTCCGAGGCGCTCCCGGCCGACGCCAGCGGCGAGGAGATCTTTCGCGCCGCGTGCGCCGCCTGCCATGCCGTTGACGGGAAGGGATCGCCGCGCAGCGTCGTGGGCTTCGAGCTGCCGCTCCCGAACGGCCACGGCTTCCCCGACTTCACCGACTGTCCCACCAACACCGTGGAGCCGCTCGCCGACTGGGTTGCCGTCGCCACCCGCGGGGGACCCATCCGCGGGCTCGATCGGCACATGCCGGCATTTGGCGACGCCTTGACGCCCGAGCAGATCGACCGAGCGGTCAAGCACCTGTGGAGCTTCTGCCGGGACACGGCGTGGCCGCGCGGCGACCTCAACTTTCCGCGCGCCTTCTTCACCGAGAAGGCGTTTCCGGAGAACGAGACGGTGTGGACGACCGGCGTCACGGCCACCGGCGGCAAGGCCGTGACCAACGCGCTGGTCTACGAACACCGGATCGGCGCCCGCGGCCAATACGAAGTAACGATTCCGTTCACGCAGCAGCAGCGCGAGGCCGGCGGCTGGGCGCGCGGACTCGGCGATGTCGAGCTGGCGGTGCGGCGCACGCTGTTCGCGAGCCACGAGCGCGGAAGCATCTTCGCCGCCGGCGGCGCGGTCACGCTGGCGACCGGCAGCAAGGACCGCGGGCTCGGCAACGGTTACACGGTCGTGGAGCCGTTCGCGATGTGGGGGCAGATGCTCGGAACGAACGGCTTCCTGCAGATGCACACCGGTCTCGAGGTGCCGAGCAATCACGTCGCCGGCCGCAACGAAGGCTTCCTTCGCACCGCCATCGGCTACACCCTCGCACAGGATCAGGGATTCGGCCGCGCCTGGTCGCCGATGGCAGAGGTGCTGATCGCCAAGCCGTCGAGCGGCGCCACCGAATGGGACGTTGTGCCTCAGATGCAGGTGTCGCTGAGCAAGCTGCAGCACGTACTGGTCAGCGTCGGCGTGCGCGTGCCACTCAACGAGCGGCAGGAGCGCAAGCCGGAGATCCTCACCTACTTTCTCTGGGACTGGTTCGACGGCGGCCTGTTCCACTTCTGGAAATGACCCGGGCCATGTCACGCCACCTGCCGCGTTTTGCTCTCGCCCCGGTGTTGCCGCTCACGTGTCTGGCCTGGCTGGTCACCGTCTTTCTGGCCACCGCCCAGGCGCAGCAGCCCAAACCGCGCGCGGAAGGCCGGAAGGTCCACGCCGACCTGTCGCTCTTCTCCCATTCCGACAACTGCGTCGCCTGCCACAACGGCCTGACGACGCCGTCCGGGGAGGACGTGTCCATCGGCTCGACGTGGCGGTCGACGATGATGGCGAATTCGGCGCGCGATCCCTACTGGCAGGCGGGCGTGCGCCGCGAGATCATCGATCATCCGAAGCACAGCGCGGCAATCCAGGATGAATGCGCCGCCTGCCACATGCCGATGAGCACGCGCATCGAGCGCGCGGCGGGTGGGCAGGGGCAGGTCCTCGCGCACCTGCCGATCGCGGGGGACGACTCTCCCTTGCACCGGCTGGCCGCCGACAGCATTTCGTGCACGGTCTGCCACCAGATCGCGCCGGATCGCCTGGGCACGCGCGAGAGCTTCAACTCCAATTTCGTGATGCGTCCGACGCCGGCCAACGGCGCGCGCGCGATCTTCGGGCCGTACGCCATCGATGCGGGCCACCAGACGATCATGCGGTCGGTCACCGGTTTCGTGCAGGCCGAGGCGCCTCACGTGAAGCAGTCGGAGCTCTGCGCCTCGTGCCATACGCTCATCACGGAGGCGTACGGACCCGACGGCGAGGTGATCGGCTCGCTGCCGGAGCAGATGAACTATCAGGAATGGCAGCACAGCGACTTCAACCGCGAGCAGCGGAGCTGCCAGTCGTGCCACATGCCGAAGGCCGAGGGCCCAATCCGCGCCTCGTCGGTGCTCGGCGACGCACGCGACACCCTGTCGCGCCATCTGTTCGTCGGCGGCAACGCGTTCATGGTGCGCCTGTTGAACCGCTATCGCACCGAGCTCGGCGTCGACGCCCTGCCGGCCGAGCTCGACGCCACGGCGAAGGCGACGATTCGGCAGCTGCAGCAGGAGACGGCCGAGGTCGGCGTGTCGGAACCGCGGGCCGCCGGCGGCACCCTGGCGTTCGATGTCAGGGTGCGGAACCTGACCGGCCACAAGTTCCCCACCGGCTACCCGTCGCGGCGCACGTGGCTGCACGTGACCGCGCGCGATGCCGGCGGTGGCGTCGTCTTCGAGTCCGGTGCCATCGAGAACACCGGCGCGATCACCGGCAACGACGCCGATCGCGATCCGGCGACCTTCGAGCCGCACTACGAAGAGATCACACGCGCGGATCAAGTGCAGATCTACGAGCCCGTCCTCGGCGACCGCGCCGGCCTGCCGACTACCGGGCTGCTGTCGGCCGTCCGCTACCTCAAGGACAATCGCCTCCTGCCACGCGGGTTCGACAAGGAAACGGCGGCCGCGGAGATCGGAGTGTACGGTGGCGCCGGCGGCGACGCGGACTTCATGGGTGGCGGCGATCGGGTCCGCTACCGCGTGGCGATACCCGCTGGCGGCCCCTACCGCGTGGAGGTTCAGCTCCTTTACCAGCCCATTGCCTACCGATGGGCCCATAATCTCGAGCGTTACGACGCGCCGGAACCGGCGCGCTTCCTCCGCTACTACAATGCGGGCGCATCGGGCTCGTCGGTCGTAGTCGCCACAGCGGCGGCGTCAACCGGTGGGGGCTCGAATTGAGCCTGCTTGCCTTTGGCCCGTAGCCTCTAGCCAGCCAAAGCCCAGAGCCCAAAGCCCAAAGCCGACAAGGATCACTCATGGCAGCCCTTCATCCACAGATCGTCCACTTCACGATCGTCCTCGTCATCGTGGGAGTGGCCTTCCGTCTCGTATCGCTCTTCGGCCGGCCGGCGTTTGCCAGCCCGGCAGCGTCGACGCTGTTGATCGTGGCTGCGCTGGCGGCTGTCGTCTCGGTGCGATCGGGCACCGCGGCCCACGGACCCGTGGAACGCGCGCCGGGCGCGCGGCCGCCCGTGATGGAACACGAAGAGTGGGGCGAGCGTACGCAGATCGTCCTGCTCGTACTCGGCGCCATCGAGCTACTGGGGCTGGCGCTCCGCAAATCGCCGAAGGTGCGCGCGGTGCATGCGCTGGCCGCGGTCGTCGGGCTGGCCGGGGTGTACGCCGTGTACGAGACCGGCGAGCATGGCGGCGAGCTCGTCTACGCCTACGCCGGAGGCGTCGGGCTACGGAGCGGCGATCCGAAGGACGTCGAGCGGCTCCTGCTCGCCGGCTACTACCACCAGGCGATGGCGGACCGCGCGGCCGGCCGCACCGAACAGGCCGCGACGCTGATTGCGCAGGCCGCCGAGCGCTATGCCGGCGACCCGGAAGTGCAGATGCTGGCAGCGGAATCGAAGCTGCTCGATCGGAAGGACCCGCAAGGCGCGATCGACGCGCTGACGGCGCTGCAGCTGCCCGCCGACAACCGCTTCATGGCGTTCCGCAAGGCCGGACTTCTCGCCGACGCCTACGAGGCGGCCGGCCGCAAGGCCGACGCCGTCGCGGCGCTGGAGTCGTTGCTGAAGACCTATCCGAACCCGCGCATCCAGGCACGCCTCGACGCCTTGAAGAAGTAGGCGGGTCTCACGACCCGCACCTACGTGCGAGAGGTCGTGACGGCGCGCGGCGCGGCCGCGGGCGCGGCAGATCGCTTCTGGTACCACCACCACACCCGCAGGCCGAGCAGCAGCGTGAGCGCCGCCGCCCAGCGGCGCGGCAAGGTGATGTCTGCCTTCACCAGCCACCAGAAGTGGATCACGCCGCCGATGCCGGCGGCGTACACCAGGCGATGGAGCGTTCCCCACTTGCGCCCCAGCTTCCGCATCGACCAGCGGTTCGAGGTGATCGCGAGCGTGAACAGGATCACGAAGACCGTCATCCCCACGGTGATGAACGGCCGCTTGTACACGTCTTCGATCATGAAGCTCACTTCGAAGTAGTGGACGAAGACGATCCACGTGAGCAGGTGCAGCACCGCGTAGAAAAACGCGAACAGGCCGAGCATGCGGCGCAGCTTGATCAGCTCGTTCCAGCCGGTGAGCTTCCGAAGCGGTGTGATGGACAGCGACGCGAAGAGCGTCCCCAGGATCCAGGTGCCGGTCTGATCGGTGATGTAGTCGCCCGGGTTGGCGGTGAGGTCGTTGGTGTAGAAGCCCCGGACGAGGAGAGCGGCAGGAACGAGGGCCGCGATGAAAATCGCGACCCTCAGGATGGTGATCGGCTTGGGCACCGCGTGGAGCCGGCGTTCCGGCTCCCTCAGAAGTTCCGCCGGAGATCCATCCCGGCGTAGAGGCTCTGGACCTGGTCGGCGTAGCCGTTGAACATCTCGGTGCGGTGGTTGGCGATGAAGCTGGGCAGCCGCTTCTCGCGGGCCTGGCTCCAGCGCGGGTGGTCCACCGTCGGGTTCACGTTGGCGTAGAACCCGTATTCGTTCCGCGCCATCGCCTGCCAGGTGTTGATCGGCTGCTTCTCGACGAACCGCATCCGCACGATCGACTTGACCCCCTTGAAGCCGTACTTCCACGGCACCACCAGGCGGATGGGCGCGCCGTTTTGCGCCGGCAGTACTTCGCCGTAGAGGCCGACGGCGAGAATCGTCAGCGGGTGGTTGGCCTCGTCGAGCCGCAACCCCTCCTTGTAGGGCCACTCGAGGAGATCGGTCGACTGCATCGGGAAGCGGGTCCGATCCAGCAGCGTGGTCATCTCGAGATAGGCCGCCTTGCCCTGTGGTTCGGCGCGCTTGATGAACTCGGACAGCGGGATGCCCACCCAGGGGATCACGAACGACCACGCCTCGACGCACCGGAAGCGATAGATGCGCTCCTCGAGCGTGAACGGCTTGATGAAGTCCTCGAGGTTGTACTTCCCGGGTTTGTTGCAGAGGCCGTCCACCTCGACGGTCCACGGCGTCGCCTTGAACTTGCCCGAGTTCTTCTTCGGACCGTCGCCGGCACCCGGGGCGAATTCATAGAAATTGTTGTAGCTGGTGATGTACTCGTAGGCGCTCGGCGCCTCGGTGGTGCTGAGCGGGCTCTTCTTGACGTTGGGCAACTTGGGCAGCCCGCCGCCCTGCGCGAGCGCGTCGCCTCCCCACGCATTCCACCCCGCCGCCACGATCCCGGCCCCCGCCAGAGTCGCGGCCCCGGCCTGGATGAACTCCCGGCGCCTGAGGTACACGCTCTTCGGGGTGATCTCTGAAGAACGGATGTCCGGTGCCTTCTTGATCAGCATGACTCGATTATAGGCCCCCACGCCACACGACCCTAAATGCCGGGCCGCCACTGTCGGTTACGACGATACCGGGCCGCATCCGGCCGGATGGGCCGGAACGGTCGAAACGCTGACGGAAGAATCTAGCGAATCTCGCGCCAGTCGGTGGCGTGGCCCATGGCCTGTGCAAAGCAGGCTTCAGCGCGGGATTCGGCCTCGCGCTGCGCCGCCGCCGAGATGGCCGCGGTCAAATCTGCATCCGCGGGACAGCGGAGGCGCCCCTCGGCTGGACGCTCGCCGCCGGTGAAGTATCGTGCCGCGCCCACCCGGACCCAGGCGTGCCGATCGGCAAGGTCTGGCGCCACCAGCGCCTCGGCGACGGCGCGGGCAACCGCGCGATCGAGACCATCGCGCTGCTCGAGCAACGCCGCCGGCGCCAGATCGATTTCGCGGCCGCGGACCATGGTGCTCATCCACCACGGCTGGCCGGTGGCGCGCCGGAAGGCGTCAATCGAGCCATGCAGGCGGATGGTGAGAGAAGACGCGGTGACGCCCAACCGCTGCGCCATCTTCGCCTGGACCTCCCCCGCCATGCGCTCGAGATCCGCCGCGGTGGTGCGCGATCCGGCGGGCACGAGCGCACGCACAAGGGAGGTCGGCTTCGCCGCCCCTGCGGCGGGTAGGGCGGGTGGGGCGGGTAAGAGCACGGAATCTCTGGGCGCGACGCCGGGGCGCACGCGCGAGAGGTCTTCGAGCGCGAGGCCCGGGTAGTAGCGCGCCAGGATCTGCGCCGCGCTCTCACCGCGCGCGGCGCGGCGGCCGGCGCCGATGACGCACATGCCGACGCCGTGCCCGTAGCCGCGGCCGGTGAACGTCAGCCGGTCGCCCGAGCGAGCCAACGTGAAGGCGGTGCTGCGCAGCTCGGTCGAGCCGATCGCGAGGCGGAAGTCGTTGCTGTTCATCGAGGCGGGCTCGAGCCCCGGCAGCCCGACGCGGCCGACGCGGCCCGATGCCGTGCGCGTCTCTACCACCACGTCCTCGAGACGCCCACCGCGCACGCCGGCGCGCGCGAGCGCGGCGCGGATCTCGTCGAGCGTCCTGTCCAGCGTCCAGTACGGGTCCTCGCCGTGGACGTCGTCCTCGACCGCCTCGAGGTACGGCAGCGACACCTTCGGCCACACATCCGCCGCCCGCTCGGTGTGGCCACCGCACGAGGCCGAGTAATACAGGTCGGCGGGCGCGCCCTGATAGGTCAACACCAGCCCCAGCGTGGCCTGCGCCGCGCGCCGCGACGACGCGGAGCTCGCGCGCAGTACCTGACAGTGGGTCGTATCGCAGAGGTCGAAGCCCTCTCGCTGATGACGGCCGGCGTTGAAGAGCGCATAGGTGCGGATGGCCACCGCCAGCGCCTGCGCCGAGGCGTCCGGCGCGTTCGGCTCCCCTTCCGCCGACAACACCTGCGCGACGTAGAGCTCGAGCGGGATGTCGAGGGCGTCCCGCCCGCGGCCTGGCGAACCGATCCGGACCGTCGCGCCCCGGCTCGCCTTCGCCAGATCCACGTCGGCCACCTCGGGTGCGGCCTGCCCCGCGCGCGCGGTGACGCCTGGCCCGCTCGCCGCCGCGAGCACGACCAGAGCAACGCCCAGCGCTAGAGTTTTCTGGTACACCCGGGACGGCACCGGCACTGGATCACCTTTTCTCCGTCCGTGTAGTAGTCGTACGTCAGCTCGTCGCCCGCCTCGATGTTCTTGGCGGCGCGAATCCAGATGTCCCGCCCCACGATCTGGCTGTAGCAGTTCGGCTTGCATGCGTGGTTGATGAAGCGCGCCACCGAGCCGCCTACGTTGCCGTCGCGGACCCAGCGCCGGTTGATGGTAAAACACCAGATCTCGCCGCGTTTCAGGTACTTCGTCTCGCGCTTGAAGCTCTCTTTGTGATCGATGAGCTCCCCGTCGTAGGTGACGATGCGCGTGTTCTTCGGAATGGGAACCTTGGTGAAGACGCCCCATCCATGGACTCCGGAGCGGCGTCGAGCAATGACCGGCAGGGTACGGCGTTCTGGCATCGATGAACAGGATAACGCGCGACCTGGGGAATATCACGCATAATAGGCCCACACACATGAGCAGAACCGCCCTTGGCACGCGAGAGATCGTTCAGGCATGGGGCCGCATCCTGGGTGGACATCGCCCCAATCTGTCGATCGAGATCACCAAGGAGTGTCCGCTGCGCTGCCCGGGCTGCTACGCCTACGGCGACGAGCATCTCGGCGGCAACGGCGTCACGCTTCGCGGCCTGGCCGACTACAAGGGCGACGAGCTGGTGTCGCGTTTCATGGCGGTCATCGACAAGTACCGGCCGCTGCACGTGTCGATCGTCGGCGGCGAGCCGCTGGTGCGCTACAAGGAGCTCTCGAAGATCCTCCCGCAGCTCTCCGAGCGCGGCGTCCACACGCAGGTCGTGACGAGCGCCGTGCGACCGATTCCGCAAGAGTGGATCGGGCTGCGGCGGCTGCAGCTGGTCGTGTCGATCGACGGGCTGCAGCCCGAGCACGACGAGCGCCGCAAGCCGGCCACCTACGAGCGCATCCTCAAGCACATCGAGGGGCACCAGATCACGGTGCACTGCACGGTGACGCGGCAGCAGGTCCGCCGCGAAGGCTACATCGAGGAGTTCCTGACCTACTGGCAGACCAACCCGCACGTGCGCCTGATGTGGATCAGTCTCTACACACCGCAGATCGGCGAGCTGTCGATGGAGCGGCTGTCGAAGGACGACCGCCAGCGCGTGGTGGCGGAGTTGCGGCGGCTGCGGCCGATGTTCTCCAAGTTCCAGATGCTCGACGGCATGCTCAACGTCTACGCCGACCCGCCGCAGTCGCCCGACGAGTGCGTGTTCGCGCAGACCACCGAGTGCCTGTCGTCGGACCTGGAGCGCCGCATCACGCCGTGCCAGCTCGGGGGCAATCCCGACTGCACCAACTGCGGCTGCATCGCCACGGCCGGCCTCGAAGCGATCGGGCGCCACAAGCTGAAGGGCGTCGTCCCGGTCGGCAGGATCTTCACGGCGTCGCTGCAGGTGGGCAACGCCGTCCGCTGGGTCCGCGCCAGCACGTAGGGGCGGGTCTTTAGACCTGCCCTGTGGCCTGAAGGCGGCTCCCGCGACTGCGGATCTCTCGAGCTCGCGCCAGCGCCGCGTCCACGCTCGGCAGGATGTTCTCGGCGCCGACGTGGCGATGGAACTCGGCTTCGTTCATCAGTTGCAACGGCTGCGGTAGCGCCCCGCAGAGCAGCAGCGTGCGGCCCGCCCCTTCGAGCGCGTCGGAGAAGTTCTCAATCGCCTTCAGGCCGGTAGCGTCGACCGCCGTCATGTTCCGTAGACGGAGCACCACAATCTCGCCGAGGCTCGGAATCTCCGGAATGAAGTCGGTGAGCTTGTCGGTGGCCCCGAACAGGAATGGCCCATGGATCCGGAGGACGGACACGTAGTCGGGAATGCTCTTGTCCTGCAGGATGTGCGATCGGCCCTGCTCTACGTACGCCTTGGTGACGCGCGATACCGTGGTGGTGGCCGCGACGCGACCGATGAAGAGCAGCGCCGCGAGGATCATCCCCACTTCCACCGCGACGGTCAGGTCGGCAATCACGGTGAGCAGGAACGTGGCCAGCCAGACGAGCCGATCGGTCCAGCCTTGCTTCCACAGTTCCGGCACGTCGTGCCACTCGCCCATGTTGTACGAGACGACGAGCAGGATGCCGGCCAGCACCGCCATGGGCACCGAGGCGGCGAGCGGCGCCGCAGCCAGCAGGATCGCGAGCAGCATGACCGCGTGGACGATGCCCGCCATTGGCGTGCGTGCGCCGGAGCGCACGTTGGTGGCCGTGCGGGCGATGGCGCCTGTGGCCGGCAGACCGCCGAAGAGCGGCGACGCGATGTTGGCGATGCCCTGCGCGAACAGCTCGACGTTGGAGTTGTGCCGGCCGCCGGTCATCCGGTCGGCCACGACCGCCGACATCAGCGACTCGATCGCACCGAGCATCGCCACGGTGAGCGTAGGCGAGAGCAGCGTCAGCACGAGATCCGCGCGAAACGCGGGCATGTGCAGCTCGGGCAGCCCGGCCGGGATGCCGCCAAAGCGCGAGCCGATCGTGGCGACCGGCAGGCCCGCGAGCGCGGCCAGGATGGTGCCGGCAAAAAGCGCCACGACATAGCCGGGGACCTTCGGCACCAGGCGGTTCCAGACGACGATGAGCACGACGACGCCCGCGCCAAGCGCCGCGGTCGCGGGCGAGGCCGTCGAGATGTGCTGCCCGATCACCCAGATACGGCCGATGAACTCGCCCGGCGCGGGGCCCGGCAGCGTGATGCCGAAGAAATCCTGCAGCTGCGTGCTCGCAATGGTGATCGCGATGCCGCCGGTGAAACCGGTGACCACGGGCCGCGGAATGAACCGCACCGCGGTACCAGCGCCCGTGATGCCCATGATCACGAGCAGGACGCCGGCCATCATCGTGCACATGAACAGGCCATCGACGCCGTACTTCGCGATGATGCCCGACACGACCACGACGAACGCCCCCGTCGGCCCGCCAATCTGGACCATCGAGCCGCCGAGGGCCGAGATGAGGAACCCCGTGACGACGGCGCAATAGATCCCTGCCTGGGGCGTCATGCCCGACGAGATGGCAAAGGCCATCGCGAGCGGCAGCGCCACGAGGCCGACCGTCACGCCGGCAATGGCATCGGCGGTGAACTGACGAGCGGTGTAGTGTTTGAGCGCGAGAACCGAGGCGGGAACGAACCTGGAATTCTGGGGCAATGCGGCCGGGCGGAGGTCCGTCATCAACAGTCCTTGCTGATCGTATCGGTCGGACGACGCAGTTACAAACGCGCCCGCGTGGATTTTTTCACGGCGGCTTCGCACCCGACCCGGCGAAGCTGCGGGCCGTCGAATCTCTGGGCCGTCTCGTACTGCGCGCGCAGCCTCGGGAACGTGCTCACGGTAAACGTGGCATCGCTCACGGACGTGAGCGCTATTGTACGTCGGTGATATCGGTCAGATTCTGGAGAAACGCCACCAGGTCCTGCAGTTCGGCCTCGGTGAGGTTGAGCGACCTGATGTCGAGCGCCTTGCCGTAGCTTTGCGGATCGCGCCCGCCCTTGTAGTGGAAGGTCACCACTTCGATGAGCGTCGCTTCCAACCCGTCGTGCTGAAAGGGCGCGCTAGACGGGATGGCCGAACTGGAGCACGCTGGACTGCAGGTGCTCGTAGACGGATCGGAGCGGCGGCACCTGGAAGAGCCGCAGCGGCCCGGCCATGTCGATCACGTCTCCCGCTGCGTAATAGAGCATCAAACCGGCAAAGCTCCGGGCCAGCGGATCAGTGGCCGTTTCGTACTGCGTGCGTAGACCACTCTCGGGCACATGCTGCACCGCGAAGGTACGCCCGGTGATCCGTTCGGCGAGCTGCACTACGTCGAGCGGACTCAGCGCCTCGGGGCCGCCGAGCCTGATGACGCTGTTGGCGGCGCGAGGCGTGTCCAGCGCCGTCACCGCGAAGCGGGCCACGTCGTGGGCGGAGATCCAGCTGATGCGATGGTGTCCTGCGCCGTAGATCTGCGCGGTGGCTTTGGAGACGTCGAAGCCGAGCGCGGGTGTGAGCCACACCTCGTCGAAGAACGTCGGCTGCAGGATGGTGTAGGTGAGGCGGCTGCGCTGGAGGCGCTCTTCGACCTCGCGCTTGGCGGCCTGCAACGGGAACTCGACGGCGAACGGTGGAAACGAGATCAGCACCATGTGCCGGACGCCCGCCGCTTCGGCGACGTCGATCAGATCGAGCTGCCCCTGTCGATCGACGGTGTCAATTGTGTCGCCCGGCTGCCGCGACAGCGTCGACGACGCGGTGGTGACCAGCGTGGTCACGCCCTGGCAGGCGGCCTCGAGCGACGCCCGATCTTTGAGGTCGCCCAGCACGATCTCGGCGCCACGATCGCGCAGGCGTGCGAGCCGCGCCGCGTCGGACGTCGGCCGCGCCAGCGCCCGCACGCGGCTGCCTCGCCCGCGTAGCAGGTAGGAGACTTCACTGCCCAGCAGTCCGGTTGCGCCGACGACGAGATTCATGCGGCACCTCCCCAGGCGTGGATTGTGGGAGGACGACTATCGATCCGATGCCGGGGAGGTTCAAGCAAAATCGTGCTCCCGCTACCTCACCTTGGGTAGTTGCGGCTTCTTCGAGCGGCTGACTACACTCCGGCCGCAACCGAATACAAGATGCGGCCCGCCAAGAACGCGGACCGCGCGACAGTATCTGGCAAACCGGCTTGACGCCGGTTCGCAGACGGAGTTCCCATGAAACGTGTGCTGTTCGTTACGGCCGCCGTCGTTGCGGCTGGCGCCGGATGGATGACGCTGGCGCCGGCCTCCGTGGCCGCCCAGGCGCCGGCCGCTCAGACCGCCCCGACGCCGGGCCGGGGCCTTGGCCCTCCCGCCGCCACCAACCTCTTCACTGTCACCGGCACGCCTGAAACGAAGATGACACCGGGCAAGGCGGTGATGTGGACCCGCGAGCAGCAGGCCAACGCGAAGAGCCACATCGAGTGGTCGCCGCAATACCGTCTGACGGCCACCACCCGGCAGCCTGCCACCGCGCCGCCCGTGGTCGGCGAACTGCACACCGAGAACACGCAGATCTACCTGATTACCGGCGGCTCAGGCACGGTGCTCGTCGAGGGCAAGGTCGATCCCAAGAACGACTATCTCGTAGCCGCCGGTGAGCACCGCGGCGGTCCGATCGTCGGCGGACGCGAGCTGAAGGTGAAGGTGGGCGATATGGTTTCGATCTCGCCCTACACCTGGCACACCGCGTACGGCGACCCGGGCACGCCGCTGCAGTACCTGATCATCCACATCCACACGCCACAGGGCGCACCGTAGAACGAACGCTGGTCTTTCGTAGGGGCAGGTCTAGACCTGCCCGACAGACTTCGGAGAGCCACGGCATGGTGGGGAGGCATGTGGGTCTCCGCGAGCCGCTTCTCGACGACGCCGGCGACCGCTGCGACGGGCCTTCTACCGCTGGACGCGATAGGGGTAGGGACACGCGATTGGTTTCGCGCGCCCCTCCCTCCGAACCGGACGGGCGGGTCTCCCGCATCCGGCTCTCCGGTTGAGGAGTCACCTCGTAAAGGACTGACGATACGACGCATGGGCATC
>DASYRM010000097.1:0-35164 GCA_036004405.1 Vicinamibacterales bacterium
CGGAAGCCTCTTGTGCATCATTTGCGGAAGATACGCCGATATCCTCCCGCCACGAGCACGGCGACGTCGGCCAGGATGCGCGGGAGGTGCAGGCCGCCGCGGTAGGCGAGGTAGTGGGACTTCCATAGCGGGTGGAATTTCTCCTTGTAGGCGCGAAGGCCCTGAAAGCGGTACAGCCCCTCGCCGTGTGTGTAGAGAAACCGGCCGGCGCGGGCCCAGAGCGGGGCCACCGGCGAGGATTCGAAGCCCGACATCGGCGCCATGCCGAGCGCGAACCACTGGTAGCCCTGCGCCTTGCCCCACGCCAGCGCGTGGACGAGCAGCGCTTCCATGACGCTGCGGGGGGCGCTGCGGTGATAGCGCATCAGATCGATCGAGAGCTCATGGTGGCCGGCCCCCGCCCACAGATTGCCGAAGGCCACGATGCGGCCCGCGTGTTCGACCACCGCGACAGGGAACCGGGCGATGTAGTCGCGATCGAACGATCCGAGCGAGAAGCCCTTTTCGGCCCCCGCCTTGGCGTCGAGCCAGTCGTTCGATACGGCCTCGAGCTGGTCGAGCACCCCGGGTACGTCCTCGGGGGGCACGATGCGGAACGAGCCCCCGTCCTTCTCGAGCCGCCGCATCAACTGGCGGTGCTTGGCGCCGTCGCTGCCGTCGAGGGTGAAGTGCGACAGATCGACGCGCGCCTCTTCCCCGAGCTTCACGAACGCCAGCCCGAAGTCGGCGTAGTGGTGCAGGTTCTCCGGGTCGATTTCGTAGAACACCGGCGTGCCGCCGAAATCGTCGCAGCGTTCGAGGAACAGGCGTACCAGGTCCGGTAGGCACTCGGGTGGGCCGACCGGATCGCCCATGGCCACCCACGTGCGACCCTGCACCGCGTACATCACGAACGCGTCGCGGCTGTCGTTGAAGAGCAGCCCCTTGTCGCGCAGGAACGCCAGGTTGGCGTAGGTGTGCGGCTGCGCGGCGACGATCGCCGAGGCGGTCTGCAGCTCGTCGTCCGACGGCGGTTCCACCTCGTGCGGCGCCGGGCGCAGCAGCCGTGCGCCCGCGAACAGCAGCACCAGGCTGGCCGCGCCGAACGACCCCCGCAGGAAGCGCGACGCTTCGCCGTCGAGCTCGAACTGCCACCACAAATCGTGGGCGTACTCCACATGCTTGAACGCGAAGAATCCGAGCCACACCGAGGCGGCAACCGCCGCGACGACGGCCGACATCCATGCCATCGAAAACCGCGTGGCAAAGAAGGCGGTCGTGCGCGAGAACGCCGGCCGGGCCCGAAGGAGGACCAGGAGCAACGCCAGCAGCAGCAACGCTTCTTCGTAATCGCCGCCTTTGAGGAGAGACGCGACGATGCCGGCGGTCACGGCGGCGACGCTGAGCGCGTGCGCGGCATCGAGCCGGCGGGCGAGCCCCTGTGACAAGAGGAGCAGGCCGGCGCCGGTCATGCTGCCCAGGAGGTGCGACGTCTCGATGATGCCGATCGGCAGCATGCGGCCGAGCAGGGCCAGGCGCCCCTCGGCCGCCGGCGTGGCACCCGAGAAGAGCAGCAGCGTCCCGGCGGCAAAGGTCAGCGTGGCCAGGATGCGCGGCGTGAGCTGCTCGGTGAGGCGCCCCATGCGTGCGGCCATGCGGACGGTTCTCGCGTGGTGAAGTTGCAGTTCGTCCGCCGCCAGCCCGATCAGCGCCACGCCGAGCGGGAGCACGTAGTAGACGAGTCGATACACGACGAGCGCGGGCACGAGATCGCTGGGGTCGATGTACGGCCGCAGGAAGATCACCATGAGCCCGTCGAACACCCCCGCGCCTCCCGGCACATGGCTGGCCAGGCCGAGGATCTGCGCGGCGAGAAACGCGCCAAGCACGGTGAGAAACGGCGCCTGCGCGCGGGGAAGGAGCACGTACAGCACTGCCCCGGCCAGCGCCCAGTCGACGGCCGACACGACGAGCTGCGTCAGAGCGAGACGCGCGGAAGGCAACGGCAGCTCGAGCGATCGCAGCCGGATCGGGGCGCGGCGCACCGCCGCCGCAACGACGTACCCCGCGCTCGTGGCCACGAGCGCCCAGCCGACGAGCGGGCCAAGGTCCGGCACGGGGCCCTGGTGCGCGAAGGGGAGCGGGCTCAGCGCCAGGCTCAGCCCTCCGAGCGCGAGCAGCCCGAGCCAGAAGGTCACCGAGTACGAGAAGACGATGCGCGACAGGTCGCCGGACGTCAGCCCCCAGCGCGAGTAGAACCGGTAGCGGACGGAAGCGCCGGATAGCATCGCGAAGCCGACGTTGTTGGCGACGGCGTAGGCGATGAACGACGTCATGGCGACGCGGGCGCGGGTGAGCCGCTTGCCGATGTAGGCGAACGCGATGAAATCGTACCCGGTCAACACCGCATAGTTGAGCGCGGTCAACGCCAGCGCCGACGCGAGCAGCGATGGCGGCGTGTCGAGCACGTCGGTCGAGAGCGCGTCCCATGTGACGGCGTGCAGCTCACGGCGAAGGACCTCGAGCGCCACCAGGAAGATGCCCAGGCCCAGCAGCGCCGGCAGCCCCCGACGCATCCAGTCGGGGACGGCGGTCATCGCGGCTGATTCTGCGCGATCCACGTGAAGGCCTCCGTCAGTCGCCGTTCGAATTCCGGCCGGTTGTCGCTGAACCGGTGATCCCGTGCCGGCACCACCCACAGGGTGGACGGCCGGCCGGCTTGCGCCAGCAGATCACGAGCCTGGCTCACCGGCACGAATTCGTCGTTGGTGGAGTGGATGGCTGCGAGAGGAAGCGGCGCGACGCCTGCCACGACGTCACGCGTCTTGAAGGTGGGCTCTTTCGGCACGCCGTGTGTGACGTAGATCAACGCATCCTTCCAGCGCCAGCCGAGCTCGTTCACATCCGGCAGCCCGAGGGCCACCACGCCGCCCAGCAGCGACTTCGTCGAGGCGTCGCTGGCCGCCAGCACCGACAGCCCTGCCCCTTCGGAGACGCCGACCAGCACCGGTTTGTCCGACGAGCCGCGCGCGGCGTAGGCCAGGAGCGTGCGGTAGTCGATGGGCACGTCGTCCATGCGCAGCGTCGTGGTGCTCGACGTGAACGATTCGAGATACGCCTTGACGTCGAAGCCGACCACGAAGAAGCCGCGCGCCGCCAGGAGCGCCGCGACCTGCGGACCCAGGTGCACCCAGCCCCCATCGCCGCTCGAGACGATGACGGGCGTGCCGCCGCGCGTGCCGTAGACGTGCACCGTCAGCTGGTGGTCACGGATGCGCACGGTATCGGTCGTCTGCGCGTTCGCTGTGGTGGTGGCGCCGACGATTGCGGCCGCCGCGACGAGGGACGCGAGCCGTGCCGCACCGCGACACGTGCCGGTCATGGCCGTGCCTCTCCGGCCCACGCGAGGGCATCGAGGAGCGCCTGCCGAAAGGCGTCTTTCCCCCCGCCGAAGCGGTGGTTGCCGGCCGGGACTTCGTAGAAGCGCTTGAACTCCGAGTCGGCACCGAAGAGCACGCGCGCCTGCGTGGCCGGCAGATAGCCATCGCCCGACGCCTGCACGATGGCCGAACGGCGCGGTGCCACCCGTCCCAGGAGCGGATACATGAGCAGCTCGCGTGCCGCGCCTGGCCGGGAAGCGGAACCGGGCGAGCTCACGGCCGGCACGGGGTCTTCGTCGTCGCCGGGCTCGACGTCGAGCTGCTCGTCGCGCGGTAGACCGATTGCCACGATGCCGGTGACGGCCCGATCGCTGTCGGGCTCCGCCGCCGCCAGCAGCGCCAGCGACGCGCCCCGCGACCATCCGGTGAGCACCGCGGGCGCATCCGGCGGCAGCGCGAGCGCGCGCCGGCTGGTCTCCAGGATGGCGCGATAGCTGTCGCCGATCTGGTGGCCGGACAACGGTGCGTGGCCGGCCTGCTCGATCTTGAGCAGGGCCCGAGAGCTGAACCCGACGGCGGGATACCCGCCGCCCGCGATCATCTTGAACATGCCGACCGCGGCGCCGAACCAGCCGCCGTCGCCGCTGCCGTAGACGACGAGCGGGAGGGCCCCGCTCTGCGTGTCCGCCGTGGCCGCTCTGGCGGAGGCGGAACGCGGGTCGGCCAGATGAAGCGTGAGCCGCGCTCCGTGAAGGACCACGTGCGTGGTCAGCTCGTGGACGCCATCGCCGCCAGGCAGCACCGGCCGCGGCGCACACGAGATGCCCGGCGCCATCGCGGCCGCGCACCAAAGCGCGGCGGCCCCCAGCCTCCATGGGTGAGCCATCAGTCTGATTAGACGGCGCCCCGCTTCAGCCCGACATGAATCGCGGATTAAGTCTGGTTAATGCCCGGTCGAGTCCGTTGCCCGGCGGCCGGGCTGCTGTATCGTCTGAAGGAGAGGCCGGAACGCTCATGCGCATCCTCGTGATCGAAGACGACGTCAAGGTGGCCAATTTCGTCCAGGCTGGCCTGCAGCAGGAGGGGCACGCCGTGGACGTGCTCCACGAGGGCAGCAAGGCCGGGGACCAGGCGCTGGCCGTGGACTACGACGCCGTGGTGCTCGACGTGATGCTGCCGGGCCGGTCGGGCTTCCAGGTGCTGCGCGACATCCGCGCGCGCAAGGCCTCGCTGCCGGTGCTGATGCTGACCGCCAAGGACTCGGTCGAGGATCGCGTGGCGGGCCTCGACGCCGGCGCCGACGATTACGTGGCCAAGCCTTTTGCGCTGGCCGAGCTGACCGCGCGGCTGCGGGCGCTGCTGCGGCGGGGCGCGCCCCGCGAGAGCGTGCTCAAGGTCGCGGACCTGGAGATGGACACCATCAAGCGGCTGGTGCGGCGCGCCGGGCGGCTGGTCGATCTCAAGCCCAAGGAGTACGCGCTGCTCGAGTTCCTGATGCGGCACAGCGACCGGCCGCTGACCAAGTCGCTCATCATCGAGCACGTGTGGGACATCCACTTCGACAGCATCAGCAACGTCGTGGAGGTGCACATCAACTCGCTCCGGAACAAGGTGGATCGCGGCTTCGCACCGCCGCTCATCCACACTATCCGCGGCGTCGGCTACGTCCTCACCGACACGCCGTCCTGATGTGACGCTGTCGCTCCGCGCGCGCCTCGCGGTCAGCGCCACCGTCGTGTTCGCCGTCCTGATCGGCGCGCTGGCGGCGGCCTCCTACACCGTGCTGGCGCGTCAGCTCGACGCCGACGCCAGCGATCGTCTCGCCGAGCTCACCGACGGGCTGCACGGCTATCTGCGGTTTCATGACGACGTCCCCAGCGTCGAATTCGACGCCAGCGACGGCGACCAGGTGTCGTTCGTCCAGGAGGCGACGCGCTACTACCAGATCTACGAGGCGGGGTCGGGCCGGCTGCTCTTCCAGTCGAGCGCGCTTGCGCCGCTCGGCCTGCGACTGACGCCCGGTCGGGTGCGCGCCTACGTGGCGTCGCTGCGCTCCTTCGACGTGGCCACCGACTATGGCCGGCTGCGCATGTCGAACAGCCTGGTGCCGGGTGCCGGCGCAACCACTTATCTGCTGCAGGTCGGCGTCACGCTGGCGCCGAACGATGCGGCGCTGCGGCGCTACCGCGATCTGCTGCTCCTCGGCGTGCCGGCGTGCCTCGTCCTGGCCGGTGCGGGGTCGTGGTGGCTGTCGGCGTTTGCGCTGGCGCCGCTCATCCGGCTGGCCGGCGCCGCCCGCGAGATCGACGTCCGGACGCTCGAGCGCCGCCTGCCCACACGCGGCGTAGACGACGAGCTCGAGGACGTGGCGCGCGCGTTCAACGGCGTGCTCGAGCGGCTCGAACACGCGGTAGGGGAGATGCGGCAGTTCAGCGCCGCGCTGGCGCACGAGCTGCGCACGCCGCTGGCGGCGCTGCGCGGCGAGATCGAGCTCGCACTCGGACGGCTGGGAACCGCCGACGCCAACCGGGATCACCTGGCCAGCCAGATCGAGGAGATCGATCGGCTGAAGCGTCTCATCGAGCAGATCCTCACGCTCGCCCGCGCGGAGGCTGGCCAGATTCCCCTCACCTTCGCGCCGCTCGACGCCGGCGAGCTGGCCGCGGCGCTCGTGGACCAGCTCGAGCCGGTGGCTCAGGCGCGCGGCATCGCGCTCACCTGCGAGCGCGAGGGGGGCGCAGCGGTGGTCCGCGCCGACGGCGAGTGGCTGCGCCGCCTGCTGATCAATCTCCTCGACAACGCGTTGAAGTTCACGCACGAAGGCGGCCGCGTGTGGGTGCGCGTGGCGCCGGCGGGCGACCGCGTGACCATCGCCGTCCACGACACCGGCGTCGGCATTGCGCCTGCCGACCGGCCACACGTGTTCGAACGTTTCTTCCGCGCCGACCCCTCGCGGACGTCGGCCACGGAGGGCACCGGCCTCGGTCTGAGCCTGGTGCAGTGGATCGTCGAGCGCCACGGCGGATCGATTGGCCTCGAGAGCGAGGTCGGGTCGGGGACGACATTCGTCGTCGCCCTGCCGCGTACTGGTCCTTAGGACCAGGGACCTATTCGTAGCGGAGCGCCTCGATCGGGTTGAGCCTCGCGGCCTTGCGCGCCGGGTAGAACCCGAAGAACACGCCCACGGCGGCGGCCACGCCGAAGGAGAGCGCGATGGCCTGCGGCGTGACGCTTGCGGACCAGTTGAGGAGCGAGCTCACGCCCATGGCCAGGCCAAACCCCACCGCGACGCCAATCGCGCCGCCGGCCACGCTGAGTACCAGCGCCTCGACCATGAACTGCGTGAGCACGTCGCGGTCGCGCGCTCCCACCGACAGGCGCAGGCCGATCTCGCGCGTCCGCTCGGTCACCGAGACCAGCATGATGTTCATGATGCCGATGCCGCCGACGAGGAGCGACACCGCGGCTATTCCCGCCAGCAGATAGGTCATCGTATCGGTGGTCGACGTCAGCACGCTCGCCATCTCCTCCAGCGTGCGCACCATGAAGTCGTCGGTCGCGCCCGGCTGGAGACGGTGCTGGATCCGCAGCACGTCTCCGATCGCGGCCGACAGCTGCGTCAGGTCCACGCCGTCGGCGGCCGAGACCGTCATGCTGGTGATGTGCTGCACGCCGAGCAGCCGCTTCTGCACCGTCGTGTAGGGAACGATGGCCGTGTCGTCCTGGTCCTGGCCCATGGCCGCCTGCCCCTTGCTGGTGAGGACGCCGACGACCGTGAACGGCTGGTTCTTGATCCGGATGGTCGCGCCGGTGGGATCCGCGCCGGCGCCGAACAGCTGATCGCGCGCGACCGACCCGAGCACGGCGACCTTGGCGGCGCGCGCCACGTCGGCATCGGTGAAGAACGCGCCGAACTGCAGCGGCCACGCACGGATGTCCACGAGCGACGCCGCGGCACCCTGGACCTGGGTGTTCCAGTTGGCGGCGGTGGTCACCACCTGCGCGCGGGTATTGATTCCGGGCGACAGATAGCGGATGCCCGGCACTTGCGCCAGCACCGCGTCGGCGTCCGCCGCCACCAGCGTGGTCACCGCACCCTGCCCCTGGCGTACCGGGCCGAAGCCGCCGGAGCCGGCCGAGACCATGACGATGTTGGAGCCGGCGCTCTTGATCTGGTTTTCGATCGAGGTGCGCGCGCCGGTGCCGATGGCCACCATCACGATGACCGCCGCCACGCCGATGATGAGCCCGAGCGCCGTCAGCGCCGTCCGCATGGCGTTGCGGGCGAGGGCCTTGGCGGCGATTACGCACGTAACCGTGATTGACATCATGCCTCCAGGCGCACGTGAAGGTGCGCCTCTACGTTCCTCACGCTGTTCGAGCCGCCAGCTCCGCCTGCCGCTCGAACGATTCCAGTTCCTGCGCGGCGTTTCGCCGTGCCGTCACCGGATGGTCGGCGCGTACGACGCCGTCCCTGAACGCGACGACTCGCGATGCGTACTCCGCGATGTCGGGCTCGTGCGTCACCAGCACGATGGTCAGCCCCTCCCTGGCATTGAGCCGCTGGAAGATGCCGAGCACGTCGATGCTGGTCCGGGTGTCGAGATTGCCGGTCGGCTCGTCGGCCAGCAGGATCCGCGGCGTGTTCACGAGCGCCCGGGCAATCGCCACGCGCTGCTGCTGGCCGCCCGAGAGCTGGTTCGGGTGATGCCACAGGCGGTCGCCGAGCCCCACCGCCTGCAGCGCGCGAATCGCGCGCTCGCGTCGCTCCTTGGCGCCGGCCTTGGGGGCGTAGAGCAGCGGCAGCTCCACGTTCTCGACCGCCGACGTCCGCGGCAGCAGGTTGAAGGCCTGGAACACGAAGCCGATCTTCGTGTTCCGCAGCCGCGCCAGCGCGCGCCCGTCCACGCGCGAGACGTCGGTTCCGTCGAGGAGCAGCTGTCCACCCGTGGGCTGATCCAGGCATCCGAGCAGGTGCATGAACGTCGACTTGCCCGAGCCCGACGGCCCCGTGAGCGCCACGAACTCGCCCGGCATCACGTCGAGCGACACGCCGTGCAGCACCGGCACGGTCTGATCGCCCATGACGTACTGCTTGGTGAGCCCGCGGACGCTGATGAGCGGGCGGGGAGCGGCGCTCATCGCCCACCTCCCGCGCCCGGCCGCCCGCCGGCACCGGCACCGCGACGGCCGCCGAACGGCAACAGCGGCGAGGTCGTGGGCGATGCCGACGCGCGCTGCGTTGCATCGCCGCCGCTGGTGACCACCTCGGCACCTTCGGCCAGATCGCCGCCAGTAATCGCGGTCACCGTGCCGTTGCTGAGCCCCGCCTCGACGCGGTGCGGCTGAATGGCACCGTCGGCAAAGACCCACACGCGACGGGTGTTGCCGTCTCGTAGTGCGCGCGCCGGGCGCGCCGCGCCATTCGCGTCACGCGGGGCTCCGCTCCTGGTGCCGTCCGACGCCGGCCGGAAGCGCAGTGCGGCCGACGGCACCCGCAGCACGTCGTCGGCGCGGGCGATTTCAATGCTCACGCTGGCGGTCATGCCCGGCTTGAGCTTCATGCTGCGATTGAGGACGTCGATCACGGTGGTGTAGCTGACGACGTTCTGTTCGACCGTCGGCTGCAGCCGCACCTGCGACACCGTGCCGGTGAAGGTCTCGCCGGGATAGGCGTCCACCGTGAACGACACCGGCTGGCCCTGCTGCACGCGGCCGATGTCGGACTCGTCCACGCTCGCCAGCACCTGCATGCGCGTGAGGTCGCCGGCGATGACGTAGAGCGTCGGGGCCTGCATGCTGGCCGCGACCGTCTGTCCCACGTCCACGCTCCGCGCCACGACGATGCCGTCGATCGGGGCGGTGATGATGGTGTGGCCAAGATTCACCTGCGCCTGCTCGAGCTGCGCCTTCGCCTGGACGATCTGCGCCTCGGCGGACTTCACCTGCGCCTCGGCCTGGCTGGCCGCGGTCGTGGCCGTGTCGAGATCGGACGCGGAGATGAGTTGCCGGTCGCTCAGCTCGCGGGCCCGCTTCAGTTTGGCCTGGGTGTCGCGCACGTCCACCGTCGCGCGCTCGGCGTCGGCCTGGAGCTTCGACACCGTGGCCCTGGCCTGCTCGACCTGCGTCTGGAAGAGCGACGGCTCGAGCACGGCAATCACCTGGCCGCGCCGCACCGTGGTGTTGAAATCGGCGGCGAGCGACTTGATGGTGCCCGAGACCTGCGTGCCGACCTGCACGGTGTTGACCGGCTGGATGGTGCCGGTGGCGTCGACCGTATCGACGATCGATCCGCGCGTGACGCGCGCGGTGACCGGTGCCGGCGTCGAATCCGATCGCGCAACCTGTGTGTAGGCGGCAACGCCCGCGATGACCGCGACCGTCACGCCGATGAGTCCGAGATGCCTCTTCATGCTGCCCCCTGTCTGGTTGGACGAGGGGCGTGCGTGGGGGGTGTTAAGTGACCGTTAAATCGAGGCCAAGGTCGTAAAAAGCGACGGGCCCGGAGGGGAGGCACGCCTCCGAGCCCGTCCGTGCACGTTGCCCGGCCGGCAGTTCCGGGCTGCGCGCAACGTCAGAGTGACAACACCTCATTGGACGCCGGGATGCCTGAGGCGGACGTGAGGCACACATTAAATCCAGTTAATCGGGCAGGTGGGCAGGTGGGCAGGTGAGCTGGTTAACAGGTTTTAATCCCCCGATCACGCCCGCCTCAGGTGGTTCCTTCCTAATACGCACCAGAAGATTCGGGGGAGTCATGGTGCAGATCGAGGAGCGCATGTCCGGGCAGGCGGCCATCCTGGCGGTGAGCGGCGACATCACGATGGGCGGCGGCAGCCGGGTGTCGGATGCCGTGCGGGCGCTCCTCAGGGACGGCCGCTACCACTTCGTCCTCGACATGACGCGGGTCCGCTACGTGGACAGCGTCGGCCTCGGGGAGCTGGTCGAGGCCTACGCCGCGGTCAAGAATCGCGGCGGCGCGCTCAAGCTCGTACACGTGGGGCGCCGGCTCCGCGACCTGCTCGTCGTCTCGCGCATGCTCACCGTCTTCGACGCCTACGACAGCGAGGACGACGCGCTGGCCAGCTTCACCCGCCACCCTCTGCCCCGATAGGCGCGCGCCGGTTCGCGATCCCAGGGGCGGCCCCCCGCAACTGCGTCAGGGTGTCTGCCGATAACCAGCGTGGGGTCCGTGCCCTGCCGCTGCGCATTGCGGCGAACGGGTGCACGAGCCTGCGCGCTTTGGCGCCTGATCGAGTGGACGGGTTGGGGATGGACGAAACCGCACAGAACACGAGCTCGCGCCGCGCGACGCCGCTGGTCGACGCCATCATCTGCGCAGGCGTGGCGATTGGGGCGTTCTCCGCGTGGCACCTGGCCACCCATCCGGTCTCGTACGCACTGATCGCGCTGCTCACCTTGACCGCCTTCGCCGGATGGCTCTCGCTGCGCGTCCCGGAGATGGAGATCACCTTCTCCATCTCGGATACCTTCAGCACCGCGGCAGCGCTCGTCATCGGGCCGGCGGCGGGCGCCTTCACGGCGGCGCTCGACGGGCTGATGCTGTCGTTCCGCATGCAGCGCTCCAATCGCACCGTGCGGCGGGTGCTCTTCAACACGGCCGCTCCGGCCGTGGGCATCTGGACGGCGTCGCAGGCGTTCTTCGCCGTGGCGGGTCCGGACGTGCTCATCGACGGGCCGCTGCGGGTGCCGCGGCTCTTCGCGCTGCTCCTGCTCTTCAGTGTCCTGAACTTCGGCATCAGCACCGGCCTCGTCGCCGCGGCCGTGGGGCTCGACGCGCGCAAGTCGCCGATCGCCATCTGGAAGGAGCATTTCCTCGGACTCTGGCTCACGTATCTGGGCGCCACCTTTGCGTCGATGCTGATGCTGGTGCTCTCGCACGACTGGCACGGCCGGCCGATGCACCCGCTCGAGGTTCTGCTGCTCATCATGCCGCTGCCCGTGATTCTCTACGTCACCTTCATGCACGCCGTTGGGCGCGCGCAGGATCAGATCGAGCATCTGGGCGGCATGAACCAGGTCTATGTGGCCACCATCGAGGCGCTGGCCCAGACCATCGACGCCAAGGATCAGGTGACGCACGACCACATCCGGCGGGTGCAGGACAACTCGGTGCGGCTGGCGCGCGCGCTCGGCGTCGCCGACGACGGCGAGATCCAGGCGCTCAAGGCGGCGTCGCTGCTGCACGACGTCGGCAAGATCAGCGTGCCCGAGCACATTCTCAACAAGCCGGGACGCCTCACGCCGTCGGAGCTCGAGATCATGCGCCGCCACGCCCCGGTCGGCGCCGACATCCTCTCGGTGATCGGTTTCCCGTATCCGGTCGTGCCGATCGTGCGGCACCACCACGAGAACTGGGACGGCACCGGCTATCCCGACGGCCTGGCGGGCGAGGCCATTCCCATCGGCGCGCGCATCCTGATGGTCGTGGACTGCTTCGATGCGCTGACGTCCGATCGTCCCTATCGCCCGCGGTTCGAAACGGCGGCCGCGCTGCAGGTGCTGATCGATCGCAAGGGCACCATGTACGACCCGCTGGTCGTGGACGGCTTTCTGGCGTTGCACGAGGCCGGCCTCAACGAAGTGCCGCCGCCGGGGCGCGCGCCGGTCGCCGACCCGCACGCCACGCCGGTCGTCGAAGCGCCGGTCGAGCAGGACCTCACGCCGCGCGATCTGGCCGCGTTCTACACGCTCGGCCGCGAGCTCGCGGTGCCGGGTGGCGTGTCGCACGTCGGCGAGGCGGTGTGGAACACGCTGCGCGCGGAACTCGGGGCCGCGTCCTGCGTGTTGTTCGTCTACGACGAGAGCGGCGACTCGCTGGCACCCGCCTTCCGGGGTGGTGTGGAAACGGTGCCGCCCGACGCGCGGATTCCGCTCGGCGATCGTCTCAGCGGCTGGGTGGCGGCGACGCGCACGCCGATCGTCAACTCGGACGCGCGTCTCGACGTCGATCCCGTGTTGCGGGATCTGAGCCCGCTGCTGAGCGCGCTGGCCGTCCCGATCGCCACCGGCGAACAGCTCGGTGGCGTCCTTGCGTTCTATTCGGAGCGGCAGGGCGCCTTCACGCCCGTGCACCAGCGGATGGCGGAAGCGGTGGCGGCGCTCGTCGCCGTGCGCGTCTGCGCCGCGCGGACCGAGCTCGTCGCGGTGCCCGCCGGTGTGCCTCGAAACAGCGCACACGTGTCCCGCGCGTGAACACGGCCGCAACTCCCGCGCAGTCAAGCACTCCGAGCCACCACGCACACCGCTGCGCAGGACCGCGTGTCGCGTCCCGGCACACGCGACGGGAATCGTGATCCGTCACACCGAACCGTAACTGCCTGACCGCGAACTACTTCGCGATCCCAGCCAGGCCGCCGGGATATGGCCGGGCTATTGCGCTATGACTCGTCGATGAAACTGCGTGTTCACCGTTCCAAGTGGGTTCACGGAGTGCTGGCAACGGCACTCACGCTGCTGGTGGTTGCCGACAATCGCACGCACGCCCAGGGTCTCAAGGTTGCCCAGCATCTGCAGAAGCTGGATGGGCTGTTGCGGTTGGACGTCGACCAGCAGGCGGGCGGTGCCCGGCGCGTGTTGATCCGCACGACGGACAAGGAAGCGCTGAAGCAGTTGCTGGCCTCACAGGGTCACGAGCTGCTGACCGACCTCGAGGGAGACGACACGCTGAGCGTGGTCGTGCCCGCCGAGGCGCTGGAAGGGCTGGCCAAGTCCACCAAGGTCGTCGGCATCTCCGCCGACGCCGTCGTGCGCCCGACCGACCTGCTCGGCGGCCTGCTCGGGACGGTGACCAAAGTCCTGACCGGCACGGTGAGTACCCTGCTCGACACCGTGAGCAACGTGCTCGACCCGGCGCTCGACGATCCGAGCGCGGGTGAGCCGGTGCCGCCGGCGGTGCTGCGGGCCACGCTCGGCCTGCAGGACTCATGGACCGGCAAGGGCGTCACCGTGGCCGTGATCGATTCCGGCCTCGAGATGTCCAGCGAATTCCAGGGACGCGTGAAGGCGTTCTACGACTTCACCAACGGCCAGACGAAGTCCACCTCGCCCTTCGACGACTACGGCCACGGCACGCACGTGGCGGGCACGATTGCCGGCAACGGCGCGCTCTCCTACAACAAGGCCTATCACGGGCTGGCGCCGAACGTGCAGCTGGTGGTGCTCAAGGTGCTCGACGGCTCCGGCGCCGGCTATACCAGCGACGTCGTCCGCGCCGTCGACTTTGCGGTGGCGAACAAGAGCAAGTTCGGCATCGACGTCATCAACCTTTCGCTCGGCCACCCGATCTACGAGCCGTCCTCGACCGATCCGCTGGTGCAGGCCGTGGAGCGGGCGTCGAAGGCCGGCATCATCGTGTTGGCCGCCGCCGGCAACAACGGCCTCAACCCGACGACGGGGCTGCCCGGGTATGCGGGCATCAACTCGCCCGGCAACGCGCCGTCGGCCATCACCGTGGGCGCGGTGTCCACCAGCAACACCGTCACGCGCAATGACGACCGCATCCCGGACTACAGCTCGTCGGGCCCCACGTGGTACGACGCGATGGTGAAGCCGGACCTGCTGGCGCCGGGCCACCGCATCATCGCGGTGGGCGCAAAGAAGAGCAGCATCTACCAGGACTATCCGAACCTGCGCGCCGCCGACACCGACTACATCCGCCTGAGCGGTACGAGCATGGCCACGGCGGTCGGGTCTGGCGTGGTGGCGCTGATGATCGAGGGCCATCGCGCGGCGCATCCGTACACGCCGGCGATGACGCCCAACGCGGTGAAGGCCATGCTGCAGTACTCGGCCTTCGACGTCCGCAACGACCTCGGCATCGAGTACGACCCGCTGCGCGAGGGTGCCGGCGCGATGAACGGCGCCGGGGCCGTCGCGCTCGCGCGCGCGGTCGACACCACCGCGGGGACCGGCAGCTACTGGCTGCAGCCGCAGCCGGTGCCGTGGACGTCGATCGGCGGCGAGAACGTCTCGTGGTCGCAGGCGGTCATCTGGGGCAACGCGGTCATCTGGGGCAGCGGCACGCTGCCGACCAGCCAGACGGCCTGGGGCAACGCCGTCATCTGGGGCTCGACCAGCAACTGGGCCAACGCCAACGCGGTGATCTGGGGCAGCAACGTGGTGTGGACCGATCCCCAGTCGTGGGGCACCGCGGTCATCTGGGGCTCCAGTTCCATCGGCACCACCGACGGCACCGCCGTCATCTGGGGCAGCACCGGCGGCATGACCGCGCAGAACACCGCCTGGAAGGACATCGAGCCGACCAGCACGGGCGCGCAGTAGGGTCAGGCAGGGCGGGTGGGGAGTTAATTTCCGTCCGCCCCTCCCTCGGACAGGGCCCAGGGGCGTGCCGGTGGTGAGCCGGCACGCCCCCTCTCACGTCTGCACGGCACGACCCCGCCGCGCGCGCTCGTCTTGCCTCCAGCTCTGACGGGTTCGGCCGATTAATTCAGCCAGTCATGGCCAGTTCGCAGCAGCCCACGACGGCGGCGCCACGCGCACCACGCGCCCACGCGCCGATCCTCTTGATCGACGACCAGCGGTTCGTCGGGCTGGCGCTCGCGCGGCTGCTCGATGGCGAACCCGGCTTCGAACTTCACTGCTGCGACCGCGGTTCCGAGGCGGAAGCCGTCGCCGATCGCGTCAAGCCCGCGCTCATCCTGCAGGACCTCGTGATGCCGGACGTGGACGGCCTGGCCCTCGTGCGCGCGTTTCGCGGCCGGGTGCCCACGGCGCACACGCCAATCATCGTGCTGTCGGGCAACGACGACGAGGGCACGCGTGCGCGGGCGCTCGCGGCGGGTGCCGACGACTATCTCGTGAAGCTGCCCACGAAGGACGTGCTGCTCGCGTGCCTCGATCGTCACCTCTCGGCGCGCGAGGGCGAGGCGACGCCGTCGCAGCCCGAGGGGCGTGAGCCCGGCGGCGACGAAGCGCTCGACGGCGAATTCCTCGCGGCCTACCGCGAAGACGGTGCCGACGATCCCGACGAGACGCTGCGCGAGCTCCTCGACGTGTTCTTCCGCGATGCGGAGCGGCTGCTGGACGACCTTCGCCGCGCGGCGGCCGCCGGCTTTGGGGCGGCGGTGCCGCGCATCGCGCACGCGTTCAAAGGCTGCGCACTCGCCGCGGGCGCCCGGGCGCTCGCGGCCGTGTGCGCCCAGATTGAAACCGGAACTCTCAGCGCCGCCGACGGCGTGGCGCGGCTCGAGGTGGAGCTCGCGCGCGTCAAGGATGCGGCGGCTCGTGTGGTGAGGCAGCGATGCGGAATCTGAAAGTGTGGCAGAAGCTGGCGCTGATGGGGGTCATCTTCCTGATCCCCTTTGCGCTCGTCACGATGAAGATGGTGTCGGCGATCGACACCCTCGGCGTCGATTTCGCGGCCCAGGAGCTGCGGGGGCTCGAGTTCACACGGCCGGCGCTGGCGCTCGTCAAGGACCTGCAGCAGCACCGCGACGTGGCCAGTCTCGTCCTCAACGGCGAGGCCGGCTATCGCGGCCGCCTCGACAGCGTTCGTGCAGACGTCGAAAAGGACCTGACGGCGATCGACGAGCTCGACCGGCGACTGGGAGACATGCTCCGCACGGCCGCCCGCTGGAAGGCGATACGGACCGCCTGCACGGATCTGTTGTCGAAGGGAGCAGGGCTGTCGCCCGACGAGAGCTTTGCGCGCCACTCGCGGCTGACGGCGGACGTGATCGCGCTCGTGGGCGAAGTGGGCCGCGCGTCGAACCTCACGCTGGATCCCGACGCCGCGCGGGCGCACCTGGTTACCGTGCTCGTCGCCAGCGGACCCGAGCTCGCCGAGCTGCTGGCCCGTGCCCGCGGCGTCGGTGCCGGCATGGCGGCCAGCCAGGCGCGCCGCCCCGATCAGATCGAGCAGCTCACTCGCCAGTCGATTCTCATGGAGTCGGTGGGTGCCAAGCTCGACGCGTCGATGGCGGCCGCCCTCGAACTGACGCCAGGGCTCAAAGCCGCGCTCGAAGCCAGCGCGATGGCGAGCAGCGACGCCGTGATCGACGCCCAGGGTGAAATCGTCAAGCTGACCGGGCGCGCGTCGGGGCAGACGACACCCGATGCCTACTTCTCGGCTATGAGCCGAGGCATCGAGGCGATCGACGGCCTCGAGCACAAGCTGGAAGGGTCGCTGCAGACGCTGCTGACCGCGCGCGTGGCGAGCCTCCGTCAGGAAGTGCGCGAGACGCTGGCGTGGGCCCTCGTCGGCCTGCTGGTGGTGTCGCTCTTCGGCCTCTACGTCCTGCGCGACGTCACGGTGACGCTGCGCGACGTCGTCACCGTGGCCAACCACATCGCTGCCGGCGACCTCTCGGTGCGGGTGCAGGCGCGGGAACGGCGCGACGAGCTCGGCGTGCTCGGGCGGTCGTTCGATCAGATGGTCGCCTCCTTCAAGGACATGGTCGGGGCGGCGGAGCGGATCGCGGCCGGCGACCTGGCCGTCACCGTGACGCCGCGCAGCGAGCGCGACGCGCTCGGCCACGCGCTCTCGAACATGGCCGGCCGTCTCTCCGGCCTGCTCTCGGACGTGCACCGGTCGGGCATCCAGGTGAACACGTCGGTCAACGAGATCGCCGCGTCGGCGCGCGAGCAGGAAGCCACCGCCACCGAAGTGGCGGCGGCCACCACGGAAATCGCCGCGACCTCCCGCGAGATCGCCGCCACGTCGCAGGAGCTCGTCCGCACGATGAGCGAGGTGTTCTCGGCGGCCGAGGAGTCGGCCACCCTGGCCGGGCAGGGGCAGGCGGGGCTGACCCGCATGGAAGCCACCATGCGGCAGGTCATGGACGCTTCCAGCTCGATCAACAACAAGCTCGCCGTGCTCAACGAGAAGGCCGGCAACATCAACCACGTCGTGACCACCATCACCAAGGTGGCGGATCAGACGAACCTGCTGTCGCTCAACGCGGCCATCGAGGCGGAGAAGGCCGGCGAGTACGGCCGCGGCTTTGCCGTGGTCGCGACCGAGATCCGCCGCCTCGCAGATCAAACGGCCGTGGCGACCTACGACATCGACCGCATGGTCAAGGAGATCCAGTCGGCGGTCGCTGCCGGCGTGATGGGGATGGACAAGTTCTCCGACGAGGTGCGCCGCGGCATGCACGAGATCGAGGCGGTGAGCGGCCAGCTCACCCAGATCATCCATCAGGTGCAGGCGCTGGCGCCGCGCTGCGAAGCGGTCAGCGACGGTATGCAGGCGCAGGCGACCGGTGCCGGGCAGATCACCGAAGCGCTGGCGCAGCTGAGCGACGCGGCGCAGCAGACGATTCAGTCGCTGCGTCAGTCCACGGTCGCCATCGACGGGCTGAACCAGGCGGCGACCAACATGCACGGCGGCGTCTCGCGCTTCAAGCTCGCTGCCGCGTGACATGCTGTACCTGCTGCTCGAGGTCGCCGGCCAGCACTACGCCGTCGAGGCGACGCGCGTCGTCGAAGTGCTGCCGCTCGTGCAGGTCACGGTCATTCCGCGGGCGCCGACCGAAGTGGCGGGCGTCTTCAGCTTCCGCGGCCGGCCGGTACCGCTCATCGATCTGCGGCGCCTGACCCTGCGGCGGCCGGCGCGCCCCAAGTTCAGCACCCGCATCATCCTGGTGAGCGATCGCGCCGAGGACGGCGCCGAGCATCTGCTCGGCATCATCGCCGAGCGCGTCACCGAGACCACGCGCCGTGCGCCCGACGACTTCAAGGACACCGGCTTCAGCAACGCCGCGACGCCGTATCTTGGCGGTGTGGCCACGACCGCCGATGGCCTGGTCCAGCGCCTTGACGTACAGCGCCTGCTTCCGCCGGCCACGCGGGAGATGCTCTTCGCGTCCGCGTCCACCTCCGCCTGACGCTGTCATGGCTGCAGCCGAGATCGTTCAGCTCCTGCGGGAGACGATCGGCTTGGATCCCGACTCGATCGGGCAGCCGGCCGTCGAGCGCGCGATCCAGGAGCGCCAGGCGGCCAACGGCCTGAGCGACGCCCGGGCATACTCGGCGCGCGTCCTGACGTCGAAGGACGAGCTGCAGGCGCTCGTCGAGTCGGTCGTCGTGGCCGAGACGTGGTTCTTCCGCGATCCCGGCGCATTCGACGCGCTCTCTGCCGTCGTCCGCCACGGCGCGCTGCCGATGGCGATGGAGCCGCTGCGGCTGCTCAGCGTGCCTTCGTCCACCGGGGAGGAGCCCTACTCGATCGCGATGGCGCTGCTCGACGCGGGCGTGCCTTCGGCGCGCTTTCAGGTGGACGCGATGGACGTGAGCCAGGTCGCGCTCGAGCGGGCGGCCGCGGCGGTGTACGGCCGCAATTCGTTCCGCGGCGCCGGCACGCTCGGTCGTGAGCACCACTTCGAGAGCGCGTCCGGCGGGCGCCGCGTCTGCGAGCGCGTGCGGCGGCAGGTGCGCTTCCGTCACGGCAATCTGCTGGCGTCGCCGTTCGTGCCGGGCCGCGACCGCTTCGATATCATTTTCTGCCGCAACCTGCTGATCTACTTCGATCGCCCGACGCAGAATCGCGTCGTCGACGAGCTCGGCGCGCTGCTCAAGCCGGAGGGGCTGCTCTCCGTCGGCTCGTCGGAAGGCGGCCTGGCGCTGTCGCTCGGCTACGTCTCGGCGAAGCTGCCGATGGCGTTCGCCTTCCGCCGGGCCCCGGTGTTGCGGCCGCCGCGTCCCACGCCGGCCCGCCCGGCGCCGGTCACACCGCCCCTGCGGGCTCTTCCCGTCGCGCCCGCGCCCGTGCCCGCGCCAGTGCCACCGATCGAGGCGCCGGCCCATTCGCTCGATGACGCGCGGCGTCTCGCCAACGAGGGTCACTTCGAAGAGGCGGTGAGCGTCTGCGAGGCCTGCCTGGGCGCCGTGGGGCCCTCGGCTGACCTCTTCTGCCTGCTCGGCATCGTGCGCGACGCGCTCGGCCGCGCCGACGAGGCCGAGGCGACGTTGCGTAAGGCCCTCTATCTCGATCCGCGGCACGAGGAGGCGGTGACGCACCTGGCGCTGCTGGTCGAGCGGCGCGGCGGCGACGCCGAAGCCAAGGTGCTGTGGAGCCGCGCGCGCCGCCTGGCCGGTGGAGAAGCGCGATGAGCGAGCAGCCGGTGAACGACTGCTGGAACCGCATCGGCGTCCGCGGCGACGTCACGTGCCCGGAGCTGCAGCGGTACGTGCACTGTCACAACTGCCCGGTCCACGCCGCGGCGGCGCTGGCCCTGCTCGATCACGAGCCGCCGGCCGGCACGCACGCCGGCTGGACGGCCCACTTCTCCGAGCCGCTGGCGACGGTCACCGGCGGCACCCGGGCGCTGTTCGTCTTCCGCATCGGCCATGCCTGGCTCGCGATGCCCACCGATCTCGTGGCCGAAGTGGCGCCGGAGCGCGCCATTCACACGCTGCCGCACCGGCGCCGCGACGCCGTTCTCGGTGTGGTCAACGTGCACGGCGCGCTCATCGTGTGCCTGTCGCTCGGGGCGGTGCTCGGATTCGACGCCGCGCCTTCGGGCGCCACCGAACGGCAATTTGCCCGCGGCCGCATGCTGATGCTGCGCCACCGCGAGACGCGGGCCGCCTGCCCGGTGGACGAGGTGAGCGGTCTCCATCGCGTCGAGCCCGCGGCGCTCGTCGATACCCCGGCCGCCATCGCCGGGGCGCGTACCTGTGTGACGCAGGTCTGGACGTGGCGCGACCACACCGTGGGCGTGCTCGACCAGGCGCTGCTCGAACAGGCCATCCGCCGGAGCCTCGGATGAGCGCCGACCTGTCGATGCTCGATCTCTTCCGGCTCGAGGCCGAGGGGCAGGGGCAGGCGCTGGTGTCGGGCCTGCTGGCGCTCGAGCACGATCACAGGGCGGCCGACCACCTCGACGCCTGCATGCGGGCGGCCCACTCGCTCAAAGGCGCGGCGCGCATCGTCGGTCTGACCGCGGGCGTCGAGGTCGCGCACGCGCTCGAGGACTGCTTCGTGGCGGCGCAGGCAGGCACGATTGTGCTTGGCCAGGCCCAGATCGATCGATTGCTCGAGGGCGTGGAGCTGCTGCTGCGGATCGCCAAGACGGACGAGCACGAGGTCGACGTCTGGGAAGGGGCGCGCCAGCCCGAGATCGAGGCCTGCCGTGCGTCGCTGCGCACCGTGCTCGAGCCGAACGCCGCCGAACAGCCGCTTCCGGCCGCCGTTCAGGCCGCCACCGCCGCTCCGGCCGCCGCCGCCGGCGACGAGCGGGTCGTCCGCGTCACCGCCGAGAGCTTCAACCGCCTGTTCGGCCTGGCCAGCGATTCGCTGATCAAGGGCCGCTGGGTCGGACCGTTCTCGCAGTCGCTGGTGCGGCTGAAGCGGCTGCATCACGAGGCGTCCGCGAGCGTCGATCGGATCCGCGACGGGCTGCCCGCGACGGCCGACGAGCACACCCGCACCGCGCTCGCCGAGGCCCAGCGCCAGCTCTCCGAGTGCCAGCAGCTGCTCGCGGATCGCCTGGTGGCGCTCGACTGGTTCGACCGCCGGGCGCAGAACGGCCTGCAGCGCCTCTACGACGAAGCGCTCGCCTGCCGCATGCGGCCGTTTCGCGACGGCACGCAGCCGCTGCCACTGCTCGTGCGCACGGTGGCGCGGTCGCTCGGCAAGCGGGTGACGCTGCGCATCGAAGGCGAGGGGACGCAGGTCGATCGCGATCTGCTCAGCCGGCTCGACGCACCGCTCGGCCACCTGCTGCGCAACGCCATCGATCACGGCATCGAGTCGCCCGACGAGCGCCGTGCGGCCGGCAAGCCGGAAGAGGGCACGCTGCGCCTCGAGGCACGGCACAGCGCGGGTCGGCTCCACATCACGCTGAGCGACGACGGCCGCGGAGTGGATCTGGAGGGGCTGCGCGCGCGCATCGTCGCGCGCAACCTGATCAACGCCGAGGCCGCGCAGGCCCTGAGCGAGGCCGAGCTGCTCGAGTTCCTCTTCCTCCCCGGCTTCACGCTCAAGAACACGGTGTCCGACATCTCGGGGCGCGGCGTCGGCCTCGACGCCGTGCGCGACATGGTCACGCAGGTGCGCGGCACGGTTCGCGTGACGACGACGCGCGGTGCGGGCACGCAGTTCCGGCTGCAGCTCCCCGTCACGCTGTCGGTCCTGCGCGGACTGATTGTCGAAGTGGGCGGCGAGCCTTACGCGTTTCCGCTCTCGGGGGTGACGCGCGCGCTGCAATTGCCGCTCGACCGGGTGGCGCGGCTGGAGGGCCGGCAGCATTTCGACCTCGACGGCCGGCGGGTCGGCCTGGTGTCGGCGCACCAGGTGTTCGGCCTTGCTGAGCGGACGTCGGCGGCCGACACGCATGCCGTGGTCGTGGTCGGCGAGGGCGTGCAGGCCTGCGGCGTGGTCGTGGACCGTTTCCTCGGCGAGCGGGAGCTGGTCGTGCAGCCGCTCGACCCGCTGCTCGGCAAGATCAAGGACATCTCGGCGGGCGCACTGCTCGACGACGGTGCGCCGGTGCTGATCGTGGACGTCGAGGATCTGCTGCGCTCGGTGGCCAAGCTGGCGAGCGACGGCCGCCTCGCGGCGCCTGAGCCCGCCGCCGCGGCGCCGCGGCCGGGGCGCAAACGGGTGCTGGTCGTGGACGACTCGCTGACGGTGCGCGAGCTGGAACGCAAGGTCCTGGTGCATCACGGCTACGACGTCGACGTCGCCGTGGACGGCATGGACGGCTGGAACGCCGTGCGCGCCGGCGGCTTCGACCTCGTGGTGACCGACGTGGACATGCCGCGCATGGACGGCATCGAGCTGGTGTCGCTCATCACCGGCGACCCGCAGCTGCGCTCCACGCCGGTCATGATCGTGTCCTACAAGGATCGCGAGGAGGATCGCCGCCGCGGCCTGGAGGCCGGCGCCGCCTACTACCTCACCAAAGGCAGCTTCCACGACGAGACGCTCGTGCAGGCCGTGGTCGATCTCATCGGCGAGGCGCGGTCATGAGAATCGGCATCGTGGACGAGGCGCGCCGGGCCGAGGTCCTGAAGCGCGCAATCCTGCTCGGGGCCGAGCACGAGGTGTCATGGCTCGCCGACAGCGAGCCCGCGCTCGCGGAGCAGTGCGCCGCCGGGGTGCCGGACCTGGTGCTGGTCAACGTCGATCTGCGGTCGGTAGATGGGCTCGCGGCGACACGCCGGCTGGTCCGCGACGCCCGCAGCGCCGTGCTGGTCACCGTGGCGGGTCAGGCGGATCCGGCGCGCGTGTTCGAGGCCATCGGTCATGGCGCGCTCGATGCCGTGGCGTTGAACGACGCCGCCGACGTCGCCGGAATCGCGGCGGTGCTGCTGCCGAAGATCGCCGCGATGGCCCGCTGGATTGGCAAGACCGGCGCCAAGGGCGGCGCGCTTGCGTCCGCCGCCGCCGATCGCGGCGCTGCGTGCCACCGGCTGATCGCGATCGGCGCATCGGCGGGCGGTCCCGCAGCGCTGTCCGTGGTGCTCGCCGGGCTGCCGCGGACGCTGCCGGCGGGCGTCGTGGTCGTGCAGCATCTGGGCGAGGACTTCACCGAGGGCGTGGCCGAGTGGCTGCAGCGAAGCACCTTGCTCGAGGTGCGGGTGGCGCGCGAAGGCGATCGGCCGTCGGCCGGCACCGTGCTCGTGGCCGGCGGCAACGACCACCTGATTTTCAAGAGCCCGGGCCGGCTGGGCTATACGCCGGAGCCGCGCGAGAAGATCTACCGGCCCTCGATCGACGTGTTCTTCCAGAGCGTCTGCCGGCTCTGGCGCGGATCGGCGGTTGGCGTGCTGCTCACCGGCATGGGCCGCGACGGCGCGCAAGGGCTGCAGGCGCTGCGCGCGCAGGGTTTCCACACCATCGCTCAGGACGAAGCGACATGCGCGGTCTACGGCATGCCGAAGGCCGCGGCCGCATTGAATGCCGCGGTGGACATCCTGCCACTCGATCGCATCTCCGGCCGCATCAAAGATGCGGTCACGGCACCCGTGCGCACGCGGCGGCCGCCCTCTCGTACGTAGAGGCGGACCTGAAAGATCCGCCTGCCCTCTACGTCCCGCAGCCGGGGTGCTTGCAGTCGCAGTGCAGCTCGATGATGTCGCGGGCTTCTTTGCAATGCTCGCTGCAGTACTTCCCGAAGGGCCCACCCTTGGGAACTGTGCAGCTGCACGCGGGGTGCGCGCACTTGTTATCCATCACGCCTCCGGCACGCGGTCCGCACGGCAGTGTCTGGCAAACCGCCTTGACGCCGGTTCGCGACCGGTGAGCTCACACGAGTCGGGGACCGGTCAGGGGGATGAGGGCAGTCTGCGCGCCTCCAGGAGAGTTTGCAAACTCAGCCAGATTAGGGCGGGTGAGGCCGGTAAGCCTTACCCGCCTTAGTCCTGTCGCAAAGCGTTGGCGAAGACCGAGGCGATGCGGCCGGCATCGGCCGGCGCCACGCGCTCGAGGCAGCGGCGCAGGTCGGCCATCATCACGGGTTTGGAGATGAAGTCGTCCATCCCGGCGTCGAGGCACTCCTGGCGCTGGCCTGGCATGGCGCTGGCGCTCACGCCGATGATCGGCGTGGCGCTGATGGGCTTTTCCATCTGACGCACGGCGCGCGCAAACTCGAAGCCGTTCATGAACGGCATCCGGCAGTCGAGCAGGATCACGTCATAGGGAAGCTGGCGGACGAGGTCCAGCGCCTCGCGCCCGTTGCCGGATACGTCCACACGCCAGCCGAGCTTTTCGAGCATCTTGACGGCGACGCGCTGGTTCGTGGTGTCGTCCTCGACCACCAGCACGCGCCGGCGCGTGGGCGCGACGGCTTCGTCCGCGCCGCTCGGCACGCCGGCGATGGCGGCGCGGGTCACGACGGTGGCCGACGTCCCTGACTGGTGCGCGTTCCACGCGGCCCGCAGCACCTCGAGCAGCGCCGAGGGGCGAGCCGGCTTGACGAGCGCCGCGGCGAAGCCGGCGCCGGCGAGCGCGGTCGAATCGAGCCGCCGCGACACCGACGACAAATAGACCAGCATGGTGCCGGCGATGAGCGCATCGCGCTTGATGTCGGCCCCCAGCGCGGCGCCGTCCTGGGCCGGCATCCGGCCGTCGACGAGCGCGATGTCGTAGGCGTTGCCGCCCCGCGCGGCTTCGCGCAGCATGAGGAGCGCGTCGGCCCCCGAAGCGGCCATCGACGCACGCATGCCGGCCCGCACCAACTGCTCGTGGAGGGCCTCACGCGCCGGTTCGCAGTCGTCGATGACCAGCGCCCGCAGCCCCTCGAGATCCGGGGCTGACACAGGCACTGCCGGCTGCGCGTCGAGTACGACGCACGCCTCGAAGGTCGAGCCGGCGCCGGGGGTGCTCGTGACCGTCAGCGTTCCTTCCATCAGCTCGGCGAGGCGCTTCGAAATCGCCAGGCCCAGGCCGGTGCCTCCGTAGCGGTTGGCCGTGGATGCGTCCGCCTGGCCGTAGTCCTGGAACAGCCGGACCCGCGCCTGGGGCGCGATGCCGATCCCGGTGTCGGTGACGGCGATGCCGATCGTCGCCCGCGAGCTGGATCGGCCGGCCAGCCGCACGTGCACCCGCACGTAGCCGTGGCTGGTGAACTTGACGGCGTTGCTCAGCAGGTTGAGCACGATCTGCCGGATGCGGCCGGCATCGCCCGTCACCTGGCGGGGCACGTCCGCATCCACCGTGATCACGAGGTCGAGCCCCTTGCCGTCGGCGCGGAAGGACACGAGATCGCACGCCTCTTCGAGCGCAACCATGAGGTCGAACTCCGCGATCTCGAGATCGAGCTTGCCCGCTTCGATCTTCGACAGGTCGAGGATGTCGTTGATGATCGTCAGGAGCGAGTTGGCCGACGTGCGCACGGTCTCGCTGTACTCGCGCTGCTCCGCCGACAGCGGTGTATCCAGCAGCAGGCCGGTCATGCCGATCACGCCGTTCATCGGCGTGCGGATCTCGTGGCTCATGCTGGCGAGGAAGCGGCTCTTGGCGTGCGTCGCCTCTTCGGCCTTGCGCTTGGCGTCGTCGAGCTCGAGCCGCCGGCCGTAGTCCTGCAGCGTGCGCTGCCGCAACAGGTGGGCCCAGTAGCCGCAGATGCCCACCTGCATCAGAGCGATGCCGAAGTGAAAGAACAGCTTCAGCATCGTGACCGTCGGCACTTCGAAGAAGTAGAGCTGCACGCCCGAGTTGTGGAGCACCGCGAACAGGATGTGCTGCGCGATGATCAGGAGCGCGCCCGGCCACATGCTCACCCAGTCCTGGTAGAGGATCATCAGGGTGAAGGCGGTGAAGAACCAGAAGTGCATCTCCGCCAGGCCGTGCATCTGGTAGATGTGGAGCGCCACGAACGTCTGCAGCGAGATGCCCGCCACGCAGCGCGTGATGAAGTGGCGCGGCAGCAGGACGACGCTCACCAGGAACATCAACGCGCCGGCGCCGCCCACGATCAACGTCGTCGGCCAGGTGTCGTACATCGGCGCCAGCGCCAGGGCGATGAGGAAGTGCGCGGCGACGAACCCCATCATCAGGCGATCGGCACGGGCGTAGATCCCGTCCATCACCGTTCGCGTTTCGTCTGGAGTGAGCGGGCGATCGTCGACGAGCGCGTGGTGGCTCATTCAGCTCCCTGCGTCATCCGTGCGGGCGTGGACGGCAGCGGGCAGCCATAGGCGATCCGGGCCTGCACCGGCGCGTCGTATGTCGAGTCTCCGTTCAGGACGTGCTCGAGGGCGATGCGCGCGAACTCGGTGCGCGCGTCGGTGCAGTAGCGCGCGAGGTTGTAGTTGCCGCGGTAGTAGAGCGCGCCGGCCGTGGTGACGACCACCGCCTGCGGCGACGAATAGACGCCCACCATCTTGGCCAGCGAGCCGTCGGCGTCGAGCAGCACGGGGACGCCGAGCTCGCGCTCCGCGTTGGCCACCGCATGCGCCTGGACGGGGCCGCCTTCCGGTTCGATGACGGCGACGATCGTCACGCGCGCCCGGTGCGTGCGGATCAGGTCGCGCACGTGATCCTGGTTGAAGCGCGAGCAGGGGCAGTCGGGGTTGAAGAAGTGCAGGAGGAGCGGGCGGCCCGTCGAGGTGGACCACAGGGCTGCCACCTGTTCCGGAAGCTCGATCTGGGTCCCCACGGGCGGCTGCCTGAGCTGGGCTGGACGGGGCGTCGGCAGCCCCCACTTCCAATCCTGCTCCCACAGCGTGTACCCGACGAGCGTGAGCAGCCCCAGCACAAGCACCGATGCCGTGATGGGCCGCCAGAGGGCGACGCGCGCCGCGGAAGAATTCGTCAAGCTCTGGGTCCTTCGCCCCGCGCTCAGGTCATCGGCACGATCGAGTCTACGCTACAGCAGCTACCCCGGAGGACGGACTGCTTTAGCCTGTGGTGCGTGGCGTAACCGTAGCTCGAATCACGCTATCCACACCGGCGAGCAGCTGCTCGGCCGTGAACGGCTTGGCGAGGAAGGCGTAGCGACCCGCCTCGACGCCGCGTCGCAGCAGATCCTCGCGCAGGTACCCGGAGCAGACGAGCACACCCATCGACGGAGCCAGCTCGGAAGCCCGCGCCAGCACGTCGGCGGTGCCGAGCCCCGGCATCACGCCGTCGATGCACATCAGCGTGTAGTCGCGCGGCTGCCCGAGGAGGGCGAGGGCCCCGGCGCCGTCGGCGGCCTCTTCCACGTCGAAGCCGTGCGCGGTCAACGTGCGCACCATGTTCGCTCGCACGTCGCCGCGATCCTCGACCACGAGGACGCGCACGCGGTTCGCGGCTGGCGGCGGTGCCGGCGCCGCGGGCGCCGCGGTTGGCGTCGCCGCTGGCGCCCCTGTGTGCTCCGGGAGCCAGAGCGTGAAGGTCGTGCCGCCGCCCACCGTTGACGTCACTTCGACGTGGCCGCCGGAGTCCTTCGCGAAGGCATTCACCGTGGCCAGGCCGAGGCCGGTACCGCCGCGCTCGCTCTTGGTCGTGAAGAAGGGATCGAAGATGCGTTCGAGTGTCGGCGCGTCCATGCCGTGCCCGGTGTCGGCCACCCGCAGCACGGCGTAGGCGCCATCGGCGAGACTCTCGTGGCCCGTGACGGTCTCACGATGGCAGCTGAGCGTGATCGTCCCGCTTCCGCCCGGCATCGCGTCGCGCGCGTTCAGCACGAGGTTGTAGAGCGCTCGCTCGAGCCCTGCGAGGTCGGCCCGCGCCGTCACCGGCTCGGTCGGGGCGTCCACGTGGAGGACGACGTCGTCCGGCAGCACGCGACGCAGGGCGCTCTGCAGCCGGCCGAGGAAGTCGGTCATCTCCACCGGCTCGCGGGCGCCAATCTGCGCGCGGCCCAGCGTCAGCAGCTGCGTGGTGAGCTGGCCCGCCCGCTTGGCCGCCTGGACGATTTCGTCGAGATACGCCGCCACGTCGTCGGGAGACGACAGGCTCAGTTTGGCAACGTCCGCCGTGCCGATGATGACCGTCAAGGCGTTGTTGAAGTCGTGGGCGATGCCGCCCGACATGCGGGCCAGCGCCTCGAGCCGCCGCGCCTGATCGAGCGCGTGCTGGGCGCGCTCGCGCTCCTCGCGTTCGTGCGCCCGCTCGCGTTCGGCGCGCTCGAGCGCCAGGCGCTGCTCCATCTCGAGGTCAGCCAATCGCCGATGCACCTGCACCTCGCGCGCCAGCTGTTCCACGACATAGAGCTCGGTGACCGCGATCAGCGTGCCGAGGACGCCGAGCACGACGACATGGCGGATCCACACCGCCGGCAGACGCGGATCGATCAGATTGATGGCGGGCGGCGGGCCCACTTCGAAGCTGACGATAGCCCACCCGGTCAGGTGCGCGCCGATGACCGCACACATGCCGAACACGGCGCCCCCACGGCCAAAGAAGAGCGTCGCGGAGAGGATGGCGAGCAGGTCGATCGCCGCGTACCCCACGGTGAGCACGCCGCGCGACGCCAGAATGAGCGCGCTCAAGACCAGGAGACCGACGAAGATGCCCGCCGCCGTGCGGAACTTCAGCCGAGGTGTGACGATCCACAAAAGGGGAAAGCACACCATGGCGCCGCTGAGGGCGAACGTCCGCAGGTTGAGCTGCTGCTCCTGCGCGCCCTGCATGATTACAAGCACGCTCGCGATCGGCATGCCCACCGCGAGCAGGGCGATGCTCGCGCGCAGAACGCGCTCACGAAGCGCGTCGAGGGTATTGGGGGGCGCGATGTGCGGGCCGGTCATCGTGATGTTTGGTCAACCGCGACCGACGTGCGGACTCTAGCATGACCCGCCGGGGTTAGAATCGGCGACGGTGAAGACGCAGCCTCGCTCCGGGCGCGGACGGTGACACCGAAATTGCCTGCCGGTCCCCAGGCCGCCCTGGCCCAGTTCCTGGCCAACATGAGCCACGAGCTGCGCACGCCGATGAACGGCGTGCTCGGCATGGCGGAGCTGCTCAACGACACCGCGCTCACGGGCGAGCAGCGGGAGTACATCGACGTGCTCACCTCCTCGGCGCGGTCGCTGCTCCGCGTGGTGGACGACATCCTCGACTATTCCGAGATCGAAGCGGGGAAGCTGGCGCTCGAATCCGAGCCCTTCCACCTGCACCGGTGCATCGGCGACACGCTGCGGCTGCTGGCTCCGGCCGCGCGGGCCAAGGGAATCGAGCTCGCAGGCTACGTGGACCCGGCCCTGCCCGAGTCGGTGAAGGGAGACCTGGCGCGCCTTCGCCAGGTGATCACCCACGTGACGACGAACGCGATCGCGGCCACGGCGGCCGGCAGCGTGCTCGTCGAGATCAGGCCGTTGCCGAACGAAGCCGGCGACGAGCGACTCCAGATGCACGGTCTCGTCCGCGACACCGGCGCCGGCGTGCTGCCCGAGCCGCGTGGCAGCGCCGGGCTGGGTCTCACGATCTCGCAGCGGCTGGTGGAGATGATGGGCGGGCGGTTCTGGGTGGAGAACACGCCGGGGCAGGGCACCGCGTTCCATTTCACGCTGGCGGTGGAGGTGGCGACCGGTCAGGCGTCGCTCGCCGACACCGTTCGCGCCACGCTCTCAGGCCGCCGGGCGCTCGTCATCGACGATCAAACGGTGACCGCTCAGGCCCTCGAATCGACGCTCGAAGGCTGCGGCATGACGACGGCGCTGGTCGAACCGCCCGCGGCGCCGCCCGCCTTGCGAGAGCTCGAGGCGCCGTTGGACGTCATCCTTCTGCGCCTTCCCGCAGACGGCTCCGATGTCCGCGACACGTTGCGCGAGATCGAAACGGGCGCTCCTGCCGTGCCGGTGCTGCTCCTGGCCTCGCCGCAGGAGGCCGCGCGCTGCCGCGAACTGCCGGTCCGCGCGTTTCTGGCGACGCCGGTGCCCGCTCCAGCGCTGCTGTCGGCCGTGGTGGCGGCCCTCGTGCCGCTGCGCGTGGGCGAGGCGCTGAGGCCCCTGGCCCGGCGCGACCGTTTCCGCGGCATGCGTGTGCTGGTCGCGGAGGACAACCCGATCAACCAGCAGGTGATCACGTTGATGCTCGAAGGCTGGGGCGCCAGCGTGACGCTGGCACCGTCGGGTCGCGATGCGCTGGCAGCGATCGATCGCGATCCGTTCGATCTCGTGTTGATGGACGTGCAGATGCCCGACGGCGACGGGTTCGAAACCACGGCCGCGATTCGCGCTCGCGAAGCGGGACGGAACGGGCGCGTACCCATCATCGCGCTCACCGCCCAGCGCGAAGATCGCACGCGGTGTCTCGCCTCGGGCATGGACGACTACCTGGCGAAGCCGGTGGTGCCGGCCGAGCTGGCGGAGTCGCTCGAGCGCGTGCTGACGGCCGACAGCGGGCATGCGTAGACAGTCGCCCGTCCCCGCCCCCGACGGTGCGTTCGACGCCGACGCGGTGTGGACGCTCTTCGAGGGACGTACGGATCGGATGAGGCAGGTGTGGAGGATTACACGCGCGACGCTGCCCGGGTATATGGACGGCCTGTCGACGGCGGTCGAGAGCGGCGACTGGGCCACCGCCGCGCGCCACGCCCACTCGCTGGCCGGCTCGGCGTCCAACTTCGGCGCGCACGCCCTGGTGGCGTCGGCGCGTAGAATCGAAGATCTCGCCGGCGAGGGGCACGTCCCCGCCAGTGAGGTACACGTGGCGCGGACGCAGTTCGATGCCCTCTGCACGGCCATGACCGCGTGGCTCGACCAGGTGTCGGCGCCGCCGGGTGCGCCGTCGGCGGGGTAGGGAGGACCATCGATCGATGAGCAGCCGTGTCCTGTGCGTGGACGACGATCCGGGCACCCAGCTGGTGCTGAACGGCATCATCGAAGACGCCGGGTGGCAGTCCGAGTCGGCGCTCAACGCGACCGTGGCCCGCGAGGTGCTGTCGTCGAGCCCCGAAATCCAGGTAGTACTGCTCGACTGGATGCTCCCGGATGGCTCCGGCGTCGATCTGTGCCGCGAGCTCAAGGCCACGCACGGCGCGTCGCTCTACGTGATTCTCGTCACCGTGCGCGGCGCGCCCGAAGACGTCGAAACGGGTCTGGATGCCGGCGCCGATGACTATCTCGTCAAGCCGGTGAGCCCGGTGGAAGTGCGCGCGCGCATCCGCACCGGCATGCGCACGGCCGACGCCCAGCGGCAGCTGGCCGAACGGCTGGCGCAGCTCGAGCTGGCCCTGAAGCGCGTGAGCAACCTTGAAAGCTTGCTGCCCCTTTGCATGTACTGCCGGCGCATCAACAGCTCCGACGCCTGGCAGTCGGTGGAGGACTATCTGTGGGAGCACGTCGACGTCAAGGTGTCGCACGGCTGCTGTCCCGACTGTCTTTCCAAACTCACCCGCCAGCTCGGCGAAGGCTGACCAAAGGCCTTAGGCCTTGGGCCTTGGGATATGCTTCCGCCTCGTTGCGGAGGGAACCTTGATGACATCGAAAGCGTTGTTGACGATGGCCGCCTGCGCGATGGGTTCGGCCGTCGCGTTCGCCCAGAGCCAGCCACCCCGCGTGCCGGCCACGCCCTATACCGCCAAGTCGGTGCAGGCGCCGATCGATCCCGGCTACGTCGAGTTCACCAAGGCGTGCAAGACGCCGCCCCCCGCCCGCGGCGGCGGGCCCGGCCGCGGCGGCCCTGGTGGCCCGGGCCGCGCCGGCGGCGCACCGGCGCCCGCTGCCGGCGTGCGTGAGTACAAGGTGATGGAGATCCCGGGCGTGATTGCCGCGGGGCAGCAGTGGAAGTTCCTGTGGCAGGAGGTCGGCAACAACGGCGACGGCATCCTGTGGGCCAAGGGCGGCCTGCTCTTGGCGCAGAACGACAACAGCCAGGTCCTGAAGCTGACCGACAAGGGCAAGACGTCGGTGGCCTATCGCGATACCCACACCGGCGGGGCGCTGTCGATGAGCCCCAAGGGTGCGCTCTTCATGGTGCAGCGGGGGCTGCACCAGAACGTGACGCAGCTCGAGCCGCAGCGCAAGGTGCTCGCGGACAAGTACAACGGCGACGCTCTCGACTGCGTCGGCGGCGTCATCAACGATCTGACGGCCGACAGCAAGGGCGGGGTGTACTACTCGATGGGCGGCGTCTATCATGCCAGCGCGTCGGGCGTCGTGACGAAGTACGGCGAGAACATCACGCCGAACGGCATCGTGCTGAGCGCCGACGAGAAGACGCTGTACGTGACCAACGGCGCCACCATGGCTGCCTTCGACGTGCAGCCCGACGGCTCGCTGAAGAACCAGCGCGAGTTCGCGAAGCTGACGGCCGGGGGTGGCGACGGCAGCACGATCGATGCGGCGGGCCGTGTCTACGTGACGACACAAGCCGGAGTGGAAGTGCTCGGGCCCGACGGCAAGAACCTCGGCGTGATCCCGACGCCGCGCGGCGTCATCACCGGAGCGTTCGGCGGCAAGGACAAGAAGACCTTCTATATCCTCGCCCGCGGCGCCACCGACGCCAACGGCACCGAGGTCGCCAACGCGGCGCAGGTGTGGGCCATCCAGATGCAGGCGCAGGGATACAAGAACCGGGCGAAATAGGCTCACGGCCCCTGAGCCGTATTTCGGTGTGCGAAACTGTTTGCGACAGACGAATGCGTACGTGTAGGCTGTGGAGGCTCCAGTCATTCCAGGGTCTCCATGAGAACCATCGTCGCCGCCGTTGTGTTCGTCGCCACCGCTTCGCCCCTGCTCCTGGCGCAGTGGCCCAAGTACACGCAGCCGGGCGCTCCGACACTGGCCGACGGCACGGTGAATCTCGCCGGGCCGCCGCCGCGTACCGCCGACGGCAAAGTCGATCTGTCGGGCGTGTGGGAGACCAATCAGGGCCGGCGCGGCCGCGGGCCGGCGCCGGTCGCGGCCGACGGCACCAGTGAACTCCCGCCCTCGGGCTCCGTCTTCGGAAGCATCGGCGCGCAGATTCAGGGCGGAGCACCCTATCAGCCGTGGGCCGCGGAGCTGGTGAAGAAGCGCGCGGCCGACAACAGCAAGGACAACCCCGACGCGCACTGCCTGCCGATGGGCGTGATGCAGATGACGTCGCATCCGTTCCCGAAGAAGATCATCCAGACGCCCACCCAGATCATCCTAATCTACGAGGGTTCGGGCACCACCGTGCGCGAGGTGTTCCTCGACGGCCGGACGCTGCCGAAGGCCGAAGACGTCGAGCCCTGGTGGAACGGCTACTCGGTGGGCCGCTGGGAAGGCGACACGCTGGTCGTCCAGACCACCGGGTTCATGGATGACGGCTGGCTCGACGTGCGCGGCAGCCCGCTCACGAGCGCCGGCAAGATAACCGAGCGCTTCCGCCGACCAACCTACGGCTCGCTCGTCATCGACGTGACCATCGACGATTCCAAGGCCTATACCAAGCCGTTCACGGCGACGATCAACAACCACCTGCTGCCCGATACGCAGCTGATCGAGTTCGTCTGCATCGACAAGAGCGCTCAGCACTACGTCGGTGGACAGGGTAAGTAGGACGGGCGCGCCCCACGGTGATCGTCCACATCAACCACATCGCTCCGAGCCGGAAGAAGGCGGCCGGCCCGTCACCCGTCAGCCAGTTGGCCGGTCTGGTCAACGGCACGATGCTGTCGATGGTCGAGGACGGCGTGCTCGACCATCGGCTGGCGCCGTCGCTGCGGGTCCACCTCGATTGGATCCAGTACAAGACCAACTTCCGCGACCCCGTCATGGTGCGCCGCACGATGGACGGCGCCGGACGGCCGCTGCCGCTGGCCGAGATTGCCGTCGATCTACGCCAGACGTCCGCGGAGGGTCTGTCGCGCGTTCTCGCTCGCGCCGTGCAGAGCCTGGCGGACGGGCCGGACGCCAACCCGCAGCGGCACGTATTCCTCGGCAGTTTCACGCCGTACCGCTCCTGTTTGATCTGGGACTTCAACCGGCTGTTCTGGCGCCACCTCTCCGATTGGGAGGCCGCATCGGGCCGGGGATTCGAAGCGGCGCTGCCCGCGGGCTCGTCGGACGCCAATCATCCCGACGCGGTGGCGGCGTCGGCGCGCGAGTTCCTCACCCGCGTCCAGGCGCTCGACGCCAGGGGGCGATGCCCGGCCGACCTGATCGGTCTCGAAATCGGTGTCGGCACCGGCGCGCGCGCCGCGTCGTGGCTCGACATGTTCAAGGTCTTCGATGCCGAGGCGGGCGGGAAGTTCTATCCGCGGATGCTGTTCCTGCTGGGCGACTACTCGCCGACGAGCCTCGAGCGTGCCATGGCGGCGGTGGCGCATCACGACGGGCACGTGGGCGCGGTGCCGCTCGACGCGCTCAATCCCGCGGTGGCGCTTGGCGGCTATCGCTTCAAGGTGATGTACGTGCACTCGACGAACACGTACGACAACCTGCCCTTCGACGACCTGGTGAGGCGCGACGGCAAGCTCTATCTCGTCGAGACGCGCCCCTATTTGAACGGCGCCGCGGTGGAGGGGCTGGTCGCCGACTTCGGGTTCTCGCGCGAGGAACTGCCCGGGGCGACCGACCGGCTCCTTCGCGACGGCCCCTATGCGGTGATTCCCGACGAGCGCGGCGTGGAGTTCTGGCGCCGCGTGTGGGACGCGTTCAAGCTCGAAGAGCGGCTGGTGGCCCTCGACGACCGCGACGACGCGCACGTGCCGCCCGGCCTGCGGAAGGAACACCTCGACGATCTGCTGGGCGAAGCGCCGGACGATGTGCGGTTTCACATCTCGCGCGGGGCCGGGGAGAGCTTTGCCAACACGCTGCCGCTGCTGCATCCCGACGGCTATCTCGAGGTGCAGGACATCTTCGTCAGCGAGATGGACGACTATCGCAAAGGGTTCCGTGGGCCGGGGAAGCTGGACGGCTCCCTCGTGACGTGGGTCAACGGCGCGCTGCTGCGGGCCGTCGGCGCCCGCGCGGGCTACGACGTTCACTTCGCGCCGTTTCCGTACCGGCCCGGCACCCGGACCACGATTCTCTACACCACCCAACGCGCGTGAATTTTCGTGGGGGCCGCCTCAGGCGGCTCGTCAGGGCAGTGAATTCGTAGGGGCCGCATTCAGGCGGCCCGTCAGGGAGTGAATTCGTAGGGGCCGCCTTGAGGCGGCCCGTCAGGGAGAACGATGACGACAGGCACGATGAAGAGCGGGCTCGAGATTGCGCAGGAGGCGCAGCTCCGTCCCATCACCGACATTGCCGCGGCGGCGGGCATCCGGCCCGGCGAGTTGGAAGCGGCCGGGCAGTACCGCGGCAAGGTGCGTTTGTCGCTGCTCGAGCGGCTGCAGAGCCGTTCGAACGGCAAGCTCGTGATCGTGACGGCGATCACGCCGACCAAAGCCGGCGAGGGGAAGACGACGACGAGCGTCGCGCTGACGATGGGGCTGGGGAAGCTCAGTAAGAAGGTGATGCTGTGCCTGCGCGAG
>DASYRM010000098.1:0-30739 GCA_036004405.1 Vicinamibacterales bacterium
TCAGCAGGATCGCCGTCATCGCGGCCACCGCCACCCGTGTCGTTCGCAGCGTGCGGGTCATCGTGCGCGTCCTTTCAAGGCTTGTACATCCGGATGGTGACCGTGGTGAGCGCGCCAGACTGGCCGTCGAGGGGCATGGTGCCGGCGGGGTAGCCGCCCACGTGCAGCAGGTGCGCGAGGATGTCGGCGTTCTGCGCCCGCGAGAGCGACCCGGGTTTGTCCTGCGGCATGGTGGAGCGCATGCGATCGAACAGCGCCTCGAGCGCTTCGCCCTCCCAGTTCGAGTAGAACGCCGTGCCGGTGAGCGCGGGCGCGGCTTCCTGGCCTCCCAGCGTGTCGCCATGGCACTTGCCGCAGCGTTCGGTGTAGAGCTTCTCGCCGCGGGCCGCCTGCTCCTCGGTATAGATGCCGTCCCAGACCGTGCGCGTCGATTGGGCGGTCAGGCCCAACCCCGCGAGAAGCAGGCAGACGCTCGCGAAACCCCTGCGGTCCATGCGCGCCGATTCTAGACTAGGGCGGGTAGGGCGGGTAGGGCGGATAGGGCGGGTGGGGAGATCGCGTAGGATCGCTCAGCTCCGAGATGCCTGCCGCGAAGTTCGTCAAAGACAACCTGGTGCTGGTGGTCGGTCTGACCCTGCCGGTGCTGCTGATGGCGGGCTTCCTGGCCGTGAGCGCGCTGCCCGACCGGCTGTCGGATCCGCCGCAGTACGACCTGGTGTTCACGACCAACGAGTACCCGTCGACTCCGGTGCCGATCAATGTCCGGTTGATCGTGAAGGACGGCGCGCTCGTAGCGCAGTACACCCGGCCGCCCGGGCAACAGGGGTCGTTCGGTGTCTGGAAGAAGCTGTTCGTCTACGAGGCTTCTGCGCGCCGGGTGCGGCAGCTCACGTTCGGCTTCCCGACGGACATGGCGACGCTCGACGGCACGCGTGAGGAGCCGGTCGCGTCGGCCGCCCAGTTCAAGCTCGATACCACGCTGCAGTCGCCCGACGGGTACGAGCTGGCCTACGGCGACCGGCGGGGAGGCGGCCTCCTGCTCGAGCTCTTCGGCGGCGCGCGCGGCTACGAACCGCGCCTGCGCAAAGGGTCGCGGAGCGTGCCGCTCACTGCGGCCGTCGGACAGCCGGCGTTCGATTATGGCGGCGTAGAGTTCGTCGGCTGGGTGACGGCCAGGAACCTGGCGAGGCTCCGCCTCGCCACAGCAGCGTTTGATTGCCTGCCCTCCGGGCAGGCGCTGCCGTGACCGCGAAGCAGGATGCGCTCGCGGAGGTGGTGGACCTCATCACCCGTCACGGCCTGACGATCGACGAGGTTTCGGAGGCGCTGGCGGGAAAGGGCGACTACGCCGCGCAGCGCTCGTCCAGCATCGTCTCGCGGATCTTCGCCTACCTTGGCGGCACGTTCGTGTTCGTCGGCCTCGGCATCTTCGTCGGCATGCAGTGGGACGAACTGGGCCCGGCGGGTCGGGTGCTGCTGACGCTCGGTCCCGGCCTGTGCCTGTTCGTGCTGGCGCTGGTGTGCACCACCGACGCGCGCGTCGAGGGAGCGGCCACGCCGCTCTTCCTGGTCGCCGGGCTGGTCCAGCCCACCGGCATCCTAGTCATGCTGCGGGAGTACGGCCGCGGTGGCGACCCGGAGCACGCCGTCCTCTTCATGAGCCTGGTGATGCTCGTGCAGCAAGCCTGCACATTCTGGGCGCGCCGCCGCACCGTCCTCGCCTTCACCTCGTGTGTCTTCTGGGCCATCACGCTGACGGTGTCGTTCGATCTGCTCGACGCCAACATGCATGTGGCCGGCGTGGCCATCGGCGCCTCGCTCTTGTGCATCGGCTGGAGCCTGGATCGCTCGCCGCATCGGGCGATCGCCGGCCTGGTCTACTTCTTCGGCGCCGCCCTGCTGCTCGAGGAGACCTACGCGTGGCTGCGGCGCGAGCCGCTCGAGATCCTGTTCCTGGGCGCCGCGTGCGGCGTGGTGGTGCTGGCGGCGGTGGCCCGCAGCCGGAGCCTGCTCGTCGTGGGCACCGCGGCGCTCGTCGGCTACATCGCCGACTTCATCTATCGGCATTTTGCCGACAACCTGGGCGCGCCCCTGGCGTTGATGGTGATTGGCCTCGTGCTGCTGGGCGCCGGCGCGGCCGCCGTCCGCTTGAACGCGCAGTACATCACGCAAAAGCCCGCGCGAAGCGCGGACCAGCCTTGATAATATGAAAGCCCCCTTCTAGTGGAGGTTCCGGTCCTGTCTACTGCTCCCGACGCTTCGCTCACTGCCGATCTGCGCTCCAGCGACCTCGAACGCCTGGAAGACGTCGGCTTCATGACCTGTATGACGCTCGTGCTCCTGGGCAACTATGCCCAGACCGGACACTTCGGCGGGCCGCTCGCCTACACGCCCTACAACGTGGCGGTACACCTGGCCGGGCCCGAGCGCGGCGGCCTCCGCTTCGACTACCGGCGTCCCAAGCATCCCTACAGCGACAAGTTCATGCTCGCGGGCGGGCACTGCATCCCGACCTGCTACGCGCTGTGGATGGTCATGGGCCAGGCGCTCGAGCGGAAGTTCAAGGCCACGGGCGATCGCCGCTACTACGCGGACCCCGAGGTGGCGATCCTGCCGATCGACGCGCTCGGCTTCCGCCGCGGCGCCGGCGCGCTGAGGACGCTGCTCCAGGACCAGGGCCTGGCGGACCTTTTGCTCTTCGCGCAGGCCAAAGCGCGCGGCATCAAGGCGCTCGCCGGCCATGCGGAGAGCGTGGACGTAACTAACGACGTCAACGGCGGCCCGTCGGGCGTCGGCGTGGCCACCGCCGCCGGCAAAGCGGCGTTCTGGGACGTCGTGGGCGCGGGCATCGACGCGCCGAAGATTGTTGCGTTCGAGGGCGAGTTCGCGATGACCGAGGGGCACGCGCAGGAGCTGAAGACGCAGGCGCTGGCGCTGAAGGTCGGGAAGCGCCTGCGGGTGATGATCTCGGACAACAACGCCGGGATCGACGACTCGCTGATCGGCGGCGTCATCGACCCGAAGTACACCGGCTACGACCTGGTGAAGCAGTGGACGTCGTACGGGTGGAACGTCTTCACCGCGGCCAACGGCAACGACTACGCGCAGGTGCTCAACGCGCTGGCGACGCTCGACGCGGTGGATCCGGCGGATCGCCGTCCGGTGGCATTGATCGGGAAGACCGTCAAGGGCTACTGGCCTGCGGCGATGAGCGGCAAGATTCCCGGCGCCGGGGATCAGGTGGTGGGCTTTGCCAGCCATCCCTACGCCATGAAGATGAACTCCGACTACTTCGTGGCGCTGGCCTCCACCTTCGAGCAGCGCTTCGGCGTGCAGTTCCAGGGCATCCGCGACGGCGCGGTGAAAGACCACCGCGAGCGGCTCGTGCAGTTCAAGACCAACATCGACGTGGCCATGTCGGTGCTCGAGCGCGACGGGCTCGGCGACTGGCTCGCCGATCGCCTGGTCTCCATCGGCGAGCAGCTCACCGACGAGCGCAAGGTCCGCATCGCCGTGGACCGCGATCCCTTCCAGGACGAGCGATTGCGTGTGGCCAACCTGCCGCTCGAGTCGCAGAAGGTGAAGGTCTCCAATGCCGTCTCGGGCGGCACGAAAGAGGTCGGCATTACGCTCTTCCGCAAGGCGGGCGAGGTGGCCGGCACGCGGCGCGGCATCTCCGAAATCTTCAAGTGGCTGAACTACGTGACCGACAACCGGCTGCTGACGATTGCCGCCGATCTGTCGGAGTCGATTAATCTCGAGCACGCGAACCTGTGGGGCCACTACGACCCCGAGACCAATCCGCTCGGCACGCGCGTGAAGGCCGCCATCCAGGAAGCCGGCAACGTGTCGACCGCGATCGGGTTGATCAGCCAGAGCGCCTCGGTGGACCCCGCGAAGTTCGCGGGCGTGTGGGCGATCAGCGGGACCTACGGAGCGTTCACGCCGCTCATGTACACGCCCGCGCGTGTGTGGAGCCAGCAGAACCAGGACAGCAAGTTCCGGATGGGCGTGCTGCACATCCTGGTGGGTCACTCGGGCCCGGAGACGGCGGCCGACGGGCGCACGCACTTCGGCATCTTCGCGCCGCAGGTGTGGAAGCTGTTCCCGCGCGGCCAGACGATTCATCTCAGTTTCTGGGATTACAACGACGTGGCGCCCGCCTACTTCGCCGCCGCCGAGATCGCCGCGCGCGAGCAGAAGGTGGGCATCATCACGCTCGAGGTCGCGCGGCCCGACTTCCCGGTGGCCGATCGCAGCGCGTTTGCCGACACGGACATCCGCGCCGCGGCGAAGGGTTTTTACCTGATCCGCGACTTCACCCCAGGGAAACCCCGGCATGGCTACGTAATCACGCAGGGCTCGAGTTCAACAGTGAATCTTGTCGGTATACTGTCGAAGCTCGAAGCCGCTGGAGTGAATGTGCGAGTCATCGCCGCCATCAGTGAGGAGTTGTTCGATCGGCAGCCGGAGGCGTATCGTCATGCCGTCCTGCCGGCCGAAGCGCGCTACGACCTGATGGTCGTCTCCACCGGCACGCGGCGCGTGTGGCCTCTGCACGACGTGGGACCGTTGACCGACGAATACTCGCTGACGTCGGATTGGGATCATCAGTGGCTCACCGGTGGCCTGGAGCCCGACGTGATCGCGGAGGCGCATCTCGATGCCGCCGCGATTCTGGCGGGGATTACGCGGTTTGCGCGCGAGCGCGAGAGCCGCTTGGAGCGTCAACGGAATCTGCTGACGGTGCTGGCCTGATCGATCACCTCGCGTCCGATCGCGTGCACAACTGCGCCGGAGCGCGCACGGTCGCGGCGGGCGAGGTTCAGAAGAGGTACGGAGATCGCGCGGACGGCCGATTGATGTCGGCAGACCGGACGACTTCCCCGGGGCTGGCCAGGAAACAGGCGCGAGAAAGTGGCCCGGAACTGGTCACCTTCTTGCACCCCTGCAGTCCCCACACGGTTCTGTGATGCGCATCGCACGGACAGCGGCGCTCCTGGTTCTGACGGCTGGACTGGCCCTCGCGGGCTGCAGTGGCGGCCGCCTCCCGACCAGCCCGTCTGGCCCCGTGGCGACCGGGCCGGTCATCCCCGTCATCACCACCGGCAAGGTGGCCATCGTCTCGATCGACGGGCTGCGCGCCGACGCGATTCAAATGGCGGGCGCGGCCAACATCATTGCGCTGGCGGCGCGCGGCGCCTCCACCTGGAACGCGCAGACGATCTATCCCTCGAACACGCTGCCGGCGCACATCTCGATGCTGACCGGCTACGCGCCCGAGGAGCACGGCGTGACGTGGGACGACTACGCGCCCACGCGCGGCCAGATCCTGGTGCCGACGATCTTCGCCGCGGCGCGTGCCAGGGGCCTCCGCACCGCCATGGTGGTCGGCAAGGAGAAGTTCACCACCTTCCGCGACACCGGCACGTGCGACACGTGGGTGCTCGCGGCGCCCGACGACGACGATGTGGCGGGGCGTATTCCGACGGCGCTCACGGCGCGGCCGGATCTCCTCTTCGTCCACCTGCCGGACGTCGATCTGGTGGGCCACGCCTCGAAGTGGAATTCGGAGCCGTACTACGCGGCAGTGCGCCGCGCCGATGCCGCGGTGGGCCGCATTCTCTCGATGCTGCCCGTCGACACCACGGTCATCCTCACCGCCGACCACGGTGGTCGGCCCGAGGGGCACGGCAGCGACAACCCGCAGGACACCACGATCCCCTGGGTGATTGCCGGTCCGTCGGTGGCAAAGGGCAAGAAGCTCTCTGACGGCATCCGCACCATGGACACCGCCGCTACGGCGGCCTTCGTCCTGGGCACGGCGCTGCCGCCCGACGCCTCGGGGCGCCCCGTCTACCAAGCGTTCGTCTCGAAGTAGGGGCCACCTTTTAGGTGGCCCGTCCTTTACGCCCGAAAACTCGGACGTCCCGCGCCGCGCTCGTTCGCGTCGGCTCTGTCGGCGTTGGGCGCGGGCGTCGGCTTGCGCAGCGGTTCAGGGTTGGGGCCGGACCGCGCGCGCGCGTTGGCTCTCCAGAGAACCACGCCGACGATCACGCTGACGAGCGCGATGAAGGCGGGGAAGAACTCGAAGAGCAGCACGACTCGATTTTACGGCGACTCTGCGCCCGGCTCGAAATCGAGGCCGGGGCCAATCGCCATCCGCTTCTCGGTAAACGTCTTCACGTCGGCGATGGCGCGCAGCTTGGCCGAGGCATCGTGGATCGCGTCGTCGAAGAGTTGCAGCGACTCCTCGGGCACGTGGCCCTCGGCGCTGATGCGCAGCAGCTGCAGCTGGTTCAGGCAGTTGTTCACCACGTCCTGCACCGTGCGCATGGTCACCTGCACCACGCGCAGGCGCTCGGCCTGCAGCCGCGCCTCGTGCGTCATGCGCGCGTCGCCGACGATCGGGGCGAACTGGCCGGCGGCCGCCGACACCATCCGCACTTCGTCGGGCGTGAACGCGCGCGCCTCGATGGTCTGCACGACGACGACGCCGACGAGCAGCCCGCGATCCAGCATCGGTACGCCAAGGAACGCGTGATACAGATCCTCGCCCGCCTCGGGAAAATACTTGAAGCGCGGATGGCGCGTGGCGTCGGCGACCACGAGCGGCGCGAGCTGCTCCGCGGTGAGGCCGACCAGCCCTTCGTCCATGCGCATGCGGACGCGGCCGACGCTCGACGGCTCGAGCCCGATCGTGGCGGCCAGCTCGAGGTGCCGGCGATCGGCGTCGAGCAGGTACACCGAGCAGACGTCGCTCTTGAACTGCTGCTGGATGGCGCGGGCGATGTTGGTGAGCGTTTCGGACGGGTCGCCGGTGTGCGAGACCACGAGGCGGCTGATCTCCTCCAGCGTGCCCAGGAGCGAGGGCTCGTGCCCGCTCGCCTCGATGATCGTCTCCATGGTCCCGTGTAACCCACTGTGTGTTTCGGCCCCCGCCGGGCAGCGCGATAGCGACAGAAGTGTAGAGTAGAGCGAATGGAAGTCCGAACCTTCGCGAACCTGCGCCGTCCGGGCGTGGGGCTGCCGCCGCGGCGCGAATCGTCGCGGCCGCTGCTCCCGCAGCATGCACGCCATTGCCCGGTGCTCGAGGCCGGCAGCACATTGGGCTACATGGTCTACGCGCCGCTCGAGCCCAAGGAATCCGTCTACGTCGAGCACGAAGGCGACGGCCGTTACAAGTTCGTCTACTACCTGAAGACGCAGGAAGGGCGGCCGACGCCGATCTTCCAGGTGACGATGAGCCTGTCGGTGGGCGGCGTCGGGATGATGAAGGAGGAGGTGGCCTTCGTCGGCGCGCCGATGCTGTCGCGCGAGGCGGCGCTGGCGGTGATGCGCGCGTTCCTGGTGCCCGAGGACATGGGTACGCCGGCGGGCGCGATCGCCCTGCGTGCGGCCACGAACTTCCAGACGCCGGCAGGATGGGACACGGTCTACACCTCGATCCTCAACATGATCGAGCGCCCGGTGGCGCCGATGCTCGCGGTGCGCGTGGAGACCGACTGGTACGCGCACGAGACCGAGTTCCGCTATGTGCTGCAGGCAGGTGAGGGGATGACGCTCGAGCACAATCTGCCGATCGGCCAGGTGTTCTTCGTGCCGCGGGAGGCGATCACCATGCGGGCGTGCACGGAGGCCGAGCTCGAGTCGATCGAGAAGTCGCGCGCCGAGTTTCATCACCAGAAAGGCGCCGTAACGCAGCAGACCCCGTACGGGCTCTCCTACAGCCCTCACTACCTGAGACAGAGCAGGGCGCAGAAAGACGGCGGCTCTGATGGAGGCAGGTAGGCGGAGAGGGCAGAGAAGGTAGAAAAAGCAAAGGGCGGTCCGAAGACCGCCCTCTACATCCGGGCCTGAAGCCCGAAGCCTGAGGCCTTCTACAGATCCAACCGGCCGGTGCTGGCGCCGAACTTCTCGACCTCGACGCCGGCGATGTGGCCGAGCGCGAGCAGCAGGTTGGCGGTCGGCTCCTCGTGCGCCACGATGTGGCGGTTGCCCTTCATCCGGCCGTGGGCGCCGCCCACGAGCAGCGTCGGCGGGTTGCTGCGATCGTGCAGGTTCCCGTTGCTCATGCCGCTGCCCCAGTAGAAGAGCGAGTGGTCGAGCAGGTTGCCGTCGCCGTCCTTGGTGTTCTTCACCTTCTCGAGGAACTCGCCGAACTTCACCATCTGATAGGTGCCGATCTTCGCGTACTTGGCCAGCTTCTCCGGGTCGTTGCCGTGGTGCGAGATGCTGTGGTGCGTCTCGGGCACGCCGATGTGCGCGTAGCTGCGGTCGGTGGGCTCGTGGCCGATCATGAACGTAAACACGCGGCTGATGTCGCCCTGCAGCGCCAGGTGCATCATGTCGTAGGTCACCGTCATGTGGTCGTCGAACGCCTCGGGCAGGCCGATGGGCGCCTCGGGGTTGCCGGTGAGCGTGTTCATCCGCGTTTCCATCCGTTCGAGCTGACCCTCGACCTGGCGGATGTTGCTCAGATACTCGTCGAGGATCGCCTTGTCGGGCGCGCCGAGCGAGCCGCGCAGCTTGGCCGTTTCGGCGGTCATCGAGTCGAGCAGGCTCTGCTTCTCCTTCAACCGCGCGAGGCGGAACTGCTGCGACCCGTTCTCGCCGAACATCCGCTCGAAAGTGACGCGCGGGTTGATCGAGACTGGTAGCGGCCGCGTGTCTTCGCGCCAGGCCAGCGTCTCGAACATGGTGCAGGGGAAGCCGTCGCAGGCGCCGGCCGCGGTGCCCATGTCCTCGGTGCCGACTTCAATCGACCGCATCGGCGTGTCGCCGGCCACCTTGTCGGCGATGTACTGGTCGAGCGTCTTCTTCGACCGCAGCTGGTTGAAGGCGTCGCCGGTGCCCGCGCGCGACACGTCCGGGCCGACGCCGTTCAGGAACGCCGAGCTGGCGCCCACGTGCACGGACTCGCCCCACGGCGCCTTCAGCTTGCTGATCGTCACCAGCTGATCGCGGAACGGCTCGACCGGCTGCATCACCGGCTTGAACTCGAAGTTCGCGCCGTCCTGCGTCGGGTGCCACGTCTCCGGATACACGCCGCACGGCATGTAGATCACCCCGAACCGGAACGGACTGGCGGCAGCGGTCTGCGACTGCGCCGTCAGGGCCGGCACCATGGCATCGAGGAACGGCAACGCGACGGCGGCGCCGAAACTGCTCTGCAGAAAGGTGCGGCGGGACAGGTGCTTCTTCGTGATGATCATGGCTGCTCCACGGAGGCGGTTGCGGTGGCCCGAGCGACGGTGGTCGAGTTGCCCGCCGGTTCCAGCTTCGTGCGCATCTGGAACGGCGCGCTGTCGATGATCCCTTGCACGAGAGACGAGAGACGGTAGTTATCGAGTGAGGCCTTGCGGACGATGGCGCGGATGACCGGCATGTCCGATGGCTCGATGCCGCGGCCCAGCGCGTAGGTCATGAGCCGCTCGGTCAGCACGCTGGCAAAGGCGTCGGGTCGCGCCAGGATGGCGGTGCGCAGCGCCACCGGGCCGTCCACCTTGCTGCCGTCGGCCAGCACGCCGGCGCTGTCGATCGTGGCGCCGTTCTCGGTCTTGGCGCGCCACTGGCCCACGGAGTTGAAGTGCTCCAGCGCGAATCCGGGGGGATCGATCACACGGTGGCAGCTGGCGCACACGACCGGCGTCCGGTGGCGTTCGAGCTGCTCGCGCACCGTCTTCGGGGCGTTTTCCTTGTTGCTCTCTTCGAGCGTCGGCACGTTCGGCAGCGGGGGCGGCGGCGGCGTGTTGAGGAACGTGGTCAGGACGTACTTGCCGCGGTAGACCGGCGACGTGCGCGTGGCCACCGACGTGAGCGACAGGATGCTGCCGTGGCCGAGCAGGCCGAACCGGTTCGGGTCGGTGAGCTTCACCTGCTGAAAGCGCGTGCCGTAGACGCCGGGAATGCCGTAGTGCCGCGCCAGCCGTTCGTTGACGAAGGTGTAGTCGGCGCTCAGCAGTTCCATCGCGCTGCGCTTCTGCCGCAGGATGTAGCCGAAGAGCATCTCGGTTTCGGTGCGGAAGCCTTCGCGGATGTTGTCGTCGAAGTCCGGGAACATCAGGATGTCCGGCTGGACCTTCGATTCGAGGTTGCGCAGCTGCAGCCACTGCCCGGTGAAGTTGCTCACGAGCGCGTTGGAGCGCGGATCGGCGAGCATCCGCGTGACCTGCGCCGCCAGCACGCCGGGCGCCCGCAGGCCGCCGGCGGACGCCAGATCCATCAGACGCTGATCCGGGATGCTGCTCCAGAGGAAGAAGGACAGTCGCGACGCGAGCTCGACGTCGCTCACCTGACGGCTGGCGCCCGCGCGCAGACCGGCCGGGTCGCGCTCGACACGGTAGAGGAAGTAGGGGCTCACGAGGACGCGGGCCAGCGCGACCCGGATACCCGCGTCGAAGGACTCACCGCTCTTCCGCGCGTCGTTGTAGAAGGCGATTGGCGCCTCGACATCGGCGGCCGTCACCGGGCGCCGGTAGGCGCGCTTGGCGACGTTGAGCAGGATGCGCTGGGCGCAGGTCGCCTCTTCAGCCGCGGCCTTGGGCGTGCAGATGAACACCCGCTCGCGGCTCGGCGTGGCGCTGACACCGGTGACCTTGTAGGGGCCTTCGATGCCGACCGTCTTCAGCTTCGGCAGCCCGCCGGTGAAGTGGAACTCCTGGCTGTCGCGTACCGACGGCACCCAGACGTCCTGCTTTTCGCCGGGACGTTCCTTGAATGTGAAGCCCACGTCGTGCGGTCCGGCCGTCACTTTAACGGTCGCGGTCATCCGCGCGTCGATGATCGGGCGGATGTCGTTCATGCTCTTGGCCTGCGCGGCGTGATCCTCGGGGCCGCCGAGCTCCGCCTTGTAGACCTCTTCACCGTCGATCGTGATGATGAACGTGTTCGGCTTGTCGTTGCCTTCGATACCGGTGTAGCCCTCTTCGATGCCGCGATAGAGGCGGCCCATCAGCTTGTACTCGGCGTCGGCGGGGAAGACGTGCCGCACCACGCGCCCGCCGCGCGTACCGAGCGGCAACCCCTCCATCCGCTGGTTCTGCGAGAGGTTCCGCGGGATCAGGAACTCCGCGGTGGTCGGTGCCACCTTCGGATCGCCGATGGCCAGCGTGCTGATGCGCTGCGCGGCCGTGACATATCCGTCGAGGAGCAGCGGCGACGTGTTCAGCGCCGTGGCGATGTTGTCGAAGCCGAAGTTGCCGCCGTCGTTGGGCAGCAGCGACGACACGTCCACGTCGAGCGCCAGCAGATCGCGGACGGCGTTGCGATACTCGGCGCGGTTGAGGCGATGCACCACGTAGCGGCCCGGGATGGCCTTGCCCTGCCAGCCGCGGTCGAGCGACGTGGTCAGCCAACCGGTGAAATCCGTGTAGCTCGCTTCGGTCGGATGCGGCATGCCCTGCGGCGGCATGGCCCGCACATTCAGCTTCCGGAGGACGCGCTCCCAGGTCGCGGCATCCTTCGTGAGGTCGTCGAGGCTGGCCGTTTCGAGGTTGACCGGGTCGTTGGCGGGCAGCGGGTTCCGCGTGTTGTGGCACGTCACGCAGTACTGCTTGACCCACGCCTTCTGCTTGTCGACCGTCGCCTTGTCGGCGGCGACGGCAGGAGCCTGCGCCGGAGCGGCGACCGCGCGCGTCGGCACGGGCGCCGGCTTCGATGTCGGCGCCTGCGCCCGCTGCTGGCTAGTCGGCGCTTGCGCGCCGAGAAGCGCGGCCGCGGCCCACGCCATCGCCGCGCTCAGAAGTACCCGCTTGTTCACGCGCCAACCCCCACTTCGGCGTCGTCGACCGGCTTCTTCTCGTCCTTCAGCTTCTTCTGCTCGGACTCCGACAGCGGCGGCGGCTTCGGCGCCGGGTCGTCCGCCTTGAGCCCCATCGCCGTGCGCAGCGCGGCAATCACTTCGTCGCGCGTGTTGCGCTTCGGACGATAGGTGCGCGAATCGGTGTTGTTGCCCGGCGGCGGCGGCGGTTCCGGCTTCTCGGCCAGCAGCAGCGGCGTGAGGTTGTCCTTGTTCACCGCGTCGAGCTTGGCGCCGGCCGTGATCAAGGCGTTGATGATCGGCACCTGCCGTGCGGCCACCGCCTGATGCAGCAGCGTGGAGCCGTCCGGCGCCTTCGCGTTCGGGTTGGCGCCAGCGGCCAGTAGCACCTTGATGGCCTCGAAGGGCTCGCGGTTGGACGCTTCGCGGAAGGGCGGAGCGGTAAGCCGGTCGAAGCCGGGGCCGGCGTTGAACGACGCGCCGCGGCCGCCGCCGATCGCCACCATCGCCGGCGTGCGGCCGACGTTGGGATTGCCACGCCCACCTGCCGCCGCGGTGCCGTCTGCCTTCGGCTCCTTCTTCACTTCGGTCGGGCTCCACTCGACCTGCGCGCCCTTGGCGATCATGAGCTTGAGCGCCTCGACGTCGGCGGCCTGCGCGGCGCGGAAGAACGGCGACGCGTTGATATCGGCGTCGCAGCAGAGTGCCGAGTGGTGGAGCTTGCCGACGAAGGCCTTGTTGGGGTCCGCGCCCTTGTCGAGCAGCAGCTTGACGAGGTCGAGGGCCGTCAGCTGATTGTCGAAATCGGCGCGCAGCCGCGAACCGTCCTTGGCCCGCATGTCCGTGGTGGCGTCGTGCATGTCGACGGCGAAGTAGAGCGAGCCGTCGTTGGCGTCGGCGCCGAGGTCGAGCATCGTCTTCGCGAGGTCGAACCGGTCGTTGACGATCGCGATCGCCATGGCCGTGGCGTTGTCACCGTTGGTCACCTTGGGATCCGCGCCGCCCGTGATGAGGGCGCGCACGGTGTCGGAATGCCCCTCGCGCGCCGCGAACATCAGCGCCGTGAAGCCGCCGGTGGGGAAGTCCGAGTTCTTCCTCTCGGTAATCGCGTTGACGTGTGCCGTGCGGTTCGCATCCGCGCCCGCCGCCAGCAGCGCCTTTACGACCGGTGTGTGTCCTTCCGCGGCCGCCCACATCAGTGCGGTCTGCTGCTGAAACGCGTCCGTGCCGTTGACGTCGGCGCCGGCTTCGAGCAGCAGCTTCACGTTTTCGAGGCCTCCCGTGCGGGCGGCCGCCATGAGCGGCGTTTCACCCTCGAGGTGCGCACGCTTGGGATCGGCGCCGGCGCGAACCAGCGCCTGCAGCACCGGCGTGGCGCCGTTGCGGCTCGCCTGCAGCAGCGGCGTGAGGCCGTAGCGGTTGGCGGTATTGACCGCCGCACCGGCCGCGAGCAGCGCGCGCGTCATGTCGAGATCGGAGTGATATGCCGCCCAGAGCAGAGCCGTGGACCCGTCGGTGCCGGGCTCGTTCACGTTCACGCGCTTGACGAGCAGCGCTTTGACCGTGGCGATGTCACCGGACTTGGCGGCGGCCACGAGCGGATTGTCGGTAGCGGCCTGGCCCTGGACGACGAACAAGACAGTGACCAGGGGCAGCAACGAGAGCAGCCACTTGAGGGAACGTGCGGTGCGCATGCCTTGGCCCACCTTCTCTGATAGTCGAGCGACCCGGGCGACTTATCGCCCAGCCGTGTGCGACGAGGAAACGCACGCCGGCCAGGCGTACGCCCCCCGACCCCCGCGGCCGGGTGGAAACTGCTCGGATCGTAGCACTTAGCCTGGCTTTTGCGTTATACGAAATTGGATCAAATTTCGCGCTGAATCGGTATGACCCGTTGGCGGTAGGCGATGGTTTTTCCAGGAAAACCGGCAGTGCCGTTATGGGCAGGCCTGGGCGACCCGGGTGACCGAGGAGACGTTGAGCCCATCCGCCCCGCCGGTGCCGATGAGAATGCCGCTAGCGGACATCCGCTGCCCCAGGAACGAGTCGAGCCGGCTGAGCACGAATTTGAGGGTCATCGTGCCGGTGCCCAGGGGCCGGGTGGCGTCCTCTTTTCCCACGCCGGCGGCGTTGATCCGCTCCGGGGCGGTGGCGTTGGTCAGGACCCAGTCGCTGCCGTTCTTCGTGAGGCACCCCACGATGCGGGCGAGGCTGTTGGCTGGGAGCGCCGTCGAGCCGTCCTTCGGCACGATCTTGAGGTGGGCGGTGCTGGTGGGCCCGAGCTCTGTCGCGCCCGCCGGGAGACCGTTCGATCTGAGGATGAGCGCCACGAGATCCGCGTACATCGACGGCGAGAGCGACCCTTCGGCGCCGCTGGGCATGTTCGTGCGTACAAACGTCAGCAGATCGCCGACGGTCTTCTGCGAATAGCCCTCCCAGAACGGCGTGCCCACGAGTTGGCCGTCACCGGTGCCGCCGAGGACGTGGCACTCGGCGCAGTTGGCGGCGAATGCGGTCGTGGCGCGCGCGGCCTGCGCCTCGGTGTAGGCACCGTCCCACACCGTGCCGGCCGGCGCTCCGGGCGCCGCTGCCTGCGCGGTCAGGATGGCCGCGCCGAGGCTCGCGCAGAACGAGGTGGTGGCCAGCCCGAAGAGAACCGTCGTGCGAGGCATACTCATCTCATTATGAACCACGGGCTGGCGCCCCCGGCCACGTTCGGGCGTGCGTCCACCAACCGGTTGACGCACCACGACCTCGGGCGGTTCGACGGCCCGTCGCTCTTCGACGCCCTCGGGCGCGCGGTGTGCCAGGCCGGCTGCCTCCCGCGCAAGGAGCTGTTCGAAGCGTGGGAGATGGCGCGCCGCGTGCGGCGGCGCTTTCGCGGCGGCCGCGTCGTGGATCTCGCCGGCGGCCACGGCCTGCTCGCGCAGGCCCTGCTCCTGCTCGACGACTCGTCGCCGTCGGCGCTCGTGGTTGATCCGGCGCTGCCGCCGTCGGCCGCAACGCTCCACGCATCGCTGGTCGCGGCCTGGCCGCGTCTGCGCGATCGGGTCGCCTTCGTTGGCGCGGACCTCGAGACGGTGACGCTCGATGCCGGCGACCTGATTGTGTCGTGCCATGCGTGCGGCGAGCTCACCGATCGCGTGCTGGCGTTGGCGATGCGTGCCGCCGCTCGCGTGGCGGTGCTGCCGTGTTGTCACGGGCGCGACCCGCAGAGAACGCGGGTCGCGCGGCAGTATCTGGCAAACAGGCTTAACGCCGGTTCGCTATTCGCGCCCGCGTCGCCGCTGCTCGAGGGATGGATGGATGCCGCGCTGGCCGTGGACGTCGAGCGCGCGCAGCGGCTCGAGCGCGCGGGCTACGACGTCTGGACGCAGCGCATCCCGCCGGACATCACTCCGAAGAACCGGCTGCTGGTGGGCGCGCCGCGGCTTCGAAGCGCGCCGCAAGCGCCTTGAATTCGGGCCGCGGGCCTTTCCATTCCAGGTCGTCCACCGTTTCGAAGGTCGGCACGTCGGTGCGAAGCGTGGCGAGGGTGCGAAAGAGGAGGGCGAGCGCGCGCTCCTTCTCGAGCGTCGCGGCGAGCGCGGCCGGGCTCGTGGCGTTGACACCCCAGGACCGCCAGTCGGCGGGGATGTCCTCGATGTGTCCGAAGCGTGCGAGCACCGCCGCGGTGGATTTGGCGCCCCACCCCTTCAGGCCCGGATAGCCGTCGGCGGCGTCGCCGACGAGCGCGAGGTAGTCGGGAATGGAGGCCGGCGGCACCCCGAACTTCGCCACCACGCCGGCCTCGTCCATCGTCGTGCGCGTGCGGCGATTGAGCTGCACGATGCGCGTGCCGTGGACGCACTGCGCCAGATCCTTGTCGGGCGTGCAGATGACCACTCGATCGACCCGTGGGTCCGCCGCTGCCCGGACCGCGGCCGCTGCCAGCGCGTCGTCGGCCTCGAACTCCACCATCGGCCACACCGCCACGCCCATCGACGTGAGCGAGTCCTCGAGCAGCTGGAACTGCGACAGCAGATTCGGATCGATGCCGGCGCTCGTCTTGTAGCCGCGCCACAGACGATTCCGGAACGACTCGATGACGTGGTCGGTGGCCACGCCCACGTGGCGCGAGCCCGAGTTGATCATGCCGAGCACGGAGTTGAGGACGCCGCGCACGGCGCCCACTTCGCGCCCGTCGGCGTCGCGGGCCGACGGCATCGCATAGAAGTGGCGGAACAGCTCGTAGGTGCCGTCGAGGAGGTGAACGTCCACGCCGTATGATCGCACCTACTCGTAGCGCATGGCGTCGATGGGCGACAGCCGGGCGGCCTTGAGCGCCGGGTAGGCGCCGAAGATCAGGCCGACCGCCGCCGCCGTGCCCATGCCGACGGCCAGCGTGCCCCACGTGAACGACGCGTAGACGGGGGCGCCGGTCTGTGCCCGCATCACCGCCGTCGTCACCATGGCGGCCCCCACGCCGAGCAGCGCGCCCGCGGTGGTCCCGGCCAGCGAGATCAGGATCGATTCGGCAAAGAACTGGGCGGCGATGTCGCGGCGGCCGGCGCCTGCCGCCTTGCGGACCCCGATCTCGCGGGTGCGCTCGGCCACCGAGGCGAGGAGCACGTTCATGATGCCGATGCCGCCGACGGCGAGCGAGATGGCGGCGAAGGCGCCCATCAGCAGTTTGAAGACCAGGATGCCCTGATTGAGCTGCTTCAGCCGGTTCGGGCCGACGGCCTGTACGGAGACGAGACGGCCGGTGCGCCAGCCGGGGTGCGCGGTGTCGGTCCACGCCTCCATGGCCGCACGCGTCGGTTCCACCTCTTCGAGGCGCGCCGCCTGCGCCGTGATCGTCAGCGCGCGGGGCGCCGCGGGGGTGACCATCGCGCGCTGCGACGACGGGAGCGGCACGAGCACGTGGAATCCGCGTTCGCCGGGGAAGCCGTCGAGCACACCGATGATCGTCCGAGTCTTGTCGGCGAGCTGCAGCGGGCGCCCGACCACCGCCGCCATCTCCTCGTGTCCGGCCAGCTCGCGCGCCAGCACGTTCGACACCACCGCGACGGCGGCGTCGTTCGCCAGCTCGTCGAGAGTGGGGAGGCGGCCGGTCGCAAGCGCAGGAATGCCCGCCGCATCCGGCGCGCCGAAGACGCCGACGACGGTGGCCGCGCGCGTGGCCGCGCCGGGCTTCAGCACGAAGGTGCCGGTGCCCTGCACCGTGAGCACGAGCCGCGCGCGCGGTACGGCGGCCGCCAGCGCCCGCGCGTCATCGACCGCGAAGAGCGGATAGCTGCCGCGCGGAATCGACACGCCATCGACGGTGTCGTTCGTCACGGCGCTGACGACCACGGCTTGCAGGCCGTTCCGCTCGATCTGGCGGCGCGCGAACGCCTCGGCGCCGTCGGCGAGCGAGAGCACGCCGACCAGCGACGCCGCGCCCATGACGATTCCGAGCGTGGACAGGCACGTGCGCACGGGGTTGGCGCGCATCGTGTCGAAACCGATGCGGACAGAGGGGAGGAGCCACGCCATCGCAACGGGATACGGACGTGGGTGCGATGTGTCACAGCCGGGCCGGATCTTTGGCCGCGGGCGATTCCGCCGCCCGCTGCGCGAGCACGACGCCGGTCAGCGCGAGCGCCGCGCCGGCGGCCTGCCACAGGCTGAGCAGCTCGCCGAAGAGCAGCCAGCCCAGGGCCGTGGTCACCACCGGCTGCACCAGCACGGTGACCGATGCCGTCGAGGGCGGCAGGCGACCGAGGGCCCACGCAATCGATCCCTGGCCGCCGACGTGCACGACGCCAAGTCCGATGCACGCGGCCCATCCCGCGAACGTGGCGGGCACGATGCGCTCGCCAAGCCCCCACGCGATGGCCAGCAGTAGCGGCAGCCCCGTGAGCGACGACCAGAACATCACCTGCGTGGTGCCCTGGCGGCGCCGCGCCGCGCTCATCGCCAGGAAATACAGCGCGTACCAGAGCGACGTCACCGCCGACAGCGTGTCGCCGAGCAACGGACGGGGGCCGATGACGCCCGCCCCTTTCGAGAGCGCCATGACGGCGCCGCCGGCGACGGACAACGCGACCGCGACCAGGAACAGCGGCGCCGGGCGCTGATGGAAGAACAGCCACATGGCGGCGGTGACGAGAATCGGCGTGAGATTGGCGAGCACCGTCGCCTTGCTCACCGACGTGTTGGCGATGCCGTAGTGCCAGCAGGCGAGGTCGAGCGCGAAGGCCGCCCCGGCAAACACGGCGAAGCGGGAGGTGTCCGACAGCCCGGCGGGCTGTCGGAGCGCCGGCACCGCCAGCAGCGGCAACGCGAAGAGCAGCCGCCAGAAGCCGGTCGCCGCCGGGCCGGCGGCCGACAGGCGCACCAAGATCGGCGCCAGGCCGATCACGCAGGCACCGGTGACGAGCATCGTCACCGCGCGCGCCCGGCCGTCTGGCATTTCGAAATTCTATCGTCTCGGTCACAATGCCCCCCGAGAGACAGGGAGGGATCGACATGCAGCAGTCCATTCCGGTGATCGCCTTCGCGTGCGCGATGACGTGCGCCGCGATCGCGCAGGCGCAGACGCCGCCGCCGGCACCGTGCACGCCGTCCGGCGGGCTTTCATTCGTGTGCGGGATCCAGAACGGCGAGGATCTCGTGCTCGTGCCGAACACGCGCTGGCTGATCGCGAGCGGCATGGCGCCGGGCAGCGGGCTGCACGCGGTCGACACCCAGGCCAAAGCGGCGCGCACGATCTATGGCGCCGGAGCGGCCGCGACGCGTCCCGATCGCACGACCTACGCCAGCTGTCCGGGGCCGCTCGATCCGAAGCTGATGGTGCTGCACGGGCTCAGCCTTCGTGCCGCGGCCGGCGGCCGCTACACCGTCTATGCCACCAACCACGGCGGGCGCGAGTCGATCGAGGTCTTCGAGATCGCGGCGGGCGGCGCCGCCCCCACGGCCACGTGGATCGGCTGCGTGCTGATGCCGAGCGGGATGGCGGCCAACAGCGTCGCGGCCTTCAGCGACCGGTCGCTCCTCGCCACCGTGCTCATCATGCCGGGCAAGACCTTCGAGGACGCTTTCGCACAGAAGAACACCGGCGCTGTGTTCGCGTGGAAGCCGGGGGAGAAGACGTTCCAGATGCTGCCAGGCACGGAGCTCTCGGCCAACAACGGCATCGAGACCTCGCCTGACGATCAGGAGTTCTACGTCGCCTCCACGACGACGAAGCGCATCTACGCGTACGCGCGCGCCAAACCAGGGGTGGTGCTGCGGACGGCGCAGCTCACAGAGGTGGGGCCCGACAACGTGAGGTGGACCGCCGATGGGAAGCTGATCACGGCCGGGCTGATCGACAACGAGCCGTCGTGCGGCGGGCCGCCGAAGACCGAGGCGGGCATCCGCTGCCCGCGCGGCTACGTGGCGTTCATGATCGATCCCAAGACGATGGCCGTGAGCGAGATTGCGCGCGGACCGGCGACGCCGGCGTTTACCGGCACGGCGATCGCGATGCGGGTGGGCAGCGACCTGTGGCTGGGGTCGTTCTACGCCAATCGCGTGGCCTACCGCGCGCTGAAGTAGCGCCCGTACAGGGAAAGGGCCGGCTCGAGGCCGGCCCGTCCCGTCGAACATGTGGAGTCAGTCTAGCGACTGCCTCCGGTGCTATTTGCCATGTATGCACCTCCCGGCCGCGACCGTCTCGTGGTGCTCCCGTTGCCGGAAGCGTGGTCGCTAGAAGCCTTTATTTGACGCCGAACTTCGGCGGTGCTGTCAGTGTAGCAGACCCCGGGCTGTCATGGGGCGCCGGTCAGGCGCCGGCCTCGACCGCATCGCCGAAGAGCGCCTCGCGCACGAGCGCGTCGACCGACAGCACGAAGCGGCGCACGAGCGGCAGGCGCAGCGTCATCGCCGCCGACGGCAGGATGCCGGCGAAGAGCTGCACGAGGGCTCCGGTCGCGCGCTGCTTGGCGGTCTTGTCGAGAAGCCACCACAGAAGCACGGCCAGGTGCACGAGGTAGAGCAGCCGCCCGATGGCCTCCGCCAGCGGGCGCGGCGGCGCATCCGAGGCGCCGACGACCGCCTGCTCGAACACGCGCTGCACGCGCAGGCGCGAGAACGCGGCGTGCTCGCCGAAGAGCCCCTCGTCTGGATCGCCGACGAGCACCGGTATCAGCCCGCGCAGCGTCGTGCGGTGAGGGGTCAGCACTTCGAGGCTGGAGGCGAGGGCGAACAGTCCGCGGTCGCGCCACCTGCCGGGCCGCATCGCCGCGGTGATGGTGACGTAGTCGGCGCTCAGCTCGTCGTAAAGGGCAAAGATGACGGCCCGCTTGCTCGGGAAGTAGCGGTAGAGGAGGCCGACGCTCACGCCAGCGTCCTTGGCCACGTCCCGCAGCGTGGTCATGTCATATCCGTGCCGCGCCATGCGCTTGACGGCGATGTCGTAGAGGCGCTTCTTGGCGGCGGCGCCCTGGGCCGTCTGCCCGGGCGGGCGGCCGCGGCCGCGGCGGTGTTTCGGGCCGGTTTCAGCCGTCTTGATTTTAGTAAACATGTTTAGTAATATTAAAACATGACGGATTCGAGCACGCAAGGGCCAGCCGGCGGGGGAGGGCAGCACCTGTTGCTCTACGACGGCGTCTGCGGGCTCTGCGACCACCTGGTGCAGTTCGTCCTCGCGCACGATCCGCGCGGCGTGTTCGACTTCGCACCGCTGCAGAGCGCGACGGGGCGCGCGGCGGTGGCGCGGGAGGGCGGCGACCCCGAGGCGCTCACCTCGTTCTATGTCGTTCGCGACTACCGCACGTCGAGCGCGCGCAGTCTCGTGAAGGGGCGCGCCGCGCTCTTCGTGGCGCGGACGCTCGGCTGGCCGTGGAAGGTGGCGGGCGTGTTCGGCCTGCTGCCGACAGCAGTGCTCAATCTCGGCTACGACATCGTGGCGCGCTACCGCTATCGCGTCTTCGGCCGCTTCGAGCAGTGCGCGCTTCCGCGCCCGGAGCAGCGGAAGCGCTTCGTGGACTTCTGAGGATCGCCGCATGAAGATCGTGATGCCCGGCGGATCGGGTCAGGTGGGGACGGTGCTGGCGCGCGCGTTCGCGCGCGATGGACACGACGTGGTGGTGCTGAGCCGGCGGCCGAGCGCGCAGGCGGGGCGCGTGGCGCTGTGGGATGGCGCCACCGTCGGCGAGTGGGCCCGCGAGATGGACGGTGCCGACGTCGTGATCAACCTGGCGGGGCGCAGCGTCAACTGTCGCTACACTGCCGCGAACCGCCGCGAGATTCTCGAATCGCGCGTGCGCTCGACGTGGGCCGTCGGCGAGGCGATTGCGCAGAGCCGCCGTCCGCCGCGCGTGTGGCTGCAGGCGAGCACCGCGACCATCTACGCCCACCGCTACGATGCGGCCAACGATGAACGCACCGGTGTGATCGGCGGGCACGAGCCGGACGTGCCCGAGACGTGGCGCTTCAGCATCGACGTGGCGCGCGCGTGGGAAGACGCCCTTCGCGACGCGCCCGTCACCTCGACCCGCAAAGTGCTGCTGCGGTCGGCAGTCACGATGAGTCCCGACGCCGGTGGTCCGTTCGACGTGCTGCTCGGCCTCGTCCGATGCGGGCTGGGCGGTACCACGGGCGACGGCCATCAGTTCGTGTCGTGGGTGCACCACGAGGATTTCGTGCGCGCCGTCCGCTGGCTGATCGATCGCGAGGACATCGACGGCGCGGTCAACATCGCCGCGCCCGAGCCGCTGCCCAACGCCGAGTTCATGCGTGTGCTGCGAGCAGCGTGGGGCGCGCCGGTCGGCGTGCCCGTGAGTGGCTGGGTGCTCGATCTCGGCGCGCTGTTGAAACGGACGGAGACCGAGCTGGTGTTGAAGAGCCGCCGCGTGGTGCCCGCCAGGCTCCTGGACGCGGGCTTTGCCTTCCGCTACCCGCACTGGGCCGACGCCGCGCGTAATCTCGTGGCGTCCCGGGCGGCGTAATATCCCTCGAATGTACGGCGACCGAGGCACGCCGTCGAGGGAGAGACGAATGACGCGAATGAGAACGGCGGGCGCGGCAGCGCTCGCAGCGGTTGCCTTGGCCACGGCAGTGGCCGTTGCGGCCCAGCAGCCTGGACCACCTCCTGCGCAGGGTGCCCCGGCGGGCCCCCGGCGCGGCGGCGGCCCTCCCGGCGGCGGTCCCGAAGACGGCATGAACATCCGTCCACCGAACGGCACCGGTCAGACGCCGGCCTTCGCCGGCCAGACGCGTGCGCCCGAGCAGAAGCTCGGCGTCGCGTTCGACGTCGTCACGGTCAGCGAAGGGCTTGTCAATCCGTGGGGGATCGCGTTCCTGCCCAACGGCAAGATGCTCGTGACCGAGCGGCCGGGACGGCTGCGGGTGCTGAGCGCGGACGGCAAGCAGATGTCCGAGCCGGTCGCGGGCCTGCCGGCCGTGGATGCGCGCGGCCAGGGCGGGCTGCTCGATGTCGCGCTCGATCCGGCGTTTCAGAACAATCAGCTGATCTACTGGAGCTACGCCGAGCTGCGCGACGGCGGCGCCAACAACACCGCGGTGGCGCGTGGCCGGTTCATCGACGGCGCGGCGCCCAAGGTGGAGAACGTCCAGGTGATCTTCCACCAGGCGCCGTCGCTCGTCTCGCAGCTGCACTTCGGCGGCCGCCTCGTCTTCGCGCGCGACGGCAAGCTCTTCGTGACGCTCGGGGAGCGATCGATCACCGAGGGGCGCATGCAGGCGCAGCGGATGGACGGGCTGCTCGGCAAGATCGTGCGGCTCAACCCCGACGGCACCGTGCCGAGCGACAACCCGTTCGTGGGCAAGACCGACGTGCGGCCGGAGATCTGGTCGTTCGGGCACCGGAATGTCCAGGCGGCCACGCTGCATCCGGCGACCGGCGAGCTGTGGGAGGTCGAGCACGGCACGCGAGGCGGCGACGAGCTGAACGTCTCGCGCAAGGGCAAGGACTACGGCTGGCCGACGATCGCCTACGGCATCGAGTACCAGGGCGGTGCGATCACCGGCGGCGTCCAGCAGAAGGACGGCATGGAACAGCCGCGCTACTACTGGGATCCGGTCATCGCTCCGAGCGGCATGCTGTTCTACACGGGACGGCTGTTCCCCGCGTGGCAGAACAGCGTGTTCATCGGCGGCATGGGCAGCTTGAACCTCGTGCGGCTGACGCTCAAAGGTGAGCAGGTCGTCGGTGAAGAGCGCCTGCTGCAGGACCTGCGGCCGCAGCGCGAGCGGATCCGCGACGTGGAGCAGGGGCCGGACGGCGCGCTCTATCTGCTCACCGACAACGCCATGGGCCGCGTGCTCAAGCTCGTGCCGAAGTAGGAGCGCTTTTCGGCCACGATTTCGTAATCGCGTGCACGCGCGCTCGGTCGTGCGTGCACGCGCCGTTCCCCGCGTTGTAAGAACTTCCCTCCCGCTTGCTACGGTTTCATCAGACGCACGCTCGGACCGGTGACCGTCACCATCTTCCCGCTCGCGTCCGTGCCGGTAAAACTCGACCGCGCCGTGTGCTCCGTCGGGTTCCCGCTGCACCATCGCGTGTGCAGCGTGAGCGTGCCATTGGCCTGCACCACGATGTTGAGACCGCTGAGCTCGTTCACCGTAAAGCCGTCGAACGTGTCGGTGCGATTCCTGAACGTCACTTCCGAGCCGCCTGTCTCCGTGAATACCTGATCGTAGAACCAGGTGTTCTTGACGTTCTGGCAGCCGGGGCCGGCGTCGGTGACGGGCTGGCCGCTGAACGGCACCGGGTTCGGCATGATCTCCACCTTTACGTTGCCCGTGCTCGGTGGCAGCGTGGTCGCGGGGGGAGTCGTCGTGGTGGTTGACGATGGTCCAGTCGGCGACGACTCGTTGCACGTCGCGCACAGCAGCGCCGCGCCACACATCAGCAGCAGTCGCGGATAAGTCGCCATACACACGCCTCGCAATCTGAACGATGGGCCGCCGTGCAAAGAGTGAACCAGCCCGGCGCGCCACCGGCTGATCGCTTGTGCACGGTTTATGCACGAGCATCGGCCGCGTGCGCATGAGGCTCGTTGGTGCAGACCAACCCAGCCGCGGCGCACGACCGCGAGCGATGGCAGGCGTCATCGCGCGCGGCGCGGGGAGAAGGGTCGTCGACGGTTTGAAGAAAGGCGCAAACCGAAAGGGGCGAAGCCTTGCTGACCACGGACACAACCGAGGCCTGGTATGCCGTGTGGCTGCGCAGCAACTACGAGCAGACCGTGAATCGGCAGCTGTCAGCCAAAGGTTTTCAACCCTTCCTGCCTGAAGTCCGCACCTGGTCGCGCCGTCTCGGGACGAAACGCGCGATTACCACCCCGATGTTTCCCGGATATCTGTTCGTGCGAGCCGCCCTCGACAAGCATCGCTACATCGATCTCCTGAAGGTGCAGGGCGTCGTGCGCGTCCTCGAAGACGGATGGACGCGATTGACGCCGGTGCCCGACACGGAGATCGACGCTATCCAGACCATCGCCTCAGCGGGCGTGACGGTCTTTCCATGCGCCCATCTTCGATGCGGTGAGCGGGTGCGTGTGCTCGATGGGCCGTTGACCGGTGTCGAAGGCGTCTTCGTGCACGACAAGCCCTCGAAGGGGCGGCTGGTGGTCTCGGTGGACATGCTCGGTCGGAGTATCGCGGTGGAAATGGACGGGGCCGACGTCGAGCCGTGCGGCGGGACGTCACGCGGGATGTCATGCGGATGACGATGCGAGCCACGTTGGTCACGGCCGCCGTGCTCGGCGCGCTCGCCCCGACGAGTGCGCAGGCGCAGTCGCAGGTCACGGTCGTCCCGGCCGTCGCGCTCAGCACGATGTACGACGACAACCTGTTCTCCGCGCCCAGCGGGGTGGCCGACGTCCTCACGACGATCCGGCCATCGATCGAGACACGCGTCGTCTCTCCGCGCCTGAACGTCCAGAGCCTGGCGTACTTCGATGCGCAGCGGTCGGCCAACACCACGGCGCTGAATACGTTGGACGCGCGGCGCCATGCGATGGTGGACGTGCGGGGGCAGGCATCGCCGGTCCTGAGCCTGGGAATGGCCGCACGCTACGACCGGTCGGAGACTCCGGGCGAGCTGAACCTCGATACAGGCATCCTGCTCGATCGGCAGGAAGCTCACCGCGTGCAGCTCACGCCGTCGCTGTCGTATCGCTCCGACGCGCGAACGAGCTTCTCGACGCGCTATGACTGGACGAGCGAGCGCCTGTCGGGATGGCCTGGCGGCGACCTGCAGGCGCTGCACGCGAACGTGGCGCACGAAGTGACGCCGCGGACGACCCTCAACGCGCGCTATCTGGGCCGCCTGTTCACTGGAGAGCTCGACGCCCACTCGCAGTCGGTGCTGGCAGGCTGGGCGCGCGAGATGTCCCCCGGCGTCAACCTGTCGGTGGAGGCGGGGCCGCGCGTGACCTCTCGCCGCGGCCTGCGCGCCGAAGTGCTGGCGGCGCTGCTCAGGCGCACACCACGCACGCGCGTGCGGCTCGACTACTGGCGCGGCGAAACGATCGTGCTCGGCATCCCGGGCCCGGTCGAGATCCACAGCGGTACGACCAACCTGAGTTGGACCATGCGCCGCTACTTCGACGTCGGGACGCAGGTGGGAGTCTTCAGCAGCCACACGGTCGAGGACACCGCCGCCGTCGTGTACCACGCCGCCCTTGTCGGCGCCTGGAGCCGGCAGCCGTACATCCTGTCCGTCAGCTACGGCACCGACGTGCAGAAGGGCGACATCCGGAGCCGAGGCGCCGCCGACGAATACGTCCGCCGCGGCGTGTTCCTGGTCCGCCTCACGGTCGCCCCCCGTCTCAGCCGCGCCTTCAGGCCGCGCGGCGACGCCGAACAACCGTTGACCCCGCTCAAGGGAGTAATCGAATGAGAGCGCTCCTCGCGATCGCATCCGTGTTCGTGTTTAGCGCCGCTGCCGCCACCCAGGCCCCGGCGCCGCCGCCGGCGGCACGCGTCGCGGATGCTGTCGTCATCCCCGCCGACGATGGCGACTACAAGATCGGTCCCGAAGACGTCCTCGACATCTCGGTGTGGAAGAACCCGGAGCTGAGCCGCACCGTGCCGGTGAGGCCCGACGGCAAGGTCTCACTGCCGCTCGTCAACGACATCCAGGCGGCGGGTCTCACGCCGAGCCGGCTCCGGCAGGAGCTCACGCGGCGTCTATCGGAATACGTGCCGTCGCCCGAGGTGGCCGTCATCGTGCGCGAGGTCCACAGCGGGAAAGTGTCGGTGGTGGGACAGGTGCGCAGCCCGGGCCGCTACGAAGTGCGCAGCCCGGCCACGGTGCTCGAGCTGATTGCGCTGGCGCAGGGCTTCACCGATTTCGCGGTGCGCGATCGGATCGTCGTGCTGCGCCAGAACGCCACCCCGGCCCGCATCACGTTCAACTACCGGAAGATCACGGATGGAACCGAGCAGGACAACTTCCTCGTCCAGCCCGGCGACATCATCGTGGTGCCGTGAGGTGGCAGTATGAGGACGGTCATCCGAGACGAACTCGACACTCCGGCTCCCGATGAGCCCTTCGTGCTGCGCGCGTTCGCGATCCTTCGGCGCCGCGCCCTGCTCGCCTTCGGGGTGTTCGCGGTGGTGCTGGTGGCCGCGGTGGCCGTTGCCGTGGCGCTGCCGGATCTCTACCGCGCGAGTGCCGTGGTGCTGGTCGAGCGGCAGCTGCCCGAGAGCGTGGTGCGCGCGCCCGTGAGCGGCGAGCTCGAGAGCCGCCTGCACGTGATCCGTCAAGAGATCCTGAGCCGCGCGCGGCTCACCGAGCTGATCAATCGGTTCGACCTCTATCCCGACGTGCGGCATACCGACATGGAGCGCGCCATCGAACAGGTGCGGCGCGACATCGCGATCGAGCTGACGGGGCCCGAGCAGGTGAGCGGCCGCACCAAGACGGTGGCCTTCAATCTGAGCTTCACCGGTGCCAGACGCGAGACCGTGGCCGAGGTGACCAACGCCATCGCCGCGTTCTACGTGAGCCAGAACACGCAGATGCGGTCCGAGGAAGCCGCCCGGGCGACGCAGTTCCTCAAGTCGCAGATCGAGACGGCCAAAGCGCAGATGGATCGCGACGAGGAGCAGGTGAAGTCGTACACCAGCCGCCACGTCGGCGAGCTGCCGCAGCAGGTGGACGTGAACCTCGCCACGCTCGATCGGCTGAACACCCAGCTCCGCATCAACAGCGAGCGGCAGCTGCGGACGCTGGAGCAGCGCGACCGGCTGTTCGAGGCGCCCGCGCCGGTGCTGCCGCCGCAGCCGCCGCCGGTGTCGGCCGAAGATGCCCGGCTGCGCGCGCTCAAGCGTGACCTGGCGCAGCTCGACGGCTTCCCCGACAAGCACCCCGACGTGCGCCGTCTCAAGGACGCCATCGCGGCGCTCGAAGCAGAGACCCGCGGCGTCACGTCGGGCGCCGCCGCCGTGCCGGAGCCGTCAGCGCCACGGACCGGCGACGCGCCGGCCGGCCGCGCGCGCACGGTGGCGAGCCTCGACGGCGAGCTGCAGACGCTCAAGGCCGAGGAGACGCGGCTGCGCCGCGACATCTCGGCGCTGGAGCAGCGGCTCGAGGCGGTGCCGTACCGGCAGAGCGAGTTCGCGCTGCTGTCGCGCGATCACCAGGCTACGCGCGAGCAGTACGAGTCGCTGCTGAAGCGCTACGAAGAAGCACGCGTGGGGCAGAACATGGAGACCGAGAACCAGGGCGAGCGGTTCCGGGTGCTCGAAGCCGCGGTGCCGCCGGCGGGACCGACTGCGCCCAACCGGCCGCGACTGCTGCTCATGGGGCTCTTCCTCGCCGGGTTGATCGCGGTGATCGCCGTGCTCGGGGTCGAGCAGATCGACACCAGCTTCCACACCGTGGACGATGTGCGGCAGTTCACCACGCTGCCCGTGCTCGCCGCGATCCCGCGGCTGCAGCCGGCGGCCGGGCCGCAGTGGGTCCGCGTGGCCGTGATCACCGCCTCGATGTTGGCCGGCGTGGTGCTCGTCGGCACGCTGACGGCTCACGTCGCGCGCGACAACGAGCCGTTGCTGCGGCTGCTGGTGCGGGGCGGCTAGCCCAGAGGGACTGATGCGAACGCAACCGATCGGATCATCTGCCGGCGCGGGCCTCGTGCCTCAGGGGACGTTTGCGGCCGAGCAGTACCAGAACCTGCGGCTCAAGGTGGAGCGGCTGCAGCAGACGCGCGGCGTCCGCGTGGTGGCGGTGACCAGCCCCGCCACGAGCGACGGCAAGACGCTGACGTCGATCAACCTCGCGGCCGCGCTCGCACGCGGACCGGCTGCCAAGGTGCTGCTCATCGACGCCGACATGCGGCGCCCCTCAGTGGTGTCGCAGCTCGGTCTGGACGACGACGGCCGTCCGGGGCTGGCGGCTGCGCTCGGCGACGGCGCGGGCGGCCTGCCCGAGATCGCGCGAGCCGTGGACGGCGTGCACGGACTGGAGGTCGTGCCCGCCGGCACGGCGTCCCGCGACGTGCACGAGCTGCTGCGTTCGTCCCGGTTCGAGCAGCTGCTCCAGGATGCGCGCGGCGTCTACGACTTCGTCGTCCTGGACACGCCGCCGCTCGTGCCGGTGTGCGATGCCGCGGTGATGTCGCGTCTCGTGGACGGCCTGCTGCTGGTGGTCGCCGCGCACGAAACCACCCGGAAGCAGCTCGGCGAGGCGCTGAGCCTGCTCGACGAGGCGAAGACCCTCGGGCTGGTCTTCAACGGTGAGACGCCCACGCGCACGCGGAAGTACGACGCCTACTACCGGTCCTGACCGATGAAACCCGCTTCGCTCGACGTGTTCGTCTGCCCCGCGTGCCGCGGCGATCTGCGTCTGACGGCGACGGTGTCGGACGGTGGAGAAGTGCTCGAGGGTGACCTCTCGTGCCGCTGCTGCAGCGCAGGGTATCCGGTGACCCGCGGTGTGCCGCGGTTCGTGCGCTCGGGGGCCTATGCGGGGAGCTTCGGCCACCAGTGGCACTGGTTCCGCGAGGTGCAGATCGACTCGATGAACCGGATGTCGGTGTCCGACGCCACGCTGGCCTCGACAACCGGATGGGCGGACGGCGACTACCGTGGCCGCCGGCTGCTCGACGCCGGCGTCGGTGCGGGGCGGTTTGCCGAGCGCGCCGCCGCCAAGGGCGCCGAGGTCTTCGGAATCGATCTGACGCCCGCCGTCGATGCGGCGTATCAGAACATCGGCCGCCTGCCGAACGTGCACCTGGCGCAGGCCGACATCTTCGCGCTGCCGGTGCGGTGCGGGTCGTTCGACCTCGTCTACTCGATTGGCGTGCTCCACCACACACCCAATCCGCCGCGCGCCTTCGCGCGCGTGGCCGAGACGGTGGCGCCGGGCGGCAGGCTCGCCATCTACGTCTACTCGCGCTACGGGCCGGCGCACCGGGTGTCGGACGCGCTCCGCGTCGTCACGACGCGGCTGCCGCTCCGCGTGGTCTGGGCGCTGGCGGCCGGCGCGGTTCCGCTCTACTACGTCCACCGCCTGCCGGTGGTCGGCAAGGTGTTCCGACTGGCGCTCCCGATCTCGATGGAGCCGCACTGGCGCTGGCGCTGGCTGGATACCTTCGACTGGTACACCCCGAAATACCAAGCCAAGTACCTCTACCCAGAAGTGTTCCGGTGGTTCCGCGAGGAAGGCTTCGAGGTCGTGGATCTGCCCGATGGTCCGGTACGCGTGACGGGTGTCAAGCGGGTCCCGGACGGAGTGATGCGTGACCGGACTCGAGACGACCGCATCCTGGTGGCGTCCTGAGGCGCGCGCCACGGGCGTGACGCCGGCGACGGTGCCGGCGCCGGCGGGCCGTGCGGCGTTCGCAGGCCTCCTCGCGTTCACCGCCATCCTGATCGTGTCGCCGCAGGCGTGGTTCCCCGTGCTCGGCAGCCTGCGCATCGCGCTTGTGGCGGCCGCGGTGGCGATCGTCGCCGAGCTCCTGGATCGGGCGATGCGCCGCCGCCCGTTCCGGCGCACGCCGGTGGCGTTCGGCCTCGTGCTGGCCCTGGTGATCTGGGCCGTGGCCACCGTGCCGCTGTCGTACTGGCCCGGGGGCAGTGTGGCCGCGTTGACCGATCACTTCCTGAAGGCCATCGCCTTCTTCTGGCTGATTGCGACGGTCATCACGTCCGAGCACCGCCTGCGCGTGTTCCTGTGGCTGCTGGTGCTGGCCTCGCTGCCGCTCTCGCTCACGGCGCTCCAGAACTTCGCGTCCGGCAGCTTCCTGCAGACGCCCGACGGTGCCGCGCCCCGGATTGCCGGCTACACCACCGCGGGCTCGGCCCTCGCCGCCAACCCCAACGACCTGGCGCTGATGATCAACCTGCTGATTCCGTTTGCCGCCGCGCTGGTCGTGACGACGCGCCGGCTGCCGCCGCGCCTGGTCGCGGGCGTCGCCCTGCTCTGTGGCATCGCCGGCGTCATCGTGACGTTCTCGCGCGCGGGGTTCCTGACGCTGGCCGCGATGGGGCTGGTGGGCCTGCTGGCGCTGGCGCGGCGCCGCCCGCTGGCGCTCCTGGGTGCCGTGGCCCTGCTGGTGGCCGGCAGCACGATGCTGCCGGAGGGCTACTTCAAGCGGCTCAGCACCATTACCGACATCGCCTCGGATACGACCGGATCGGCCCAGGGGCGGTGGAACGACGCGCTCGTGGCCATCGAGGTGGCCGCGCGCAATCCCATTACGGGCGTGGGGCTCGACCAGAACGTCCTGGCGCTCAACCAGGAGCGCGGCGCGACGTGGAGGGAGGTGCACAACGTCTACCTCCAGTACGCGGTGGATCTGGGCGTGCCCGGCCTGGCGCTGTTCCTGGCGCTCTTCGTGTCGCTGTTCAAAACCGCCGGCCGCGTGCGGCGATCGGGCCGGCGGGTGCGGGCCACCCGCGACGTCGCCGTGGCCGCCGGAGGTGTCCAGGTGGCGCTCGTGGCGTTTGCCGTCGCCGCGTTCTTCCACCCGGTGGCCTACCAGTTCTACT
>DASYRM010000099.1:0-63508 GCA_036004405.1 Vicinamibacterales bacterium
TAAAGACCCGGGCCCACGCACGACGGGCCGCCTTCAGGCGGCCCCTACGACAGTACTTCCTCCACCAGCTCCGCGACGTGCTCGCCGATGGAGAGGCACGAGGTCAGGCCTGGCGACTCGATCCCCGCCGCCTGCACCAGCCGCGGGTTGAGCCGATCGCGCTCGATGCGGAAGTCGGCAAACGACTCGTCCGGTCCGTGCAGCTTGGGGCGGATGCCGCTCCCTCCAAGGCGCAGGTCTTCGAGCGTCAGCTCGGGCAGCAGCTCGCGCGCCGGCTCGAGATACTGCTCGACCGGAATGCGCTCGCCCTCGTAGTCGTCCTTGCGCGCCTGGAAACGGACCGTGGGGCCGAGCGTCACGTTGCCGAAAATGGTCTTGGTGAGGTGCACGCCAAGGCTGTGCCCTTTGGCGTGCGGCAGCGGGTAGACGAGGCCGTTCACGAGGCGGCGCTTGGCGGGCACGAGCTCGACGTACTCGCCGCGGCACGGGTGGATCGTGAACGTCTCGCCGCCGAGCGCCGCCGAGATCTCGTCGGCGTAGAGCCCCGCCGCGTTCACCACCGAGCGGGCGGCAATCGTTTCGGCCGGCGTGCGCACGCTGACGAGATGCGGCCCGACGTCGGCTCCGAGCACCGGCGATCCAGGCAGGACGATCGCGTCGTAGGCGACACATTGGCGGGCCAGCGACTGCACCAGGCCCTCGGCGCTCAGAATGCCCGTGTGGGGCGAGAAGAGCGCCGCCACCGCGTGTACATGCGGTTCGCGGGCCTGGACAAACGCCCGGTCCACGAGGCGCAGCCCCTCCACGCCGTTGGCGTCGCCCTTGGCCTTGATGGATTCGAGCGTCGCGATGCCGGCCTCGTCGTGGGCCACGATGATCTTCCCGCAGCGGACGTGCGGCACGCCGAAGGCGCCGCAGAACTCGTAGAGCCGCCGCGCGCCCTCCACGCAGTGCCGTGCCTTGAGCGAGCCGGCGGGGTAGTACATCCCACCGTGAATCACCTGGCTGTTGTGGGTGCTGGTGCCCATGCCGGGGCGGGGCTCGCGTTCGAGGACGCAGACGCTGTGCCCCCGGCGGGCAATCGCCAGCGCGGCGGCCAAACCTACCACGCCGGCGCCGACGACCGCGGTGTCGATGGTTTCCATTGGCGAGTCGAAGTGGCTGCGGTACGATCGGGTCGCGTGCCGCAGCGCCTCATTATCGAATGAATGTCCGCCGTGTGCTCGTGACGGGTGCGGGCGGCCAGCTGGCCCACTACGTCGCGCGCGCCTTCACAGAGGCTGAGGTCGTGGCGCTCGACCGTCGCGCGCTCGACATCACCGATCCGGCCGCGGTGGCCCGTGTGGTGGCCGGCGCGATGCCGGATGTCATCGTCAACTGCGCCGCGTTCAACGACGTGGACGGCGCCGAGGATCGGCCCGAGCAGGCGCTTGCCGTCAACGCGTTCGCGGTGCGCAGCCTGGCGCTGGCGGCCGAGACGGCGGGCGCCGTGCTGGTGCACTACAGCACCGATTTCGTCTTCGATGGCCGGCGGACCTCGGAGCCGTACACGGAAGCCGACGCGCCGGCGCCGCGCAGCACCTACGCGTCGTCCAAGTTGATGGGCGAGTGGTTTGCGCTCGATGCCCCGCGCGCCTTCGTGCTGCGGGTCGAGAGCCTGTTCGGCTCGCCCGCGGGGTGGACGGGTCGCCGGGGGACGCTGGACGCCATCGTCGCCGGTCTCCGCGACGGACGAGAAGTGCGGGTCTTCACCGATCGCGTGGTGACGCCCAGCTACACGCCCGACATCGCGGCCGCCACGCGTCATCTCATCGTCGCCGACGCCGCGCCGGGCCTCTATCACTGCGTCAACGACGGCGAGGCCACCTGGGAGCAGGTGGCGCTCGAGACCGCGCGCGTGCTGGGTGTCGATCCGGTGCTGCAGCGGACGACGTCGAGGACGGTCGTCTTGAAGGCCGCGCGGCCCATCTACTGTGCCATGTCGCCGCGCAAGCTCGCGGCGGCGGGTTTCACCATGCCGGCGTGGCAGGATGCGCTGGGCCGCTGGCTGCGGCCGGACGCGCCGCACAGCTCGGATTAGAATGAGGGTTTTGCATGGCTAAGAAAGCGATCATTTCGGGCGTCACCGGACAGGACGGTTCGTATCTGGCCGAGCTGTTGCTCGACAAGGGGTACGACGTCACGGGCATCGTCCGGCGTTCGAGCTCGCCGAACATGTGGCGCATCGAGCATCTGCTCGACCGCATCACGCTCCGGCCTGCCGACCTGCTCGATCAGTTGTCGCTGATGCGCGTCATCCAGGACGTGCAGCCCGACGAGTTCTACAACCTGGCGGCGATGTCGTTCGTGCCGGCGTCGTGGGATCAGCCGCTGCTCACCGGCGACTTCAACTCGCAGGGCGTGACGCGGCTGCTCGAGGCCGTGCGTCAGGTGAATCCGAAGATCCGGCTGTATCAGGCGTCGTCGAGCGAGATGTACGGCCGGGTGCGCGAGGTGCCGCAGACCGAGCTGACGCCGTTCTACCCGCGCAGCCCGTACGGCGTGTCGAAGGTGTTCGGCCACTACATCACCGTCAACTACCGTGAGAGCTACGACATGTTCGCGGTGTCGGGCATCCTCTTCAATCACGAGTCGCCCCGGCGCGGGCTGGAATTCGTCACCCGCAAGGTGACCGACGGCGTGGCCAAGATCAAGCTGGGAAAGGCCGACCACCTGGCGCTCGGCAACCTGGACGCCCAGCGCGACTGGGGTTTTTCCGGCGATTACGTGCGGGCGATGTGGCTGATGCTGCAGCAGGACACTCCCGACGACTACGTGATCGCCACCGGCGTCACCCACTCGGTGAAGCACCTGGTGGACACCGCCTTCAAGCACGTGGGGCTCGACTACCAGAAGTACGTGCGCACCGATCCGCGGTTCATCCGCCCCGCCGAAGTCGATCTGCTGATCGGCGACGCGTCGAAGGCCAAGGAGAAGCTGGGCTGGACGCCCGCCGTCAGCTTCGAGCAGCTGGTCGAGATGATGGTGGACGCCGATCTCGAGCGCCACTCATCCGGCACCGCCGTCGCCTCTTCAACCGGCCGGGAGCACCGGGGCTGAGGCAGGTCTAAAGACCCGCCTACGAGCGCCTGCCGATCGCCGCGTAATCCAGGTAGGTAAAGAACAGCGCGTTCAGCTTCTCGACGTTGGCGTTGAGCGTGGCCGCCGCGTCTCCGAGGACCGGCGCCGCCACGCGCTGCAGCTTGTCGTGCTCCGGGTACGGCGCCTGATACCGGATCTCGACGCCGCCAAAGCCGCTCGCCTGCAGCAGGAACTTCAGCGTGTCGGGATGCAGCGGCCGCACGTGCGTGATGTCGCGCACGTAGCTCTCGAAGAACGCGAACCAGCAGGCGGGGTTGATGGTCTCGAGCACGATCGGCGCGCCGGGCCGCAGCGCCGCATAGGCGGCGTCGAGCAGGTTGGTCAGGTACGCCGGGTCGAGATGCTCGACCACCTGCGCGGCCAGCAGGCCGCCAAGCGAGCCGGCGGGCTGCGCGCGCAGGTAGGCCAGCGCGTCCGCCTTGGACGCCTCGAGCCCTTTCTGCACGCACACCTCCACCATCGAGTCGTTCACGTCGATGCCGCGTGCGCGGACGCCGCGCTCTTTCAGCAGCGCCAGGAACTCGCCGCGGCCGCAGCCGATGTCGAGCACGTCGGACGCGCCGGCGAAGATCTCGACGTATTCGCGCTGCCGCGCTGCGATCTCCTCGGGCGCCCCGCGGAACTGATCCTCGAAGCCGACGTACTTGGCGCTCAGCGCCTCGGATGAAGTCTGGGCACCTGCAGGCGAACCTGAAGGTTCGCCTCTACGTACGTCATCAGGCGAACCTGAAGGTTCGCCTCTGCGTACGTCATCAGGCGGACCTTCCGCCTTCGCCAAGGCTACGGCGGACGAGGAAGGTCCGCCTCTACGTACGAGATCGTGTTGGGATTGCCGCAGCACCGCAACGGTGGTGCGGAGCTCCTGCTGTTCGGCGCGCAGCTCGTCGAATGCCGTTTCCATCCGCCGCTCGCGCGCGGCCAGCGCCTCGCGGTAGCGCTCCACCTGCTCGAGCGACGACAAGATCGGCGCCAGCGTGTTGACCAGCTGCACCAGCTCGGAATTGAAGGTTTCCTGCGGGCCGAGCAGCCGCGCGAGCACCCGGCGCACCTGATAGAGCGCGCGCCGCGCCAGCGACCCGTCGGCGGACACGTAGCCCTCGATGCGCCAGTCGCGGTTCAGGCGCTCGAGCAGGTCGCGATACTGCTCGATGGAGGCGATGGGTTCGGTGGGGCGCATGGCGTCGCTCATCGCCCCGCGAAGCGGGGCCAGAAGATACTGGCCGTCGCGCGAAACGGGACGTTTCGCGCCGCTATTATCTGCCGACCATGCCTTCGACGGGGCTGCTGGCGGTGGCGTACATCTTCTTCGGGATGCGGCCGGCCAGGAACGCCTGGCGGCCGGCAATCACCGCGTGTTTCATGGCTTCGGCCATCTGCACGGGGAACTGCGCACCGGCAATGGCGGTGTTCATCAGCACGCCGTCGGCCCCGAGCTCCATGGCCAGCGCCGCGTCGGACGCCGTGCCGACGCCGGCGTCCACGATCACCGGCACCTTCGAGAACTCGCGGATGATACGGATGTTGTTGACGTTCTGAATCCCCAGGCCCGACCCGATGGGGGCGCCGAGCGGCATCACCGCGGCGGCACCGGCCTCTTCGAGCTTGCGGCAGGCAATCGGGTCGTCGTTGGTGTAGGGCAGAACGACGAAGCCTTCGGACACCAGGATGCGCGTGGCCTCGATGAGCGCCTCGTTGTCGGGGAAGAGCGTCCGCTCGTCGCCGATCACTTCCAGCTTCACCCAGTTGGAGAGGCCCGCCTCGCGGCCCAACCGCGCCGTGCGAATCGCCTCCTCGGCGCTGTAGCAGCCGGCGGTGTTCGGCAGGATGAAGATGCGATCGGGGTCGATGTAGTCGAGCAGCGACTCGCGCGATCGGTCCGAGATGTTCACGCGGCGCACGGCCACGGTGACCATGTCGGCGCCCGACGCCGTGTGGCAGTCGCGCATCACCTGGTGCGAGGGGTACTTGCCGGTGCCGACGATGAGCCGCGACGCGAACGTGCGGCCAGCGATTACAAAGGAAGTGTCTGTCACGAGGTTAACCGCCGCCGACCGCGTTGACGATCTCGAGCCTGTCGCCCTCACCGACCACGACGGTGGTGTAGGTGTGGCGCTTGATGATCGTCAGGTTGTGTTCAACTGCCACCCGGCGCGGGTCGATCTCGAGCCGTGCGAGCAGATCCGTCACCGAGAGAGGCTGGTCCAGCTCGAAGGGTTCGCCGTTGAGCGTGATCGTCACTTGCGAGGTCCTGACCAGGCCAGCGTACCGCGTGAATTCCGGCCAGTCAACGCGCTGGAAGCCGTTTGACTGATTCGCCGCCATCACGTACGGTTCAATGATGGGCTCGGGAGGACCGGGCCCCACTGAGAGCATCCCGCCAATCCATGAGTCCGACCGCACGGATGCCCCTCGGCGTTGAGGGGTTCACCTACGCCGACCTCTATTCGCCAGCCCGCCTGCAGGACCTGTACGAGCGGTTCTGTCGCGACGTGGCCGCGGCCGACCCGGCGTTCTGGGCGGAATGGGACGTCTATCGCCTGGCGCCGGATGCGCCGCGGTCGCCGGTGCAGGTGTCGGATCTCATCGTCCGGATGGCACCGCACGTGAGCCGGTTCGTCGAGACGCTCTTTCGGGTGAACGGCGCCGCCAGCGCGCAGCGCGCGCGCACGCACGACCTCGACGAGCTGTTCCGGTTCAAGGTGGACTTCGTCCGGAAACGCTCGCTGCCGCTCGTGAAAGGCGGCGCCCACGTGCACCGCGAGGCAGGTGACACGGCGATGGTCGAGGCGCTCGTCGAGCCGTTTGCCGGTCTCGACCGTGAGCGTGCCGTTGCCGCGGCCGGGTGCCAGCTGCTCGATCGTGAAACCGCGCTGCGCGCCGACGGCTCCGATGCCGACAAGGCCGCGCTGACTCAGCAGACCGACGCGCTCAAACGCTGGTGCGCCTCGTGCCTGCACGACCCGGCCTTCAAGGAGTGGGTGATCTTCCGCTTCCCTGAGACGCTCGACTACCAGCACCTGGTGCAGATACAGCGCCCCCGCGCGGATCTCCCCGAGTCGATGATCGGACCCGACGCGCGCCTGCGCCGCCGCGACGGTTTCGCGCTTACCGACGGGCGCTACACGCCGCGCGAGAACCTGAGCGAGATCCACTACTGCGTGCTCTGCCACGAGCGCGACAAGGACTCGTGCTCGAAGGGCATCAAGGACAAGACGGGCGCGCTCACGAACAACCCGCTCGGCATCCCGCTCGCCGGCTGCCCGCTGGACGAGAAGATCTCCGAGATGCACATGGTGCGCAAGACGGGCGACGCCATCGGGGCACTGGCACTCGTGATCATCGACAATCCGATGTGCCCGGGCACCGGCCACCGCATCTGCAACGACTGCATGAAGGCGTGCATCTACCAGAAGCAGGAGCCGGTCAACATCCCGCAGATCGAGACGGGCGTCCTGACCGACGTGCTGACGATGCCGTACGGCGTGGAGATCTACGGCCTGCTCACGCGCTGGAACCCGCTCAACGTCCGCCGTCCGTACGCGCTGCCCTACAACGGCCGCAACATCCTCGTCGTGGGCCTGGGCCCGGCCGGCTACACGCTGGCGCACTACCTGCTCAACGAAGGCTTCGGCGTGGTGGCCATCGACGGGCTCAAAATCGAGCCGCTGCCGGCCGCGCTCACCGGCGAACGGACCGGCACGCCGCAGCCGATCGAACACTGGAACGAGATCTACACGCGCCTCGACGAGCGCGTGCTCGAAGGGTTCGGCGGCGTGTCCGAGTACGGCATCACGGTGCGCTGGGACAAGAACTTCCTCACGCTGCTCCACCTGACGCTGGCGCGCCGCGACAAGCTGCGCATCTACGGCGGCATCCGCTTCGGCGGGACGCTGCCGATCGAAGACGCGTGGGCGCACGGGTTCGATCACATCGCCATTGCCGCCGGCGCCGGCAAGCCGACCGTGATCGACATGAAGCACAACCTCGTGCGCGGCGTGCGCAAGGCGAGCGACTTCCTGATGGCGCTGCAGCTCACCGGCGCCTTCAAGCGCAACGCCCTGCCGAACCTGCAGGCGCGGCTGCCCGCGATCGTGATCGGCGGAGGCCTGACCGGCATCGACACGGCCACCGAGCTCTTTGCCTACTACCCGATCCAGGTGGAGAAGACGCTCGAACGCTACGAGGCGCTGTGCGCTGAGCAGGGCGAGAACGTCGTGCGCGGCGCCTGCGACGTCGAAGAGCAGGGCATCCTCGACGAGTTCCTGGCGCACGGCCGGGCCGTCCGGGCCGAGCGCGCGCGCGCCGCGGCCGCCGGTGAAGCGCCGAACTTCGTGCCGCTCGTGCGGAGCTGGGGCGGCGTCACGCTGGCCTACCGCAAGAAGATGACCGACTCGCCGGCCTATCGCCTGAACCACGAAGAGGTGATCAAGGCGCTCGAGGAGGGCATCTACTTCGCCGAAGGCCTCGACCCCAAAGAGATCGTGGCCGACCACCAGGACCACGTGGTGGGGATGCTGCTCGACGGTCCGAACGGTCGCGTCCAGCTGCCCGCGAAGACGGTGCTGGTGGCCGCCGGCACGTCGCCCAACATCACCTACGAGAAGGAGAAGCCCAACACCTTCCAGATGGACTCGAAGCAGCGCTTCTTCCAGGGCTTCCGCGCCGACCGCGTCAACGGCGCTGTGACCCTGACGCCTGACCCCGCCGGGTTCTTCACCTCGCACAACGACGCCGGCCGGCTGATCTCGTACTACGGCGACAACCACCCGCGCTATGCGGGCAACGTCGTGAAGGCGATGGCCTCGGCCAAGCACGGCTACCGCCACGTGGCGGCGCTCTTCGACGAGGCGGTCGATCCGGCCGGCCAGGCGTCGCGCGATCGGGCGTGGGAGACGCTCGTGTCCACGCTGGACCGCGAGCTCCTCGCCGAGGTGGTGCGCGTGGAGCGCCTCACCCCGACCATCGTCGAAGTGGTCGTCAAGGCGCCCGCGGCCGCGCGGCACTTCCATCCCGGCCAGTTCTACCGGCTCCAGAACTTCGAGGCGCTCGCCGCCCGGGCGAAGTCGAGGGGCGAGCCGCCGCTGCTGATGGAGGGCATCGCGCTCACCGGCGCGTGGGTGGATAAAAAGAAGGGGCTGCTCTCGATGATCGCGCTCGAAATGGGCGTGTCGAGCCGGCTCATCGCCTATCTGAAGCCGGGAGAGCCGGTGGTGGTCATGGGTCCGACCGGGACGCCCACCGAGATCCCGCACGGCGAGGCGGTGTTGCTGGCCGGTGGCGGTCTGGGCAACGCGGTGCTGTTCTCGATCGCCAAGGCCCTCAAGGAGAACGGCAACAAGGTGATCTACTTCGCCGGCTACAAGAAGGGCGAGGACCTCTACAAGCGCGAGGAGATCGAGGCGTCCACCGACCAGGTGATCTGGAGCACCGACATGGGCGCCGAGATCCTGCCCGGCCGGCCGCAGGACACCCACTTCCGCGGCAACATCGTGCAGGCGATGGTGGCCTATGCCAACGGGGAGCTCGGCGAGACGCTGGTGCCGATCGACACCGTGTCGCGCATCATTGCCATCGGGTCGGACCGGATGATGGCGGCGGTGAAGGCCGCGCGTCACGGCGTGCTGCAGTCGCACCTGCGCCCCGACCACGTGGGCATCGCCAGCATCAACTCGCCGATGCAGTGCATGATGAAAGAGGTCTGCGCGCAGTGCCTGCAGAAGCACGTGGACCCGGCGACGGGCCGCGAGGAATTCATCTTCTCCTGCTTCAACCAGGACCAGGAGATGGACCGGGTGGACTTCCCCAACCTCAACGCGCGCCTGCGGCAGAATACCGTGCAGGAGAAGGTCTCGAACATGTGGCTCGACCACCTGTTGGAGACGGTGGAGCTCCCGCACGTCTAGGGCGGTTGAGGCGGGTAAGGCAGGTAGGGAGGATCGTCATGTGCCGTAACATCAGGACGCTCGCGAATTTCGATCCACCCGCCACCGACGATGAGATCCGCGCGTCGGCGCTGCAGTTCGTCCGCAAGCTGAGCGGCTCCACGAAGCCCTCGCGCGCCAACGAGGCGGCGTTCAATCAGGCCGTTGAAGAGGTGACCGCCGCGGCCGAACGTCTGGTCCGCTCGTTCACCACCAATGCGCCGGCACGTAATCGCGAGGAAGAGGCGCGCAAGGCGCGCGAACGCGCCCGCGAGCGCTACGCGTCGTAGCTCCCGATCATGACTGCCGTCCGGCCGCGACAGATCGTCCAGGCGATCGCGCTCTTGTGGGTCTCGACGTCGCTGGGGATCGCCTCGGGGTATCTGGAGGCTCAGCGCGATCCAGATCCCTGGGCGGCGACGGACGTCATGCTGCTGGCGATGCTCGGCCTGTTGGGCGTGCTAACCGTGATGCTCTGGCGGGGTCGCAACTGGGCGCGACTGACGTATCTGATTCTGGTCGCCTTGTCGCTGGCGAGCCTGACTTCGTCGTGGGGCGTGGTGGAACGGCCGCCAGTCGCGGTTGCGCTCGAAGCCGTATCGTTCGTGGCCGACGCAGGCAGCTTCTTTCTGATGTTCACCGAGCCTGGAGCGTCGTGGTTCCAGTCCACAGCTGAGCAGGGCGACCGGGCGTAAGATCCCGCCCGAGGCTCGAGACATGCGCACGCCACGCATCGCGCCCGCTCTGATCGTTGCCGCCGCCTGCGCGCAGGGCCTCGTGCGTGGTCAGACACCCGCCCCCGCGGCCAACCAGGACCTTGCGCGGTCGGCACCGCCGAGCGATACCCCGTCGGTGTTCACGGCGGTTCGCGAGCAGCTCGGCCTCAAGCTCGAGCCGTGCGTACCGAGCGCGACGTGCTCGTCATCGACCGGATCGAGCGCCCGACGGAGAACTGATCATGGCCTTGCGAATCGCGCTCCTCGTCGTCGCGCTCCTGTCGAGTGCAGTCGCCGCGCAGTCGCCGCTGCCTCCCACGGCCACAGCCGCCGAGGTCGCCACCTACGAAGCCTTCCGTGTCTGGATCACCAAGCAACCGGTCGCCATCCAGAACGCCGACGACACCGTGGTGTTCGAGCGCTACGCCGCGGAGCTGCGCGGGCAAGGCAAGGGCGACCGCGACATCGCGTCGACGATCGCCTCGCTCAAATCGATGGGCGACCGCGCGGAGATCGAGCGCTGGAACCGCATCCTCACCGCTCCGCAACCGCGCTTCAACACGGCGCCCAACGCCTTTCTCGCGTCGGTCACCACCGGCCTCAAACCCGGGCGCTCGCTCGACGTCGGCATGGGACAGGGGCCCAACACGATTTACCTGGCGCAGAAAGGCTGGGACTCGGCGGGGTTCGATCCGGCTGATCGCGCGGTGGTGGCCGCCCAGGAGCAGGCCGCGACGCTGGGCGTGAAGAGCACCGTGTTCGACACCAACGAGCTGCTGCGGATCTTTGCGCCGCTGCGGGTCGTGCGCTACGAGAATGCCGATGCGAAAGGCGACTTCGGCGGCCAGAACGACACCCGCGTCGTCCGCCTGGCCGCGATCAAGTGAGTCGAGTCTTCGTGGGGGCCGGCTTTAGCCGGCCCCGGGCCGCCTGAAGGCGGCCTCTACGTCAGACGTTTCCGAAGGCGCTGACGAGGACGAGCCAGGGTACGACCGCAAAGCCGAGGCACCACCCGGTGGCCACCGCGAGGACGCGGAATGACGTCGTGGAGAAGAGCACGATGCCGCACGCCACCGCCAGAGCCTTGGCGGCGATGAGGGCGGGCGCGGTGCCGATGGCCTGCATCAGGGACGCCAGATAGGTGTTCGACTCGATGCCGATCCCGAACTGGGTGACACCCCAGTAGGTGAGGGCGCCGTCGAGCACCTGGGTCAGGATGAACAGCGCAAGGACGATGGGGGCCTGTTTGGCGTGCCGCACGCCGATACTCTCCGCATGACCGGTGCCAGAGGGCAGGTCGCGAAACCAGCGCGAAACCAAGCCGGATTTCGAAGGATCGTCCCAGGTCTGCCGTGTCATGCCGCGACATCAGTCCAGGAAGAAGCGCCTTAAAGTCACCCGCGCGCAAGACTCTGCGCGCGCACCGCGGCCCCAAGGATACCCGTCTCCGGGTTGAGGATCAGCTTCACAGGAATGCGCTGCAGGAGCCCGTCCATCGGCGGCTTCGCCAGGAACGCCCGCATGAACGTGTCGTCGCGCTGGATGGCTGGCAGGATGTGGCGCACGATGCCGCCGCCGACGTAGAGCCCCGCGGTGGCCAGGGTGCGCAGCGCCAGGTTGCCAGCTTCCGCGCCGTAGATCGAGATGAACAGCCCGATCGCCTCGGCGCACCGGTCGCACCGCCCCTCGATGCCCGCGGCGGTGATCGCCGCCGGATGGTCGGCTGGTGCCACGCCGTCCACCGCCGGGCAGCCGCGGCCGTCGTGGGTGAAACGGTGCAGGTTCACGAGCCCCGGACCGCTGAGGACGTGCTCCACCGTGGCGCGGCCGTACAGGCGGGTGAGCATCTGCGCCAGGGCCCACTCGCGCTCGGAACGCGCCGCGAAATCGGCGTGGCCGGCCTCGGACGGCGCCGCCACGAGACGTCCGCCGACGCGGTGCAGCGCGGCTTCTCCGAGGCCGGTGCCTGCCGCGACGACCGCCGCGTTCCCATGCGGCAGCGGGTTGCCGGCCTGCAGCACGATCTGTTCGTCCGGCGTCAGCACTTCCACGCTGTACGCCATCGCCTCGAGGTCGTTGAGGAGCGTCACCTGTGCGCCGGTGTCCGCGGCGATCTTGTCGGCGTCCACCACCCAGGGGTGATTCGTCAGCCGCGCCACGCGGCCGACCACCGGGCCGGCGATGCCGATCGCGATGGCGTCGAGACGCGGCATGCCGCCGACATCGCGCGCGAACGCGTCGAGCTGATCGCCGAACGAGGAGAAATCGGTCGTGGAGTATCGGAAGAGATGGCGCTGCGCGGGGCGGGGCTGTGCGCGCTCGAAAAGACCGAGGAGCGTCTTGGTGCCGCCCACATCGCCGGCCAGAATCATCTGGGCTGGATTATAGTGAAGCCTGCGTGACGACGAGCGGTTCAGCGGTCTCGAAGCGCAACGTACTCGAGCGCTATCGATTCCTGCGCGACGATCACCTTCGCTACATGGCGAAGTGGGGGCTCATTCGTCCGCTGCCGAGTGGCAGCGACACCCGCTACGCGTTTCCCGATCTCGCCTTGCTGAGGCAGGCGGATGCCGAGCTGGCCGACGGCGTGCCCTTCCGCGCCGTCCTTCGGAGCCTGCTCGCCGAGAAGTCGGGGCAGCTCGCCTTCGACTTCCGCATCGACGCCCCGGTCGCCAAGGTGCTGAAGCTGACCCGGAAGCTGCCGCCTCCCATGGCCGCCCTGATGGACGCGCCACCGCCCGAAGAGCCGTCGTCGGCGGAGCGCTACTTTCAGGAAGCGTCGGTGCTCGACGACGGGGATCCACAGCACGTGGAGACGGCGCTGCGCTCCTACCGCCGCGCGCTTGAAATCGATCCGTATCTCGTGCCGGCGCTGATCAATCTCGCCAATCTGCACTACTCACGGGACGACGTCGTCGAGGCGCAGGCGCTCTACGAGCGCGCGATAACGCTCGAGCCCGACGTCTTCGAGGCGCACTTCAACCTGGGCAACATCTTCCACGACCTGGCGCGCTACATCGAAGCGCAGGCGTGCTACCGGGAGGCGCTGCGGCTCAACCCCACGTACGCCGAGGCGCATTTCTATCTGGCGGTGACGCTCGAGAAGAACGGCCGTTCGCAGGAGGCGCGCCTGCACTGGCGCGCCTACCAGCAGCTCGCCCCGAACGGCGAGTGGGTGCACCTGGCGAAGGAATTCTCCGAAGACCCGAAGCCGAACGCGTAGACGTGGCGGGCCTTCAGGCGGACCTGAAGGTCCGCCTCTACGTAACGGGCCGCCTGAAGGCGGCCCCTACGACTGTCAGTCTCGACTGTCAGTATCCCCAGTCGTCGTTGTTGTTGGGACTGCGCTTCTTCGGCGCGCGGCGCAGCTTGTAGTACTGGCAGTCGCCGCACCAGGCCTCGGGGTCGAAGCCGGTCGTTCCGGCGTAGGGCTTCACTTCCCGGTGAGTACAGAACTCGGCGCTGCCGTTCTCGATCGGCTGCTGCCAGCGGCACGAGCGGAAGCGCGTGAACGCCGGCGAGAGCGCCTCGGCGGCGGGCGCCGTTTCGGGCGTCGCGGCCGGCGCGTCGGGCGTGTCGGCGGTTGCCGTCTCGCCCGCACCCGGCGGCACGCCGTGCGGATCGTTATTGAAGTCGGACACCGACAGCTTTCTCCAACGCCTTCAAGGCGCGCAGTTCTTCCGGTGCGACCAGCGTGAGGGCGCTTCCGGTTGATTCGGCGCGGCCTGTCCGGCCGACGCGGTGCACGTACGCCTCGGGCGTATCGGGCACCTCGAAGTTGACGACGTGCGCGATGCCCTCGATATCAAGGCCGCGCGCGGCCACGTCGGTGGCCACCAGCACCGGGTAGGTGCCCGTGCGAAACCCTTCCACCGCCGCCATGCGCTGCTGCTGCGTGCGGTCGGCGTGCAGCGCCGCGGCGCGGATCCCCATCGCGCTCAATCGCGTGGCCAGGCGATCGGCTCCGATCTTGGTGCGGCAGAACACGAGCACCGGCCCGATCGCTTCCTTCCGCAGCCAGTCCGCGAGCCACTTCGTTTTCTCGGCGCCGGCCACTTCCTGGATGGCGTGCGAAATGGTGGCGGCCGGACCGCCGCGGCGCCCCACCTGCACGTACTTCGGGTCGCGCAGGAACTCCTGCGTCAGCTTCAGCACTTCAGCCGGCATCGTCGCCGAGAAGAGCAGCGTCTGGCGCTGGGCCGGCAGCTGCGCGAGGATGCGCTGCACGTCTGGCCAGAACCCCATGTCGAGCATGCGGTCGGCTTCGTCGAGGACCAGAATCTCGAGCCCGGTGAAGTTGACCGAGTCGTGCCGCATGTGGTCCATCAGGCGGCCGGGCGTTGCCACCACGATGTCCACATTGGCTTTCAGCGCGCGCTCCTGCGCGTCCATCGGCACGCCGCCGTAGACGGCCACGCTCGAGATGGTCGTGTGGTAGGTCAGGCCCTGCACCTGGTCCTCGATCTGGACCGCCAGCTCACGCGTGGGAGCCAGCACCAGGGCGCGCGTCCGCGGCGGCTGCGGCGCCGGCTCGTTGAGGAAGCGCTGCAGAATCGGCACGAGGAACGCCGCCGTCTTGCCGGTACCCGTCTCAGCGCAGGCGATGACGTCGCCGCCCTGAATCGCCAGCGGAATCACGCCGCTCTGCACGGGCCGTGTCTCCGACCAGCCGAGATCCTTGATCCCGCTCAGCAGGCGCGGGTCGAGCGGCAGGAGGTCGTAGGGAATCGGCGCCGGGTCGAAGATCGCCGCCTCGTACGCCAGCGCGGCCGGTTCCGCCGGCTCTGTCGATCGGTGCGGAGGCCGCGGTCCGCCACGACGCGCAGGTCCACGCCGGCGGCGCCGTTGGTCGGATGAGGAGGTGGTGTTGGTACTCAAACTGCGGGTCTAACGAGCGCGGAAGGTGATGATGCCGCGAACGGGATCGTAGGGCGAGACGCCGACGGTGACCCGATCACCAGGCACCACCTTGATGCGGAACCGCCGCATCCGGCCGCTCAACTGCGCCAGCACTTCGTGGCCGGCGTCGCACTGCACACGATACAGGCCGCCCGAGTGCACGGCGACCACCGTTCCCTGCATGTCGATCAGATCGTCCTTGCTCAAACTCGAATCCTTTCAGTGGAGGGCCGGAGCGGCTCTTCGAAGAGCCGGCCCAACTTAGCAATGAGTGTGCCACATCGGAAGGTTTCGCGCAAACCTTGCATTTTCTGTAGGTTGTGATCCTTCACAGGGCGCGAACCGCGTCCTCCACCTGCTTGGCCAGAGCCGAGTAGTCCTCGCCGTGCAGCGTCATCGGGGCCCCGAACGCCACGCGCACCCGCGCCATGTGGGCAAACGACGACCCGGTGGGCAGGATCCGATCGATCCCTTCCAGCCGGACCGGGATGACGGGGACGTCGAGCCGGGCGCCAATCATCCCGATGCCGCCGCGGAACTCCTTGATCTCGCCGCTGCGCGACCGGGCGCCCTCGGGAAAGATGAGGATCGACCAGCCCCGCCCGGACAGCTCGCCGATGTACTGGAGCGTCTGCCGGGCCCCCGCCTCCCGCTGGGGCAGCGGGAACGTGTTGAAGAAGAACGCGGACAGGTAGTAGTTGAGCGAGTTCCCCAGCCGCTCGCGGAACGAGAACCCTGCCGGGAAGAAGTGCGCCTTGAAGAACTCCTTGGCCATGGCGGGTGCCACGCGCGTGCGCAGCCGGCCCGGGAGCGATGCCATGATCACCGGCACATCGAAATGGCTCTGGTGGTTGGCCGCGAAGATCACCGGCCCGCGCAGGTCGCGCAGATGCTCGCGCCCGTCCACGTGGATGTGCGCGAACACGCGCGCGAGCGGCAGGATCCAGGTGGCCTGCGACAAGCGGCGCACGAACCAGACCGGATATGAGCGATTCCACGTCGGGAAGTCCACGGGCTCGTCGACGGGTTCGGCCGCCGACGCCGGCGCTTCGAGCAGCGACTTCAGATCGGCCACGCTCGCCGCCTGCGCGAATCGCGACTCGTCGACGCGCGATTGAAAGCGGTCCTCGAGCGCCACCATCAGCTCGACGCGCTCGAGCGAACTGAGGCCCAGCTCCTCGAGCGTGGTCGTGGAGGAGATCTGGCGTCCGCGGCTGAAGCGCTCGATGAGCGCCTCCACCGTGTTGGCGCTGCTCGCGGCGACGGGCCGCTGACCCGATCGCACCCATTCGCGAATCGCCGCCCGTTTCAGCTTGCGCGTACCTTCGGTGCGCGGCAGATCACCGTCGGTCCACACCGACGCGGTGCGCACGCGCTGGTGATCGTCGAGCGTGCTGTTGGCCGCCCGCACGATCGCGTCGGGAGTGGTGCCGGGCTCGAGGCGCAGCACTGCGTGCACGCGTTCCTGCGCGCCCTCGGTGACGCCGACGACCGCCGACTCGCGCACCCCGGGTAGCGCGTCGAGCACGCGCTCGACGTCTTCCGGAAAGACGTTGAGCCCCTCCGGCGTGACGATCATTTCCTTCTTGCGGCCCTTGATGAAGAGCCGGCCCTGCGCGTCGCGGTCGCCGATGTCGCCCGTGTGCAGCCACCCGTCGTCGCTCACGGCCGCCCCCGCGTCGCCGTAGTAGCCGCTCGTCACGTTCTCGCCGCGCACGAGGATCTCGCCGTCGTCGGCGATGCGGATGTCGACGCCCGCGATGGGGGTGCCGACCGATCCCTTGCTGGTCTTGAACGGGTGGTTGAGGGTGACGATCGGGGCCGTTTCGGTGAGGCCGTAGCCCTGGACCACGGCAAAGCCCATCCGTCGCCAGAACTCCTCGAGATCGGGGGGCAGCGGGGCGGCCCCCACCACAAATGCCCAGAATTTGAGGCCAAACGCCCGGTGCACCCGGCGGTAGCGCCACCACCGGGCGGGAATCGAGCTACCCGGCGGGGGGGGCTCGGCCGCCTCGGGCCACTGCCGGACCGCAAATTCCTTGAGCACCTCGAGGATCTTGGGCACGCACACCAGCACCGACACGCGGCGCGCCTTGATCAGGCGCAGCACGTCGTGTGGGTTGAGACTGCGCGTGAAGATCACGGTGCCATTGACCATCGGCGGCACGTTCGACGCCATCGACTGCCCGAACATGTGACTGAGAGGCAGCAGGTTCACGAACCGCAGCGGCAGAAACGGTCTGGCGTACTTCCGGTACTTCGCCACCTCGCGTTCCACCGGCACGACGTTGGCGAGCACGTTGCGGTGCCGGATGACGACGCCTTTCGGATCGGCGGTGGCCCCCGACGTGAAGATGATCTGAATGATGTCGTCGCGCGTGATCTCCACCGCGGGCATCGGACCGTCGGCCGCCCAGTCGAGATCGGCGAGCTTCCAGATCTGTGCGCCGCCGAGATCGAGGTCGGCGGGAAACGCGGGGACGTCGTCGCCGACGAGCACGATCGGCGCGCCGACCGTGGCGCGCACGCGCGTGACGAACGCCGGCGCCGATCGATAGTCGATCGGCACGACGATGACGCCGGTGAGCAGGCAGCCCCAGTAGCACACTACCCACTCGGGACGGTTCTCGCCCCACACCACGACCTTGTCACCCTTGTTCAGACCCGCGCGCGCGAGCCGCGCGGCGAACCCGCGCGCCGCCTGTCCGACATCTTCGTACGAATGCGAGCGGTGCCGGTAGCCGTCGTCGAAGACGAGAAACTCGCCGCGCAGCCCGGAGAGGTCCGAAAAAAAGTCGATCAGCGTCTCGCGCCGCACCGCCAAATTATCTTCGATGCGGCACTTAGCGTGCTCTGGCGCCGGTACGCGAATCGATCGATCCGAACTGCAGCTGATCCACTACAATCTGTCGCTCACCCCCATGCGAGTCTTTCTCACCGGCCCCACCGGCTACGTCGGATCCGCGGTCCTCGAGGCATTCGTGCGCGCGGGCCATCGTGTCACCGCGCTCGTCCGGCATTCGAGCACGGCCTCTGACGCCCCGTCGCGCCCCGCCGTCGACGCGATCGTCGGAGACCTTTCCAACCCCGCGTCGTACATCGCGGCCGCCGCGACGTGCGATGCGCTCGTACACACCGCGTTCGAGTCGTCCGCGCGCGCGGCGTCGATCGATCGTGTCGCGGTGGAAGCGCTCATGGACGTGGCTGCACGCGTCACGGCTGCCGGTCGCCGGGTGGCCGTGATCTACACGTCGTCGGCGAGCGTTCTCGGCAATGTGGACGCGGGCGCCGGAGAGGATGCCGTGCCGCAGCCGCCGCCTGGGCTGTCGTGGCGCCCGGCGCACGAAACGGCCGTGCTCGAGAGCGCCCGGCGGAGCGGGGCGCGCGCGGTCATCGTGCGGCCCGGCATCGTCTACGGCGGCGCCCAGGGGGCGGTCACCGAGCTGCTGCAGGCGGCCGCCGACGGCCTGATCCGGGTGATTGGCGACGGCTCGAACCGCTGGCCATCGATCTACGACCGCGATCTGGCGGATCTCTACGTGCGGCTGGCCACGAATCCCGAGGCCGAAGGGGTCTTTCACGCGACCGACGAGGCCGACGAGCGCGTGAACGACATCGTCGAGGCGATCGGCCGCCATGCGCGCAGCCGCCCGGACGTCCGCCACGTGCCGCTGCCCGAGGCGCGGCTGAAAACCGGGCCGTACGCCGACGCCGTGGCGCTGGATCAGGTGGTCCGCAGCCCGCGGGCGCGCGCGATCGGCTGGGCCCCGTCGCTGCACTCCATCACCGGCAACGTCGCCCGCCTGCTCGAGGAGTTTCGCAGCGCCCAGGCCGCGGCGTGATGCTTTCGTGGGGGCGGCCTTCAGTCGGCTGTCGTAGGGGCCACCTTCAGGTGGCCCGTCAGCGGCTTTCGTAGGGGCCGCCTTCCGCCTCCGCCAAGGCTACGGCGGACAAGTCAGGCGGCCCGTCAGACCGTGGCCGCGAACCGCAGCCTGACGTAGTCGGCCGTCCACCGAGCCTGCTCGTCGCAGAGCGACCAGCGCAGGAGGTCAACAGTCTCCTCGAGCGCGCCCTCGCGCACGCCGGCGGGCAGCTGCTCGAACACCGGCCCGGCAAACGTGCGCAGCCAGGCGGCCATGCCGGAGGCGAGCGGCGTCGGACGCGGGATCAATTCCACCGAGACCGGACGGAACCCGGCCGCGATCAGCCGCGCGGTGAAATCATCGGCCGTCGGGTAGCGCCACGGCAGCTGCGCGCGCACGCCGTGTCGAAGCGCCACCGCCTGGAGCGCGGTGCTCACCGCGGCGACGTTGCCGTGGCCGCCGCACTCGCCCACAAAACGCCCGCCATGGTTCAGCGCGCGATGGATGCCGCGCAGCGCCGCATCGAGATCCGGAATCCAGTGGAGCACCGCGTTCGTGAAGACCGCGTCGAACTCGTGCTCGAACGGCAGCGCCTGTGCGTCGAGCTCACGCGCGTCGATCCCACGCGCGACAGCCGCCGCCACGAAGTCCGGCGCCGGATCGATGCCGACCACGCGTGCGCCGGCCTGCCCGAGCTTTTCCGTCAGCGCGCCATCGCCGCAGCCGACGTCGAGGATGCGCTCGCCGGCACGTGGCGCCAGCAGCTCGAGCACGGGTTGCCCGAGATCCGACACGAAGCGCGCGTTGGCCGCGTAGTCCGATGCGTTCCAGGTCTGCGGCATCAGTTGTCGTCGTACTGTTCGCGGTCGTCGTCGCTGGCGCCCGGCAGGAATTCGAAGAAGGCGTCGAGGCTGCGGTCGAGCGCCCGCCGCAGCTGTGGGATTGTGCCGTCGATGGTGTGGAGGGTGAGCCCGGCCTCTTCGCCGCCGGCGAGTTGCAGCCGGGCGTCTCCGGCGTTCTTCAGGGAGCCTTCCGGCACCAGCCGGATGCCGTACACGAGCGTATAACGCGCCATCACGCCACTATACTAGCGAGGCTTCGCCCGGAGCGAAGAGCATGGCGCTTCGCCTCGCTAGTGCAGTGTTTGATTGCCCGCCCTCCGGGCGGGCGTAGGGCCCGCGATGGCCGAGCCGCTGGTCACGCTCGATGAGATTCGCGCCGCCGCCGAACGCATCCGGCCGGCGGTCGCGCAGACACCGCTCCTGCGCGTGGGCGACGGCGTCGCCCGGCGCGCCTTTCATCTCAAGTGCGAGCACTTTCAGCCCATGGGGGCGTTCAAGCTGCGCGGCGCCTACAACGTGCTGTCGCAGCTCGGCCCCGAGGCCCGGGCCGCCGGCGTCATCACCTACTCATCTGGCAATCACGGCCAGGCGGTCGCCCTGAGCGCGCAGCTCCTCGGCATGCGTGCGGTGGTGGTGATGCCCGAAACGGCGCCGCGCGTGAAGGTGGCCGGCACGCGCAAGTACGGCGGAGGTGATTTTTGCCGGGCGCACGTCCGACGATCGCCGCACGCGTGCCGAAGCCGAAGCGGCGGCGCACGGCTACGCGGTGGTGCCGCCGTTCGATCACCGTCAGATCATCGCGGGAGCGGGGACGGTGGGGCTCGAGATCTGCGAGGCGATCGACGGGCTGTCGGCGGTGTTCGTGCCGGTGGGCGGTGGCGGGCTGCTGTCGGGCGTCGCGGCCGCGGTGAAGCGGCTGCGGCCCGGTGCGACCGTTGTCGGCGTCGAGCCGGCGGGCGCCGCATCGATGGGCACGTCGCGCGCGGCGGGAGCCCCGGTGCGGCTGCCCTCCACGGCCAGCATTGCCGACGGCCTGCTCACGCTGCGGCCGGGCGATCTCACGTTTGCGCATGCGCAGGCGCTCGTGGACGAGATGGTGACGGTGACCGACGACGAGATTCGCGCCGCGGTCCGCTGGCTGTACCGCGAGGCCGGCCTGGTGGTGGAGCCGAGCGGCGCCGCCGCGACCGCCGCGGTACTGAAGTCGGGGCCGGCGGCCGACGGTGTCGTCGCCGTGGTGTCGGGTGGCAACGTCGGAGACGAGGACTTCGCGAAGTACACGACAGCCTAGGCGCGGGCCGGCTGGCGGAGACGCGTTCGTTCACGCCGGATTTCCCCGAAGGGCTGCCAGCCCTTCCCGCCGAGCGTTGATCGCGAGCGTGTTCCGGGCGTAGGTTCGCTTCGCCATCGTGGCCGGCGAGAGCTCCTGAAGCAGCGAGTCCCTCGATCGCGCGGCAAAGGGTGCGCGGACGGCAAGTGACCACATCATGATATTATTGTAGTCACATTGAGGTGCTCGATGAACACCGTAGGCATTCGCGAGCTCAAAGCGAATCTCAGTCGTCACCTGAAACGGGTCCGGTCGGGCACTCGACTGGTGGTCACGGAGCGCGGGCGCGCCATTGCCAGCATCCAGCCTATACAGACGCGCGACGACGTCGACTGGGCGCACGCACTGGTAGCCGCCGGGCGAGCGCACTGGAGTGGAGGCAAGCCCGAGGGGGCGATCCGGCCCGTGCCGATCAAGGGAGGGAAAACCGTTTCGGATGCGGTCATCGAGGATCGGCGGTGACGCTCTATCTCGATACCAGCAGCTTGGTGAAACTCTATGTCGCCGAACCCGGCACCGAGGACGTCCGGACCCGGGTCGACCACGCCACGATTGTTGCGACATCCACGATCGCCTATCCGGAGACTCGCGCCGCGCTCGCGCGCCGGCGGCGCGAGCGCGCACTGCATCCGGCCGCATTTGCCGCGGCGAAGCGAACATTCGAGGACGATTGGCCGAAGTACCTCGCCGTGCAGGTTACCGAGGCCCTGTGCCGAGAGGCGGGAAATCTCGCAGAGCGGTACGCGTTGCGCGGCTACGACAGCGTCCACTTGGCGTCCTTCATCGAGGTTGCACGACAGGCGGGAATTGCCGGAACCGAGTTTTCGAGTTTCGATGATCGCCTGAACGGAGCGGCACGCCGCGCCTCGCGAGCGCTTGCCCGCAGCCTTCGCACCTAGCTCACGCTTCGGGCCGACCGAGTCGCGCCGCAGGCGGACCTAACGGTCCGCCTCTACGTACGTGGAGCCGGGTGTTCAGAGCTGCCCGACCAGCGACCGCGCCGCTTCGATCGCGTCTTCGACGGTCGCAATCTCCCCATCCAGCTGGCGTTCGTAGACCGCCTTCACGATTTCGCCGACGCGCGGCCCCGGCGGCACGCCGAGCGCGAGCACGTGCCGGCCGAACAGCAGCGCCGCCGGCGGCTTGACGCCGAGCGTGCGCGCGCGCTCGATGAACCAGTCCATCGCGCCGCAATCGAAGGCGCCGGTGCGTCCACGGCAGTCGGCGCGCGCCAGGCGAGCCAGCAGCTCGAGGTCCACCTTCAGCGCCAGCCGGCGGAACGCGCCGTCGCCCACGTTGCCCGCCTTGTGGAACATGCCCGGCTTCAGGTGATGCGCCACGAGCCCGGCGACCTGGCCGCGCACGTCGTAGCCCCCGATCGAATGCACGTTGAGGCGATCGAGCAGACGGTGCGTGGGCTCGACGCCCGCCTGCTCGTGATCGGGCGAGCGGATGCGCCCGTCGATGAACGCCGTCGTCGCCGGTTTGCCGAGGTCGTGGCAGACCGCGCCGAGCATCACCGCGGTGCGCTGCGGATGGTCGAGGTCCCGGCACTCGATCACCGCTTCGTCCACCACCATCAGCGTGTGCACCCACACGTCGCCTTCGGGATGCCACTCGGGTTCCTGCTCGCAGCCGACGAGCGGCAGGAGTTCCGGGAGCAGCGCCGCCACCACGCCGAGATCGAGCGCGAGCGCCAGCCCCACCGACGGGCGCGAGGCCTGCAGCAGCAGCTTGTCGATTTCACCCCACACGCGCTCGGCGGGGAGATCGTCGAGCGCGATGCGGCGGCACAGCGCCGCCGTGTCGTCGTGCAGACGGAACTCGAAGCGGGCGGCAAACTGCACCGCGCGCAGCACGCGCAGGCTGTCGTCGCCGAAGGTCGAGGGATCTACCGCGCGCAGCACGCGGCGGGCGAGATCCGCCCGGCCGTCGAACGGGTCCTCGTACGCGTCGGTCAGCGGATCCCAGGCGATGGCGTTGATGGTGAAGTCGCGCCGGCGCGCTGCCTCGACCAGCGGCATCTCTGGATCACCCTCGACCTCGAAGCCCTTGTGCCCGCGCCCCCGCTTCGACTCGCGCCGCGGCAGCGCCACGTCCACGTCGCCGTCGGAGATGCCGGTGAGCTTGTACACGGGAAAGCTCTGCCCGACGGCCTCCACGCGCCCCAGCCCGGCAAGCACCGCGACCAGCCGCTCCTGCGACAGGCCGAAGACCTCGACGTCCACATCCTTCGAGGGCACGTCGCGCAGGCGATCGCGCACCCACCCGCCCACCACGAGCGCCCGGCCGCCGGCCGCCCGCACGGCTTCGGCGAGGCGCGCCGCTGCGCGGGCCGACGCCATTTGCGCAGAGTTCGCTTCCTGCACGGCAGTCGTGTTGTACTACACGCTCACTGCGGGCGGGTCTGAAGACCCGCAACTACGAACCGTGCCGCCCCACACCGATCCTGTCGTTGCGCTGCTGCGCGATCTCGTCGCGATCGACTCCGTGAACCCGTCGCTCGTCCCGGGCGCCGCGGGTGAGTCGGCCGTCGCACGCCGGGTGGCCGACGAGATGCGCGCGTCCGGACTGGCCGTCGAGATTCGCGAGGTGGCGCCGGGGCGCCCCAACGTGGTCGGCACGCTCGATGGACGCGCCTCCGGACGATCGCTGATGCTCTGCGGGCACACCGACACGGTGGGTGTCACCGGGATGGTGCGCCCCTTTGAACCCGAGCTTCGCGGCGGGCGTCTGTACGGGCGTGGCGCGCAGGACATGAAGGGCGGCCTCGCCGCCATGCTCGGGGCGGCGCGCACGCTCGCCGAGGGTGGTGGGCTGGCGGCTGGCCGCCTCGTCGTGGCGGCCGTGGTGGATGAGGAGCACTCCAGCCTCGGCGCCGACGCGCTGGTGGCGACGCACCGGGCCGACGCCGCGGTGGTCACCGAGCCCACCGGTCTCGACGTGGCGATTGCGCACAAGGGCTTCCAGTGGGTGAGCGTCGAGACGCGCGGGCGCGCCGCGCATGGCAGTCGCCCGACCGACGGCCGCGACGCCATCCTGCGCATGGGACGCGTGCTGGCAGGCCTGGAAGTGCTCGATCGGCACCTGCAGAACGGCTCGGCCCATCCGCTGCTCGGTGCGGCGTCGCTGCACGCGTCGCTGATTCACGGCGGGCGTGAGTTGAGCAGCTACCCCGATCGCGCCTGGCTGGAGTTCGAGCGGCGGACGCTTCCGGGCGAGCCCGCCACCGTCGCGTACGACGAGGCGTCGGCGATTCTCGACATGCTGCGTGCGGCCGATCCCGAATTCGAGGCCGACGCCAAGGCCGCCTTCGGCCGCGACGCGTACGAGATCGATCCCAAGTCGAGGCTGCCCGCGGATCTCGTGCGTGCCGCCACGACGGCGGGCGCGTTGCCGCGCCTCGTGGGGATGACGTTCTGGACCGACGCCGCGATTCTCGGCGGGGCCGGCATTCCGTCCGTGCTCTTTGGGCCCGGCGGGGCCGGGCTTCACAGCACCGAGGAGTATGTGCTCGTAGAAGATGTGTGCCGGTGCCGCGACGCGCTCGTGGAGCTCGCGCGCGGGTTCACCGGCAGCTAGAGCAGATTCGCGCGCCGCCTTGTCAGGCGACCTTGCGCGCGTTGACGAACGGCATCACCACGGCCGGCTTGGTGGTGACGATAGGAGCCGACGTACGCCGAGCCGCGGCGCCTCCGAATTCCCACCCGGGCGACTGATGACCGCATGACGTGCAGAGCAGGGAGATGTGCCCCTTGTCGAAGTGCAGCAGCGCGTCATGTCCATGGAGCCCACACAGCCCCTGGCGAATCTTCAACGTCATCTGGGAGAAGAGCCCGTCGGTAGTCATTGTTCCTTTCCTCTGGTTTCGGTTCGCTCGGTTCCGCCTGCTTTCGGGGTGTTAGCTGAGCTGTCCCCTCGAGCAGTCACGCGGCGCCGACTCGACACCATCTATTTCAAGAGAAGTGCCACGCCGGGGCCTTTTCGCCGCAAGCGGCTGCGTCCTTGTGACTTACTCCGTCGTGCCAACTTGATCGCCATGCCGAAGCGTGCAGCGCTCTCAAATCTGTCATCCCGACACGTACGCGATCTTTTGATGCAGTGCCCGCAACCCGGTGTCACCGCAATCCTTTACGCGGGGCCGGGTCGTGAAGTGCGACCGTGTGCATTTCTTGTGTTAACGAGTGGGCGCCGGAATCCGAACCAATAGTCGCCCTATAAGGTGACCATTGGCGAAGCTGAGCCGAGGACTGAGCTGAGGTGTTAGGAGGCGCCGCGATCGCGCAGCATGGCACGAACGACAAACGCTACATTCGCCGGCCGCTCGCCCAGCCGCCGCATGAAGTAGGGGAACCACTCCCGGCCGAAGGGCACGTAGACCCGCACGCGGTAGCCGTCGGACGCCAGAGCGCGCTGCAGGTCCCGGCGCACGCCGTACAGCATCTGGAACTCATACCGCGAAGGAGCCAGGCCCTGGGCCTCGGCGTACGCCATGGTGGCGTCGATCATCTTGGGGTCGTGGGTGGCGATGGCCGGGTACTCCCCCGAGTCGAGCAGCAGCTGCATCAACCGCACGAACGCCGCGTCCACGTCGGCCTTGCGCGCGTAGGCGATGTCGGGAGGCTCCTTGTAGGCCCCCTTCACCAGGCGCATGCGGCCGCCGAGCGCGCAGACACGGCGCACGTCCGCTTCGCTGCGCTTCAAGGCCGCCTGGATGACGACGCCGAGGTTGTGGTGGCCACGGTTCCACAACGTTTCGAAAATATCGAGCGTCAGGTCGGTGTAGGCCGAGCTCTCCATGTCGATGCGCACGAAGAAGACCTGGCGGTCGGCGGCGTCGAGGATGCGGCGCAGGTTGTCGATACAGGTGGCGCGATCGACGCCGGCCCCGAGCTGCGTCAGCTTGAGCGAGATATTGCGCTCGATGCCCGAGGCCGTCAGCACGTCAATCAGGTGGACGTACTCACGGGAGGCCGCGTCGGCCTCCTGGTGGGTGCGGACGCTCTCGCCCAGGTAGTCGAGCGTGAGATCGAAGCCCTTCGACTGCAGCGTCCGGGCGACGGCGATCGCCTCCTCCACGGTCTCGCCGGCAATGAAGCGGCGCGCGAAGCTGCCGGGCGACGACATGCCGTAGCGCGACGCCAGCCGCTTGAGGACCGCGCTCTGCGAAAGGAGGTTGAAGAATCCCTTCTGAACGGCGTCTATCACGACATGGTCAATGGGTGTGGCGCGACGGAGACGCGAGCAGGTGGTCCAGCCCGCGCGCGTAGTAGCGCAGCACGTTGCGCTCGCGCACGCGCACGCGCCCCCCGGCCACGGCGATGATGCCCCGCGCTTCGAGCGGTTCGATGGCGCGATCCGCCGCCTCGGCCCCGCTCGATACGCCGAGATTGGCGCCGGTAGCGCGGAGCGTATCGAGGATCGCGTCGGCGCGGTGTTCGAGCTCGCGCCGCGTGATCGACGGCCGCATGGCCGCGGCAATCACCGTCGGCGGCAGCACCTTGTAGAGCCGCCCGATCGTCGCCATCACGGTGTGGCTCAGGTCGAGCACCGCACGGCGCGATTCCGCGTCGACGCCGCCGAGCGGTATCGGCTGGCCGAAGGTGACGAACGCGCGCGAGCGGTAGCCGACGGCGTAGCGCACCATCTCGGCCAGCTCGCGGCTGAACGGCCGCTGCCCGCGTTTGACGCCCTGCCGCGCCAGGATGCGGTCCTCGAGGACGAGGTCGTACGACACCGCCACCGGCATGAGCATCAGCCGCGAGTGCTCGGCCTGCAGCGCCGCCTGCATCAGGCCGGTCTTCGGGCTCTTCAGCTCGCCGTTGTAGCTGCGCCCGCCTTCCGGATAGAAGAAGAAGTCGTGCTTGCGCAGCAGCTCCGCCACGTAGGCCTTGAGCGTGATCAGGTAGAGCGGGTCGCGGCTGTTGCGGCGGATGGGAATCGCGCCGGTGACGTGCCGGTGCAGCAGGCCGAGCGGGCCGCCGAACAGGTTGATGCCGGCGGCGATGATCGGCGGGCGGACGCCGTTCTCGTCGAGGACGAGCAGCTCTATCAGATAGTCGCAGTGGCTGCGGTGGTTGGACGCGTAGACCACGCGCCCGCCGCGCACCGCGCTCTTCACGTGCTCGACGTGTTCGCCGACGCGATCGATCTTGCGGAGGATGGGATAGAGGGGATGCTTCAGCGCCTTGTAGATCGAGTAGCGCTGTGTGGTCTTCAGTTCCTCGAGGTAGCCCTGGATGCGGGCGCGCACCTCGTCGCTGCGCTCGCCACGCGCGCCCTCGAGGTATCGCGATACCTCTTCGCGGGAGAGCACGGCTCTGGTGATCTCGTCGAGCATCAGCAGCCCTGACTATACCATCCGCTCATGCGGCCAGGCGCCGGCAGACGGCATGGGTGAACTCCGCCGTATTGGCGCTGCCACCGAGATCGCGGGTGCGGATCTGGTCGTCGCCCAGGACGAGTCCGAGCGCGCGCGAGATGCGGTCGGCGATGGCGCCCTCGCCGATGTGGCGCAGCATCAGCAGCGCCGAGAGCAGCAGCGCCGTCGGATTGGCCACGCCCTTGCCGGCGATGTCGGGGGCGCTGCCGTGAACGGCTTCGAAGACGCCGATCTCCGTACCCAGGTTCGCGCCGGGCACCACGCCCAGCCCGCCCACGAGGCCCGCGCACAGATCCGAGACGATGTCGCCGTACAGGTTCGGCAGGAGCAGCACGTCGAACTGCGACGGGTTGACCACCAGCTGCATGCACGCGTTGTCAACGATCCGATCGTCGGAGGTGATGTCGGGATACTGCGCGGCGACGTCGCGCACCGAGCGCAGGAACAGGCCGTCGCCGAGCTTCATGATGTTGGCTTTGTGGATGGCCGTGACGCGGCGGCGGCCGTGCCGCCGCGCGTGCTCGAAGGCGAAGCGCGCGATGCGCGTGGAGGCCTCGGCGGTGATGATCTTCAGGCTCTCGACCACGCCCGGCACGACTTCGTGTTCGAGGCCGGCATAGAGGTCCTCGGTGTTCTCGCGCACGATGATGAGGTCGACGCCGGTGTAGCGCGACGGTACGCCGGCGATGTTCCACACCGGCCGCAGATTGGCGAACAGCTCGAGCGCCTTGCGCAGCCCGACGTTGACGCTGGTGAAGCCGCCGCCCACCGGTGTCGTGACCGGGCCTTTGAGCGCCACCTTCGTCCGGCGAATGGAGTCGAGCAGCGCCTGCGGCAGCGTTTCGCCGTGGCGCTCGAGGGCCAGCACGCCGGCGAGGTGCGCGTCCCAGTTCGCCTGCAGGCCGGCGGTCTCGAGAATCGTGACGACGGCGCCGGTGACCTCGGGGCCGATCCCGTCGCCGGCAATCAGCGTGATGTCGTGCCGGGCCACGCTACTCGCGCGCCTCCCAGTAGAGCAGGGCGAGCGCGCCGATCAGGTCGACCATCATCAGCCGCGTCGACAGCTGGTGGAGCGCGTCGAAGCGGACGCGGCGCGGATCCCCTTCCGGCAGCCGCGACGGGAGCGTCCCGACTTCGCGCTGGATCGCGTCGATCTCCCCCAGCACGATGACGCCCGAATAGGCCGACACCAGCAGCATGCCGGCGACGATGCCGCAGCGGATCGCGAAATGCTTCGGCCGCGGGCCGAGCAGCGCCATCACGATCAGCGTGACGAGAAGCAGCAGGCCGCAGCCGTAGGCGACGAAGTGGAAGCGCGTGAGGATGGCGCCAAAGGCAAGCCCGGCCAGCGCACGGCCCGCATCGGGGTCGGCGGCCTGCAGGGTCTGGAAGATGGTGGGCGCGACCACGGCGCCGAGCATCGTCATGCCCCCGAGCCAGACGGCCAGCGCGAGGACGTAGACGAGCCGCAGGGCGAGCACGCCCCATTATGGTCCGTGGCCGCGGCGGGCCGCCCGTCGGGCTGAGCCTCGCCGTCAGTTGAGCGGAAAATCGGCCCGCTCGAGCAGCTGCTTCGCCTGCCACAGGTGGCGGCGCTCGTGGGCGATCTGCAGGGCGAAGCCCGAACCCAGCGAAAGGTGCAGCAGACGGTTGGCGGGCGAGACCACTTTCGCTTTGCCGAGATCGACGCCGTTGGCCTGGCGCAGACGGTCGATGTACTGGACCTGGTAGCCGCGGAACCCCGCCATGATTTCGCTGCGTGTGCGCTGGGCCTGCGGCGCGGGCGGCGCGAAGATGACCGGCGCCTTGAAACGCCAGAAAGGCGGCGGCTCCATCGAGCGCACCATGAGGCGGCCGAGCACGTTGTAGGCGAACGGGCCGCTCCCGTACACGCCGCCGCGGATGGCCGAGGCGATGCCTTCGTCGAGCGACGGCAGATACGCGCGTGCCGTCATGTTGAGATGCTCGATGCACTGGCCCACCGACCAGACGTCGGGCGATGGGCTCCAGGTGAACTGCGCATCGCTGAGCGGTGTGACCAGAGCGCCCGCGTCAGCGGAGAGCACTTCGAACTGCGCTCTGAACTCCTCCAGCTCCGGAGCCATCGGAGGGTAGCTCGCCGTTGCCACAGGGCGATTGTAGCGTGGCGTCGTCGACGTTCGCGCCGCGCGTAGAAGCCGTGTGCACGTCGTGGAACCTAGGGAAACTCCGGGCCTATTGGATCAGGATGGCGCCCGACGATGTGGTCACGTGCACGAGCGGCCCACCGCCACGCACCTGCCCTTTGAGCTCGCGACGTGACTGCGACCCGCTGGTCGTGATCGCGTGCGACGACTCGATGTGACCCGAGTTGCTGCGCAGGTCGAGGTCGAAGCCGCTCTGTCGCGCCAGCCGCAGGCGCACGTCGCCCGACGACGCGCTCACCTCCCAGTTCGAGGCGGGCGTGCCCTCCACCAGGATGTCGCCGCTCGCCGCGCGGACGTGCACGGGCCCGGTCGCGCCGGTCACCTCGACATCGCCTGAGCCGGTGGAGACGTCCACGCGCCCCTTCCCCTTCTGGCCCACCCTGATGTCACCGCTGCCCGACCGCGCTTCGAGATCGCCGAGGATGGCCCCGGCGACGACGTTGCCGCTGCCGGTGGACGCCTCGACGGACGCGGCGCCGTCCACGCCGATCTCTCCAGACCCCGAACGCGCTCTCACGGACTCCGCAATACGGCCCACGCGGATGTCGCCGGAGCCGGTCGAGGTCTCCACGGGACCGGTCATATCGGCCACTTCGAGATCGCCGGAGCCGCTGCGGGCCGCCAGACGGGTGTTGGCGGGCACGGTGATCTCGTAGCTGATCGAGATGCCGTTCCAGCCCTCGTTCCAGCGCTTCGGTCCCACCTGGAGGCGGTTGCCGACCTGTTCAATCGGCGGGTTCTTCTCGATCTGCCGCACACGCTCGGACGCGCTCTGTCCGCCGAAGCTGCTCCACGGGCTGGTGGATGCCCGCACGCGCCCCTTGACGTGGATGGCGCCGGCCGGGCCGGTGTGGACGATGATGTCGCCCGACCCGCTGGCGACTTCCAGTTCGAGCGGGCCCGACACCGTCAGCTGGCGTTCGAACGCGCCCTCCACCCCGTCGGCAGAAATGGCGATGTCGCACGCCGAACCCGACAGGACAGCCGGCAGGAGACAGGCGAGCAGACGGGTGCGAGCGGTCATTCGAGCCTCCAATCGTCGATCTTAGACGGGCCGCCTCAGGCTGAAGTTGCGGCGCGGCACAACTCTACCGCGCCCTCCGCGGCGAGAGGTAGACTGCTGGCAGCGCTTACTCCCCATCCTCGACAGGAGGAGCACATGCAGACACGACGTTCGATCTCCATGGCACTGGCGGCGTTCGTGATGGCAGTCCTCCCGGCCGCGGCGCACCACGGCTGGAGCGGCAACGCGCAGGAGGAGTTCGAGCTGACTGGCACGGTGGAACAGGCCGTCAGCCTCGCCGGTCCGCACGCCACCATGAAGATCCGGGCTCAGGGACAGGTGTGGGACCTCACGCTGGCTCCGCCGGCGCGCACCCAGGCGGCAGGTCTGAACGAGAAGGCCATTCCGGTGGGTGCGCAGGTCAAGATCCACGGCCACCGGAACAGCGATCCGAAGCGCTTCGAGGTGAAGACCGAGCGGGTCACGTGGAACGGCAAGACGTTCAACGTGTATCCCGATCGGGACTAGCCGCGCCGGTCCGAGAGACCGCGTGATCCACTTCCTGGCGTGGCTCGAGAACTCGATGCTCGGCCACGCGATGCGCCACTCGGGCGTCTGGACCTACGGCGTCGTCAACCTCGGTCACATTCTCGGGGTGGCGACGCTCTTCGGCGCCGTTCTCGTGCTCGATTTGCGGCTCCTGGGCCTGTGGCGCACCGTGCCGCTGTCGTCGATTGCCGGTCCCACCGTGCCCGTCGCCACGACGGGCTTCGTGGTCGCCGCCCTGACCGGGGTGGGGCTCCTCGCCACCAAGGCCACTGAGTACGCGGGCAATCCCTTCCTGCTCATCAAGTTTCCGGCCATCGCGGTGGCGCTGCTGAACGTGGCCGTGGTCACGTCGCGACCCGCGTGGAAGCAGATGGCGCGGCCCGACCCGACGCCTGGGGAGCGGCGCGTCCTGGCCATCGGGGGCGCCGTGTCGCTGGCGGCCTGGCTCACGGCGATTGGCGCCGGCCGCATGATCGGGTATTGGTAGACGGGGCGGGCCTCCGCCCGCCACCGAACAATGGCCCCGCCACTGGTTTCATCTCCTTCCAAGAGGCGCGCGCGCACGTCACGCGCCCGCTACCGCAGCTTCGTCGAGGACTATCGAGCCGGCCGGCTCGACGACCAGACGCAGAAGCGCAACGCCGGACTGCGTCCCGACGCCGACCCGGCGCCGGCGCCGGCGATCGCGTCCACGCCGGCGCGACCGTGGAGCGGCCTCAACCGGCAGTACGTCCGCCAGTACGTGCGCTGGCTGTGGCCGCACCGCTATCAGGCCGCGCTCGTGTTCACCCTGGCGCTCGTCGTCGCCGGTCTCGAGATGGTGCAGCCGCTGTTCATGCGCACGATCGTGGACGGCGTCCTGCTCGACCGCTCGCTCGACACGGCGGGGCGTTTGCGGCGCCTGAACATCGTCGGCGCGCTCTTCGTGCTGCTCGTGGCATCGGAACAGGTGTTCGAAGTCGCCAGGAACTATCGCCAGCGGCTGCTCAACACGCGCGTGATGCTGACGCTGCGCCGCGCGCTCTTCGATCGCCTGCTGCATCTGCCGCTGCCGCGCCTCTGGGACATGAAGACCGGCGGCATCCTGTCGCGCATCACCGGCGACGTGGACACGACGACCGGGCTGCTGCAGATGGCGATCGTCTCACCGGCCATCTCGGCGCTGAGGCTGATCATTGCCGTCGTCATTCTGTTCACCCTGAACTGGCGTCTGGCGCTCACGGCGCTGGCCGTGATTCCGGGGATCATGCTCATCAGCTTTGCCTCGGCGCGGCGGGTCCGGCCCATCTACCGCTCGCTGCGCAAGGACGCCGAGGAGATCGACGGGCGCGTCGGCGAGACCTTCTCCGGCATCCGAGTCGTCCGCGCGTTCGGACGCGAGATTCGCGAGCTGCGCGACTACATGCATGGCCGGCACGCGGTGCTGCGCAAGGAGCTCTTCGCGCACCGCCGCGAGCTGATCATCTGGACGTCCTGGGGGCTGCTGCTGGGCGGCGTCAACGTCGTGATCGTCTGGTACGGCGGCTTTCTCAACCTGCAGGGGCGCGCCTCGATCGGCGACATCATGGCGTTCCAGTGGTACACGTTCCTGCTGCTCAACCCGGTGTGGAACATCGTCAACTCCTTCTCCGAGCTGCAGCGGTCGCTCGCGGCGATGGAGCGCGTGTTCGAGGTGCTCGCCCTCGACCCGGACAAGCCCGATCGGCCCGACGCTCATGATGCGCCGACGGTGGTGCGCGAGCTCGAGTTCGAAGACGTGGAGTTCGAGTACAGGGCCGACCGGCCGGTGGTGAAGGATTTCAACGTCACGGTGCCCGGGGGATCCGTGGTGGCGCTGGTCGGCCGCAGCGGCGCGGGCAAGACCACGGTCACCGATCTCGTGGCGCGGTTCCACGACCCCACGCGTGGGCGCATCCTGCTCAACGGCGAGGACATTCGCGGCCTGCGCCTGAAGACCTACCGGGACCTGCTGGCGCTCGTGCAGCAGGACGTGTTCCTGTTCGACGGCTCGGTCCGTGACAACATCGCGTACGGCCGCCACGATGCCGGCGACGCCGAGGTCGAGGACGCGGCGCGGCGCGCCAACGCCCACGAGTTCATCGAGCGGCTGCCCGAGGGGTACGAGACCTTCGTGGGCGAGCGCGGCGTGAAGCTGTCGGGCGGCCAGCAGCAGCGGCTGGCGATTGCGCGCGCGCTGCTCGCGTCGCCGCAGATCCTCATCCTCGACGAGGCGACGAGCAACCTCGATACCGAAAGCGAGCAGCTCATCCAGGCCTCGATGGCGACGCTGCTCGCCGGCCGAACGACGTTCGTCATCGCCCATCGGCTGTCCACCATCCGCCGTGCGCACCTGATCCTGCTGATGGAGGATGGCCGTATCATCGAACGCGGCACGCACGAGGAACTCATGGCGGCCGGTGGGGTCTACTCGGCGATGGTGCTGCGGCAGATGGCGTCGCACGGGCACGAAGACGAACCGCTGCTGCGGGCAACATAGGGCGAGTCGGGGCGGGTAGGGCGGGTAAGGCGGGTAGGGAGGAGTTGCTGATGCGACGCACCGCTCGATCGGGTCTGGCACTGGCGGCGGCCTTGGGCGCCGTTGCGCTGGTGTCCGCCCAGCAGCCACAGCAGCCGACCTTCCGCGGCGGCACCAACGTGGTGCGCGTCGATCTGTACGCCACGCGCGACGGCAAGCTGATCGACGACCTGAAACAGCCCGAGGTCGACGTCTTCGAAGACGGGGTGAAGCAGACGATCGAATCCTTCGAGCGCGTCGTGGTGAGGCCGCCCGTCTCACAGGAGCTGCGCGCCGAGCCGAACAGCGTCGAGGAGAGCCGGCAGATGGCCGCCGATCCGCGGGCCCGCATCTTCGTCATCTTCCTCGACACCTACCACACGCGGTTCGCCAACGCGGCGCGCATGCGCGCCCCGCTGCAGCAGTTCCTCGATCGGGTGGTGGGTCAGGACGATCTGGTGGGCCTGATGACGCCGGAGATGTCCGCGAGGGAGGTGACGCTCGGCCGCCGGACGACGGTGGTGTCGCGGCTCCTGGACAACAGCTTCTGGGGCCGTCGCGAGCAACTGGCCGACAACGATCCAGTCGAAAACACCTACGAGGGCTGCTATGCCTTCGAACCCGGGATCGCCCAGGCCATGAAGGCCAGGCGCCGCGAAAAACTGGTGCTCGATTCGCTCGACGATCTCATCGTCCACCTGGGAGGGCTGCGCGACGAACGGAAGGCGGTGCTGGCCGTTAGTGAGGGCTGGCTTCAGTACCGTCCCGACCAGAGTCTGGCGCGGCCGCTCCAGCAAACCAATATCCGCGAACTGCTCCTGCCGCCGGAACCGGTGGACCGCGGTGCCACCCGTAAGGGCGTTCAGACGACTGCCGGTGCCAACGACCTTCAGAAGTGCGAAGCGGATCGGGTTGCGCTCGCCAATATGGACGATTCAGAGCGCCTGATGCGGATCGGCGAGCGCGCCAATCGGGTCAATGTGTCGTTCTACCCGGTGGGCTCGCAGGGGCTCGCGGTCTTCGACTCGGACATCGGGCCGGAGCCGCCGCCGCCGCTCCAGCAGGACCTGGCCAATCTGCGCGACCGTCAGAACAGTCTGCGGCTCCTCGCCGACATGACCGACGGCGTGGCGATCGTCAACACCAACAACGTCGCGCCGCTGCTGCGGCGCGTCGTCGACGACCTCTCGGCGTACTACCTGATCACGTATTCCTCGACGAACTCGAAGCTCGATGGCAAGTTCCGATCGATCAGTGTGAAGGTGACGCGGCCCGGCGTGCAGACGCGGGCGAGGCGCGGCTACCGTGCCCTGACCCCGAACGAGATTCCCGCGACAAGCTCGGGGCCCGCCGCCGCGCCCGTGCTGCCTCCGTCGCAGAGCGCGGTGCTGGCGGCGCTCAACGCGATGGCGTTCAACCCGCGCGCCGAGCTGAGGCTGCGCGCGTCGGCGTACGCACAGCCGGCCGCGGCGGGGCAGAGCGGCGTCTGGCTGGTCGGTACACTCGACGACGCGACGCGGCGCGGTCCCGAGTGGGCGAAGGCGACGGCCGATGTGGCCGTGCGGGGTAGCGATGGCCGCACAGTGCTCACGACGGTGATCCCGTTTGGCGCCGACGGCGGGTTTGCCGTGCAGGTGCCCGAGGCCGGCGGGCTCGCCCCGGGCGACTATTCGATCCGCGTGCGGGCCAAGGGCGGCGCGGGCGCGACCATCGACGAGACGTCCCGCGTCACCGTCGCGTCGGAGGCCCCGGCGATTGGCGACGCGATCGTGTGGCGCCGCCGGCCTGCGACCGGCCCCGCGTACTTCCGGACCGCCGATCCGCGCGCGAACCGAACGGACCGCCTGCGGTTCGAGCTGGCGACCATGGCAACTGCCGCCCCGTCCGCCACCCTGCTCGATCGCGCGGGGAACCCCATCGCCGTGCCGGTGCAGGTCACCGCGCGCGACGAGGGAGGTCTGCACTGGATCGTGGTGGACGCAACCATCGCGCCGCTGGCGCCGGGCGACTACGCCGTGGACGTGAAGGCCGGCGATGCGACGCGCACCATCGCCTTCAAAGTGATTCCGTAGTAGGGGCCGCCTTCAGGCGGCCCGTCAGCTGGCCGCCTTCAGGCGGCCCGTCAGTTCTCCTCCGGACGCTCAGCCGAATCGATCACGACCACTTCAGTAAGGGCGGTGGCCGCCTGGAGGCGCAGCCCCAACTGTTCCCGAACCGCGGTGAAGATTTCGGGCGGCGCGTCGGCCGGCAGTCCAGCACTGTTGTCAGGCGACCACTTGAGGTCGATGCGGTACACGCCGGGCAGCCCGGTGCGATCGACCGTGTGGCGCCCAGCCAGCACGAGCTCGGACGCGATGCTCGTCAGCGTGCCCATACCGTTCAACGCACCGTCGCCGACCGTGAAGCCACAGCGGATAGGTGGCTCGGTTGCGGCGCCGGCTGCCGGCGGACCTGGTGGCGCAGGCGGCGGACACGCGTCGGCGACTCGCGTCAACGACGGTCCCAGGGCGCCGTTTGGCCGCCCGAGCGACAGCTCGTAGACCGGCAGTGCGCGGGTTTCCGTGTGCGTGCGCAGCTTGAAGCGATCGGCCAGCAGCGTGCGCAGCATCGCGAGCATCTCCGCCTGCGACGCGTTCGCGCCCGTCACGGCTTCGACGTCGAAATGGTCGCGATCCTTCCATTCAGGCCCGCCGTCGAACTCTTCGATCGGCCGGTACGCCAGCCGGATCAGCCGCATCAGCGTCACGTTGACGCCGACATAGCGGCCCGGCTGCCCACGACTGCGGCCGCCCTGTTCGCCGGATCGGTTGATCTTGATCGACACGGCGTCGAACGAGGGAGGTGCCGACTGCTGCGCCAACGCAGGGCAGGCCGCCGCGGCAGCTATCAGTACGGTCAGAAGTCTTCGCATGGCGCGTCTCCATCTCACCGGTCCTGGCGCCGGCCCGTGAAGTACACGATCAGGTGTGAGAGGCCAATGCCGATCGGGGCGAAGGCGAGCCAGCGCATGCCCGGCCGGATGTTCAGGTCCACGTAGATCGGCTGGCCGGTGGCATTGCCGCTGCCCCAGGGGAGCTGAAGCGTCTGTCCTGACAGCTCGTTGATGGCGCCGAAGAGTGCGACGCCCACCGAGATCCAGCAGAGTCCCGCCAGCAGGATCAACCGCTGCACGTTCCAGCTGGTCCGCTGGATCTCCTCCTCGACGAGCGGCGGCGGGTCGACGCCCTTCTCGAGCGCTGCCAGCCGTTCCCGGTGGATCATGAGGCGACGGTGGTGCCTCGCCCACAACTGGAACAGATAGGCCACGAGCAGTACGATGATCGAAGCCAGGACGAGCACTGCCAGTCGTTTCTCCAGATGACGATCCCTCCGCGGTTTCTACTCGCCGGCCTGCCATCTGGTTGCAGCTCCCCGTGGGTGACCCGCCTGCAACCGTCCGGCCCGCTCGCGGGTCCAATGCGGGAGATGCAGGACGACATCCAGCAGCTGCTGCAGCGGCGGATGTTCGACGAGGCGCTGCAGCGGTTGCTGGACGGGTACGAACAGAAGGTCTTCCGGATGGCGGCGGCGATGCTGAAGGACGCCGGGAGGGCCGAGGAGGTCACCCAGGACATCTTCGTCAAGGTCTGGCGGGCCCTGCCGTCGTACGACGGACGGGCCCTCGTGTCCACGTGGCTGTACGCGATCGCGCGCAACGCCTGCCTCAGCGCCATTCGGGCCGAGTCCTACCGGCGCACCCACTCGCTCGAAACCATCACCGAGCCCGCGGCGCCGGTGCGGTCGGGCGGCGACGTCGACTGGGATCGCCTGCTGGCGCGGCTGTCCGACATGCAGCGCCAGGTGATCACGCTCTACTATTTCGAGGAGCGGGACGTGAAGGAAGTGGCGGACCGCCTTGGGCTCGCCGTGGGGACGGTGAAGAGCCACTTGTACCGCGCCCGCCAGGCCCTGGCCGGCATGCTGGAGTAGTCCGATGGAATGCACGCGGGTTCGAGAGGCGCTTCTGGAACAGCCCGATGGGCCGATGGACGCCGCCCTGCGGGGCGGCGTCGATGCGCACCTCGCGGGTTGCGACAAATGCCGCCGCCTTCAACAGGCACTGGCCCGCCTGGATGATGGGCTGACGCGACGCTTGGTGCCGCCGGCGCTCGACGCCGGTTTTCGGACGCGTCTGCAGGCCCGTGTGGCCCGCGAGCGTCGCCACGTGTGGGCCGACTGGATCCCCGCCGCCGTGCACTTCGCCAGCTGTGGAGCGGCAACCGCCGCGCTCGTGGCCTACGTTCCGAACCGGGCCGGCGTGGTGATCGCCGCCGCGGTGGCGATCACGCTCTTCGGGCACTTTCTCCTCACCGCGGCGCAGGGCGCCCTCGATGCCGCGGGAGATACGGGGTATTGATGACGGGCCGCCTGAAGGCGGCCCCTACGACTGTCAGCGCTGAAGGCGGCCCCTACGGACGTCAGCGCGAGCGCGTGAACGTCAGAGGCAGCGAGCCGCCGGGTTGCGTCCAGTTGCCCACGAGCGACTCGCCGTCAACCGTGCCGGTCCATGACCCTGACGTGGCCGGGACCTCGAACGACACCGCCTTGCCGTTTTCCTTCAGCGCGGCGTCCACTTGCGCGTTGGGCTGAGCGGCCTGCGCGACGAGCACCGACGCCGTGCCGTCGGGACGGTTGGCGATCGTCAGGACCAGGCCGATCTGCGTGCCGCCCACATCGAGGCTGCCGGTCCAGCGCCCTTCGAGGGTCGGGCTGACGGCGGCGTTCTTCACCGCCGCGGGCATCCGTGCCTCTCCGGTGCGGTACAGCATGAACGGCGCCGAGCCGATCGGGGCTCGGGCCTCGCCGCTCATGGTCTTGCCGTCGGGCAGAATCTCGGCCTTGAACGCGCCGCCGCCGGATCCGCCGTTGAACAGCACGAACGTAAACGTGCGCCCCTCGAGTGTCACCGGTGTCAGTGGCAGACCGCGCGCGCCGGTGGCCTTTTGCCCGTAGGTCGCGACCAGCGTGCCCGACGCGTCGCGCGCGACGTCGACCTCGAAGTCGATCTGCCCCATCGGGGCGGTGATGGTGCCTTCCCAGTGTCCGGTGGGATCGGCGGGCGCCTGCGCCCTGGCGACAGGCGCGGGGATCACGACGAGAGCGAGCACGACGGTTCCAAGCAGAGTACGCATGGCTGTCTCCTGGTTGTATTTAGAAATCCTGCCGGGCGATCAGCCGCGTCCCCGCGTAGAGCAGGGTCAGCGACACACCGGCGCTGATGAGCAGCATCAGCCATGGGAGTCCATGGCCGTAGAAATACGACTCGCCGTGTGCCATCCGCGGCAGGCTGAACCCGCCGCCGGTGATCACGTCGAGGCCGCCCAGCACCGGCCCGGCACAGAGCGACAGCACCACTGGCGTCCACACGTTGGCGAACACGGACGACAAGAAGAACGCCAGGCTGAAGAAGACGGCGCTGCCGGCAAACAGGCACAGCACGTACGCCAGCGCGTCGAGCACGGGAAAGCTCCTGCCGATGGCCGGGGACACGATCACGATGACGAGGGCCGGCACGAACGTGAGCGCCAGCACCTGACCGAGCCCGGCGGCAGCCCGCGCCGCCAGCAGTTTTTCTCGCGACACCGGCAGCGACAACGTGAACAGGCGCGCCGCGGCGCTCTGCGACAGCAGCCCGCCGGTGCCGATGATCGCCGCGAAGAACGCGCCGAGCTGTGCGCCGTTCCGCTGGAACCACTGCGACCACACGTAACTGTCGTAGCGCTTCGCCATCTCCATCGCCGTCGCGATCTCGCGCCCGAGCGCGGTGTCGGGCGTGGCGGTCACGCTCTGGGCGAGGGCCGTCACCTGCGCGTAGCTGAGCGCGACGAACATGGCGCTGACCGGCAGCAGCACCAGGCCGATGAGAAAGCGCCAGCGGGTTTCGAAAAACGCCTGTTGCCAGATCATCTCAGTCCTCCACGGCCACGGTGTCGAGAAAGATGTCCTTCAAGGTCACCGGTGCGCTGTCGGTGGACACCGGGTTCAGCTGGCGCGCTTCGCCGAGCACACCGTCGATGCCGGCGCTCGACAGCACCGTCATCACGCGGCCGGAGCGTTTGACGCGCTCCACGCCTTTGACCTGGAACGTGTAGGCGGGTGCGTCTCCGTCGAACACCAGCTGAATGCGGCGGTAGTTCTGCCGCAGGTCGTCGAGCGCGCCGGTCACCGCGGTGCGGCCGCGGTCGATGATGGCAACGTGGTCGGCAATCTGCTCGACATCGGTCAGCTGGTGTGACGAGAAGAAGACCGTGGTGCCGTGGTCGGCCGCATGGCCAACGAGCGCCTGGAGCACGTCCTCGGTGGCTGCCGGGTCCAGCCCCGTGGTGGGCTCGTCGAGCACCAGGAGGTCCGCGCCGCGGCAGAGCGCCAGGAGCAGCGCCAGCTTGGTGCGCATCCCGCGCGACAGCGTCTTGATGCCGCGCTCGGCGCCCAGGTCGAACCGGCGGAGGTACTGCTCCTCGAGCTCGCGGCTCCACTGCGGGTAGAACGACGCGGTGTGGCGAATCATCCCGCGCACCGTCATCGCGTCGTAGAGGCCTTTCTCGTCGCCCACGAACCCGGTGCGGCGCCGGATGTCCACGCTGGCGGTGGGGGAGTGGGCGGGCAGGCCGAAAACGCTGGCACGGCCCGCCGTGGGCCGCGCCATGCCGAGCAGGATCTTGATCGTCGTGGTCTTGCCGGCGCCGGTGCGGCCCAGAAAGCCGTAGATCGATCCGGTGGGCACCGACACGGTGAGCCCCCGCAGTGCGTCGATCCCGTCGTAGGTCTTCCGCAGATCGGCGGTCTCGATGACGAACCCGTCAGCCACGCTGGTCTCCTTTCACCGTCAGCCGGGTCAGCTCGGCCTCGACCAGGCGCCGGATCTCGGCCTCGGTGACGCCCCGCGCCCGCAGCTTGTCCACCGCCGCGGCCACGATGGCCTGGCCGGCCCGCAGCCGATCGGTGAGCTTCTTTTCGCGTGCCGCGCCGGTGACGAAGGCGCCGGCCCCGTGCCGCAACTCGATCACACCGTCGTGTTCGAGCTCGCGGTAGGCCTTGGCGACCGTGTTGGGATTGATCACGAGCTCCTCCGCGAGCGGCCGGATGCCGGGCAGCTGATCCCCCGCCCGCAGCGCGCCGGTCTCGATGGCGTGCTTCACCTGTTCCATCAGCTGCAGGTAGATCGGCACGCCCGATGCGGCGTTGGGCCGGAACATCACGCCGCGTCCTCCGTCGTGCGCCGTTTCGTGAACTGTACTACTGACATAGCACAGTAAGACTGTGCACCGCGCGCGGGGCGCTTGTCAAGTGGCCTCGGGCACATCTAAAGATGTGCCCCTACGACGGAGTGGCAGGCGCAGGGGCCGCCTTCAGGCTGCCTTCAGGCGGCCCGTCATTTTTCTAGCGGGGGATCAATTCGGCGGCGGGCGACTCCGGCCACGCGGGTGCGGGCACGGCGGTGTAGCTGGCGTGCGCCAGGTGCGCCTGGAAGAGGGCGGTCTGCGACGCCAGGAAGTGCAGCTTGATGGCGAGACGGGCCAGCAGATACAGCTGGCCGGCGGCGAAGGCCAGCCACATGGCCAGGCCGGTGCCGTAGACGCCCGGCGCGGCCACCGACCACAGCGCGAGGAGCATCACGAAGCCGGCGCCGTCGATCGCGTACAGCGCCGTGACGTCGAGCGGGTGATGCCACAGAAACCGGAGCGACGCGCGCAGCGCGCCGAGCGCGCTGCGGCGGTCCTCCACCACGAGACGGATGCGCGCGTAGTCGAACACGAGATTGAGCTTGAGCAGCACGACGCCGAAGATCACGTAGAACAGCAGGCGCCAGAAGAAGGCCGTGCGCTCGATTCCGAGGCCGCGCGTCAGGTCGCGCCAGAGGTCGAGGAAGAGCCACGGGTGCACGTAGGCGAACAGAAACCAGTAGATCAGCCCGCCGAGAGCCGTCAGCCGTGCGAGGCGGAAAAACAGCCGCCCCGACGCGCTGAAAAACCCGTGCGCGCGCGTGGGCCGCTGCCGCGCAAAGCGATCGAGGACGCCGCCGCTGAGAAACGTCCAGAGCGCGAGGTAGCCGCCGAGCAGCCACATCAGCGCCGTGGGGGGATAGCGCGCGTCGAGCACGCGGCTCACGGCGTCGAGCGTGGACGCGAAGCCGATGATCGAGGGCGTGAAGGTGGCGCCCAGGCCGGTGGCCTGTGCCGTGAACTCGCGCCACCAGTCGTTGTTGACGCCGTCAGCCACGGCGCCGGCGGCCAGGCTCGAGCCGAGCTGCTCGGCGATCTGATCGCGCACGAGCATCGCGAAGGGCAGCGCGAGCAGGAACGTGAGTCCGTGCAGACCCAGCGCCATCAGAGATGCCTGCGTCACGCGGCGCCAGCCGCCGATCCAGCTCGCGACGACCATGATCAGCCGAAGATCCCCGAGGTGATCATCAGCTCCTGCAGCCAGACCATCCACGCCAGCGACCACTTGCGCGCGGCTTCGGCGGCGCGCGGCTGCGTGGTACGTGAGTTGTTGGTGCGGTTGATGTCGAGGAGGAGCACCTGGCCCGGATCGATCTCGACGCGCGTGACGCGGGCGGGTCGCTCGTAGGCGTAGATGACCCGGCGATCCTTGCCGTCCCAATGCTCGGTTGCCTGCTGGCCGTCGGCGAATGTCGTCACCACGTCCACCGGAAACGTCGCCTCGCCCAGCCGCTGCGCCACTACGACCGCGCGCGTGCGCCCCTGGCTCAACGGCTCCTGCTTCAACTCCTGCACCGCATAGTCGAACGTGTTCGAGGTGCGGACGACCTGGTCGAAGAACGACGTGAGGTCCTGTCCCGAGACCTCGTTGACGACCTGGAAGAAGTCCTGCGGCCGCGGATGCCTGAACTTCCAGCGGTCGAAGTAGGTGGCCATCACCTTCTGCATCGTCGGCCAGCCGAGGTGCCGTTCGAGCGTATGCATCCAGAGCGCCGTCTTCGCGTACGTAATCGCGTTGGCCGAGCGGGGCCAGTAGCGGAACGTCGGCGTCGTCTGCGCGTCCGACTTCGCGTCGGGACGGTAGGCCGGCATGCGGTTGCCGTCCACTTCGCGCGAGAGCGGCACGTTGAGCGCATAGGGGATGAAGCCGCCGAACGTGCGGACGGCCATCAGGTTCGACCGGCGCGTTTCTTCGATCACACGCGCCGTGGCCCAGGTGTTGAACCCCTCATCCATCCACCCGTTCTCGAATTCGTTCGTCGCCACGACGCCGTACCACCACTGGTGTCCCGTCTCGTGCGTGATCGTCAAGTCCGGGGTGGCGACCGATGCCGGCGACAGCCAGTTGGCGCGGCCGGTGAAAATCATCGGGTATTCCATGCCGTCGCTGTTGCTCTGATCGGCGGGATCGACGATGGTGATGTTGCCGTAGGGATATGCCCCGAACCACTGTCCGTAGTATTCGAGCGCGGCGGCCGCGGCCGCGAACTGCCGCGTCTCCTGGCCGCGGTGCTCCGGGCGGAGCAGTAGACGCATCTCGACGCTCGGCAGCTTCGGGTGGTTGAACGCGCGCCGCTCCTCGACGAACGACGGGCTGGTCGTCCAGCCGAAGTCGGCCACGTCGTCGGCGTGATAGCTGTGCGTGGTGGTGCCGTCGGCATTGTCCACACGGCGCATCTCGCGGCCGGTGGCGCCCAGTGTGTAGCCGCCCGGCACGGTCATCTGCACGTTGTAGACGCCGAAGTCGGCGTAGAACTCGGTGGCGTTGTGGAACTGGTGGGTGTTCCAGCCGCCGTCCTCGAGCACGCCGATCTTCGGGAACCACTGCCCGAAGAAGAAGTAGTCCCCAATCCAGCCGGTGCGTGCCGCGGCAAACGGGATGCGGCCGGTCCATTCGATCTCGATCTGCACCGTCGCCGCCGGCCCGACGGTGTCCGGCAGCGTCACGGCCATGACCGTCCGATCGGCACCGTTGCCGTCGTCGGGCGCCAGATAGCGGATTGCGGCGGTGAGATCGGCCGCGACGCCCCCGGCGGGCGTGACCTTGATCGACGTCACATCGCTGGCGCCAGTTTCCTCGGGCCGCCGCACCACATCGCGCGGCCGCGCCGGCGCTTGAGCGCGCAGGCGGCTCTCGCGCAGCCAGGTCGAGTCGTCGTTTCTCCACGCGTTCCAGTAGAGGTGAAACTGCAGCTCGTTGCTGGTGGCCGCGCTGATATTGCGCCAGCGGATCGTCTCGCGCCCCTTGATCTCCTTGCGGACCGGGTCGAGCCGGACGGTGATGTCGTAGCTGGCGTTGCGCGGCGACAGTGCCTCGGGGAGCGGCTGGTCGAAGGTCTGCACGCCGCCGCGCGACGGTACCGCGGCCGGAGCCGGTTGCTGCCCGACGGCGAGGTCGACGGCCGCGATCAGGACTGCGCCGATGACGATCGAAAGAAGGACGGGCCTGCGCACGCTCAGGCTGAATCTTACTTGTCCCACCCCGAGGGCGCGCCGATCGGCAGCGTCTCGAGGATGGCCTCGGCCGCATGGATCTTGCCGTCGTAGACCTTGAACGCCTCGAAGGTCACGCGGTAGGTGAGCCCGGCGAGCTTGGGGACCGCCTGACCCTTCATGTTCTCGCAGCTCGGCGGCCGGAACACGCAGCCGGGGCCCGCCATCTTCTGCCCGTTCTCGAACCGGTAGGCGTCCGACGACAAGGGCACGTCGGGATTCACGAAGCTCCCGGCGCGCAGTCCGGCAGGGTAGAGCGACGCGATGCGCACGAGGTCTTGGCGTGTGTTGCGCTCTGCGCCGGTGGGCACGTGGGCCATGCCCGGGTTGGGCGCCTTGAAGTTGTCGGGCTGGAAGAGCACGCCTTCTTCGCGGCTGCGCACGACCATCGATTCGATCTCGGTCACCCGGCGGTTCGCGATCTTCAGCCGCACGGCCAGCAGCACCGGTGTGCCGCCCTCTTCTGCGACGCCAAATGTGGCGGCCACGCCCTCGCGCACATCGATGAAGTCCTGCCGGTACGGGCGCAGCGCCGTGATGTTCTTCCACAGCCCGTCGCCAAGCGCGATCTCCTTGGTGTCCTCGGTGATGCGCACGCGATCCGCGACCGGCACCTTCGCGGGATCGTGCGCGGTCATCGCGGCGAGATACGTGCCGACGATGCCGGTGAGGCACGTGCGGTCGCAGGCCTGGGCGGCCGACGGCCGTGGAGCGACGAGCACCAGCGCCAGGAGCGGGAGGACAGTTCGAAGCATGCGCGGATTCTATCCCCGCGGGTCCGCGGGCGGTCATAGGACATTGACAGATACATCTGTTACTGATATATCTGTGGCATGCATATAGAACCTCGTCGTTTGCGCGGACTCGCCGTCGTGCTGCTGGCGGCAGGTGTCGCGGCAGCCGCCGCGCAGGTCAAACCGGACTTCTCGGGAGAATGGCTACTGAACCGGCAGGCGAGCACCTTGCCGCCGCCGGTGTCCAATGTCGAGAGCGGCGTCGTGCGCATCGAGCATCGCGAGCCGTCGTTCGGCTTTCATCGCAGCTATGTGACCGCCGGCGCGCCGCGGGACGGCGGTTACACGATTCGCACCGATGGTTCGGAGAGCACCGAATCGGGGCCGCAGGGGGCGACGACGACCTCGACACTGCGCTGGGACGGCCCGGCGCTGGTGCTGGACATGCGCATCACCGGACCCGGTTTCGAGGCCACCAATGTGGTGCGCTACGAGCTGCTCGACGGCGGGAAGCGGCTGCGCGCCACCGAACAGGGGCGCAGCAAGCAGCTCCCACAAGGCAATCACGACGCCATTTGGATCTACGATCGGCGCTGACGACCATGCCTGCGTATCAACCGCTCACGCCTGCCGTCTTCCACGTGCTGCTGGCGCTGGCCGACGGCGACAAGCACGGCTACGCCATCATGAAGAGCGTCGAAGAGCACACGGCCGGCACGCTGAAGATGGGAGCCGGCACGCTCTACGGGACGTTGCAGCGACTGACCGACGCCGGCTGGGTCCTGGAGGTCACGCCGCCGCAGGCGGTGTCGGTGCGTGACGAGCGGCGCCGCTTCTATCGGCTCACGAGCGACGGCCGCCACGCGCTCGGTGGAGAAGTACGACGGCTCGAGGACCTGGTACGGATCGCGCGCCGCTCACGCGGCGTGCCCAAGACGGCCCGCCACTGACGAGGGAGGAGATCGTGCGCCATGCCTACGACACGCTCCTGCGTTTGTATCCCGAAGCCTTCCGCCGCCGCTACGGCGTGGAGATGTCGCTCGACTTCGCCGACGGGTGGAACGAAGCCCGGGCGAACGGGCCCACCGCGGCGCTCGCGTTCGCGACGCGCGCCGCTGGAGATCTGGCCGTGAGCCTCGTGCGCGAGTGGATTCGCGGCTCGCGGCTGGCGATCGGCGCCGCCGCTGCGGCGGTGACACTGCTGCTCTGGGGCCTGGCGTTGCGGCCGTGGGCGTGGAAGTGGGACATTCAGCCGGGACCCCGCAATCCTGGCCCGGTCGCGGACGTCACCGCGGGACAACTTCTCGCGCTCGCCGCGGCGGCGATGATTCCCGTCATCCTGGTGCTGCTCTTCGCCACGCGCATGGTCAAACGACGCGAGCTTCCCCGTCGGCGGCTGTAATCGCGTGATACGATCCGCGGCCTCCAGACTCCTTTCTCGCGAGGCCGCCATGAATCGCCGCTCGTCGTGGGCCGCTGCCGCTCTCGTTCTGCTCTTCGCCGGTGCTTTGGTTGCGCAGGGGCCAGGCCAGGCCGTGGCACCGCCGACCCTGCCCGCTGACTTCAACACGCAGACCGGGCAGCGCATTCGCGTCACCATGGTCGCCGGTGGCCTCTTCCACCCCTGGAGCATCGTGTTCCCGGACGCGCGCACGATTCTGGTGGCCGAGAAGAACGGCAAGATCCGGGTGATCAAGGACGGCGTGCTGCAGGCGCAGCCGCTGGGGGAAGCGCCGCCGCATCCCGCCTCGGACAACGGCCTGCAGTTCCTGGCGCTGCACCCGCAGTTCGCGCAGAACAAGTTCGTCTACCTGTCCTATCCGAAACGCCGCGACAAGGGGACGACGCTCGGCATCTCACGCGGCCGATTCGACGGGACGACGCTCGCGGACGTGAAGGAGATTTTCGTCGCCGATGCGTGGGAAACCAGCGGCAACCTCGCGGGGCGACTCTTCTTCGGTCCCGACGGGATGCTCTATGCCACGGTAGGCGACCGCGATCGGATCTGCTGCGACGCGAATCAACGTCGTCCGGATGGTTCCGATGACAACAGCCTGCGCATGAAGGCGCAGTCGCTCGAGAGCGACGCCGGCAAGACGCTGCGCTTGAAGGACGACGGCACCATTCCGCCCGACAACCCGTTCGTCGGCCGCGCCGGAGCGAAACCGGAAATCTTCACCTACGGGCACCGCAACGGATACGGGCTGGCAATCCATCCGCAGACCGGCGAGCTGTGGCAGACGGAGATCGGGCCGCTCGGCGGCGACGAGGTGAACGTCCTGGTGGCCGGGCACAACTACGGGTGGCCGGTGGTGTCGATGGGGCGCAACTACACCGGCTCTCTGGTGTCGGACAAGCCGTGGTACCGCGAGGGGATGGACAACCCGCGGATGTTCTGGGTGCCCTCGATCAGCCCGTCGAGCCTGCTGTTCTACAACGGCGATCGCTTCAAGGGGTGGAAAGGCAGCATGTTCATCGGCGGCCTCACCAACCGCACGCTGCTTCGCGTGTCGTTCAACCAGCCGTCGCAGGCGGAACGGCGCGAGCCGCTCCTGACCTCGCTCGGCGTCCGCCCACGCGACATCCAGCTCGGTCCGGACGGAAACCTCTACATCGCTACCGAAGGCGCCAGCGGCGGCAACGCCAGCGACGGGCTCGTGCTCAAGATCGAACCGATTCAATAGGTCAGGTAAGTCAGGTAGGTCGACCCACCTGACCCTACTGTTTTCCGAAGCGCTGGTTCTCCTCGCAGATGAACTCGATGATCTCCTGCTCCGGCATGATGCGCTGGTTGACGCGCACGGTCCACGGCCTGGTGTAGACCTTCGGGTCGTTCACGGTGACGTCGATCGTCATCCGCCCGTAGGTGGGCCGGCGGATGCGTTCCGTGATGGTCGCGGCGTCGGTGACCGGCGAGCCGATGATGTCGAGCCAGCCGTCCTCCCGCATGTGCGTCGTTTCCACGACGAGCGTGTCGCCCTCCCAGCGGCCGGTGGAGTAGCCGTAGTACCACGGCTGCGGATCGCCCGTCGGCGCCTTGCGCCCGTCCAGGAAGATCTGCCGGATGCCGGAGCTGGCCTCGTAGAGGATGACCAGGAGCTTCGATGTCTGCACGAACTTCCGCGGCGCGCCCTGCGTGTGGAACTGCACGATGCCCATCGGCAGGCACCACGCCTCCGGGTTGTCCTTGCTGTTGTCGGCGACCCGCTTCTTCAACGTCTCCTGGCCGAGCGGCGTGAAGGGGAGCCCGCCCTTGATGTTCTGCCCCACGTCGCGGAAGCCGGCCGCCGGCGGCGCGTCGGGATCGGCGGGCGGCGGGGTGCCCCGGCCGGGAGCGGCGTTGTCGCCCTGCCACAGGCCCGAGAGGTCGGGCTTCCCGTCGGCCGTGCGCGGCGCGGCCGCATCGAGGTTGACCTCGCCCTTCGCGTTGCGCGGCACACTCGGGTCCGGATGGTTGGGCCACTGCGCGAGCAGCGACGTCGAGAGTGCGGCGACGATGCCGGCAACCGTGACGAGCCCTTTGGAAGTCATCGCGCGGTATTATGCTCGACGCGGTCCGCAAAGAACGCGGACCGCGTGGGCAGTGTCTGGCAAACCGGCTTAACGCCGGGTTCGCTATTCAGGAGTTCAGGGATGTGGTCCAGGTCGATCGTCGCGGGCGTCGTGAGCCTTGCCGCCCTCCTCGGGGCGGTGCCGCTCCAGGCCCACCATGCCTTTGCGGCCGAGTACGATCGCGACAAGCCGATCACGCTGACCGGTACGGTGACAAAGCTCGAGTGGACCAACCCCCACGCCCGCATCTACATCGACGTCAAGGACGACAAGGGCGAGATGGTCAACTGGGACTTCGAGCTCGGGCCGCCAAACGGCCTGATGCGCCGCGGCTGGAACCGCAACTCGCTGAAGGCCGGCCACGTGGTCACCATCGAAGCGTTTCTGTCCAAGACCAATCCCCGCGGCGCCAACGCCCGCTCGGTGAAGCTCCCGGACGGCCGTCAGGTGTTCGCCGGCTCGTCCTTCGATACCGGCCCCGCGCAGGAAGACCCCACCTCGACGAAATAGCTGGCCGACGTCGGGAACCGGTCGGGCGCTCGGTTCGTCTATTGAGGCGCCAGCCCGCCGGGAGTATCCCGAGTGTCTTCACGCCTTCTGCTCGTGTCGTGTGCCGTCCTGGCCGTGTTCCTCCCTGCGGCCGCGCAGGAGCGCGCGCCCTCCGACCTCGACGCCTTCATGGCCCGCGTCATCGCCCGGCGCGACGACAACTGGAAGCGGATGCAGCAGTACGTGCTCGACGAGCGCGAAACGCTTCAGATTCTTGGGCCCGGTGGCACGCCGTTCTACGGGTACCGGCGCGAGTACCTGTGGTTCCCGCGCGACGGCGACGGCGTCTTCGTTCGCAGCCCCCTCACCGCGGACGGGGTGAAAATCGGGGAGGCCGAGCGGCGCAAGGCCGAGGCCGACTACCTGCGGCATGAGGAGCAGCGCGACAAACGGCGCGAAGCCCGGGAGAAAGAGGCCGGACGCGCCACCGCGGGCTCGTCGCCCACCGAGGTCACCGGCGAAGGCGTGCGCCAGGCCCTCGAACCCGGCTTCGTCTCGGCCGCCTATTTCCTGAAGTTCAAGTTCGACCCCGGCCAATATGCCCTTGCCGGCCGCGAAACGCTGGAGGGACGGCCGGTGCTCCGCATCGAGTACTACCCGACCAAGCTGTTCAGCGAGGGGCGCACCCGGCCCAACGCCAAGGTCCGCGAGCGGGACGTGGACATCGAGCCCAAGATGAACAAGGCGGCGCTCATCACGCTGTGGATCGAGCCGACCGCGCACCAGATCCTGAAGTACGAGTTCCGCAACCTGCCGTGGGACTTCCTGCCCGGCCGATCGATCATTCGAACCGACGAAGTGAGCGCGTCGATGGAGATGGGGCAGCCGTTCCCGGATATCTGGCTGCCGCGCGCCATTCGCGTCGCGATCGGCTTCTCCACGGCGCTCGGCGAATTCAAGGGCCGCTTCGCCACCGACTACCACGACTATCGTCTCGCTTCGGTCAGCACGAGGATCCGGTGATCCGCGCGCGCATCGGAGCCTGGGTCGCGGCCGTCCTCCTGGCCGCGCCGGCGGCCGCGTTTGCACAGGACGCGACGATTGCGGAAGTCCGCGTGCACGGCAACTACACGACGCCCGACGCGGACGTGCTCGCGCTGAGCGGCCTCAAGGCGGGCGACCCCGCCACCGACGAGCGGATTGCCGCCGCGCAGAAGGCACTCGAAGAGAGCGATCGGTTCGATGACGTCGAGGTGCGGAAGCGCTTCCGCTCGATCGACGACCCCAGCGACATCCTGGTGATGATCGTTGTGCGCGAGCGTCCCGGGGTGACCGAGGACGATCTCACGCCGGGCGCGTTCACGCGCTTTCGCGCGCTGCAGCAGTGGATACCGATCCTCAACTACGCCGACGGCTACGGCCTGACCTACGGGGCGCGGACGTCGTTCACGGGGCTGGCGGGCCGCGATACGCGCCTTTCGATCCCGCTGTCGTGGGGGGGTGAACGGCGGGCGGCCGCGGAGCTCGAACGCACCTTCGACTCGGGTCCGCTGTCGGTGGCGCGCGGGTCGCTCTTCGTCAACCGGCGGGTGAACCCGCACTACGAGGAATCAGATGTGCGTCTTGGCGTTCGTCTCGGCGCGGAGAAGTCGCTCACGCCGTGGCTGCGTGCCGGCGGCGACGGCCGCGTCGAGCGCGTGGACTTCGGCGGCGCTGCTGGGGCGCGGCACTCCGCCGTGGGCGCGCACGTCACGCTCGACACGCGCATCGATCCGTCCTTCCCGCGCAACGCCGTGTTCACGCAGCTCGGGTGGGAGCGCGTGGCGTTCCCCTCGGGGCACGCTGGGCGCGCGCTGCTCGACGCGCGTGGCTTCGTGGGGCTCTTTGGCTCGCCTGTGCTCGGGTTGCGGGCGCAGATGGCGCGCGCGGACGCGGCGCTTCCACCCGCCGAACAGCTGCTGCTCGGTGGCGGCTCCACGGTGCGCGGCTATCGCGCGGGGAATCGTGCGGGCGACAGCCTGGCGGCCGTCTCCGCGGAGCTGCGGGTGCCGCTCACGTCACCACTCAGCTTCGGACGCTTCGGGGTGAAGGGGTTCGTGGACGCCGGCACGGTATGGTCGGCGGGGCAGCGGCTGTCCGATCAGCCGTGGGACCGCGGCATCGGCGGCGGCGTGTTCTTCGGCGCCTCCGTGCTCACGCTGGACATCGATGTCGCGTGGCCCGAGCATGGCAACCCGCACGCCCACTTCTCGTTGGGGGTGACGTTCTAGACGGGCCCTGCGGTTGCCGGCGTCTCATATAGACATCTGAGGTTGACCGCGCGCGCCAGGATCTTGTAGAGTGCGCCCCTATAGATGTCTATGCGAGACAACCGTAAGGACCAGCTGCAGGGCACGCTCGATCTGCTCGTGCTGCGCACGCTGTCCACCGGTGGCACCATGCACGGCTACGCCATCACCGAGCGCGTCGAGCAGGTGTCGCGCGACACCTTGAAGATCGAAGCGGGGTCGCTCTATCCGGCGCTCCATCGAATGGAGGAGGCCGGCTGGGTGCGCGCCACCTGGGACGTGTCGCACAACAACCGCCGCGCGCGCTTCTATACGCTCACGCCCACCGGGCGGCGGCGGCTTGCCGAGGAAACCGAACATTGGACGCGGTTGGCTGGCGCCGTCGGCCGCGTCTTGAAGAACGCCTAGAGCGATGGGCGCCGTGAGTCGCTTCCTCAACCAGTGGCGCGGCCGGGCGCTGCACGCGGAGTTCGACGAGGAGCTGCGCTTTCATTTCGAGGCACGGGTAGAGTCGAACGAGCGCGCCGGGATGTCGAGAGCCGAGGCTGAATCCGAGGCCCGCCGTCATCTCGGAAGCCTCGTCAAAGCGACCGAGGGCATGCACGAGGCGCGTATCAGCGGGCTCGCGGGCGGCCTGGCCCGCGACCTGCGCCATGCCCTGCGTCTCGTCCGTCGCCAGCCGGCCCCCATGATGCTCGCGGTCGTCACCTTGTCGTTCGGCATCGGGGCCAACGCCGCCATCTTTTCGTTGCTCGACGCGTCGCTGTTTCGCCCTTTGCCGTTCCCCTCGGCACACCAGCTCGTCACCATCCTCGATCGCGACCGCGGCCGTCCAGGGGCGGCCGGCCCGACGATTCCCGAGCTGCTGGATGTTGCGGAGCGGGTGCGCGTGTTCCAGAGCGTGTCGTTCCTCGACTTCCGTGATGCCCAGACGTTCGGCGGCCTCGAACCGACGCGGGTCTTTGCGGCGCGGGTCGAGCCGTCGTTGTTCACCGTTCTGGGCGTGTCGCCGGCCCTCGGCCGCCTGTTCACGCGCGAGGACAGCACCGGTGGTGGCCCGCCGGTGGTCGTGCTGAGCGCCGGGTTCTGGCGCCGGACGTTCGGGGGCGATCCCGACGTGGTGGGGCAGACACTCGTCGTCAACGGGATCTCGTGTGCGGTGGCCGGCGTCCTGCCGCGGTCGTTCTCGATCGACTACCTGGCGCCGGAGCCGGTGGACCTGTATCTGCCGTATCCGCTGATTCCTCTCTACACGCAGCGCTCTGCCCCGTTTGCCAATATCCGGCGGGTGTTCGGCGTTGCACGTCTCCGCCCGGAGGCCGCGCTCGAAGGGGCGTCGGCGGAGCTCGACATGGTGGCGCGTGCGCTCGTGGCGGAACATCCGGCCATCTACCGCGGCGCCGACCAGCCAGCGGCGTTCGAGATGACGGCTCAACCGCTGCGAGAGATCGTGTCGGGGACTGAACGCCGCGTCCTGCTTCTGCTCTGGGCTGCGGTAGGCCTCGTGCTGGTGATCGCCTGCGTCAACACCGCGCAGTTGCTCCTGGCGCAGGCGATGGAGCGCGAGGCCGAAATGGCGGTGCGCGGCGCTCTCGGCGCCAGCCGCGGCCGGTTGTTGCGCCAGTGTCTCGCCGAGTCGCTCCTTCTCTCGGCTCTGGCGGGATCGGCGGGGGCGCTGCAGGCGGTGTGGCTGGTGCGCGCGCTGCGATGGTTACTGCCGGCGCAAGTAGCCACGGTCGGTACCGTTGCGCTCGACGTGCCCGTGCTGCTGTTCACTCTCGGAGTTGCGATCGTCACTACGCTGGCGTGCGGCACCCTGCCGGCCTGGCAGATGTCGGGCGCCGCGCCGGGGCCACACACCGAGGGACGCAGCACCACCGGCGCGCGTGCGCGTTCGCGGCACGTGCTCGTGGCTATCGAAGTGGCGATATCGGTGGTCCTCCTGGTCGGAGCCGGGCTGGTCGTGCGCGGCCTCCTCGAACTGCAGCGGACCCATAGCGGCTTCGCGAGCGACGGCGTCACGCTGATGCGCTTGCGTGGCATGAGCGTCGCGGGGCCCGCGGGCGAACTGTGGCCCACCTACCGGCAGTATCTCCAGCGTGTCGCGGCGCTGCCCGATGTGGAAGCGATCGCCCTCGCCAGTAGTCCGGTGCCCCAGCCGGCTGGTGTGGAATTCACAGTTGTCGGCGCATCCGAGGCCGAAGCCGCGCCCGTGCGGGGCACTGGCGCCTATTCGATGGTGAGTGGGGGCTACTTCTCGACCTTGCGTATCCCGCTCCTGCAAGGCCGCACATTCGACGACGGCGACGTGAAGAGCCGTCCGCCTGTCGCGATCGTGAACGCAGAGTTCGCGCGCCACTATTGGCCGGGCCGCACGGCACTGCAGCAGCAGATTCACGCCGGGCCTGGTCCGCGCGCGGCCACGCTCACCATCGTCGGCGTCGTGGGCGACGTCCGTCCGCCCCGGCAGCGCGAGAACAGTCCGCAGATCTACGTGCCGATCTCGCAGCAGGACGAGCCGAGCGTCGCGCTGCTGGTGAAGCCGAGAGCCGGCCGTTCGGTGGCGACAGCGGCCGTGAAGCAGGCGATCTGGTCGGTGATGCCACAGCAGGCCGTGTTCAGTGTGCAGCCGCTCGACGATGTGCTCGCTCGAGCGGTTGAGCGCGAGCGCGCCATCGCCGCGCTGCTGGCGTGTTTCGCGGCGCTCGCCCTCATCATGTCCACGGCCGGCGTCTACACAGTCGTCACCTATGTGACGGCGCGGCGAACGCGGGAGATCGCGTTGCGCCGCGCGATGGGGGCGACGGTCTACGACGTGCTCGCGCTGCTGGCCGGCCAGACTTTCCGGTGGGCCGTGGCCGGCCTGACCGTGGGCCTCGGGCTCGCGGCTGCCGTCAGCGGCGCGCTCATCGTGGCCGTGCCTGGTCTGTTACGGTTCGAGCCTGCGACGGCAGGCGCGTTGGCCATCGTGTATCTGGCAGTCGTCGCCGTCGCGATGGGCATGCCGGCCCTCCGCGCCTTGCGCCTCGAGCCGGCTCACGCTCTCCGCACCGAGTAGCCGGCTCGCTGCTATCCCTTCACGGGCACCCAGATTTCGACTTCACCGTTCCCCGTGCGTCCGTCGAACCGCTCGTCGTATCGCTGTTGTCGACGCCGTACGCCGTGTGGCCGATCTGGCCGGGCACGTGATCGAGGTGCGGCGCGAATCGCTGCCACTGCGCGGGAATGGCGGCGCTCGCGGTGTTGCCGTGGCGCTCGTTGAGCCCCGCGATCTGCAGCGCGTGCTGGTCCACGGTGCGTGGCGGATCGAGTGTGGTGAGCATCGAGTCGTCCATATGAAGAGCCTCCATCAGGGGAAGATCGGTAACGTGCCCTCGCGCCCGGACCGCTTCCGGCGTCAGGTCGAACTGGTCACGGAAGGCGCGGCTGAAGGCTTCGTGCGAGCCGTAACCTCAGTCGAGCGCCACGCTCAGGATGTCGGGCTCGCCGGCGGCGAGCGCCCGTGCCGCCTCGGTCAGCCGGCGTGCGCGCACGTAGGCCATCAAGCCGGTGCCGGTGGCCAGGCTGAACGTGCGTGACAGGTGATAGCGCGACACGCCCGACACGCCCGACACGGCGGCGACGTCGTCGAGCGTGATGTCCTGCGCGAAGTGGCTCTCGATGAACCACAACGCCCGGGCGATGGAATTGAGCGCGACGCCGTTGCTCATGACCCAGCGTAGCAATGCCGCCGGGCACGTGCTTGATGCGGATTGTGGTGGCGGTTCAGTTGCCGGCCGGCGGGCGAGACCGCGAGCGCAGCCACTGACTCGTACGGTTCCATAGCCAGCGGATACCCAGGAACCCCGGAACCACGATGACGAGCCACGGCAGGAACGCCGCGGTGAACTCGATCACGTCGGCCAACGAGTTCGTCATGGTCGAAAAGAACCCGCGAAGGGCCTCGCCAACGCGCGAAGCCTGCGACTCGGCCTCGAACCGCGGGACTTGCAGCGACACCGTCAAGAGGTCGGTATCGATACGTCGTCGCAGAGTGGCACGCTTGGTGCTCACATCGTCAATCTGGGTCTGGATGCCGGCGAGCTCCTTCGACACGGTCAGGAGCTGGTCGACCCCGAGGTCTCTGCGTTGCAGGAAGTCGGTGAGCTTCGCCCGGTAGGCGTTCAGCTGCGCCACTTGGCGCTCGGTATCCTGGACCGGTTCGGCCAGATCATCCGCGTGGGTGGTCACTGAGAGAAGCCGGCCGCCCTGCCCTGCGAGGCGCACCAGGGGGTCGACACCGGCGGGCGCCAGGCGGACCACAACGCGGCCGCTCGGCACGCCACCCTCGTCGTGACGCGCGACATCGAGAACGGTGCAGGCGTTCGCGCGATCCGAGACGCATGCGGCGCGGACCGCATCCAGTCGCCGCAGCAGCCCGTCGGCGGGCACTTCGGCAGTCACCTGGTGCGCGTAGGCCAGAGTGCTGTCGGCAGGCCGTTCAACCGTCGCTATGCGTGATGTGGACGCGAATTCAGCCGGCGCGGACGCGGGTGGAGGGGGCGCCTGCTTCCTGGCGCAGCCGCTCAGCGCGAGCACGGGAAGCAGGGCGAGAAGACACCACGGTCGGAGGAGCATGAGCACCCTTGTCTATTCCTTTTCTTCGGGATATCGATGCGTCGCGCGATACAACCGTGTGTCATCAGCCTTGATTGCGTAGAACAGCAACACAAGGTTGGAGCCATCTCTGTTTGGATGAGCGACAACCGTAATCGGATCGCCCGACTTGTACGTGTTCGGAGTCCACCCCATGGCACTCATGAGTTTGATTTCGGAGGCCTCGACAGTCCATGTCCCCACCGTCGAGGGATCCGACGCGCCAGGCCCAATCACGATGACGATCTGGCTATGAGGGTTCTGCCATCGATAGTTCTTCACGACTCCCCGAATCGTAATGTTCTTGCCCATCTCGAACATGGCGCGGGAATGATGGGCGAGGGTCGGAATGGGTGCCGACAACACTCCAATCGCCACCGCGAGAGCCAGCAACCCGCGGCAGCGGTTGCCGTCAGATCCAAGCAGTGTCCTGTTTGTACCCATGCGATTTAGCTCCGCAGCTCGAGCGAACTTTACTCACAAACGCCGCCCGGTGAGCGGCGCCCCGGTTGGACGAAGCCGTCGCCAGACCGTTCGGGCGCCTGAGACGTCATTAGGCGCGAATGCGTGTCTTGCTTCGGGCGATTGGCTTCGTGCTGATTGCGACCTCCACGGGGCTCGCGCAACAGAAGGTACCACCGACACCCCAGTTCGAGGTCGTGTCGATCAAGCCGAACCGATCTGACGCTGTCCCCGCAGGATTCCGCGTGAATCCAAGCGGCAGGGTCGAATGGACGAACACGACGCTGAGAGGGTTGCTTCGGATGGGCTACCAGCGCTTCGGTTTCGACCCACGCGAGGTCATTGGCGGGCCTGCGTGGATCGACTCGGACCGCTTTGACGTCATTGCGACTGTGAATCGGCCGCCAGAGACCCGGCCGGATGGATTCCCCGAAGAGCTGCTCGCGATGATTCGAGCCCTCGTCGAAGATCGCTTCAAGGTGACGGTGCATAGCGAGCAGCGCGATGCCGCGATCTATGCACTCGTGCCGGCTCGGCAAGACAGAAGAAGGGTCGGCTCCGCGCTGCGCTCTGTCCCGGAGGCGTGTGCCGGGGCCATGAAAGCGATGGCCGACAGGACGCGAACGGGACCGCCACCATGTTCCTTCCGCGCCGCCGAAGGAAAACTGATCGGGACGGGCGTGACAATGACGATGATGGCGAACGTGCTGTCCGGGTTCGTCGGAAGGCTCGTCGTCGATCGCTCTGAACTGGCGGGCAGCTTCGACTTCGAACTGACCTTTGATCCTTCCTCGGCGGCCCCGGCACCACCGGGCGCGCCGTTGGGTCCTGCGCTGCGGGATGACACCACGCCGTCAATCGTCACGGCGCTCCGAGAGCAACTCGGTTTGAAGTTGGACTCGACGAGAGGGCCCGTCGAAGTCCTCATCGTGGACTCCGCTGAGCCTCCGACGGAGAATTGAACCGCCTCCACGACGTCGTCGGTTCGGGCCGCGGCCCGCTCGACGTCTCTTCGCAACTGCGCCGTTCAATCGAATCAGCGATGTGGCGACACACCGGTACAATGCGAAGGGCTCGCCAGTAGGCGACTACTCGCTACTCTGACGTAAACAGCGGTGCGCCCTGCAGATTGGCAGCCTTCAGTCAGGCGTCGGTCTCTCAGCCCGTTCGATCACCATCACGTCCACGGGCCCTCTCGATGACTTCAGCTGCAAGCCGAGTTGCTCTCGAACCGCCGTAAAGATGTCCGGCTGATCCGATGCCGCGACTGCGGGGCTCAAGCCAGGCGACCAGCGCAGGTCAACGTCGTAGACACCCGTCAGGCCGGTGCGATCCACGACCTTCCGTCGGACTGCCGATCCCAGCAACTCTGAGAGTTGCTGTAGGGTCACAGCGCGACCGGTGATCTGACCGGTGGAACCCAGAGAGTAGGGCGGATTGTTTCCACCGCTCGCACGAAGCGATGAACTTAAGCTGCCGCGCTGGGCCAGCGTCAGCTCATAAATCGGTCGCTCCTTGGTCTCGAGATGCCACGCCAGCTGGAAGCGATCCTCGAGCAGCGAACGGATCATCGGCAGCATGTCTGCCGTGGGAGACTCCGTCTTCGCAGCGATGTCCCACCGGTCGGAATCCAGCCATGATGGCCCGCCCATTGTGTCGTCATCCTGCCACCGCTCGAACGCTTGCCGGATGAGAAGCCGCAACGGAATGTTGGTGGTCTGAAACTGCCCGTGGTCGAAACGGTCCCCGGCCCCCCCAACGTGCGGTTGACCGGACCTGTTGGACTTCACCGACGTCACGTCGAATCTCGGCGCGGACGCGTTCTGTGCCGCGCCGTTGGCTGACGCTGCGGTGAAAGCCGCCGCGCAGGCGACGAATACGATCGTCTTGCGCGACGGAAGGAATCTGGCGACGCGGAGTCGCATCACTCAGTCGCCGGGCGGAAGCCCACGATGCCGTTGGGGTCGGCCTCGACCCACTCCCCGTTGACCTTGATCACGATCGTGCCGACGGCCACGTTGCCGCGTTGGCCTTCAACGCGGAATCCGACGTCGCTGCCTGACAGGACTGTCGGCTTCACCGGAACGACGGGGCGGGCAATCTGTGCGTAGGCCCATCCGGCCCCAAACAACATCACAGCTGCAAATAGCATCATCAGGCGGCGCATAGCAGACCTACCCGACCTCGGGACTGCCCTCCTTCGGGGTCGTTCGTTGCCACGCCAGTCTTAAAGACGCGCGATCTCGACGGTTGGCCTACTCCTTCGCGACAGTTCGGGACTCGAGATGGGCCCCGGCCTAGAATCTCCGTGGGAGCATGAAGCGCTGGACCCTCGCGCTCGGCCAGCTGTTCGTCGCGTGTCAGCTGACCGCGGCAACCCAGCTCAACTCACCACTCGCGTTCGATGCGGCGGCGATCCGGGAGAACCGAGACCCCGGCACAGGAGGGACCCTGCGCGTCACGCCGGGCGGCAGCGTCCAAGCGCGCCACATGTCGGCCCGCGCACTCGTGGTCTTCGCCCATGAGCTGGAGCCGTATCAGCTCGTGGGCGAGCCGGCGTGGACTCGCTCGACGTACTACGATGTGGCAGCCCGACCGAGCGGCGCGGCCACGCGCGAACAGGCGCGCGCCATGCTTCGAACCCTCCTCGTTGAGCGGTTCAAGCTGCGCACGCGCCTCGAGCGGCGCGAGCTCGACGGGTTTGCGTTGGTGCGCGAGCGGCCCGATCGGCTCGGACCCGGGCTCCGACCATCGACGCTCGACTGCGATGTTGTGGGAGCCACCGAAGCACGCTGCCGTGCCGGCGGCGTTACCGACGGGTCGATCGCCGCGGTCGGCGTCTCCATCGCCATCTTGTCCGGCGTGCTGCAGCGCGAGCTGAGTGCGCCGATCGCCAACGAGTCCGGGGTGACCGGCACGTTCGACGTGGACCTGCGCTGGTCGAACGACCTGACGCCAACCGGCGACCTTCCGCCCCTTGTCACAGCCATCCGTGAGCAGCTCGGGCTACGGCTGCAGTCTCGCCGCGTGACGAGCGATGTGGTCGTGCTTGAGGAGATCAAGCGCCCACCCCCCGATTAATCTCGCGATCTAACATCAGCACGGCTCCGCGAACCGTTGGCGTCGGCTTGTTGCCCAACCCTGCGACAGTCACCGGCTGATTGAAATTAGAATCGGTCGTCGTCTCATACACTGGGTCGCAGTAAGCCAGCGAATCGAGCACGGCCTTCAAGATTGCTGCCTTTCCAGTCACTCCCTCGAGATTCGTCGTTGACGGCGAAGGCGCACCTTTCGCCAGGGAGCAAAAGAGGAAGTTCGCATTTGCGATATGACCGAGGACCTCACCGAAGCTTCTGACCTGTGGTGTCGGCTTGAATGTGTAGTCCTCCGCCGGCATGGTCTCCGCTGCCTCTGCGATATTGCGGCGAATGGTCGCGTGCATCGACTTTGCGACCGCCGCAAGCGACGGCGACAGCGACGAGTCAGCGCCCGCGTCCGACGTCTGTGCCGATGCCGCGGTGGCCCGTGACGCCAAAATCCCTAGGTGCCACCGTTCTAGGTCCCCAGTAACGCCGATCTGCCGACTGAAACGGCTTGCAGCTTGCGGGGATCCGTCGTCCCTCGGCGAATACTCGAGGACCTATGGCACTTGCGCCGCATGATGTCCCGCGCTGAAGCGTACTGCACAAGCCAGACGGTTCACGACTGGGCCAACGGCCTGAGCGCCCGCTCGCCAGCATCCCGGAATCTGCAATCATTTGATTTCGTCCGTTCGTCCGGCTTCTCCCAAGGCTTGAAGGTCCTCCTGCTTGGTGTGCTCAAGCTAGGCCTTCCAGCGCTCAACGAGTTCATCCTCGCTGAGGCTCGCCGCGTCGACTCGCTTCTTCACAAGACCAGAGCCTATCTTTGCGATCTCGCCGGTCAGCGTTCGCCGAGTCGAGTATCCCGATCACGGGTGCGGAAAGCTGACCCCGTAGACAGCCACAAGATAGGCAGTGATTGAGTCAACGCCGGTGCAATACCAGCGACCGGTAACGGAACTTCGCTTGAGGAGTTCAGGCGCGGCTGGTGAACTCGCCGCAATGACAAGCGTCGGGCAGTTCTGATGTGGTTCTCCCAGGAGCGCAATTAACGCGGCGCGCGGCCTAGGATGAGGGATCTGCTCTATGTCGAGCCGCTGGCAGCTCGGGTGTGTAGGTCAACAGCCCTTCGAGCCTCGTGCACTCGATGCAATGAAATAGTCCCGGTCCTACGGCAGGATCGGGAAAGGCTGGCGGAAGAAGAAAGAGCCTGTCTTTAGGCATCCATAGAGTCCACGACCACTATCAGTCGCACGGCATGCCAACATCACGCGACACCAGCTGTTCACCGCGGGTCGCCTGATGATACAGCGGTCGTTGTCAGGAAGGGGGAGGAGCAGCGTCGAAGCGACATCCTCAACGAGGACATCGACTGCTGATGCCGAACCGAAGGATTCAGGTTGGGTCCTGACAAACGCCGATCTGGCGAACGGACATATCACGAGCGATTCGTCGCTACAAGGCGACTTATGAAGAGTGATCGCCGACAGTCCTCGCTGACTGGCCCCCAGCTCCGGCGACGGGTTGTGATGATGACTACGAAATTGAGGCGCCGTCAGTCTCATTGGCCTCACGGTTCGAGTCAATCGCTTTAGACCGGGCTAATAGACAGCCGCAGCGTGGTTTGTGCAGTCCAAATTACGGAGACGCGACCTCGGCGCCTCTATTCGGAGGCGGCGTTGCAGTCAACGGTGGTAACGGGATTCGTCTTTGGCGAGGGACAGCCGGGAGCGTGGTAGTAGAATCCGCGCACCGGCATGGCAGAAGACGAGGAGCCTGGAGCAGAACGGTCCGTGGCTCAGAAAGACGAGAGGATCATTCGCACAAATACCGTGCTGGCGGTCTCGGCGATCCTCCTGAGCGCCATTTCGGCCGGCGGCGTGATCTGGCAGGTGAAGGTCGCAGCCGACCAGCGCGCGGCGACCGTCTGGCCCTACATTCAAGTCTTTCCGGCTCGAAACTCCTCGCCGCCGTTCTTCGCGATCCAGATGGTCAACGTTGGAGTGGGCCCAGCGTTGATTCGGTACTTCGCCGTCCGGGTTGACGACAAGCCCGTCCGGTCGTGGCGCGAGTTTCTCGCAGCTGTGTCAGTTGAGGACGCCGTGCGGCGTGCGCCGTTCGATGAGGGCGTCGTCACTGGGGCCGGATGGGTTATGGCTCCGCAGGTTCCCCTGAACGCCTTTACGACCGTGGCGCCGGAAGCTGTGAATGCGCTTCCGCCGCAGGCGTGGAGCCGCATTCAAGTCTCGTACTGCTATTGTTCGATCTTCAAGGACTGCTGGTTGTCGGACTGGCAGGCGGCCACGCGCGGCGCCGATCCTCAGCCCATTGGGAGCTGCCCGACCGAGGGGAGGTTCGGAGTCGAGTGGTCCGAATTGGACCACTCGACCCCGGCTCGCCCGTCGGATGGCGGCTCCCCTCCGGTGGGTCGCTAGGCCATCGGGGGCACCGCGATGCCAACTGCGAGCCCGCAGTATCCCAGGTCACGAGACGATGATCTGCTCGCGCGTATGAAGCGTCGTATCGCCACGATGCACAGCACTTCGTGCAGATGAAACTCCAAGGTTAGCTGAAGCCGACGCGCCTGGATCGTGTTGCGCCGCGACTGGTTGCTGACGTCAGTCGCGATCAACGCCGCAGGGACGGCCGTTCGATGAAGCTGTCGGCGACGGTGAAGGAGGCCGTCGCCGATGCCGAAGTCACAATCTCGCAGGAAGAAGATTCAGAAGCGCGTCCTGGCGCTCCCGGACCTCGAACAGACCAAGACCGCGGTGCTGAACAGCCTGACATCGGCCAGCGGTCAGCGGACCTACGACCACGCTATTCGCGAATTCGTCGCCTGGTACTGTTCGGAGCCGCGCCTTGCCTTCAACCGGACTGTCGTGCTCCGGTATCGCATTCACCTCGAACAGCGCGGGTATGCGCCTGCCACGATCAACCTTCGGCTCGCTGCGGTTCGTCGTGTGGCGTACGAGGCGGCCGACGCAGGCCTCCTGAATCCAGAACTGGCAGGCATCCGTCGCGTGAAAGGCGTGCGCCGAATCGGAGTTCGTCTCGAGAACTGGCTGACGGCCGAGCAGGGCCGACGACTGCTCGAGTGCGTAACACCGTCGACAACCCGCGAGCTCCGAGATCACGCGATGGTCGCGATGTTGATTGGCTGCGGACTTCGGCGCGCCGAGCTGTTGGCACTGCGCGTCGAGTCGATCCAGCAACGGGAGGAGCATTGGGTCATCGCCGATCTGCTCGGCAAGGCTGGCCATGTGCGCACCGTGCCCATCCCGGTCTGGGTGAAGGTGGCCGTGGATGCGTGGACGTCGGCGGCTGCCATCACCAACGGGCCAGTCTTTCGAGCCATCAACAAGGCGGGCCGGACGTGGGGAGACGGCATGTCGCCGAAGGTGCTGTGGGACGTGGTCCGCGCGACGGCCGCTCGCGCCGGCATCGACAATGTGCTCCGCTGCTGACGGCGCGGCAGCGGCATTGTTGTCGCCGTCACGTTGAACATCGCGCATGCGAACACGTCATCGCTTGCGCTGCGCGTCGCGCACGGATTCGCGCAACAGAGGCGCTGAGGACGCCGAGGCGCTTCGGCGCACCCGCCATGGTCAGGCGCTCGGCCACCGCTCGACAGTCACTTTGAGCGCCTTGAGAATCGTGAGTGTCACGTTCAAGTTGTCGACGATTCGCACTCGATCGCTTCCGTCAGGCTCGCGAATGCCGACTTCCTGCACCGCGACCACCCTTCCGTAAGGCCATGCGGATGGCGCCAACCCGACGAGCGTCTGCCGCAGGTCACGCGAGGCGACGACTCGCCGCCCATTCGGCACGCCCTTCGCGATCACTTCGATGCCGTCTGGTTGGATGACCAGCATGGGATTCGCCCACTGTCTCGCGTCATGGATCGATTTATACCGTTGCCCAACGGCAGGGCCAATCCGTGGATCGAGTCGTTCGCGGTGAACGGAGTTGGCCTGCCCGGCAAGCACGCTCGTGGTGCAGACGATTGCGAGTACGAGGGCGCAGACGGTCTCCGTCATCGTCATCCTCTTCGTCATCGTCGGACTCCGTCACCATCGTGGCTGTTCAATCCACTAAGGCTCGGCCCGGTTCTTCCAGTGCTCGATGTAGCGCTGCCGGTCGGCGAGGAACTAACGCCGATCTGGCGAACGGACACATCACGAGCGATTCGTCGCCGCGGATTTGGGCTCTGGGATTCTGGTTTCGAAGCGAATTCTCCGACGGCCGCTCGATGCTGTCGATGACGATCATTTCCACTGGACCCTCGGTTGATCGCAACTGGACGCCGAGCTGTTCCTGCAGAGCGGTCGAGATCGGTACCGGCGCGGCGGATGGTCCGGCATCGGGCAGCGTCGACGGACCGAGGTAGTCGCTGACTGCGACGTTCGGCGTGAACTCCAGCACGAAGTTGAACGGCTGCTCGAA
>DASYRM010000100.1:0-11914 GCA_036004405.1 Vicinamibacterales bacterium
TTCCGCGTTGCCGATGTTCATGATCTTGAGGCTGGTCACGACCTTCTCGCCCGCCCATCGCACCCCGAACGCCCCGTTGACCAGCGTGTAGGCGTCGGTGGTGCCCGCGAAGCGGAGATCGAACACGTCCTGCCAGTAGGCGGGGCCGCTGTAGCTCACGTCCAGATTCCCCAGGAACCGGCTGCGGCTGAAATTGAAGCCGATGTTGAACCGGTTGTTGGCGGGCGCGTTCGCTTCACGCGGGTCGAAGCCCTCGATCACCGGATCGGCCTGATAGGAATAGTTGGCGAACACGTTCACATCGCGCGTCGCCGATGCTTCGATGCCGAGCTCGACGCCCTTGTCCTTCACCTTCCCGAGGTTGCGGTAGCTGAAGGCCGAGGGCAACCCGGGCAGCGGGATCGCTCCAATCACGAACGTGGGGATGATGGCCGGCCACGTGGCCGGTGGCCTGGCCGGGCTGTAACTGTCGACCTGCGTGAAGAAGATGCCGTCTTTGGTGACGTTCCAGTACACCGAGGCCGACACCGTGGCGCGCTTGTTCAGCGTGCCGGTGTAGCCGATCTCGTAGGCGGTCAGCGTCTCCTGCTTCAAATCGGGATTGCCATTGGCGGCCACCGGCAACGGGAAACGCGCGAGCGCCGGCGAGATGGCGCTCAGGTTCACTTCCTGAAACACCGCCGTCTGCAGGTTGTTGTTGATGAAGGACGGCGCGCGAAAGGCCCGGTTGAACGAGACGCGCACGCTGTGGTTCGCCGCGGGCTTGAACAGCAGCGTCGTCCGCGGCGAGAACACCGCATCTTCGATCGAAGAAAACTTGTCCACCCGGCCGCCGATCACCCAGCGCACGTACTGGCCCAGGAACACTTCGTCCTGCACGTAGGCGCCGCCCTCGTTGCGGTCGTCGCCGTTCGGGGCCAGCGTCACGTCGAAGGTGTTGTGGCGGAAGTTGCCGCCGAACGTGAGCGCGTTGTGGGTGCCGATGGCCTTGGAGTCGCCGGCCTCCACGTCGAAGGTCTTGGTGTCGAATCCCAGCGGGATGAACGCGCCGTCGAGACCGCGGGAGAGCAGGTTCGTCGAGTCGGCGGTCAACACGTTGGTGAAGAACGCCACGCGGCGGGCACCCTTCTGGTACTTGGCGGAGAAGTACGACAGATACGATCCGCTCTTGATGTCGAACGGGCCGATGCCGGTGTGGATGATGCCCTCGGTGCCGGCGACCCCGCCATTGAACGTCAGCGTCGCGCTGTCGGCGAGCGAATAATCGACGCGGGCATCGAACTTCGGCTGGCTGGTGCCTTCGTTCGTGTAGGCCGGGTAGGGCGTGTTGAACGCGTTGGGAATCGTCCCGACCGGGCGCGGCAAGGCGTCCTGTGTGAAGTAGCCGGCCGAAATCTTGTAAGCCACCTTGTCGCTCACTGCCTGCGCGTGAGAGCCGTTGATGTAGAACAGGCTGCCGGCGTCGCGATCCACCCCCTGCGCACTGCGTTGGAAGCCTCCGACGCCGATGGTCAGCGACGAGCCGGCTTCCGCCGCCAGTTCGCGCGGCGTCTTCGTGATCACGTTGACCACTCCGCTCATGGCGTTGGCGCCCCAGACGGCCGAGGCCGGCCCGCGGATCACCTCGATGCGCTTGATCTCGCGCGGGTTGCTGGGCACGAAATCCCACATCACCATGCCGTAGAAGTCGAGATAGATCGACCGGCCGTCCACCAGCGCCAGCTGCGAGGTGGAGAGCGTAGACGTGGCGCCGCGGGTGTTGATGTTGACGTCGCGCGCGCTGACCTGCGTGACGTTGACGCCGGGAACGGCGCGCAACAGGTCGCCGACATTGGTCGCCGGCGAGTTCTGGATCGTGGCGCTGGTGATGACGCTCACGGCCGCTGGCGCGTTGACGAGCTGTTCTTCCACCCGCGACGCCGTCACGACGATCTGCTCCTCGAAGGCGGGCGTCTGGTCGCCCGGCGGTGCCGGCTGCTGGCCTTGCGACTGCCCTCCCTGCCCAGCCAGAGCCGAACTTGCCTCGAATACGCCGACGGCAGAGATCGCACACACGAGCGCCCGCACCCGCTGCGTCATGAAATGTCTCCTTAGGAGGCGAATCGGTTCGCCTCGGTTGCGCCGGCTATTCTGGGCGCCAACCCTCGTCAACGCAAGGTGATCTCGGAAGTCTGCCGTCTCGGGCGTAACCAAGAGCGAGTTTCGCGGTATTCGGACCCATGGTGAGACAAACGGTACGGCGGCTGCGGCGTTCCCCGGGGCTGACACTCACGGCGCTCCTGACGCTCGCGATCGGCATCGGTGCATCGGCGGCGATGTTCAGCGTCATCAACGCGGTGCTCCTGCGACCGCTGCCGTATCCCGATTCCGAACGCCTGGTCGCTCTCATCCACCGGTTCGACGCCTACGGCCGTGGCGGCCTCCCCGCGTCCGCGGCCCTCTACTTCACCTACCGCGAGCACAACCGGGCGTTCGAATCCGTGGCGCTCTGGACGGCCAGTACGGCCAGCGTCACCGGATCGAGCCGGCCGGAAGAGGTGCAGGTCCTGCGGGCGACCTTCGAGTTGCTGCCGACGCTTCGAGTGGTGCCGGCACTCGGCCGCGCGTTCACCGCCGCGGAGGACCAGCCCGGCGGGCCGCGCACCGTCATCGTGTCGCACGGCTACTGGCAGCGCCGATTCGGCGGCGCTCCGGTCATCGGACAGCCGCTCATCGTCGACGGCCAACCGCATACGGTGGTCGGGGTACTGCCCGAGAACTTCCGCTTCGCCCGCGCGGCCGACCTCGTGCTGCCGCTCCAACCGCGTCGAGCCCAAGCCTACGCGGGCCCGCTGGGCGAAAACGCCCTCGGGCGCCTGCGCGACGGCGTCACGCTCGAGGCCGCCAGGGCGGACGTGAACCGAATGATTCCGATCATGGCCGAGACGTTTCCGCCGGTGCCCGGCATGAACCTGCAGGGGTTCCGAAACGCGCGCATGCGCTCCGACCTGCAGTCGCTCAAGTCGAACGTCATCGGCACGCTCGAGGACGTGCTGTGGGTGCTCATGGGGACCGTGGCGCTGCTCTTCCTCATCGCCTGCGTCAATGTGGCCAACCTGCAGCTGGTGCGCACGGACGAACGCCAGCACGACCTCGCGGTGTCGGCCGCCATCGGCGCGTCGAAGGCGCGCATCGTCTGCGACCTGCTCTTCGAGAACCTGCTGCTCGGCGTCGTCGGAGGAGGCATCGGACTGGCCTTGGCCGCCGCCGGCCTGCCGGCGCTGTTGCGGGTGGCCGTGAACCAGCTGCCGCTGCCGGCCACCGTTTCGATCGATCCGCAGGTGATGATCTTCACTGCGGTCATCTCTCTGGCTGGAGGGGTACTGTTCGGCGCCATCCCCGCGATCCGGCATCTCTGGGCCACGCCCACGCTGACCGCTCCTGCCGGGCGCACCCAGAGTGCCGGACGTGCCACGCGACTGGTACAGAACCATCTGTTGGTTGCGCAGGTCGCGTTGGCGCTCGTGCTGCTCGTGGCCGCCGGGCTGATGGCGCGGACGTTCCAGTCGCTGCGCGCGGTGGAGACCGGGTTCACGGGCGCCGAGCGCGTGCAAACGATGACGCTCTCGCTGCCCGCATCGGTCGTGCCCGACTTTTCAGAGGCGAAGCGCCGGCTCCGCGCCCTGCAGGAGCGGCTCGCCGGCGCCCCGGGTGTCGACGCCGTCAGCTTCGCCTCGCGCGTGCCACTCGGCGCCACCGGGCCAAGCAGTCCTTTCTTCGTGGCGGCGGGACCGGCACCCAGCCCGCAGGAGTTTCGCTTCGTGGCGCCCGACTTCTTCCGCACGATGGGCATCCGCCTCGTCGCCGGCCGATCGTTCGACTGGACCGACCACGATGGCACGCGGCGCGTGGCGATGGTGTCGGAGTCGTGGGCTCGGGCCATGTGGGGCAGCGCCGAAGCCGCTCTGGGCAAGGGCATCCGCATGACGACCGCGGAACCGTGGGCCGAGGTCGTCGGCGTCACGGCCGACGTGCACCATGAAAGCCTCGTCGAGCGGCCCGAGAACGCGGTCTATTTGACGCTGGGCGAGCGAATGGCGCCGTTCATGAGCCGCACCGTCACGTTCGTCGTGCGCAGCGCGCGCGTCGGGACGCCGGGCTTCGCGGAGAGCCTGCAGCGCGCCGTCTGGTCGCTGGAGCCCGACGTGCCGGTGGCGCAGGTGGAGCGGATGTCAGACTTACGGAACCGGGCGATGGAGCGCACCGAGCTCACGCTCGTGCTCATCGGCATCACCGGCTCGATGGCCGCGCTGCTCGGTTTGATTGGGATCTACGGCGTGACGAGCTACGTCGTGTCGCAGCGCTTCAGGGAGATGGGCATCCGCATGGCGCTTGGCGCTCAGGCCCTGGCGCTGTACCGAATGCTCCTGACCCGTGTGGTGCTGACGGCAGCAATAGGAGTCGTGCTCGGCATCGTGCTGGCGCTGGGGCTTTCTCGCCAGATCATGCCGCTGCTCTTCGGCGTCACCGCTGCGGACACGGCGACGTATTCGCTGATGTCTGGCGTGCTGCTTGCGACCGCGCTGCTCGGTGGCGCCGTCGCCGCCCGGCGTGTCACCAGCGGCGCGCCGCTTCGGGCGCTCCGCATGGACGGGTGATATGATGCCTTTTCGTGCGCCCGTAGCTCAGTTGGATAGAGCGCCGGACTTCGAATCCGTAGGTCGCAGGTTCGAGTCCTGCCGGGCGCGCCAACGCCGCAACGCGGCGATGGCACGCCGAGCAGGACCGAGTCCTCTCAGCGCATTAAGCGCCCGTAGCTCAGCTGGATAGAGCGTTGGTCTCCGAAGCCAAAGGTCGCAAGTTCGACTCTTGCCGGGCGCACCACTCCCCTCGCCGAAACCGTTCCGGCGCTCAGCTCGGTTGTTGAGTGCCCTTGGCGGTGGCGACGCTGGGAATGGTTTCGATCAGGCTCTTCCACCCCTGCAGGGCGCTGGTGCGGTTGGGCAGCAGCGAGCCGCCGTACCAGAGGTTGGGCGACCCAGACGCGGCCCGCGCCCACACGCGTCGCACGTTCACGCCGACGCCCATGATCGGAACCCGCACTGCGAAATAGGGCGGCAGCACCGCGCGCCTCTCGCGCATCATTTCGATGCGGACCCCCTCGACGCTGACGTCGAGAATGCGCGCCGGCACACCGTTGACCGTCGCTTCGAGCGCGTTCACCAACTTGCGCTCCGAGCGGCGCAGCGGGCTGCCCTCCAGGATCGCCATGGTGATGTAACAGTTCAGGACCCCGCGCTCGAGCGGGCGGGCCAGGTACATCGGCTGGCTGGTGACGGTCTCGCCGCGCTGCGGCGCGTGGTTGCCGACGAGGATGGCCGGCGTGCCCGTCCGGCGCAGACGCCCCTCGGCCCGCAGCGGCGGGCGTCCGTTGGTGCTGGCATCGGCGATGAGCACGTCGTACGGCCGGCTACGCATCTCTTCAACGGCGGTCTGCGGGGTGGGACGGCGGACGGGCTCGAAGCCGTCCTCCGCCAGCCAGTCCGCCAGGATGGCCGATTCTGCACGATCCGACAGCGCGATGATGATTCGGGGCCGCTCGCTCACGTTGGTCCGCGGGCCTCATGTGCAGCGGCCGTGCCAGCCAGATGGCGTCACGTCGCTCGTCCTGCACGCCGACCACGCCGCGTAGTGATGTCGCGCGGGAGAAAACGCGGAGAAAAGCGTAACGGGGTGACGGTCTCGTCGTTCAGCTTCCGCCACGTGGACTGAGCTATTGTCGTCGCGCTTTCACAGCCCAGGACTACTCCTGGGTGCGCACGACCTGGAGCAGCTGCGAGAACTGCTGCCGCTGCGGCGGCGTCAGCGTCTGATACATCCGCCACAGCATCAGCGTGTGCCCTTTGCCGTCGGCCTGCGTGAAGATGTCGTCGAGGGCCTGCACCTGCTGGGGTGTGAGGTGCAGTCGCTGCTGGATGTCCGGGTCGAGCCACCACGTCGATCGATCGGCGTCGCCGACGGCGGCGTTGCCGCTGAGGAACGCGACCAGCATGGCCGCCTGGGACGTCACCGGATTACTCCCCTCCTGACCGCGTAGAGCACGATTTCCGCCGCGCTATGGAGGTCCAGCTTCTCCATGATGCGCGCCCGGTGCGTCTCCACGGTACTCGGGCTGATGAAGAGCAGCGCCGCCATCTCCTTGTTGGTCTTCCCCTCGGCCACGAGCTGGAAGATCTCGCGCTCGCGGTCCGAGAGCGACTCGTAACGGTCCACGGCGTTGTCGCCGCGCTGGTGCGCGTAGTCGTCGGACATCAGCCGCGCCACCGCCGGGCTGAAGAACGACTTGCCCTGCGACACCGCCTGCACGGCCTGCAGCAGATCGACGTCCGCCGAGTCCTTCAACAGGTACCCCGTGGCGCCGGCCTTGAGGATCTGCGTCACGTACGCCTCGTCGGAGTACATGCTCAGCACCAGAACCTTGGTCTGCGGCGCGCGCCGGGTGATCTGGCGCGTCGCCTCGATCCCGTTCAAGAGCGGCATCGCCACGTCCACGACGGCCACGTCGGGCCGGTGCTGCTCGGCCAGCCGCACGGCGTCGCGGCCGTCGCCGGCTTCGGCCACGACCTGCCACTCCGGGCGCTCCTCGAGCACCCGGCGGAGCCCCTGGCGCACTACGGTGTGATCGTCGGCAAGCAGGATGCGCAGCGCCGCCATCACACAGCCTGCCGTTCGGGCTCGTCGGTGGTGTCCGGCGCCGCCACGCGCAGCGGCAGCGTCACGGAAATCCGCGTGCCCCCGGTGACCGCGTTCTCGATCAGGAACGAACCGCCGAGCGCCTGCGCGCGCTCGCGCATGCCGATGAGCCCGAGCCCCTGGCGCGTCGCAACCGCCCTCGGGAACGGTCCCAGACCGCGACCGTTGTCCTCGATGACCAGCCGCAGCGCCCCACCGCCGCCGCTGAGCGACACCGTGCACGCCGTGGCGCCGCTGTGCTGAACGATGTTGTTGAACGCCTCCTGCACGATGCGGTAGACGCCCACTTCGATCGGCGGCACCAGGCGGTCGTCGATCGTCTCGGCGAGCTGCGCACGGATGCCGGTTCGCTGCGAGAAACTTCGCAGATAGGTCGTCAGCGTGGTCGGAAGTCCGAAGTCGTCGAGCATCGATGGATGCAGGAGCTGCGACAGGTCACGCACGCCCCGCAGGGTCGTTTCCGTGAGCTCGCTCGCTTCCTCGAGCGCCCCCTTCACGCGCAGGCCATTGTCCGACCGCAGCGCGATGCCGATGTCCATCTTCACGGCGGTCAGCGCCTGCCCCACTTCGTCGTGCAGCTCGCGCGCCAGCGTGCGGCGCTCGGCCTCCTGGACGTCGACCAGCCGCGCCGACAGGCGCTCGAGGTCCTGGCGATTCTGCTGCTCCGCGGCGCGCTGCCGTTCGATCTCGCGCTGCAGGCGGCTCACGTGGCGTGACGCCATCACCGCCACGACGAGGGCGGCGAGCAGCGTGGCGCCGCCCATGGACATCAGCCGGAAGCGCACCTGGCTGTAGAGCGCGTTGGCCTCCTCCTGACGGCGCCGGTTGGCTTCGGCCTGGAGCGCCGCGAGCTGGTCGAGCACCTGCAGGATGGTTTCGCGGCGGGGCACGACGCGCGTCCGCAGCAGCGCGGCCGCCTGCGCCGGGCTGCGCGGCTCGCTGTCGGTGAGCGCGAGCTCGCGCGACGCCCAGAACTCGGCCAGCTCGGTCTGCAGGCGCGCCCAGTGCTCGCGCTCCACCTCGGAGCCGACCTCGGGGACGTAGGCGGTCAGCGATTGCTCGATGGTTTCGCGCAGCCGGCCCAGCTCGGCGCGGTAGTCGTCGCGGTGCGCCACGGCCGTGTCGATCAAGGCGTCGCGCAGATAGATGGAGCCAAGGAGGACGTTGGTCCGGACCTTCGAGAGCGTCTGCTCGCCGCGCACGTATTGCTCGTGGACGGACGCCACGCTCCGCTCGATGTTCTGCAGGCTGCGCCCCAGCTGGTAGCCCCAGAGGAGCCACAGCGCGAACACGATGGCAAAGCCGGTGGCAAGCGCGGCGCGCGTGCTCGAAAGTCGGTGCATCCCGGGAGTATCCCTCGGGATCTTTGCCTCACTGGGAAGAGGTGGCTATCGGGCCCAGACTGTATTTTGCCATGGCCGAGCTAGGTGAGGCCCTGCCCCTCCACGCACCGATAGGCCTTGCCTGCCGCGACGTTCTTGAACTCGTCGGAGCGGCCGCTCGGCCAGGAGATGACCAGCCGCTCCACCTGATCGCGCCGCCCGACGCCAAAGGTCACCGGCAGCTCGGACTGCGACAGGTAGCTGGACCCGCTGCGCACCATCCGCGACTGCGACGTGCCGCCGTGGAACACGCGCACCAGGGCACCGATGGCGTCGCGGTTCGACTTCGTGCCCTGCAGTGTGAGGCGGATGCTCCGGTTGCCGGCCGGCGCGTCCGTCCGGAACAGCACCGCCGGACCGTTGTTGGTGGTCATCAGCAGATCGACGTCGCCGTCCCGATCGAAGTCGCCGTACGCCAGCCCGCGGCCGACGCGCGGCTGGGCGAACGCCGGGCCGACCAGGGCCGACGCGTCGCGAAACGTGCCGCCGCCCTGGTTGAGAAAGAGCTGCGGCGCCTGCGCGTAGCCGACGTTGCCCTTGATGCTCCGGACAGTCTCGTCGATGTGCCCGTTGGCCACCACCAGGTCGAGGGCGCCGTCGAGATCGAGATCGGCAAAGAGGCAGCCGAATCCAAGCCGGTTCAGCGACGCCACGCCCACGCCGGCGCGGCGCGCGGTGTCCTGGAACGTGCCGGTGGCCTGACCGCGGTACAGGGCCAGCATCTCGTTGTCGAAGTTGGTCACGGCCAGCCCCATGCGGCCCGAGTTGTCGAAATCGGCCGCGTCCACGCCCATGCCCGCGCGCGCTTTGCCGTCCTCGCTCAAGGCCACGCCGGCCTCGAGCGCCACGTCGCGGAACTTCCCGTTGCGCAGGTTGCGATACAACTTGTTCGGTTGGGTATCGTTGGCCACGAACAGGTCGGGCCAGCCGTCGCCGTCGTAGTCGAGCATCGCCACGCCGAGCGCCTTCGAGCTGGAGTCGAACACGCCGCAGGTGGCGGTGACGTCCTCGAAAGTGCCGTTGCCGCGGTTGCGGAACAGCCAGCAGGTGTCGCCGCGGTACGCCTCGGGCGTGCAGTACGACTTCTGCTTGCCGTTCAGGCTGCAGAACACGTCGGTGGTCTCGGACCACTTGACGTAGTTGCAGACGAAGAGATCCAGGCGCCCGTCGCGATCGAAGTCGACCCACAGCGCCGAGGTGCTGAACGCCACGCGCTTGTCGAGCCCGCTCGCGCGGGTGACGTCGACGAAGCCGCCCTTCCCGGTGTTGCGAAGCAGGCGGTTCTGGCCGACGCCGGTGAGGTAGATGTCTGGATAGCCGTCGTTGTCGTAGTCGCCGACGGCCACGCCCATGCCGTACATCTCCACGTCGAGGCCCGCGGCCCGGGTGACGTCCGTGAAGGTGCCGTTGCGGTTGTTGCGATAGAGACGCAGCGTGGAGCGCTGCTGCTTGTGGCCCGGCCAGTCCATGCCGTTCACGAACAGGATGTCCTGCCAGCCGTCGCCGTCGTAGTCGAGGAAGGCGCAGCCCGCCCCGAGCGTCTCGGGCAGGAGCTTGCCGCCGTAGGCGCCGCTGTTGTGGCGGAAGTTCAGGCCGGCCGCGGCGGTGACGTCGGTGAGCTGGAGGGCAGATTCTGTACGGGCCGCCTGAAGGCGGCCCCCACGTACGGACTGCGCGAGCGCGAGCCACAGGAACTCGCGCCGGTTCATAGCGGGCTGACGAGGCCGTTCTGCAGCGCGTAGACCACGAGCTCGGCGGTCTTGTGCACGCCGAGCGCGTTCATGATGTTGGCGCGGTGCACGGCCACGGTGTTCACGCTCACCTCGAGCTGCGCGGCGATTTCGCGGTTCGAGAGCCCGTTGCAAATGAGCTGCAGCACCTGGAGCTCGCGTTTGGTCAGCCGCTTGGCGCGTTCGCCGGGCAGCGGCGCCGGGCGCGCCACCGCGGGGTCGAGCACCGTCTCCCCTGCCGCGATCTTCTTCACCGCCGCCGCCAGATCGAGATCCAGCGCGTTCTTCAGCACGTAGCCGCGCGCCCCAGACGCCATCGCCTGCTGCACCAGCGTCTCCTCGGAGTGCATGCTGAGCATGAGAATGCGTGCCGACGGACGCTGCTGGAGAATGACCTTTATGGCCGCCAGGCCGCTCGTGCCAGGCATCGCGCAATCCATGACGATCACGTGCGGGTTGAGGCTCGCCGCCAGCGCAATGGCTTCCTCGCCGTTGCTCGCCTCGCCCACGACGGCCAGATCGGCGTCGTCCTCGAGCAGCCGGCGGAAGCCGCGCCGCACGAGGGCATGGTCGTCGGCAAGCAGCACGGTGATCCGACCGGTCACCGGCACTCTGTCTTCCCGGACGGCCTCGTTTGTCACAGCGGCACCACCAACGACACCAGGGTTCCTCCAGCCGCTGGGCGCGACCACGTCACCCGACCCCCGACCAGTTCGGCCCGCTCGCGCATCGCGACGAGGCCCAGACCGCGGGGGCCGCCCGCGGCCGGCAGACCCGCCCCATGATCCTCGACCTCGAGATGGAGCGCGCCGTCCCTGAATGCTAACCGAACGATGGCCTCGCCCGTGCCCGCATGCCGGGCCACGTTGCTGAGCGCTTCCTGGAGCACGCGGTAGGCCTGGATGGCGACATCGGGCCGCACCGGCACCAGAGCCTGCGGCTTCTCGTAGGCCACGCGCAGCCCGAGCTGGCGTTCGACCGTCGTCAGATACCAGTCGACGGTGCTGGCCAGCCCCAGCTCTTCGAGAATCGAGGGGTGCAGCGTCTGCGACAGGCCGCGCACGCTGTCGAGCGCGGTCTGCGCCACCTCCCCCACCTCGCGCAGGTCGGCGCGCAGCGGCGAGTCCTCGGTGGTGTGGCGCGCGGTGCGCTTGAGCATCGAGCCGATGGCGGTGAGCACCTGGCCGAACTCGTCGTGCAGCTCTCGTGAGATCTCGCGCAGCGTGTCTTCGCGCGTCGTGATCAGCGCCTGCGCCAGGCCGCGGCGCTCGTCGGAGAGCGCGGCGAGCCGCGCAAAGAGCCGGCGGTTGGCCTGAATCAGGTAGAGCGAGGTGGCGCCGATCGCCGCCAGCGCGGCGGCCAGGAACCAGTAGGCCTGCCGCTGCACCTGGGCGTAGATGTCCTGCACCTGCGCGGCGGTCTGCGCCTCGTTCTCGTTGTTCTGCACCAGCTGCCGCGCCACCGTGGAGCTGAGCGCCGCCTGCCGCGCCTGCAGCGACACCTGCACCTGCGTGCGGGCCTCGTCGTCGTGCCCGGCACGCGCCAGCGTGAACATCCGGTCCGACGCGTCCCAGAACTGCTTGAACGCCACGGTCAGCAGCTCGCGCTGCTCGGGCGTGCGTCGCGCCACGCTGACGTCGCCCTGCCGCTGCACGGCGTCGTCGAGGTCGGTCCGGATGCGGTCGAACTGCGCCGACCACGCGGCCAGCGGATAGCTGGCCTCGCGATCGAGCATGTCGCGCATGGCCAGCCCGAGCTGGTTGAGATCGTTCTGGATGCGCAGCAGCTGCAGCGAGTCGCGCCGGTTGCGATCGGTGAGGTCGCGCTGCAGGTCGCTCAGCCGCGTGATCTGGCGCGACAGGTACCACGAGTTGGCCGCCACGACGGCCAGCGTGATGATGAGCCCGACGAGCAGGGCCGGCGTGGGCGAACGGCCGTGGGTGGTGGCGGTGGTCACGGGGAGGCGGTCGATTATCCCCCAGGCGTTTCCGGGGTCCGCGTCCCGGTCCCCTGCACGCGGCGGCACATGCCGGCGGTTCCCGCCCGCCCACAGCCCTCCCTAGGCCGCCC
>DASYRM010000101.1:0-10049 GCA_036004405.1 Vicinamibacterales bacterium
CGTCGGTCCGGCACGGCGACGGCGCGAACCGGGTGGCGTCGGCCTCGCGGCGGAAGTTCGTGCTGGTGTAGAACGGCTGCGACAGGTACCGCGGGTCCTCGACCACGGTCACGACGTTCAGCCATTCATCGCCGTTCGGATGCGGGGGCAGGCGATGGAAGTACTCGGTGATGGATGCCTGCTCGCTGTACGGCACGCCGTTCTTCCGCAGGTAGCCGGCTTTGAAGTTCGTGGTCACCACCTTCAGCGACCCGCCGCGCTGAATCGACGACGCGCCGCGCGGGGGCGGCCCACCGCGCAGCCCCTGCCCGCCGCCGCCAGGCACGGGCGGACCCGCGGGACCGGCGCCGGGTCCGGCCGGCGCCTCGGGGCCGCGGCCGATGCCCGGGCCTTCCCAATCGGCGCGCGAGAAGCCCTGCCAGGTCTTCTCGGTGCCCGGCTGCGCCGCGCGATCGAACGTCAGGACACGCGTCTGCGTCCCCGCGTCGAATTCGAGCTTGAGCGTCGAGGGGTCCTGCCACGAGATGCGGAGCCGGCCGGGCTGCCGCATGATCCCGCCCACGCCAAAGGCCTTGCACTGGTTGCCGCCGGTGTTGTCGGCCTCGAGATCCCACGCGAGCGTCGCCTTACGCCCCTCCCCGCTCACGGGGATGCTGGCCGTGTCGCCCTTTGGCGGCGTGACCATCCGCCACCGCCAGTCCTCGGTGACGACGGCCACCCAGGTGCCGGTGAGATCGATCGGCGCCGCCTGACGCGCGGTGAGCGGCGGTCCCGGCGGGGCGCCGCGCTGCGCCGCCAGCCCCGACCAGGCGAATGTCAGGGCGCCAACGACCGCCAGGCCGAAAGCAAGGGCGCGCCTCATCGTGCGCCCGCCGACGCCGGCGCCGCGGTCTTGGTCAAGTCTTTATAGATCGCGTCGATGAACATCGCCGTGGTCCACGCGCCGGTATCGGACCCGTAGCGCCCTTCGTAGTCGAGCGCGGGTTTCGCCGCCTTGATCTGGTCGAGCGTCATCTTGCGCGCCACCATGTCCTTGATCCGGTCCCGAATGATCACCAGCATGTCGCGGTACCAGACCACTTCGTGCTCGTCGCTGAGGCGCCCGTGGCCGGGAATGACGTAGGTACCGGCCTCCTGCAGCATCTTGCTCGGCACGGTCAGATCGAGCAGACGGTTGAGCGCGTCGATCTCGCCCTGGATACTGCCACCTTGCGCGACGTCGATCACCGGGAAGCTGTCGGTGCGGAAGATGTCGCCGGCAGCCACGACGTCGGAGCGCCGGAAGAACACCACCGTGTCGCCGTCGTTCACGGACGACGCGTCGTGATACAGGATGACCGGCTCGCCGTTGAACGGGAAGTCGCGCGACCCTTCGAAGTAGGTGTTGTAGGGGCGCTGTGCGTCCGGCACGTTCCGTTGAATCATGCGCTCATTGGCGTTCTCGTGCGCCACGATCGCGGCCTGGTTGCCATTGACCGTGCGCCCCGCCTTGGAGACCTGCTCGTTGTTGCCGATGTGATCGGCCGTGGGCGTGGTGTTGACGATCCAGCGGATCTCCTTGCCGTTGGCGATCCCCTTGATCGCGGCAATCACCTTGTCGCTCTGCCCCGCTGCGCCGGTGTCCACCACCACGACACCGTCCTCGCCCACCTGCGCCGCGATGTTCGCGCCGGCGCCGACGATCATGTAGACGTTGCCCTGCACCTTGACGGCACGGACTTCACCGGCCGGCAGCGGCTGCGGCAGCACCGCCGGCGAGAACCCGGCGTTCTTGGCGGGATTGGGGCGCGGGGCCGCTGCGCCCGGCTTCCACTCCGGCAGCAGCGACTCGGCGCCGCCGCGCACGCCTTCACGCGGCATGGCGTGCTTGGCTTCGAACTCGCCCGACCACGGATTCTTGTTCGGCAGATAGTGCGGCACCAGGTTCTTGTCGCGCGGCACCTCCATCGCGTACTCGCAGTTGTAGAGCCAGTTGGTATTGCCGCGGTCCATCACCACGAACTCCTGGCTGCGGATGTAGGGCTCGGTCAGATAGACCGGGTCGGTGGCGATCGTCACCTGCGACAGCAGGTTGCCGTGCCGCATCCAGTGCTCCACGACGGTGGTGCGATCGCTGGCCGGCACGCCGCTGCGGCGGAAGTAGCCCTGCTTGATGTGCGTGGTGGTGATCGTCAGGATGTCGCCGTTCCATTCACCGGTCGAGAACCCCATGAAGGTGTGCGGGGCGTACTCGGGTGGATGCGGGCGGCCGTCCATCCAGATGGTCCGGCGCTGCTGGTAGGTGCCGAGATACATCTGGATGGCGACCAGCTCCTGCGTGTCCGGGTTGGTCTCCTGCCAGATCCGGAACTGGTTCGGTCCGAAGAACATGTACGGCAGCGTGTAGGGCGCGCACTGCTCCTCGAGCACGGAGTGCCGACCGACGTCGTAGCTGTCGCCGAACATGCGGGCGGCGTCGTTCAGCGGGATGCCGCTGAAGTCGCCCGGCTCCTCACCGGGCACGCGGTCCGGCTGATCTTCGTGATACCGGCCGCTCCACTCGCCCGAGAAGTTCACCTGCGCGGCGGCCGGCACGGCCGCCATCAGCAGGCACGCGCCGACGAACGCGGCGCGAACCGACGTTGCGAACCTCACCATGATCACCACCCTACTGGAAAACCTGCGTCTTCGAGGTCGTGCTCTTGATGTGCTGGTTGAGGTCCGGAAGGCACGACACTTCCTGAATGTCGACGTCCACCACACGATTGAAGCGCTTGGTGCTCTTCCACTCGCCTTCCCAGTTGTCCGGGTCGGTCATCGTGAACTCGATCTCGAGCTGCTTGCCGTCGTTGACCATGCGGAAGCGCTCCACGATGTGCAGCTTCTCGCCGGCCGGAATGGCGGGGCCGTCCTGATCCATCCAGTGGTGGTCGCCGCGGAAGCCGACGGTATCGACCACCAGCTCGTTGCCCTGCCACGTGCCGATCGACTCGCCGTTGTAAGTGCGGACGATCACGTCGGGATCGGTGTGCTTGCGGCCATCCAGATAAATGATGCGAACGCTGTTCATGAACCCGCTGATCATGTAGATGGCGGTGGGCTTCTGGATCATCGCCATCGGCCAGTAGCGGGTCATGATGAGCGGGAGGCCGGCCGGCCAGCACTGGCCGATGTCGTCCTTGTACACCTTCCCCTCCCCGTCGTACTTCATGGAGGTGTCGTACTCCTTCTGCGCTGCTGCGGTGAGCTTGGGATAGGGCGGAAGGTAAAAATGCCACGCCTTCGGGTCCTGGCTCACGTCGATGAACCAGTTGCTGGTGACGTCGAACGGCGGCGCCGGACGCGCTTTGTTCAAGTTCGCGGGCGCCAGCGCGCTCAACGTGCCGGCGGCAATGGCGTCGGCTTCGGCTTGCGTGGCGGCGGCCGGCGCCGGTTGCGACGGCGCGGGCGTGCATCCGGCCGCAGCAAAGCTCAGCGCGGCCGCCACCGCGGCCACGCGGATCGTCATCGGACTCTTCATTGGTGTGCTCCGCGGCGGCGCTACTTTGATTCCGGGGTGCCGAGACGCGCCGGGCGCTCGAGCAGTTCGCGGCCGTCGGCGAGCGTCATCGACACGAAGATGCCCGACGGTTCGCCGCTGCGGACCGGGTTCACCACCACCAACACCTTGTCGCCGGGCTTGATGATGTTGGACTTCCAGCCGGCGCGAATCAGGTAGGTCGGGCTCGTCAGCTCCACGCCCCACACCACCAGCTTGCTCTTGTCCTTCTCGTCCGGCACTTCCACTTCGATCCAGGTGTGCGGGTTCTGCCACCGGAATTCCTTCACCGTCCCGACGAGCGTCACTTTCTTCGTGCGATCGAACGCTGCCGGCGAATGATGCGCGAGCGCCGGGGCGACCAGCGCCACGGCCATCACCACCGACCACAGTACCTTCCTCATCTGGTCTCTTCTCCCTACGCCCGCCCGGAGGGCGGGCAATCCTGCTACCGAACCTGAACCTTCGACGACGTGCTCTGCAGGTGCTCGTTCAGGTCGGGACGGCATTCGACTTCTTCCACGTCGATGTCGTTGACCCGGTTCCAGCGGCGCACCCCTTTCCACTCCCCTTCCCAGCTCTTGGGGTCCGTCAGCGTCATCGCGATCTCGAGCTGCTTGCCGTCGTTGATCATGCGGATGCGCTCGACGATCTTCAGCTCGCCGCTGGCCGGCACGCCCTGGTCCACCCAGTGGTGCTCGTCGTCGATGAAGTTCTTGGTCTCGACCACCAGCGTGTCGCCCTCCCAGCGCCCCACCGATTCGCCGTTGAACGTGCGCACCACGATGTCGGGATCGGTGTGCGATCGCCCGTCGAGGAAGATGGTCCGCAGGCTGTTCATGAACTCGCTGACCATATAGATGGCCGTCGGCAGCTGGATCATCGCGATCGGCCACACGCGGGTCATGATGATGGGCACGCCGGCCGGCCAGCACTGACCGATGTCGTCGCGGTAGACCTTGCCGTCCTTGATCGCCTGCAGGTAGGCGTCGCGATGCTTCTGGGCGTTGGGCGTCAGCTTCGGGATGGTCGCCGGTCCGAACAGCCACCCCTGAATCCCCGGGCTGTTGTCGATGAACCAGTTGCCGGTGAGGTCGAACGGCGCCTTGGGCCGCGGCTTGGCCAGGTTGTCCGGGGCCAGCGCGCTCACCTGCGGCGGTGGCGCCTGGGCGCCGGCCACCGCGGGGACGAGCCCCAGGGCAGCCGCCACAAGTCCGGTCGTGATCAAATTGCGTCCTGCGAAAACGGCCATAGGCGCGTCATTGTAACGCCGGGCCGCGCCTTTCATGAAAGCGCGCGGCGGTGCACGCCCGCGGCACGCACGATTTCGTTTTCCGAGATACCGAAATCGTCATCGCCGCCCCTAATCCAGCCGATCGGGCGAGCACCCCACAGACCGATATCTACAAGCAAATCAAGCGATTGAAGGCGGCGATGTCAGGCTCGGCCGTGGCATATCGATTGCCCGCAATACGCTTGGACCACCATCGTGACACGACCCTCATCCCCCTCGCCCGCCCAGGGCCAGCACGCGGCCGACGACGACGAATTCGCGATCGAAGTCGACGCCCTCATCAACGAGCTCGGTGTCGGTGTCGACGCCTCCTCCATCGAAGTCGAGGCCGTCGAGCCGCCGCAATCGGCCGACGCGAAGGACGAGGACGACGACGGCTTCGTCGCCCTGAACTTCGAGGACGCGTCCGGCGAACCGCTCGACGATCTCGACGTCGACGCCATCTGGTCCAAGAACCGCCCGATCGACCCCGAGGTCCACGAGGCCGAAATCGCCCTGGTCGAGGCCCACGCCAAGGCCCGGATGGCGGCCGAGGTCGCCCAGGTCAAGGCGCAAGCCGCCGCCGAGCGGCAGGCCGAGCTCAGTCGTCTGGAACAGGAAGCCGCGGTCCGGCGCGACGCCGAGGTGGCAGAAGCGCGGGCACAGGCCGAGGCCGCGGCGCGCGAGTCGCTCCTCCACGAACTGCAGCGCCTCGAGGCCGAGAGCGAATCGCGCCGCGAGACGGCGGTGGCCGAAGCCCGGGCCCAGGCCGAAGTCTCGGCCCGCGAATCACTGAAAGCCGAGCTGGACCGTCTTCAGCACGAAGCGACGGCGTCTCGTGAGGCTGCGGTCTCGGACGTCCGGTTGCAGGCCGAAACCGCCGCCCGCGAATCGTTGCAAGAGCAGCTGACGCGCCTCGAACAGGAAGCGGCGGCGCGACGCGGCGTTGAAGTGGCGGAAGCGCGCGCACAGGCCGAGCAGGCGGCGCGCGAAGCGTTGCAGCAGCAGCTCGAACGGCTGCAGCACGAAGCGGCCGCCACCCGCGAAGCCGCCGTCTCGGACGTGCGCCTCCAGGCGGAGCAGGCGGCGCGGGAGTCGCTGCAGGCCGAGCTCGCGCGCGTCGAACAGGAAGCCGCGGCGCGGCGCGACGCCGAAGTCGCCGAAGCCCGCGCCCAGGCGGAAGCCGCCGCCCGCGAAGCGCTCGCCCTGGAACTGCAGCGGGTCGAAGCCGACGCCGCCGCCCAGCGCGAAGCCGCGGTCGCCGAGGCGCGCGCGCAGATGGAACAGGCCACGCGGGAGTCGTTCGCCGCGGAGCTGGCCCGGCTCGAAGCAGAAGGCGAAGCCAAGCAGGAAGCGGCGGTCGCCGAAGCGCGCGCGCAGGCCGACGCCGCCGCCCGCGAATCGCTGAAGCACGAGCTCGAACGGCTCGAGAAGGAAGCCGCGGCCAAGCGTGAGGCCGCCGTCGCCGATGCGCGCGCGCAGGCCGAGGCCGCGGCCCGCGAGGCGCTGCAAGCCCAGCTCGCGCGCCTCGAAGAGGAAGCCGTCGCCCGGCGGGAGAAGGAAGTCTCCGACGCGCGCGAGCAGGCCGAAGCCGCGGCCCGCGAGGCGCTGGCCGTCGAGTTGAAGCGGCTCGAGACCGAAGCCGCGATGCGGCGCGAAACCGCCGTCGCCGAGGCGCGCGCCCAGGCCGAAGAGGCGAGCAAGGACGCGCTCCAGGCCGAATTGATCCGGCTGGCGCAGGAGGTCACGGCCAAGCGCGAGGCCGCGGTCGCCGAAGCGCGGCGTCAGGGCGAGCAGGCCGGTCGAGAGTCGGCCAAGGAATCGCTGAACGCGGAGCTCAAACGGCTCGAGGACGAAGCGGCGGAGAAGCGCGAGGCGGCGGTCGCCGACGCCCGCGCGCAGGCCGAGGACATCGCACGCGCGGCCCTGTCCGCCGAGCTCGCGCGCCAGGACGCCGAAGCCGCCCAGAGGCGCGAGGCCGCGGTGGCCGACGCCCGCGCCCAGGCCGAGCAGACCGCGCAGCAGGCGCTGCAGCACGAGCTCGCGCGGCTCGAGGCCGAGGCGGCGCAGAGACGCGAGGCGGCAGTAGCCGACGCCCGCGCGCAGGCCGAACATCAGGCGCAGGAGACGCTGCAGCAGGAGCTGGTGCGGCTCGAAAGCGAAACGGCGCAGAAGCGCGACGCGGCGGTGGCCGATGCGCGCGCCCAGGCCGAGGCGCAGACGCGCGAGGCGCTGGGCGTCGAGGTCGAGCGCGTCAAGTCGGAGACCGAAGAGAAGCTGCGGCGCGAACTAGAGCGCGCGCGGACCGAGCTCGGTCAGGTGCGGGCCGAGGCGATGCTCGAAGCGCGCATGGCGGCCGAGAAGGCCACCAACCGCATGCTCGAGGAAGAAGTGGCGCGCGTCCGCTCCGAGACCGAGGCGCAGCTCGGGCAGGAACTGGCGCAGCTGCGCGAGCAGGCCGAGACCGCACGCCGCCTGCAGGCGCAGGCGCAGCAGCAGGCCGAAACCATTCGTGAGCAGGCCGCACGCGACGTGCAGTCGGCGGCGCAGAAGGCCGCGGCCCGCGCCTTCGAGGTGGAAGCTGTCCGCATCCGTGCCGAAGCCGAAGCGCGGCTCCGCGAAGAAACCGAGCGCGCCCGCCTCGATGCGCAGGCACAGCTCGAGCGCGAGGTCGCGCGGCTGCGCAGCGAGAACGATGAGCGGCGCGCCGCCGACTTCGCGGACGTGCGCGCGCAGATGTCGGAGCTGAAAGAAGCCGCGCTGGCCGCGAAGGCCGCCCCCGCGGCGCCGGCCCCGCGCGTCGAGGCGCCGCCGCCCCCGCTGCCCGCCGACGACGACACGTTCTCCGATCCCGACGCCGACGAGAACTTTGCGGCGGCCGGCTGGATCCCGGCCGTGAGCGGCGCAGCAGCGCCCGCGGCGGGCCAGTGGCGCAAGTGGGCCGCCGGCGCCGGCGTCCTTGCCGTGGCGCTCGTGGCCGGCATCGTCGTGCTCGGCCGTCCCGCCACGATGCGCCGTGGAGAAGCCCCCGCACCGCCTGCCGAAACGGTCGCGCCCAGCGCTGCCAAGGCGCCCGAGACCGAGGCCACCGCCGCGCCACGCCCGCAGCGCGCCGCGCGCAACGCACCAGCGGCGGCCGCGGCGGCCCCGGCGCCCGCGCCGGCCACCGCGCCACCGCCGTCCAGCGGGTCCGGGTCGGCGATGCTGACGGTGTTCTCGCGCATCCCGCTCGACATCTACCTGGAAGGCAAACGGATCGGCACGACCGACGACGGCCAGTTGATCGTCCCGCCCGGCAACCACCGCTTCGAACTGAGCAGCCGCCGCTACGGCTACCGTGGCGACGTGACGGTGTCGCTGCAGCCCGGCCAGATGACGACGCACACGGTGACGCTCCCCTCCGGCGTACTCCGGGTGCGCGGCGCTGCCGGCACCGAGGTGTGGGTCGAAGGCGAGCACATCGGCGCGCTGCCGCTGGCCGACGTGACCGTGCCGATCGGCACCCGCGAAGTGGTGTTCCGCCATCCGCAGCAAGGCGAGCGCCGGCAGATGATCGAGGTGGGCGCGGGAGCGCCGGCCGAGATTACGGCGTCGTTCGGCGCCGCGCCGCCGGCCGAAGCGGCGGCGGTTCCGGCACCGGCAGCTCCCGCGCCGAGCGCCACTGCGCCAGCCGCACCGCCGCGCCTGGCGCCGCTCAGCGCACCGCGCGCGCGCGCCAACACCGTCCAGTAGCGTCGAGCGCGTTCGAGCGAGGCGAATGAAGCCGCGCTCGACTACCATTACGCGCATGGCGGCGCGTGCGCGGGCCCTCGTCGTGATCGTCGGGCTGCTGCTCTCCACGACGGCCGCGGCGGCACAGCGGCAGGAGCCGTTCACTCCCGAAGTCGGACAAAAGGGCAAGGACGTCGTGTGGGTACCGACGCCCGAGCCGCTCGTCGAGAAAATGCTGGACCTGGCCAAAGTGGGCCGGGGCGACTTCGTCATCGATCTCGGCTCCGGCGACGGCCGCAACGTCATCGGCGCCGCCAGGCGCGGCGCCCGCGCGCTGGGCGTCGAATACAACCCCGACATGGTGGAGCTGTCGCGCCGCAAGGCGGCCGATGCGGGCGTGGCCGGCCGGGCGAAGTTCGAGCGCGGCGACATGTTCCAGGCCGACATCTCGCGCGCCACGGTCATGGCGCTCTTCCTGCTGCCGAGCAATCTCCTGCAGCTGCGGCCGAAATTTCTGGCGCTCGCGCCCGGATCGCGTATCGTGTCGAACACGTTTCTCATCGCCGACTGGCCGCCCGATGCCAGCGTGTCGACCGACGAAGCCTGTGAGATGTGGTGCGAGGCGCACCTCTGGATCGTGCCGGCGCAGGTCGCGGGACGGTGGCGCCTTCGGCGCGGCGAGCTGGCGCTCACGCAGACGTTCCAGAAGCTGACCGGCACCCTGACGATGGACGGCAAGGAAACCCCGGTGACCGGCACGCTGCGCGGCGCCGACATCGAGCTCTCGAGCGGCGCGGTATCGTGGAAGGGCCGTGTCCGGAACGGGGCGCTGGAACTTCAGGCCGGCGACGGCCGTCGGATCAAAGCGACACGCGTAAGCGGATGAACCGTCCGGACACTCCCACGCAGCACAGGATCTGGCAAACCGGCATCACGCCGGTTCGCGCCGACAGGAGGCAGCGGCCATGACGTGGTGGTTATGGGTGGCCCTCGGGCTGGTGCTCGGCGCCATCGAGCTGGCGACTCCGGGCGGGTTCTTCGTCATCTTCTTCGGTGTCGGTGCCGTCGTGGTGGGGCTGGCGCAGCTGGTCGGGCTCGGGCTGCCGGCATGGGGACAGTGGCTGGCGTTCCCCATCCTCGCCATCGTGGCGCTGCGCCTCTTCCGGCGGCCGCTGCTCGCGCGGCTGCAGCCGGCCGGCACCGACACGGTGGATTCGATGGTCAGCGAAGTCGCCGTCCCGGTGGCGGCCATCGAGCCCGGACAGCATGGCCGGGCCGAACTGCGGGGAACGCTCTGGTCGGCGCACAACGTGGGCGCCACGGCCGCCGGCGCCGGACAGCGCTGCCGCGTCGTCGCCGTCAACGGTCTTCAACTCGACATCCGTCCGGAATGAGGTGATACGTGGAAGCGACGCTTGTCGTCCTCGTGCTCGCAGTACTGCTGATTATCTTCATCCTGTTCAAGACGGCGGTCGTGGTGCCGCAGCAGAATGCCATCGTCGTCGAGCGGCTGGGCCGTTATCACGCCACGCTCAATGCCGGCTTCCA
>DASYRM010000102.1:0-3010 GCA_036004405.1 Vicinamibacterales bacterium
ATCGCGCTCGCGCCGCTCCGCATGCCCTGGGCCGCCATCTCCGTATCGACCCACCCGGGGCAAATCGCATTCACCGTGATGCGCCGCTTGATGAGCTCGAGCGCCAGCGCCCGCGTGAAGCCGATGACGGCGTGCTTCGACGCGCAGTATGCGGTATAGCCCGGCACGCCGAAGCGACCGAGAACCGACGACACGTTGACGATGCGGCCGCCATCGGCCAGAAGCGGCACGGCCTGACGCGTGACCAGGAACGTGCCCCACACATTGGTATCGAGAATCCGCCGCCAGCTCGCCGTGTCTGTTTCGTCGATCGGTTTTCCGCCGCCCACGCCGGCATTGTTCACGAGCACGTCGAGCGCCGGGCTCGCCACAATGAACGCCTTGAACCCACTCGCGACCGCCTGCTCGTCGGTGACATCGATCGGCAGGGCGACAGCCTGGGCGCCCCGCGCGCGAATGGCGTCGGCCGTGTCCTCGAGCTCGCGGCGGGTTCGCGCCGCGACGGCGACGGTGTTCCCGGGCCGAGCGAAGGCCAGCGCGATCGCGCGGCCGATGCCGCGGCCGCCGCCGGTCACCAAGATCGTCATAACGTCGGTCCTTGGTCCTTTGTTCTTGGTCCCTGGTCTGGACGGCCGGGGACATGGGTAACAAATTAGTCCAGCGACATAGGTAACAGTTGATTGGGCTTTTTCGTCATCGTCGTTCGTCGTTCGTCGTTCTTCCTGTCAGGCGCGGAGCCAGCGAAGCTGGCGGAGCGCCCCCCGTCACCGGAGCAATCGGGTGAATGCGATGTTGACGTTCGTCGAACCGACCGAGCACGACCGTGGCAAAGGTGACGGTCCAGATGCCGTCGTCGACTTCTTCGAAGGCGACCTGCTCGCCCGCGAGCGCGGCCGACACGAACAACGGCTGCCGCCACGACACGTAGCCATTTTGGTCGACGCAGCGAATCTCAGCATGCCCCGGATATTCGAGGGGCGGCAGGCGGCGCGGCAGCGCGCGCGGCGCGGGCTGATAGTGCATCGCCGGCACCTCCTGAGCCAAGGCTTCATGCGGCCGCTCGTGGTTGTACTCGGCGCAGAAGCGCGTGAAGCGGCGCTGTTGCGCCGACGCGGTCGCGGCCGGCGGCCGCGCCGTGTGCGCTTTGAGCACCGCATGAAATTGTTCGTGCGATCCGTTTTGCTCCGGATGGCCCGGCGCGATCCGCTCCGGGACGATGCCCAGCCGAATCCACCACACCGCCAAGGACGACAGGCGGCCGAGGCCTGGCCCGCCAAACGGCGGCCCGTTGTCACTGCGCAGCCGCTCGGGCAGCCCGTACTCGGCAAACGCGCGTTCGAAGCGCGGGCGAGTCACGGCCAGCGTGTGGGCGGTCAGCGCGTCGCAGCGGAGGACGAATCGGCTCCAGCCGTCGCGCACCGTCAGGGGATAACAGTAGCGGTGATCGCCGGTGAGGAACTCGCCCTTGAAATCCGCCGTCCAGACTTCGTTCGCGCGAGTGATCACCCCCCGCGTCGAGGGGACGACCACCGGCGGCCGACGCCGACGGCGGCCTGTGATCAGTCCACGCGCCTTGAGGTGCGCCGCGACCGTCGACGGGCACGGCCAGGCGGCGGTCGGCGTCTGGCGCGCCGCGACCACCAGCAATTTCTTGGCGCCCCAGCGGGGATGACGCTGCCGCAGGCGAATCAGCCTCGCCAGCAGCTCGGGATCCGTGGCGTGGGGACTCTCATACGGGCGCCGCGAGCGATCGCACAAGCCCAGCGTGCCGTCCGCCTCGTAGCGCTCGAGCCACTTGTAGCCGGTCTTCCGGCTGATCCCGTACTGTGCCGCGAGCTCGGTCATCGTGAACAGCTCGGTCGCAAACTCTCGCACGAATTCCACGCGTTGCTCCATGGGCGACGTCTCGCGCCACGGCATCGAGGCACCTCCGGTGTTCGGAGCTGCCCCAGCCTGTGGCCAATAGTGTTACCCATGTCGCTGGACTGAAGTGTTACCTATCTCCCTGGACTGAACCGTCCCTGGGCGGTCCTTGGTCCGAGTAAGAAAGATGCGCGCCGATGTCGCAGCGCGCCACCGCGAACCAAGGACCAAGAACGAAGAACCAAGGACTAGAGAACCTCCACGATTGCGGCGATGCCTTGCCCGCCGCCGATGCACGCCGTGGCCAGGCCGTACTTCTCGCGCCGGCGCCTGAGCTCGAGCAAGAGCGTCAGCAGCAGGCGCGCGCCTGTCATCCCGAGCGGATGTCCCAGCGCAATCGCGCCGCCGTTGACGTTGACCTTGCTGCGATCGAGCCCGAGCTCTTTTTCGACCGCGAGATATTGACCGGCGAATGCCTCGTTGACCTCGATCAGATCGATATCGGCCAGCGTGAGACCAGTCTTGGTCAGCACGGCGCGCGTCGCCGGCGCCGGACCCATGCCCATCAAGGTCGGCTCGACGCCGACCGTCGCCCAGTCCAGGAGACGGCCCAACGGACGCAGCCGATGCTCCTCCACTCGCTCGCGCGACGCGAGCACCAACGCGGCGCCACCGTCGACGATGCCGCTCGCGTTCCCGGCGGTTACCGTCCCGTTTTTCGAAAACGCCGCCGGAAGCTTGGCGAGCCCCTCCAGCGTGGTCTCCGGCCGCAGATGGTCGTCGCGATCGACGATCACGGGACCCTTTCGGGTCTTCACTTCGACCGGCACGACTTCCTCGGCGAAGCGCCCGTCGCGCCACGCCTTGTCGGCGAGCTGCTGGCTGCGGAGCGCGTAGCAGTCCTGCTCCTCACGCGAGATGGCGTACTTGGCGGCGCAGTTCTCGGCGGTTGCGGCCATCGTGCAGCCGCAGTACGAATCGAGCAGTGCCTCCCACAGCGAGTCTTCGAGCTTGCCGTCGCCCAGCTTCAGGCCGGCGCGAAGGCCACGGACGACGTGCGGCGCCTGGCTCATGCTTTCGACGCCGCCGGTCAACACGAGACCGGCCTCGCCAAGCTGAATGAGCTGTGCGCCGCTCACGGCCGCCT
>DASYRM010000103.1:0-6040 GCA_036004405.1 Vicinamibacterales bacterium
CTTGGGCGTGTAGAACTCGGGGTAGGGCGCGGACGGGGAGCCGAACACCTCGCGCCGCTGCCGCCGCCGGCGCAGCTGGTAGGCGTTGTCGATCGCGTGGCCGGCTTCGTGGCGCAGGATGCGCATGCTCCACTCATACTCGCCGCCCTCCACCTCGAACATCTGCGACTCCTCGAGCTTCTCGAGTCGCGGGTGCGCCAGATAGAAGGGGATGGCGATGGCGGTGGCGCCGTCGGGGGTGAACCACTCGTCGGCGAGATAGAAGTGGATGGAGCAGCGCACGCCCTGGGCCGCCACCTCGTCGCGCAGTTGCGCGATGCGATCGGCGAGCGGACCCTCGATGGCCACCGGCAGGTCGCACATCCGAACGTCGAGCAGCTCATCATCCGAAAGCGATGGCCAGTCCTGGGGAAGCCGAGCGCGAGGCATGCCGAGGGCTTCATTCTATAGACTAGAGGGCCATGACCACGATGCTGGCCACGCAGGAGCGCGACCGCACGAAGATTGCGGACGCCTACAAATGGAACCTCGCCGACGTGTACGCCGACGCCGCCACCTGGCGTGCCAGGAAAGAGGCGATCGCGGCGGAAGTGCCGTCGATCCGGGCGTTCGAGGGCCGGTTGGGCCGCGACGCCGGGACGCTGGCCGACGCCCTGGAGCTGATGTCGCGACTCGACAAGGAGCTCTCGCGGCTCTACGTCTACGCCAGCATGGTGGCCGACGAGGATTCGCGCCTGTCGGAACCGCAGGGGATGCAGCAGGAGATGCAGAACCTGTACGCGTCGTTTGGCGCCCAGGCGTCGTTCGTCGAGCCCGAGCTGCTGCGGGTTGGCGCCTCGACCATTGAGGGTTTCCTGGCCGCCGAGCCCCGGCTGAACCCCTTCGCGTTCCTGCTCCGCGACGTGGTGCGCCGGGCGGCACACACGCTGAGCGACGCCGAGGAGAAGCTGCTCGCCGACGCCTCGCCCCTGGCCTCATCGGCGACCAACATCTACACCATCCTGTCCAACGCCGATTTCCCGTATCCGAGCATTACCGCCAGCTCCGGCGAGTCGGTGAAGGTCGATCAGGCCGGTTACACGGCGCTGCGGGCGTCGGCCAATCGCGACGATCGCAAGAACGCGATGTCCACGTTCTTCGGATCGCTGGGCAACTTCAGCCGGACGTTCGGCACGACGATGAACTCGAGCGTGCAAAAGGCGCTGTTCTACTCGCGCGCCAAGAAGTACGGCTCCAACCTCGAGGCGGCGCTCGACGGGCCCAATATTCCGGTGCCGGTCTACATGCGCCTCATCGAGGGCGTGAACCAGCACCTGCCGACGTTTCACCGCTACCTGAGGCTGCGCCGCCGCGTGATGGCGCTGCCCGACCAGCTCCACTACTACGACCTCTATGCACCGCTGGTGTCGTCGGTGGAGCTGCGCTACACGCCGGCAGAGGCGCAGGCGCACGTCGTTTCAGCCATGCGGCCACTCGGCGCCGACTACACCGGCGTGCTCGAGCGCGGCTTCCGCGACCGCTGGGTGGACTGGTACCCGACCGAAGGCAAGGTGTCCGGCGCCTATTCGAACGGTGGCGCCTACGATGTGCACCCCTACATCCTGCTCAACTACCTGGGGCAGTACAACGACGTGAGCACGCTGGCCCACGAGCTGGGGCACACGATGCACAGCTACTACTCGAACAAGGTGCAGCCGTATCCGACGGCCAACTACACCACGTTCGTGGCCGAAGTGGCCTCGACCTTCAACGAGGCGCTGCTCATCGATCACGTGCTGAAGCAGATCGACGACGCGCCCACGCGGCTGTCGCTGCTCGGCAACCTCCTCGAGGGCATCAAGTCCACCGTGTTCCGCCAGACGCAGTTTGCCGAGTTCGAGCTGCGGCTGCACGAGATGGGGGAGAAGGGCCTCCCGATCACGGGCGACTCCCTGTGCGAGCTCTATCTGGGAATCTGCCGGCGCTACTACGGGCACGCCGAGGGCACGTGCGTGGTGGACGACTACATCCAGCACGAGTGGAGCTTCATCCCGCACTTCTACCGCGAGTTCTACGTGTTCCAGTACGCCACGTCGTTCTGCGCCGCCGAGGCGCTGTCGGCCAAGGTCCTGAGCGGCGACACCGCCACGCGCGACCGCTACCTGACCTTCCTCAGCCGTGGCGGCTCGAAGTACCCGATCGATCTGCTGCGCGAGGCCGGCGTGGACATGACCACCGACGAGCCGCTCACCCTCACCATGGCGCGGATGAACGCGGTGATGGACGAGATCGAGAAGCTGATCTGACGACGCGTGATCTCGTAGAGGCGGACCTGAAAGGTCCGCCTGATCCAGGCGAACCCTTTCAGGGTTCGCCTCTACGTACCGGCTCAGATAATCCGTTTACCCAGCGCTGAGAGGGCGAGCTCCACGGCGAATTCCGCGGTGGTGTTCCGCACGTCCAGGGTCGGGTTCACTTCCACCAGATCGAGCGCGACGAGGCGCTGCGAGTCGGCCACGAGCTCCATCAGCATGTGCGCCTCGCGGTAGTCGAGGCCGCCACGCACGGGCGTGCCGACCCCGGGCGCCACCGACGGATCGCAGACGTCGAGATCGAACGACACGTGCAGGCCGCCGGTGCCCTCGGACGCCAGGGCGATGGCGCGCTCGGCGATGCGCGCGATGCCGTCGCGATCGACGTCCTTCATCGTGAACACGTGCACGCCGGCGGCGCGGATCTGATCCTTCTCGCGGTCGTCCAGGTTGCGGATGCCCACCAGCACCGTGTGCTCGGGCTGCAGCGACGGCGACGTGCCGATCGACGCGAGCTCCCGCGGCGGCTGGCCGAGGAGCGCCGCCAGCGGCATGCCGTGCACGTTGCCGCTCCCGGACGTCTCGGGCGTGTTCATGTCGCCGTGCGCGTCCACCCAGATCACGCCGAGCGGCTTGCCGGTCGCCGCGCGCACCGCTTCCGCGCTCGCGGCCACCGACCCGGCGGCCACGCTGTGGTCGCCGCCAATCACCACCGGGAGCGCGCCGGCGTCGAGCGAGGCGCGCGCCATCGCGTAGACACGGCGGCACACGGCGGCGATGTCCTCGATGTACTTCTTGCGGGCGTCCCCCTGGCGGGCGAGCTCGCGAATCGGCGCCGCCACGTTGCCCTGGTCCATCGTCGCGCGGCCCAGCGCCGCAATCTGCTCGCCGAGCCCGGCGATGCGCAGCGCCGAGGGCCCCATGTCCACGCCGCGCCGTCCGCCACCAAGATCGAGGGGAGCGCCGATGAGATGAACGGGTTTCATGCAGCGGTGCTGCGTTTGAGGAACCCGGCGACCGTCGATGCCGTGGCACGCCCGTCGGCAATGCAGTCGGGGATGCCGATGGCGCGGAAGCCGCTGCCGGCCAGGAAGAGACCTGGCAGCGCCTTGAGCCGCTGCTCGATGGCCGCCACCCGCGCCTGATGGCCGACCGCGAACTGCGGGCTCTGGCGCGCCCAGCGCGTGAGCCTGGTGAACACGGGGTCGCCGCTAATCCCGAGCAGGTCGACGAGCTCCTGCTCGGCGGCCTGCACCAGGGCCGCGTCGTCGTGGCGCTCGAGGCGATGCGGGTCGCGCCCACCGCCGAGGAACGCGCGCAGCAGCACGTGGCCGTCGGGCGCCCGGCCGGGCCACTTCGACGTCACCCAGGTGACGGCGAGCAGGGCGCGGCGTTCGGCTTTGGGCACCACGAACCCGGTGCCCTGCATCGGATGGGGCACCTGATCGGCGCGGTATCCGAACGCCACCGTGGCGGTCGAGGCATACGGAATGCTGTCGCAGGCGCCAGCGAGTCCCGTGTCCAGCGCCCGCAGCAGTCCGGCGGCGCTGTAGGCGGGCACGCACAGAAGCAGCGCGCGGCTGCGCACGGAGCCGCTGGCCCACTCCGTGGTGTAGTCGCCGGCGCGGCGAATCTCGGTGACTCGCGCCGCCGTCGTCACCGTGCCGGGGGCCAGCGCCGCCGCCAGCGCGTCCACCAGCTCGCCGGTCCCGCCGGGCAGCGACACGAACGCGCCTTGCGGCGAGCGCGTCATCTTCATGGCGCGGAAGGCGCGCAGCACGCTGCCCGACTGGCGCTCCGCTTCGACCAGCCGGGGAAAGAGCGTGCGCACCGAGAGCTCGTCGGCGTCGCCGGCGTGAATTCCCGCGAGCAGCGGGTCGGCCAGGTACTCCGCGGCCTCGTGCCCGAACCGCCGCCGCACGAACGCGCCGATCGATTCGTCGTCGTCCTCGTGCCACGTGCGCCGCGGGATCACGACCTCGGCGGCCATGCGCGCCTTGCCCGCCGGCGTGAAGAGCGACGACGTGGCGAGCGCACGGAACGAGAGCGGGAAGCCGAGAAACGATCCCTCGGCCAGCGGGTGCAGCCGATCGTCCCGGAGCACGTAGGCCGTGCGCGGCAGCAGAGTGGTGATCAGGCGATCGGCGATGCCGAGCTCGCGGCACAGGCCGACGCCGGCCGGCTTCTGAGCCAGCACCGCGTCGGGACCGCAGTCCACCACCCAGCCATCGAAGCGCTCGGTCCGGATGACGCCGCCGGGCCGCTCGCCCGCGTCGAGCACGCGCACCGAGCAGCCGCGCCGCTGGAGCTCGTAGGCCGCCGACAGCCCGGCGATCCCCCCGCCCACGATCGCGACGTCGACAGCAGGGTCCACGACGCCTCTAGGCCCGCGTGGCCGTGCGCGCGGCCGTGTGCACGTACTGCGCGAGCATCTGCACATGCTCGACCGGCGTGGAGGGCAGCAGGCCGTGCCCGAGATTGAAGATGTGCCCGGGACGTCCGGCGGCGCGCTCGATGATCTCGTCCACGTGCCGGAACATCCGCGGCAGCGGCCCGAGCAGCAGCGTCGGATCGAGGTTGCCCTGGATGGCGCGGTCGTGGCCGATGCGGGTCCACGCCTCGTCGAGCGGGATCCGCCAGTCGGCGCCCACCACGTCGCCGCCCGCTTCGCGCATGTCCGCGAGGATGTTCGCGGTGCCCGTCCCGAAGTGGATGGTCGTCACGCGCCGGCCGACCGTCTCGAAGATCCGCCGGGTGTGCGGCAGCGCGAACTCGCGATAGTCGGCCTGATTCAGCGCGCCGACCCACGAGTCGAACACCTGCACCGCGTTCACGCCGGCGTCGATCTGCGCCACCAGGTAGTCGCCCACGATGTCGGCGAGCAGCGCGCACAGCCGGTGCCAGTCGTCGGGGTGCCCGTACATCAGCGCCTTGGTCTTGGCGAAGTTGTTCGAATGGCCACCCTCGATGGCATACGACGCCAGGGTGAACGGTGCGCCGGCAAAGCCGATGAGCGGCACCCGCCCGTGCAGCTCGTTCTGGATCTGGCGGATCGCCTGCAGCACGTGCGACAGCGCCTCCCGCGGCTCGAACCGCTTCAGCCGCGCGATGTCGGCCCCGTCGGCAATCGGCGAGTGGATCTGCGGGCCCTCGCCCTTGAGAAAGTCGAAGGGGAGCCCCATCGGCTCGAGCGGCAGGAGCAGATCGGAAAACAGGATCGCGGCGTCGACCTCGATTCGGTGCACCGGCTGCAGCGTCACCTCGGTGGCGAGATCGGGGTTGCGGCAGATGTCGAGCAGCGACCACTTCGCGCGCAGGGCGCGGTATTCGGCCATGTAGCGGCCGGCCTGGCGCATGAACCAGACAGGGGTCGTGTCCACCGCTTCGCGGCGGCACGCGCGCAGAAACCGGTGCCCGCTCACGACGCGGCCAGCAGCCGGCGCGCGAGCGCCACCAGCTCGTCGAGCCAGAGCGGCTTGAAGCGCAGATCCACGCCGAGCGTCGAGAGCTCCGTCAGGTGGTCGGGCGTCGGGTAGTAGTCGCCGCTGACGATGGCCATCGGCGTACGGGCGAGATGGGGCATGGCTTTCAGGGTTCGGACGAGATCCATGCTGGTGCCGAGGGGGCTCCGGAGGTCCACGATGACCGCCGTGGGCCGATGGGTTTGCGCCAGCTTGAGGCCTTCCTGGGCCGACAGCGCCGCCCACACCTCGTGGCCTTCCAGCCGGAGCATGCGGGAGACCGTGTCC
>DASYRM010000104.1:0-1768 GCA_036004405.1 Vicinamibacterales bacterium
CACACCTGCGGACCTGACTCACTCAGCAACTCCTGAAAATGGTCCTTGCCGTCCGCGGTTATCCGGTAGACGATCTTGGCTCGCTTTCCGGACAGCGCGGGCGCCCCGGCGTCTGCCGGACCGTCTTCGGCGATCCAGCCACGTGCGAGCATGTCCTTCAAGCACGGGTAGAGCGATCCGTAGGAGAACGCGCGGAAGGCGCCGAGCAGGGCATTGAGCCGCTTACGCAGCGCGTAGCCGTGCATCGGCGATTCCTGGAGCAGGCCGAGCACGGCGAGCTCGAGCACGCCTGCGCGCCTGCCCATCTGCTTCTCCTGAATTTCGCGGGTTAGGTGTACGGTTCCTAGGCGCCGGGCGCGCCCGCATGCACGGCATCGACCAGAGCAGATCGCGGACGTACCGGCGGTCGTGACCTGTTGCACCGATGTATCGGACCGATACATCGAAACGATACGCAGTCAGGTCTGTCTTGGTCAAGTAGCGGCAGCGTAGAGGTGACCTGTCGACTACCCGCTGGTAAACGGTGGGTGTTGGCGCGCGCGCGGCCATCCACTCGTGATTCGTGTCACACGAGTGGGCCGGCAGACCCGTGCCGCTAAGCACCAGCTCTGCGCTCGGAGGCGGCGGGACCTTCAGGTGTCAGACCGCGGATCGAGGGCTCGGACGGCGAATACGTGCTTCGAGACGAGTCGTTCGCGCGCGCCAGGACCGCGTACTCTGGCACGCATGTGGTCTCAGCGCGGCTACGTCGACTACTCGCTTCAACGGCGAGCGACGCTGACTGCGCTGTTCCAGGGCGGCACGACGACGACCGATGTTTGCGACGCCGATCCCTACCTGCTGCGTGCCGCGAAGCATCACGGTGAGCCCACAGAGCGCGACTGCCCGGTGTGCCGCAAGGAGCAGTTGACGCACGTGACCTACGTCTTCGGCGATGAGCTCGGCCCATACTCGGGCCGGATCAGAGCGACACGGGAGCTCGAGCCGATGGCGCGGGAGTACGGCGAGTTCCGCGTCTACATTGTGGAGGTCTGCCAGGCTTGTAGCTGGAACCATTTGGTGTCCTCCTACGTCCTGGGCGACGGAGTTCCACGTACGTCGGCTCGACGCCGCCGCCGCGCCGCCGAGGAGTAGCCGCATGACTGAACATCGCCGACCTTCTTCCCCACCCGAGCGCCGCCTTCCCGACTACCGACCGGTAGAACCTCCGGGAGGCGGCGGACAGTATCGCGCGCAGTCGGGTTTAGCGGAGGCGGAGAAGGACGAGGGCGGCGAGGCCCGCGACAAGGTCGGCGCCCGAGCCGGCGTGCCAATGGCCCGGCACAGCCGCGATGATGGCGGTCACACCGAGCTCGAGGTCGCCGCGCGACCGTCGGCCAACGACTCCTACGGGCCGGCAACGACTTATGGCCCGGGTGCGGCACCTGCGCCGTTGCCCGAGCCGCCGAAGCGGCGTAACCGCACGCCTGTCGCCAGCGCCGGGCCAGTTGGCGTGCTCCCGCCGGCCACGCCGGCCGGACCTGGCGGCCCTGGCGGCCCAGGCCGTGGTGGGCCGGGGGGCGGCGGCGGCTCAGGCGGTTCCGGCGGATCGGGTGGCCGCGGGCCCGGAGGTCGCCCGCCGCAGGGTGGGCGAATGGCCGCACAGCCGCCCAGGCGGCGATTGATCGACTATCCGCGGGCCGGCAAGTCGGGACTCATGCGATTGGTCCCATCGTGGAAACTCGTTACCGCACTCGCGACAGCCTTTGTCATGTCGCTGATGCTGGCC
>DASYRM010000105.1:0-46794 GCA_036004405.1 Vicinamibacterales bacterium
GGCCACGAAGGGCGTGATGGTGCAGGTGCCCTATCGGACGCTCTATCAGATCGAAAACGTCGGCACCGAGCCGGCCCTGCGCTTCGAGGTGAACGTAACACGCGCGCGCAAGCTGTATCCGATGGACGAGACGCCGGCGCCGGTGGCCGGCTTCGAGTACTTCAAGACACGCGTCCAGGGCGGGAAGGGCGTGCTCGATCCGCAGAACCGTCCGGTCGTGGACTTCAACAAGGTCGTGGCGGGGCAGGAGCGCGGCGGCGCGTTCGTGAACGACGATCGCAGCTTCGCCAACATCATCATGGGCAACTATCAGCGGCCGCAGCCGGGCAACAAGGGGCACTACCACGAGGAGGGCGGCGAGTTCTGGCTCGTGATGCTCGGGAAGATCCGCTACAACATCGAGGGGCTGGAGCAGTTCGAGGCCGACGAAGGCGACGTGGTGTACGTGCCGCGCCAGACGTGGCACCTCGCGAGCTTCGGCGGCCAGGAAGGGCTGCGCTCGTGCCGGCTGGCGATGAACGGCTTCCCGTACCAGGCGCACATGTTCGAGTCGGACTGATGTTCACCGGAACAGGCGTGGCGCGAACTCCTTGAAGGAGCGGCGCCACGTCAGCCACTCGTGCGCCGTGCCCGGCGACTCGTAGTAGACGTTCTTGATTCCCGCCCGCGTGAGCTGCTCGCTGAAGTTCTTCGTGTTCGGCCCCTCGGCCGATCCGATTCCCAGGAAGAGCAGCTTCACCTTCTTGTTGAAGCCGGCCGCGTCGGCAAAGACGCCGCCGTTCGAGGTCTTTGGATCGAAGCCGGGGCCGCCGCCGCTGCTGCCGCTGAAACCGCCGATATAGGCGAACGCGTCGAGATGCGCGAGCGCGGTGACGAAGGTCTGCGCGCCGCCCATCGACAGCCCGGCCATGGCCCGGTTCTCGCGTCCCGGCGCCACGCGGAAGCCGTGCTCCACCATCGGGATGAGGTCGCTCAGCATCATCTCGGTGAAGACCTCGCTGCCCAGCGGTCCGCGTCCGCCGCGGCCGGGGCCTCCCAGCGGGCCACCGCCGACGGCGCGTCCACCCGCACCGGCGGCTTGCGGCGGCTCCACCACCGTCTGCGTCAGCGTGCCGCGCGCGCCGTAGAGCGCGGCGCTTTCACCCGGCTTCACGGCATTGAGGTTGTCCATCACGACGATCATCGGCTTGGCCTGACCGGCGGCGATCAGGTTGTCCATGATCACGTCCACGCGCCCCTGCGCGTGCCAGCCATCCTCGTTCTCGCCCCACCCGTGCAGCAGATACAACACCGGATACTTCGCCCGGGCGTTGGTGTCGTAGTCTGGCGGGGTATAGATCAAGGCGCGCCGCCACTGCCCGGTGACCGTGGACCGGTACCAGCGCTGCTGCACCGTTCCTCTCGGCACCTCCTTCAAGCTGTAAAAGTCGGCGTCGGCAGCCGGTTCCGGCACCTCGATGGCGCTGTTGTCGTAGCCCGATCCGAAGAACGTCCGTGTCGCCGGATCCGCCACCACGGCCCCGTCGATCGCCAGCGTGTAGTAGTGGAAGCCGACCACCTGCGGCGTCGTCGTCACGTACCACAGCCCGTCGGGTCCCTTGCTCATGTCGAATCCCTGGCCGATCCGCACGCGCACCTTCTGCGCGTCCGGCGCCGCGACGCGAAACGTCACGCGGTGGTCGGGGAAGACGCACGGGTAGGGCGCGTTCGGGATGTTGAGCGCGTTCGGTCGGCATTCGGCCGGCGGCTGGCTCCAGGCGGTGCTGCTCAGGCAGACCGCTCCCACCACCATCGGCAGCAGCAACAGCGTCTTCATGGCGTGGATGCTACTCGCGCAGCGGCCGCCACTCCGTCCAAAAACCGTCAAGGCCCCTCGGTTCACGAGGTGGCGGCGAGCTGCGCAACCGTGTACGACCGCGGCGGCAGCTTGAACGTCATCCGGGTGCCGGCGGCGGGCGCATCGAGCCGCTGCGGCGCCACCCGCCGCGGCTGTTCGAAGGTGTTGAACGCCTTGAGGTCGGTGCCGGTCAGCGTCTCGCAGGCGAGGACACGCGTCGGCGTCACGTCGCGCCACTCCAGTGCGACCTCCCGCTCGGCCTCGAGGTCCCGGTTCAGCATCAGCACGCACGCCTGTCCATTCTGGGAGTCGAGCGTCGCGATGACGTCCACGAACGGCACCTGGTCGTTGCGCGCGAAGTCGGCCTGGAGCCCCGCGGCCCGGATCGGATACGTCTCGGACTCGACCCGCAGGTCGAGCACGCGTCCGCGCGCATAGCGCAGCGCCCAGGCATAGGGGTAGTAGGTGCTCTGCCGCAGGACGGCCGTGTCGTTCGTGACCAGCGGCGCGATCACGTTCACGAGCTGGGCGAGGCAGCCAACCCTGACCCGCTCGGCGTTTCGCAGCAGCGTGTTGACGAAGCCGCCGACGAGCAGCGCGTCCTCGAGGTTGTAGACCTCCTCGAGCAGCTTCGGGGCGAACTGCCGGCGGCCATTGACGGCGTCGCCGCCGCGGGCGCGGTACCAGACGTTCCACTCGTCGAACGACAGCCAGATGCGCTTGCTGGACTTGCGAATCCCCTGTACGTAATCGCACACGGCGGCCACCTCGCGAATCTGGCGGTCCATGTCCAGGTTCATGGCGAGATACCGCGCGCTGCTGTTGCCGGTGAGCGGGGGCGTGTTGCCGTAGTAGGCGTGCAGCGAGATACCGTCCACCTGGTCGAAGCACTCTTCGAGCACTTCGCGATCCCAGATCAGGTACTGCGGCATCCCCGTGCCGCTCGATCCGCACGCAATCAGCTGCAGTCCGCGGTCGACCACCCGCATCTGCTGCGCCGCGTCCCGTGCCTTGCGCCCGTACTCCCGCGCCTGCATCTGGCCGATCTGCCAGGGGCCGTCCATCTCGTTGCCCAGGCACCAGTAGCGCACGTTGTGCGGCTTCTCGTAGCCGTGGGACCGCCGCAGGTCGCTCCACTTCGTGCCGCGTTCGAGGTTGCAGTACTCGGTGTAGGCCACCGCCATCTCGGCGCTGCCGGTGCCGAAGTTCATGCCGAGCAGCGGTTCGGCGCCGACGAGGCGGCACCACTCGACGAACTCGTTGGTGCCGAACTGGTTCGACTCCATCGAGTTCCAGGCGCGCTCGAGCACGGTCGGGCGCTGGGCCTTGGGGCCCACACCGTCCAGCCAGTTGTAGCCGGAGACGAAGTTGCCGCCGGGGTAGCGGATGACGGGCACCCCCATCTCCTTGACCTCGCGCACGACGTCGCTCCGAAACCCCTTGGCGTCGGCCAGGGGCGAGCCAGGCTGGTAGACCCCGGTGTAGACGGCTCTCCCGAGGTGCTCGAGGAACGCGCCGAGCACCGCGCGGTCGAAATCGGCGCGCACGCGCGGCTGCTGGATGAGCGCGCGGGCCGGACCGCGCGCGCCCTGCGCGTAGCCGATGGCGTCCAGCCACGATGCGCCGGCCAGCGCGGCGCCCGCCTTGCCGAGGCCGGCAAGGAAATGACGGCGGCTCGAGAGAAGCGTGGTGTCCATCTATCGCCCCCTGAGGGTGTTGATGCGCTGCGTGAACTCGTCCACGTTGGCGCGGTTCACGATCAGCGTCGGCACGATGATCTGTTTCGTCGCGGGGATGAACGAGCGGTCGCCGCGGACGGCCTGTGCCATCCGTGTGATGGCCTGATATCCGAACTCGTACGGCTGTTGCACGACCGTGGCGTGAATGTCGCCGGCCTTGATGCCGGCGAGCGTCTCGTCGGCCTCGTCGAACGCGACGATCCGGACGCGGCCCTTCTTGCCGGCCTCGCGCACGGCATTGAGGATCGCGGGCCCGTTGTAGCTCCAGAGGCCGACGAGCGCCTTGATGTCGGGATACCGCACCAGCGTGTCGGCCGCGTTCGCCTTGGCGCGCACGTCGTCGGCGTCGTCGGTGCGCACGTCGATGATGCGGACGTTCGAGCCGGCGAGCGCCTCCTTGATGCCCTGCACGCGCTCCTGCGCGTTGCGGGCATCGAGCCGGCCGACGAACAGCATGATGGCGCCACCCTCGGGGAGCGCCTCGCGAATCAGCTGACCCGCCTGACGCCCGGCCGCCAGGTTGTCGGTGCCGATGTAGCAGGTCCGCGCCGACTGCGGCGCATCGCTGTCCTGGGTGAAGACCAGCGCCTGCTTCGCGGCGGCGTCGATCATCGCGGTCTGGTTCTGCGGATCGACGGGAGAGATGGCAATCGCGTCCACGCCCTTGGTCAACAGGTCGTCCACCACGCGCTGCTGTTCGGCGGCGGTGCCGTCCGCGGTGAGCCTGAACTCCGTCTGCACGTCTGCCAGCTCCTGGTCTGCGCGCTCGACGCCGCGGCGCGCAATCGTCCAGAAATCAGCGGAGTTGTTGGTCACGAACGCCAGCTTCAGCGTCCTGGCTCCACCAGGCGCGCCGGCCTCGCGGGGCTGGCACCCCGCCACCGCGCCGGCGATACAGACCAGACAGGTGATCAGCTTGACGACGCGTCGCTGCATTGTTTTCTGCTCCTCATCACAGGATGATCGATCGGGTCGCGAACGCCGCGACCCCTGGCGACGATCCGGCGAAGACCTGCGCCCGGTATCCCGTCTGCCGTTCGTAGGCGTCCGCGACCCGTGCGATCGCCGGCGCGGCATCGCGCCGCCCGATCACGGCCACCGTCCCGCCGCTGCCGCCGCCGGTAATCCGCGCGCCATAGAGGCCGGCGGCGGGGCCTTCGGCGCGCACCAGTGCCACCAGACGGTCGGTTCCCTCCGACCCGAGACTGCAGCGGCCGTAGCTGGCGTGCGATTCGTACATCAGCTCCCCGAGCCGGCAGCGGCGCGCCTCGCCGGCAGGTGCCAGCAGCAGCTCGCGAAACGCTTCGACGCGCCATCGCTCGTACACGGGATGTGACGCCGGCGCGCGGACGCGGTACCGCCGGCCAGACGCTACCGACGTCACGTGGTCGGCCGTTCCACCGAAGCGGCTGAGGAAGTCGTCGCCCGCCATCTCTTCCGGCAGATGCCGTACGAGCTCCCGTTCGAACTGCTCGAGCGGCAGGTTCGCCAGATGGTTTCCCGGCACCGAGACGTGCTCGCCCAGGATTCGCAGCCCCATGAAGGCGCCGGTGCGGACCGCGCCGTAGTCCGATCCGCCTACCGCGTGACGCTCGCCAGAATCGAGTCCCCACAGTTCGACGTCGTCGGGGACGGGGACCGGCGGGTGCAGTTCCGCTGGTTGACAGAGGAGCGCGAGCAGAGCCTGCGGCTCGCCGAACACGCAGGTCATCTGGTCCATGACGCCGCAGGGCGCGCCGGCGACGAGATTCTCGGCCGTCTGGCACAGGATCGCGAGATCGCGCGGCTCGATCGGCATCGCGAACGCCGCCGCGACGGCCGACATGCTGGCCGTCTCCACGGCGGCCGACGAGCTCACGCCCTTCCCTTCCGGCACCTGTGAGGCGACGACGATCCGTACACCCGACGTCAGCGGCAAGCCCCGCTCGCGCGCCAAGACGAACACCGTGCCGGCGATGTACGCCGCCCAGCGATGCGGACCTTCCGCGAACATCCGGCGGGTCTCGCCGTAGCTTGCGGCGACGCCGCCCGGCGCCAGCGTCTCCAGCGGGATCGTGCAGGGTGGGCGGCCGAGACTGACGATGTCGAGGACCGGTCGATCGAGGCGTTGCGCGCCGGCCCACGTCGCCTGGGCGATCGGCCGCTCGAGCACGAGCGATCCCGAGTAATCGGCGATGCCGCCCATGACGTCGAGCCGCCCCGGGGCGCGCGCCACCGCCACCGCGGTCCCGGGCTCGAAGAGCCGACGCTCCCGCAGCGTGTCGGCGAACGTCGCCAGCTCGGCCCCGATGCGATCGACGGTCGTCCCCATCACCGATGGCTTCACGCGGAACGGCCTTCCGGCCGGTCCCATCCGCGCTCCCGAAGCGCTTCCTGCAGCCGCGGCTCGATCTGCGCGCGAATGTGGTGGTTCGCGTACCCCGCCCACGCGACCTCGGCTTCGACGTCGAGCGGCGCGTCGAGCGGCCGTCCCCCGGGATCCGTCACGATCACGCCGCTCTCCTCCGCGATGAGCGCGCAACAGATGTCGTAGGGATGGCAGGCGAGAGCCGGCGGCAGCCCGCGGCTCGACAAGACGGGCCGCAGCAGTGGGCGGAGATCGGCGATGAAGCGGTCGTGGCCGGCCATCAGCTCGTACAGCTGGCCGCCGGTCGACGCGTACTGATCCTCGAAGCAGTGGGCCTTCCCGCTGGCATGCGGCCCCAAGGCGCTGCGGACGATGGCCTCGTCGATCGCTGCCAGCTCGTCTCGAGCGCCGGGAAAGAAGCGGGCGATCGTCGCATAGCCATGGGCGATGCTGGTCGCCGAGGACGGTCTCAGCCGGAGCGGGGCGTAGGTGCCGGTCAGCCGGTTGTAACGCCGCGCCTGCGCCCCGCTGCCGCGCAGCGCCCAGAGCTGGTCGGACAGGTGCTGCTTGACGAGCGGGATTTCGGTCTGCACGGCCAGCTCGATGTCGCGCAACGACGTGCCCGGCCCGCGAGCGGGGGCCACGGCGGTCAGAATCCAGGCGCTGCGCTTTTGATACATCAAGCCGCGCGTGCCGTCGATCGGGTCGACGACGATCCAGCACTCGGCCGAACCCTCGTCGATGCCGCCGGGGTAGCCGCGGCGTCCGCCCGGCAGCCCCTCGGCCACCATGACGAACGACCGATCGCGGGCGAGCGCCTCGGCGAACCGCGTGACGATCGACTCGGCGATCACGTCGATCGCGTAGATGGTGTCACCCTCGCCGTCGCGGTCAACCGACGCCATCGCTTCGAGGCCGCGCCGCTCGGTCGCGGCTAGGATCTCGTCGCGCACCTCGGCGTGCAGCGCCAGGATCGGCTCCAACAGGGGCTGCAGGTCAGGCATGGCGGTAATGCACGTCCGGTACCGCGAGCAGCTCGGCGGCCTTGGCCTCGGGCCGGGTGTCGCTCAGAAAGTTGCCGCCGCCCACTTCCGGACCGGCGAGGTACTTCAGCAAGTGCGGTTTGCGCAGCGGCGGATGGCATTGGATGTGGAAGTGGAAGCCGCTGTAGTCGCCGCCGTCGGTCGGGGCCTGGTGGAGCGTCAAGACATACGGAAACGACATCTGCCACAGATTGTCGTAGCGCACCAGCAGCGACTTGAGCGCCACCGCGAGCTCATGGCGCTCCTGTGCCGACATGGTGGCGAGGCTGGCGTGCGTCTCCCGGGGCGCGACGTAGCACTCGTAGGCGTAGCGGGCAAAGTAGGGCAGGAACGCCACCGCGGACGAGTTCTGGAACAGCACCCGGCGACCATCCTCCAGCTCGGTCCGCAGGATGTCCTGGAAGAGCGCGCGCCGATGCTCCTGGTAGTAGCGCCGGCTGGCGGCGGCTTCCGTCTCGATCGTCTTGAACACGAAGTTGGTGGCGTAGATCTGCCCGTGCGCGTGCGGGTTCGACATCCCGACCACTTCGCCCTTGTTCTCGAAGGTGAGCACATGGTGGATCTCGGGCCGCGCGCCGAGCTCGAGATACTGGTCGCGCCAGGTGCCGAACAGCGTGGCGATATCATCGACGGCCAGCTCCGCCAGCGTGACGTTGTGTTTCGGCGTATAGCACACCACGCGCGCGATGCCGGTGGCCGGCGCGTTCCGATAGATGCCGGGCGGCGCCGCCAGCTCCCGGGGCGCATCGAGGCCGACGCAGGGATGATCGTTGTCGAAGACGAACACCGACTGATAATCCGGATTGCGCGCGCCGCTCACGCGCAGGTTGCCGGGGCAGAAATAGCAGTCTTCGACGTATGCTGGCGGCGGCGTGTCGGAGGTGACGGCCTCTTCCCCTTGCCACGGACGATTCTGGCGATGGGCGGCCATGATCACCCACTCTTCGCGAAGCGGGTGCCACCGCTGTTCCCACGCGACCGGATCGGAGCTCACCATTGACGACCGAGCCTCTGTTGAAGATGTCGGCGATCTCCAAGCGCTTTCCCGGCGTGGTGGCGCTCGATCGAGTCGACCTCGACGTGGCCGCCGGGGAGATCGTCGGACTGGTCGGCGAGAACGGTGCCGGCAAGTCCACCCTGATGAAGATTCTCGCCGGCATTCATCGCGCCGACTCCGGCGACATCACCGTGGATGGCGCACCAGCGGTGCTGCACGGACCGGCGGACGCCGGCCGTCTGGGCGTCGCCATCATCCACCAGGAGCTCGAGCTCATCGACACGCTCGACGCGGCCGCCAACGTGTTTCTCGGGCGCGAGCCGCATCGCGGCGGGCCGCTGCGCCTGCTGGATCGCCGGCGCATGGAGCTTGACACCGAGCGGCAGCTCGCCAGGATCGAGGCCCGGATCTCGCCGCGGACGATCGTGCGGCGGCTGTCCGCCGCACAGCAGCAGTTCGTGGCGATCGCGCGCGCGCTGTCGATGAACGCGCGCCTCCTGGTGCTCGACGAGCCGACCGCCAGCCTCGGGTCGCGCGAGGCCGAGCGGCTGCATGCCCTGTTGCGCGACCTGCAGGCGGGCGGCACCGCGATCGTCTACATCTCGCACCGCTTGCGGGAGATCGAAGCGCTGGCCGACCGCGCCGTGGTGCTGCGCGACGGCCGGAACGCCGGGCTGCTGCGTCGCGGCGAGATCACGCGCGATCGCCTGGTGCAGCTGATGGTCGGCCGCGCCGTGGCGCAGGGCGCAGAGCGCGCACCGACGGTGGCGAGCGCCGCGACGGCGCGCCTGCAGCTCGATCGCATCCGTACCGCGCGCTACCCGGGCGCCGAGGTGTCGCTGACCATCCATGGCGGCGAGGTGCTGGGCGTGGCCGGACTGATCGGGGCCGGCCGCTCCGAGCTCGCCGAAGCCATCTGTGGCGTCGGGTCGCGTCAGGCCGGCCGCATCCTGCTCGACGGCGAGCCGGTGGCGATCCACTCGGCGCGCGACGCCATTCGCGCCGGTCTCTGCCTGGTGCCGGAGGACCGCCGCGGCCGCGGCGTGATCGGGGCGATGAGCGTGCGCGAGAACCTCACGCTGCCGGCGCTGGGCGCCTACAGCCGTCTCGGCCTGGTCAAACGCTCCGCCGAGGCGAGGGCCGCCCGCGAGATCGCCACCACGCTGACGGTGAAGGCGTCGTCGATCGAAGCCGCGGCGGCGACGCTCAGCGGCGGGAATCAGCAGAAAGTGGTGCTCGGCAAGTGGCTGGCGCTCAAGCCGCGCGCCATCGTCTTCGACGAACCGACGCAAGGCGTCGACGTGGGCGCGAAGGCCGAGATGCATCGCCTGATCCGGCGGCTCGCCGACGACGGCGCGGCGGTCATCATGATCAGCAGCGATATGGACGAGATCATCGCCGAGAGCGACCGCGTCGCCGTGATGCACGAGGGGCGGATTGCCGGCATCCTCGACCGGCCGGCGTGCACGGCCGAATCGATCATGCAGCTGGCGGTGGCCTGAGCGGCAGCGCGCCGCGCCTTCGATATGACGAGACAAGAGATCGGTATTCTCCTGCTGCTGCTGGTGCTCTGCACCATCGTGGCCGTGGCCAGTCCGCAGTTCCTGAGCGTCGTCAACCTGCAGAACGTCGGCCGGCTCGTCGGCACCTACGGCATCTTCAGCATCGGCGTCGGTATCGTGATCATTACCGGCGGCATCGACCTCTCGGTCGGATCGGTCTGCGCGCTGCTCGGCGTGCTGCTGTCGATGATGCTGGTCGAATGGCGCTGGCCGCCGGCGGCGGCGCTGGCGGCGGTGGTGGCGCTGGGCGGCTGCCTCGGCGCGGTTCACGGCGTGCTGATCACGCGCCTGCGGCTGCAGCCCTTCATCGTCACGCTCTGCGGCCTGCTGCTGTATCGCGGGGCTGCCCGCTACATCGCCAACGACTCTACGAAGGGCTTCGGCACCGGCGAGGGCTTCGAATGGGTGCGGGCGCTGGCGTCGGGAAGCGTCGGCGGCGTGCCGATGCCGTTCGTGGTGATGGTGGTCGTGGCCGTGATGGCCTGGGTGCTGCTGCATCGCTCGGTGTTCGGGCGGCACCTGTTCGCAGTCGGACACAACGCCGAGGCGGCGCGCTATTCCGGCGTGGGCACCCAGACGGTCGTGGCCTGGGCCTACGTCCTGTCCGGTCTCCTGACCGCCCTGTCGGCGGTGATCATCGCCTTTTACACCAACTCGATCTCGCCCGCCTCGCATGGCAACTTCTATGAGCTCTACGCGATTGCCGCCGCCGTCGTCGGCGGCTGCAGCCTGCGCGGCGGAGAAGGATCCGTGCTCGGCATCGTCATCGGGGCGGCGCTGCTGCAGGTGCTGCGGAATCTCGTGAACCTGCTCGACATTCCCGGCTCGCTCGATTTTGCCGTCATGGGCGCGGTCATCCTCATTGGGGCCGTGGCCGATCAGCTGTTCGGCCGTCGCATGCGGCGCGGCGGCGCGTAACCGCGCGATCCCCATCAGACCTCGTCGTAGAGGACGACCGGGTAGTCCTTCAGGGTCGTCATGCAGCGCTCGACCGGCGGCCAGACACGCTGGTGAGCGGCCGACGCGATCCACTTCTGGCGCAGCTCCTCGCTCTCGAACTCCAGCTCGAAGCGGTAGTTGTAGTTCGCGGGCACCGTGCCTTGCAGGATGGCGCGCCGCTTGAGCATCTTCACGCGGACGTAGCCGGCGTGCTTGACCGCCTCGGGCACGAACACGTTGTGAAACGTGTCGAGCATCTCGCGCTCTCGCCCGGGCGCGACGTCCATCTCCACGTAGAGGCGGATGTGCTTCGTCTGGGCGCCCGCCGGGGTGGTGGATCGGCCGACACCGAACGCAGCGGCGACGGCCATCAAAGCGGATGTCATCATTCCTCGTCTGTGCACGTCCATCCTCCGGTCGTCATTGCGGTCTCAGTTGCCCGCCAGTAATCGCGTTTTGGCGGCGGCGTCTTTCGCGACGCCCATCACGAACAGCTCGAGCGGCTCGGAGCCCGTGTTCGAGAACCGGCTCGATTCGCCGATGCGGATCGGGATCGCATCGCCGGTGCGCACGGCCGCGGTTTCGGGCGTGGCACCTTTGATTGCCACGGTTCCGGCGCCGGCCAGGACGTAATACGCCTCGCCCACGGCGTCGTGGGCGAGGTCGGGCGTCGAGGCGCCCGGCGGCACGATCACGTGGTCGACGTACGCCCACGGCGTCGAGAACACTGACGGCCCGAGCGCGCGGCGTGACACGACGGCCGTCGGGGACGCCGCTGTGGAGGCCGCGCCACGCCCGCGCGCACCTGCCGGCCTGAGGAGGCCGCGGTCCAGCCGCATCGTCATGAACGTCGCGACGGGGTCGAGCGCGGCGCCCGCCCTGGTGTCGTTCAGATCGAAGGCGTCGTACACGCCGGCGACGAGCGACACGTTGAGGTTCATCCACTGCACGGGAGTCGAGCCCGCGTTGTAGATGGCGTGCGAGTGGCCGGTCCGGCAGATGACGCCCGCAGGGCCCTTCACAGTGGCCGTGCGTCCATCGACGGTGAACTGCGCCTCGCCGTCGAGGATGACGAACATCTCCTCGACGACGTTGTGGAAGTGGTGGCCGATGCCGGCGCCCGGCGGAATGACACCGCGATGCAGGAAGTTGAACTCGGGCGTGACGGCTCCGCGATTGAGCAGTGCCGCGAAGGCCATGCTGCCGGCGCCCGCGTGGACGGCGCTCAGCTGACGAAAGGCCGCGGGATCGGTGTGGACGACTCGCTGGGGCGCAGCCTCCTGCGCCCGTGGCGCTGGGCACACGAACACCGCCGCCACGGCCGCGGCCGTGGCGAGCGCGAAAGCCCTGGTCCCGTCGGTCATGGCAAGCCTCCTGTCACCGAATAGCCCCGCACCCTGGCGGCGACATCATACCGGCCGTCGGCCTCCACCGCCGTCCCGTCGGCGCGGGCCTTTGCCGGTTTTTTGAACGCTTTGGAAGGTTCTTTGCCCGCGCTTCGGAGGAGCATCACCGGGATGCCCAAGAGCAGAGCGTGGTCATGGCGGCACGTCAACGCGGTGGTGGTGCTCGCGGCCGGCGTCGCCGCCGGCGCGTCCACCCTGGCGCAGGCCGCCGGCGACAGCGACAAGTGGTGGACCGGATACGGGAACGGCGCCGACAACGGCCGCTACTTCGCGTCGCGCCAGATCAACAAGTCCAACGTCAGCCGGTTGCAGGTTGCCTGGACCTATCCCTACGGGGAGACCGGCAGCAGCCCGATTGTGGTGCGCGGCGCGGTCTACGGTCGCGGCCGCAACGGCTCGCTCGTCGCGGTGGACGCCACGACCGGCAAGGAGCTGTGGGTCCGCGAGCGCATGAACGGCATGACGAGCCGCGGCATGAGCTACTGGGAAAGTCGCGACGGCCGCGACGGGCGCCTGATCTTCGCGATCGATGGCCTGCTCCAGGAGCTGGATGCGCAGACCGGCCGACCGATCGTGTCGTTCGGCACCAACGGTGTGATCGACCTGCGTGCCGGCATCGACGGCCGCGATCCGGCGACCGTCGGCAACATCCAGTCGACGATTCCCGGCGAGGTCTTCGAGAACCTGCTGATTCTCGGCAGCGCCACCGGCGAAGGCTACATGTCGCCTCCCGGCGACATTCGTGCCTACGACGTGCTGACGGGCCGGCTGGCGTGGACCTTCCACACCGTGCCGCGGCCGGGGGAGTTCGGATACGACACGTGGCCGAAGGACGCCTGGAAGTACGTGGGTGGCACCAACAACTGGGGTGAGATGACGGTGGATGCGCGGCGCGGCATCGTCTACGTCCCGCTCGGCTCGCCGACCTATGACTTCTATGGCGCCGATCGGATCGGCGCCAACCTCTTCGGGACCTCGATCGTTGCGCTCGACGCTCGCACCGGCAAGCGCCTGTGGCATTTCCAGCTCGTGCACCACGACCTGTGGGATCTCGATCCCAGCGCAGCGCCGCAGCTGACGACCGTCCGGCACAACGGGCGCCCTCGAGACGTCGTCGTGGTGGCGAGCAAGACCACCTGGCTCTACGTGTTCGACCGGGTGACGGGCGAGCCGATCTGGCCGATCGAGGAACGTCCGGTGCCGACATCCGAGATGGCCGGTGAACAGAGCTGGCCCACGCAGCCGTATCCGTCGAACCCGCCGCCGTTCGCGCGCCAGTCGTTCGGCGTCGACGACGTCAGCCCCTATCTCCCGGGCGACGAGGCCGACGCCTTCAAGAAGCGGCTGCTCGCCGCCGACAACCGCGGACTCTTCACGCCGATCAGCTACCGTGATACGGTCCACGTTCCGACGAGCAACGGTGGCGTGCTCTTCGGTGGTCTCGCATCCGAACCGCGCACCGGGGCGGTGTACGTGGTGACGCACGACAATCCCGGCATCCTCCGCCTGCTGCGCCCGGGCGAGACCGCCGGGCGAGGCGGTGCGCCGGCTGCGCCGCCCGGCCAGGCGATCTACCAGCAGAACTGCCAGTCGTGTCACGGCGTGGATCGCCTGGGCACGGCCAACGGCGCGGCGCTCGTGTACGCCGAGGATCCGGTCAACGGCATCGCGGCCGGTGCCTCGCGGTTCGATGCCGCGGCCGTTCGAACCGTGCTGAGCGCGGGCAAGGGACGAATGCCGGCGTTTCCGCATCTCACCGCCGCCGACGTGGAGGCCGTCGTGACCTATCTGACGAGCGCACCGGGTGGCCGCGGCGGCCGCGGTGCGGGTCCGTCTGGCTCGGGTGCTCCCGCGGAGCTGATCGTTGGATCGGGTTCAGTGTGGACGCGGCCCGCCGCGGCAGGCGGGCGTGGACGCGGCGCCCTGCCGCCGTATCCCGACGGGGTGCCGCAGTTCGAGCGGCCGGTGATCAACGAGTACAACACGGTGGCACACCGCATCGCACCGCCCTACACCTCGATCGTGAAGTACGACTTGAACCAGCCGGCGATCAAATGGCGGGTCGGGTTCGGCGACGATCCCGCGCTGGCGGCGCGCGGGATCGCCGGCACCGGCATGCCGGCGCTGAACCACGGGCTGGTCGTGACCGAGTCGGGTCTCGTGTTCGGCGCCGGTGGCGACAACCAGATTCGTGCGTGGGACAGTGAGACGGGCGGCCGGCTCTGGGCGTCGCCGTTTGCCGGCAACTTCGTCGGGTCGCCCGTGATGTACGAGACTGGCGGGCGGCAGTACCTGCTGGTCCCGGCCGCAAATGCGCCCGGTGGCCGCGGTGCGCGGCCCGGGCCGCCGCCTGCCGGACCGCTCGGCTGGGTCGCCTATGCGCTTCCCGGAAAGTAGGGCCCGATGCTGACGGGACGAAGTCTCATCGCCGGTGAGCCGGTCGATTCGGCGGAAGGGCGCTTCACGGCCGCCGGCACCAAGATCGAATTCGAGGAAGCGTCGGGTGCGCACGTCGATCGGGCGCTCGACCAGGCGGCGAGCGCGTCGCACGACTACCAGCAGATCCCGGCCGCGGCGCGGGCAGGATTTCTGGACCGCGTCGCCGAGGAGATCGAGCACATCGGGGATCTCATAGACGTGGCCAATCGCGAAACCGCGCTGCCGCCGGAGCGTCTGGCCGGCGAGCGCGCCCGCACCGCCGGCCAGCTGCGCATGTTCGCCGATCTGGTCCGCGAGGGCTCCTGGGTCGACGCACGCATCGATCGCGCAGTGCCCGATCGCAAGCCGCTGGCGAAACCTGACATCCGCCGGATGCTGATTCCGATCGGCCCTGTCGCCGTGTTCGGGGCCAGCAACTTCCCGCTGGCGTTCTCGGTTGCGGGAGGCGACACCGCCTCGGCGCTCGCCGCCGGATGCCCCGTCGTCGTGAAAGCGCATCCGGCACACCCGGCCACGTCCGAGCTGGCTGCCGGCGCGATCGTCAAGGCGGCCCAGGCGGCCGGCATGCCGCCGGGGATCTTCTCGCTGATTCAGAGCACGCGGCACGACGTCGCAACGGCACTCGTCCAGCATCGGCACACCAGAGCGGTCGGTTTCACGGGAAGCCTGCGCGCCGGACGGGCACTGTTCGATGCCGCTGCCCGCCGTCCCGATCCGATTCCGGTGTACGCGGAGATGGGCAGCGTGAACCCGGTCTTCCTGCTGCCGGGAGCCCTCGCCGAACGCGCCGAGGCGATCGCCGACGGGCTCGCGGCGTCGGTCACGCTGGGCGTCGGGCAGTTCTGCACCAATCCTGGAGTGGTCGTCGCCGTCGGCACCGAGTCGTTCGACCGGTTCGTGCGGCGGCTGCAGGATCTCATCCGCGCCGCGCCGCCAGGCACCATGCTCTATCCCGCTCTCTTGCAGTCGTACGAAACCGGTCTTCGCCGGCTCAGCGCCGTCAACGGCACGTGCGATGTTCGCTCGTCCGTCGGCGACCCTGATCAGGATGGCCGCGCCCGGCCGGCGTTGTTCGAAACCTCGGCGCAGACGTTCATGCAGCATCGAGCGCTGTCCGAAGAAGTGTTCGGGCCCTCGACTGTGGTCGTCCGCTGCGGTTCGGGCGATGAGATGGCAGCCGTCGCGCGCGGTCTCGAGGGACAGTTGACGGCGACGATTCACGGCACCCCCGCGGATCTGGCGAAGCATGCGTGGCTGGTGTCGATTCTCCAGGACAAGGCGGGGCGGTTGGTCCTGAACGGCTTTCCAACCGGCGTCGAGGTGTGCGGGTCGATGCAGCACGGCGGCCCGTACCCGGCGACGACCGACTCGAGAACGACCTCGGTCGGCACGGCAGCGATCAATCGTTTTGCCAGGCCGGTGGCCTACCAGAACTTTCCGCAGTCGGCGCTGCCCGTGGAACTGCAGGACGCCAACCCTCGCGCGATCTGGCGGTGGGTCGACGGCAAGATGTCGAAGGACGCGCTGGCGGAGGAGCGCTGACATGCGCCGTCTATCCATCGCCGCCTTCTGCCTGACGGCCGGGCTCCTCGGCTTGACGGCCCAGAGCTCCGGAACGCTGACGATCTACTACATCGACACCGAGGGGGGACAGTCGACCCTCTTCATCGGTCCGGGCGGCGAATCGCTGCTGGTGGACACCGGCAACGCCGGGGACCGCGATCTCGGCCGGATCGTCGAGACGCTCAACGGCGCGGGCGTCACGCGGATCGATCACCTGTGGACCACGCATTACCACGGCGATCACGTCGGCGCCCTGCTCGCGCTCGCCAGACAGGTGCCGGTGATGCGCTTCTACGATCACGGCGCGCCGAACACCAACGACCGCATCGTCGCGCCGGCCTTTCTCCCGGCCTACGAGGCGCTGAGTCGCGGCAAACGCACGACGGTGAAGCCAGGGGACAAGGTGCCCATGGCGGGCCTCGACATCACGACGGTCGCCTCCGCCAACCGCTACCTTCGATCGACCCTCCCCGGCGGCGGCCGGAACCCGTCCTGCACCGGCGTCCAGCCGAAGGACGAGAGCGCCTACATCGACGCCGACAACGGCGATTCGGCCGGCTTCGTGCTCGCCTACGGCCGGTTTCGCACCATCGACCTTGGCGATCTGACGTGGAACGGCGAGCTCGATCTGATGTGCCCGACGAACCGCATCGGTCCGGTGGACCTCTATCTCACGTCGCATCACGGGCTGGAGAGGTCGGGGTCGCCGGCGCTGGTGCACGCGTTGCAGCCGCGCGTGGCGGTGATGAACAACGGGACCCGCAAGGGCGGCGCGCCCGGCGCCTTCCGGGTCCTGCACGAATCTCCGGGCCTCGAGGATCTCTGGCAGCTGCATTGGTCGCACAACGTCGGGCTCGACAACGCGCCGGCGCTGTTCATCGCCAATGTGGAGGACGCGGCGACCGCCGCCAGTGTCCTGACGGCGCCCGCGCCGGCGCCCGGCGGGCGCGGCGGCGCCCCTGCCGCGCCCCATTCGCCCGCGTACTCGCTCAAGGTGTCCGCCCGGCCGGACGGCACGTTCACGGTCACCAACACGCGCAACGGTTTCAGCAAGACCTATCGGCGTCGATGACCTGGCAGCAGCTCTACGATCCGTTCGGCAACCGCCTGCTCTCGACGGCGGTTGCGGCGCTGCCGGTGCTCACGCTGTTCTTCGTGCTCATCGGGTTGAAGAAGCGGGTGTGGGTGTCGGCGCTGTGCGGGCTGCTGGTCGCCGTGGCGCTCGCCTTGACGGTATTCCGGATGCCGGCGCTGCTGGTCGCCACCGCGGCGGGGCACGGGGTGGTCTTTGGCGTGATGCGCATCGCCTGGATCGTAGTGGCCTCGATCTTTCTCTACAACGTCGCGTCGACGACCGGGCAGTTCCAGGTCATGAAGGACTCGATTGCGGGCCTGTCGTCTGACAAGCGCCTGCAGCTGGTGCTGATCGCCTTCTGCTTCGGCGCCTTTCTCGAAGGTACCGGCGGCGGCGGGGCGCCGGTCGCGATTGCCGGATCGTTCTTGATCGGGCTGGGGTTCGACCGCTTCAAGGCGGCCACGCTCTGTCTCGTCGCCAATACGGCGCCCGTGGCGTGGGGCGGCGTCGGCAACCCGATTCGCGTGCTGGCCGGTGTCACCGGGTTGCCCGAGCTCGAGTTCAGCGCCATGGCCGGTCGCATCCTGCCGCCGCTCTCGTTCATCCTGCCGTTCTGGCTGGTGCGCAGCATGGTGGGGTGGCGCGAGACGTGGCAGGTGTGGCCGGCGCTGCTCGTCAGCGGTCTGTCGTTCGCCGCCACCCAGTTCTATTGGTCGAATTACCAGGATATCGGGCTGGTCGACATCGTGGCGGCCGTCGTGTCGCTGCTGGCGACGGTGGCGCTCCTGAACGTATGGCAGCCCGCGACCGTGATCCCGGTGAGCGGCGAACTGGTCGCGTCCGGGCGGCGGCACTCCCCGGCCGACGTGTTGAAGGGCTGGTCGCCGTTCATCGTCGCCTCTGTCCTGATTTTCCTCACCGGGCTGCCGGCCGCAGCCAGGTACTTGAACATCGACGCCCTGCGCATGCCGATGCCGTTCCTGCACAACACGGTGCTGAAGATGCCGCCGGTGGCCCCGCAGCCGACGCCTGAAGATGCCACGGTCAATCTGAACTTCATCGGCATCCCAGGCTCGGTCGTCTTCGTCGCCGCGGTGATTGCGGCGATGCTGGCGCGGCTTCCGCCGTCGACCACCGCGCGCCTGTTCAAGGACACGGTGGTGCAGATGACGCCATCGATCCTGGCGATCAGCTTCATGGTCGGCCTCGCCTACGTCACGCGCTATTCCGGCATGGATACGATCATCGGGCTGAGCCTCACCGGGACGGGGTCGCTGTTTCCGTTTTTCGGCACCTTGCTCGGATGGCTGGGGGTGGCGCTGACCGGCACCGACGCCGGGTCGAATGCCTTGTTCGGCAACCTGCAGAAGGTGACGGCGGAGCAGTTGAGCCTGAGCCCGATTCTCATGGGCGCCGCCAACACCACCGGCGGGGTGATGGGCAAGATGATCGACGCCCAATCCATCGTCGTCGCGAGCTCCGCCACCAATCAGCAGGGCAGCGAGGCGGCGATCTTCAAAGCGGTCTTCGGGCACAGCGTCGTGCTGGCGTCGCTCGTCGGCCTGATCGTCATGCTGTACGCCTACGTCATGCCGTGGGCGATTCCGTAGGTCACTGTTTTCTGGAGACACAACCATGCACCGGACACCGATTCTGCTTGGCACGCTCGGCGCCCTGCTCCTGGCCGGGGCTTCACAGGCCCAGGCGCCCGCCAGTGAAGTGGACGCACATGTGGCGGCCGCCAGGACGGCTGCTGGCCTCGAGTACCGCGCCACCTTCGTGAACCTGTGCCTGCCGGCCGCGCCGCGCGGTGGCGGCCCCGGACCGCGGGCGGGCGGACCGCCGGCGACGCCGGACCGATCGACCTGGTACGCGGCGCCCTACAAAGTGTTCGACAACTTCTACTGGCTCGGCACCCGCCAGCACTCGTCATGGGCGCTGCGGACGAGCGCAGGCCTCATCATCATCGACACCAACTTCGCCTGGGCGACGCAGCCGGAGATCATCGATGGGATGAGCAAGCTGGGGCTCGATCCGCGCGAGATCAAGTACGTCGTCATCAGCCACGCGCACGGCGATCACGATCAGGGCGCAGCAGAACTGCAGCGCCGTTACGGCGCCAAGGTGGTGATGGGTGCCGCCGACTGGGAGTCGACGCTGAAACGGCCGGCGACGGCGGCGGGCGGCGTGCCGACCCGCGGCGCCGGCGACGTGACCGTGGGGCTGGAGGGCACGAAGATTACGTTGGGCGACACCACCGTGACAGTCGTCGCCACGCCGGGGCACACGCCCGGCACGCTGTCCTATGTGTTTCCGGTGAAGGACCAGGGCAAGACCGTGATGGTGGCCTATTCGGGCGGTACGCTGACGGGTGGCTTCGGGAGCGAGGGCGCGCGTTGGGACGAGTACATCGCGTCGCAGAAGAAGATCGCCGGCGTGGCCGCCGAAGTAGGCGCCGCGGTGCTCCTCTCCAACCACAGCGAGTACGACGGCGCCTACACCAAGGCCCGGCTCGTGCAGGCGGCGCGTGAGCCGGGCGAAGAGCACCCGTTCCTCGTCGGCACCGACGGCGTGCAGCGCTATTTCACCGTGATGGCGGAGTGCGCGCTGGCGTCAAAGCTGCGCCTGGGCGCGAAGTGAGGCTCGCCAGCCGTCCATGACCCGCAAGTTGCCGAGCGTGTCGGCCCAGCTCATGGCCGGCCACTTGGGCTCGATGGCGGGGAGAGTTCTCGCAACATATTCCGCTTCGATGCCGTAGGTCGGCATGTCGGTGCGGATGGTCACCGTCTCAGGTTCGCGCCCTTCCACGTGGACGGTGAATTCCGCCTCGAGCGATTGGCGGCCGCCGTTCGGGATCCACGGGTTGGGGAGCACGACGCGGCCGCGGTCCCCGAACACGATCGCCGACATGCCGACGTCATACGAGACCGCGCTGGTCACGCTGGCCGTGAACCCGGAGGCGAAGGTCAGGTGCGCGGTCGCCAGCTCGTCGACTCCGGTCGGGCCGAGGAGCCCGCTCGCGGTGAGGGCGACCGGCTCGGCGAACGGCGCCCGCTCGACGACACCCGCAATCAGACGCGCGAACGAGACGGGGTAGCCGCCGACGTCGAGGATGCTGCCGCCGCCGAGCGCCGGGCTGAACAGACGGTGGCCGGGCGAGCGGGGCGCGCGAAAGCCGAAGTCGGCGCGCACGTGGCGCACCGGTCCGATCACGCCGTCCTCGAGCCGTACGAGCAGCTCGCGAAGCAACGGGTGGCAGCGGTACATGAAGGCTTCCATCAGAAAGACGCCGCGCCGCCTCGCCGCGGCGATCACGCGTCCGGCGCTGCGTTCCTCGAGCGTGAGCGGTTTCTCGCACAGCACGTGCCGGCCGGCCGCGATCGCGGCCATCGCGTGCTCCTCGTGCAGGTGATGCGGCGTCGCCACGTAGATCGCCTCGACTCGTGGATCGTCGAGGAGGGTCGCCAGCCCGTCGGACCAGCGGGGGATGGCGAATCGCCCGGCGAAGTCGCGCGCCTTGGCCGGCGAAGAGCCCGCCACGTTGACCACCACGCACTGCGTGGAGTGGTTCAGCGCCTGGCAGAAATCGGCGGCGATGCCACCGGTGCCGATCACGCCCCAGTGCAAAGCGGGTGTCACGGCTCGGCGGTGAAGGTGTGAACCATCCGGTGGCGATAGACGCGGCCGGGCCGCAGGATCACCTGCTCCCGCCAGGCGGGCACGTTGATGGCGTTGGGAAACGTCTGCGTTTCGAGGCAGAGCGCCGCATGCTGCACATAGGTCGCGCCCTTGCCGGTCAACGAACCGTCGAGAAAGTTCCCGGTGTAGAACTGCACGCCCGGCTGATCGGCGGCGAGCGTCATGACCCGGCCGGATCGCGGATCCTTCAGTCTGGCGACCGGTCGCAGTTGGCCCGGCTCGCCGTTGACGACGAAGTTGTGGTCGTAGCCGATCGGTGTGCCCCCAGTCCGTGCCAGGTCGTTGCCGATCGTCTTGGCGCGAGTGAAGTCGAACGGCGTACCCGCGACCGGTTTCGTGTCGCCGTAGGGGACCATCGGCGCCCCCGGCGTGTAGCGGTCGGCGTACAGCGTGAGCTCGTGATCGAGGATGGTGCCCGAGGCGTGACCGCCCAGGTTCCAGTAGCCGTGGTGCGCCATGTTCACGAGCGTGGCCTTGTCCGTGGTGGCCTGCATGTCCACCGTGAGCTCGTTCCGATGCGTGAGGGTGTACACGGTTCTCGCCGTGACCGTGCCCGGATACCCTTCCTCGCTGTCCTTCGACACGTAGGTCAACACGAGCGACGGACCGTCGGGCGTGTCCATGGGCGTGGCGGTCCAGACCACCTTGTCCCAGCCCTTCGCGCCGCCGTGCAGGTGGTGCGGCTTGTCGTTGGCGGCGAGCGGATAGCGCGTGCCGTCCAACGTGAACTCGGCATTCGCAATGCGGTTGGCGACGCGCCCGACGATCGCGCCGAAATACGCGCTGCCCTTCCGATAGCCGTCCAGGTTTTCGAAGCCGGCCACCACGTCGGCGAGCCGGCCGGTCCGGTCGGGTACGTGCAGCTCGGTCACGATGGCGCCGTAGTTCGTAATTCGGGCCACCAGCCCATTCCGGTTCGTCAGCGTGTAGATCTGCACCGCCGCGTCGCCTAGCTTACCGAACGGCGCCTCCGTGATCGCCGCCGCGACGGCGGGAGGTTGGACGGTCGAGGGCTCGGATTGCCGCTCTCGTGACGTGGAGCACCCCACGAGCTCGATCGCCGCGAGGACCGCCGCTGCCGTGTAGATGCTACGCACCAGGAGCACTCCTCTTGGACGCCGGCCATGGTAGCCGCGACGTGGCCCGGTGCTGCGCCAAATTTGCGGCAAGGTGGCTTTTCACGGATCGCCGCGGTGGTAACGTAGGCGCCGATGGCACGGGAGACTGCGCCGCCAATCGAGGCGGCGCTCGGGTCGGCGGCCACGATCAGTGGCACGCGCATCGAAGGGGAGGGCCCGGCAGGACGGCTGCCGTTGACGCCGGAGATGCTGCGCAACCAGCCGAGCGGCCATGTCTTCGGCCTCACCCAGAACGCCGGCATGGGCTGGCGCCCCGACGCGCTCGCCGGTCGCCAATACGTCATCGTCAGCACGATGGGCGGCGTGCGCTCGGAACAGGGCGAGCCGATCGCGCTCGGCTATCACACCGGTCATTGGGAGATCGGGCTGCTGGTGCGTGGGGCCGCCGAGGCGCTGCGCGCCGCCGGGGCGATTCCGTTCGCGGTCTATTGCAGCGACCCGTGCGACGGCCGCACGCAGGGTACCACCGGCATGTTCGACAGCCTGGCGTACCGCAACGATGCCGCGGTGGTCATGCGACGCTTGATTCGATCGCTGCCCACGGCATCGGGTGTGATGGGCATCGCCACCTGCGACAAGGGGCTGCCGGCCACGATGCTGGCGCTGGCCGGCACCAGGGATCTGCCCGGCGTGATCGTCCCCGGTGGCGTCACGCTGCCGGCGCGCGACGCCGAAGACGCCGGGCAGGTGCAGAGCCTTGGCGCGCGATTCTCGCACGACCTGATCAGCCTCGATTACGCGGCGACCATGGGCTGCCGGGCGTGCGGGTCGTCGGGCGGCGGCTGCCAGTTCCTCGGCACGGCCGCCACGTCGCAAGTGGTCGCGGAGGGTCTCGGCCTGGCGGTGCCGCACAGCGCGCTCGCGCCGTCGGGCGAACCGGTGTGGCTGGAGCTGGCCGGCCGCTCGGCCGCCGCGCTCCAGCGGCTCGACGCGCTCGCCCTGCCGGTGAGCCGCCTGCTCACCGCCGCGGCGGTCGAGAACGCGATGCTCGTGCACGCGGCGTTCGGCGGCTCGACGAATCTCGTGCTGCACATTCCGGCGATTGCGGCCGCTGCCGGCCTGAAGCCGCCGTCGGTCGACGACTGGAGCCGGATCAACCGCGCCACCCCACGCCTGGTGGATGCGTTGCCGAACGGTCCGCGCGGCTTTGCGACCGCGCAGGTGTTCATGGCCGGCGGCGTGCCCGAGGTGATGCTGCACCTCCGCCGCATGGGGCTGCTGAACGGGCGGGCGCTGACCGCCACCGGCGCGACCGTCGACGCGACGCTCGACTGGTGGGACGCGAGCGAGCGGCGCCAGGCGGCGCGCGCACGGCTGGCCTCGGCGTCGGCGATCGATCCGGATCATGTGATCATGGGCCCCGAGGCGGCGCGCCGCATGGGCCTCACCAGCACCGTGGTGTTCGCGCTCGGCAACCTGGCCCCCGAAGGCTCGGTGATCAAGGCCACCGCCCTCGATCCCTCGGTGGTCGACAGCGACAACGTCTACCGGCACCGCGGCCCCGCGCGGGTATTCACCGACGAGCGGGAGGCGATTCAGGCGGTCAAGGGGACGTCCGGTCAGCCGGTGCGGGAAGGCGATGTCATCGTCCTCATGGGCATGGGCCCGTCGGGCACCGGGATGCAGGAGACCGCGCAGATCACCACGGCGCTCCGCTATCTGCCGTGGGGCAAACGCGTCGCCCTCGTCACCGACGGACGGTTCTCCGGATTTTCGAGCGGCGCGTGTATCGGCCACGTCGGTCCCGAGGCGCTCGACGACGGGCCGATCGGACGCGTGCGCGACGGCGATCTCATCGAGATCGAGATCGACCGCAACACTCTGAGCGGCCGCGTCAACCTCGTGGGCGCCGGCGGGGTGCCGCTCGATGTCGACGCGTGCGCCGAGCTGCTTCGCAGCCGCCCGCGGCATCCGGCTCTGGCGCCGCACGAGCAGCTGCCCGACGACAGCCGGCTCTGGGCCGCGCTGCAGCGGGCGAGCGGTGGGACCTGGGCCGGATGCGTCTACGACGTCGATCGCATCGTCGCCGCGCTGGACGAAGCCGCCGCGGCGCGCCGCGCGCGCGAACACTCGAGGTCGACGCCGACATGACGCGGGTGTCGCGCCGCGACTTCGTCAGGCTGGGTGCGTCCGGCGCTGCCGCGGCACCGTGGGTGCTCACTCCCGCCGCGATCGGCGGGGCGACCGTCACCGCACAGGACGTCGTCGATCGCGTGCGACAGGCCGCCGGGGTGGAATGGAACGCGGCCACGGCAGATGGGTTCAAGGCCGGTGATCCGTCCACGGCGGTCACCGGGATCGTCACCACCTCGCTGGCCACGATCGAGGTGATGCGCCGGGCGGTGACCGCCGGGGCGAACTTGATCGTCACCGCCGGACCGACGTTCTATTCCCGCGGTGACAGCCCCATGCCGTCCGCGGGGCGCGGTCGCGGCGCGGCGTCGACAGCGGCGCCGGATCCGGTGTTCACCAGCAAGAATGATTTCATCCGAACGCACAACCTGGTGGTCTGGCGCTTCAGCGACCATTGGCGGGTGCGGACGCCCGATCCGTTCGCGCGGGGGCTGGCCGAGGCGCTCGACTGGGCGAGATACCTCCGAACCGGCGACCCGCTGCAGCTGGTGGTGCCGGCGGTGACACTCGAGGCGCTGGCCTCGCGCGTGAAGTCGCGGTTGGACGCGCGGGGTGGGGTGCGGGTGGTCGGACGTCCGCAGACACGCGTCAGGACCGTGGGCCTCCTGCCTGGCACCAGAACGATTCAGGACACGGTCGCCGCGCTGCCGCGGGTGGACGCGATCGTCGCCGGCGAGATACGCGAGTGGGAGTCGTCCGAGTACGTGCGCGACGTGGTGAACGCCGGGGTCGGCAAGGGGTTGATTCTCGTCGGCCGCTCGCTGTCGGAGGACGCCGGCATGAAGGTGTGCGCCGACTGGCTGCGGCCGATGGTGCCCGAGGCCCCGGTGCGCTGGCTGCCGGCCGGCGACCCGTTCTGGAGGCCCACGGCGTGACGGCGGGCGAGGTCGTCGCTCGCATCAAGAAGAACCTGGGCGCGCCGTGGCGCGAGGCGACCTATCGCGACACCTTCAAGTGCGGCGGCCCCGATACTCGCGTGACCGGCATCGCCACCACCGCGTTCGCGAGCCTCGACGTGATCCAGCGCGCGGTGGCGGCGGGGCTCAATATGATCATCCCGCACGAGGTCACCTTCTGGAACGATCGCGACGACGTCGGCCTCGTCAGCGCCGACCCGCTGCTCTTCGCTCGGAAGCGCGCCTACCTCGACGCGCACAACGTCGTGATCTTTCGCACCCACGACTCCATGCACGACCAGCGGCCCGATTTCACCTACGTCGGGAGCGCACGCGAGCTGGGGCTGGACGCGCGGTACGAGACGGCGCCAGGCTCGCACCGATTCACGCTCCCCGAGACGACGCTGGGCGCGCTCGCGACGACGCTGCAGCGCCGCATCGGCGCCAGGGCGCTCCGCGTCGTCGGCGACCCGGCGGCGAAGGTGAGCCGCGTGCTGCTCGGCGTGGGCTACGCCACGCCGGCGGCCAACGCCGCCGACGTCGACGTGGTGATCAGCGGCGAGCAGCAGGAAGTCGATGGAATCCTTGACAGTCCCGAGTACGTCCTCGACGCCGCCACCCTCGGCATTCCGAAGGGATGGATCATGCTCGGCCACGCGGTGTCGGAAGAAGCCGGGATGCTGGAGATGACGCAGTGGATCAAGGGCTTCGTGCCCGACGTGCCGGTGCAGCTCGTGAAGGCGGGGGAGCCGTTCTGGGCACCGTAGAGGCCGGCGTCCGCCGGCCCGTCCAGCCCGCGCGCGTCGTGCGCGACATGCCCGAGCCGCCGCGCAACTACTGGCGGCTGGTGGGGCCGGGCATCGTCGCCGGTGGTGTCGGGCTGTCGTCCGGAGAGTTCGTGCTCTGGCCGTTCATCGCCTCGCAGGTCGGGCTGGTGCTGCTGTGGGGCGCGTTCGTCGGCGTCGTCACCCAGTTCTTCCTGAACATGGAGGTGGAACGCTACACGCTGGCCACCGGCGAGACCGCCGTCACGGGCTTCACGCGCTTCTGGCGGCACTGGGGGCTGGTGTTCGCCGTGCTCGGCTACTTCGCCAACCTGTGGCCGGGATGGGCGATCAGCTCGGCGACGCTCGCGACCTACCTGTTCGGCGGCAATCCCACCGTCATCGCCGTCATCACGCTCCTCGTCATCGGCGTCGGGCTGACGTTCGCGCCGGTGGTCTACGTGGCGCTCGAGCGGCTGATCTTCGTGAAGGTGGCGGCCGTGCTCGTGCTGGTCGTGCTCGCCGTCCTCTTTGCGATCGAGCCCGAGTCGTGGCGTGCGCTGCCTGGCGGCCTGGCCAACGTGGGACACGTTCCAAGCGTTCTCGACGTCGCGCTGGTGTTCGGCGCCGTCGCGTTTGCCGGCTCCGGCGGCGCGCAGAATCTCTGCCAGAGCAACTGGATTCGCGACAAAGGGTTCGGCATGGGGCAGTACGTGCCACGGCTCGTGAGCCCGATCACCGGCGCGCCGGAAGCGGAGCACGTCACGGCCGCCAGCTACGCCTTCGAGCCCACCGCGGCAAACCTGGGGCGATGGAGGCGCTGGTGGCGGTTCGCCAACATCGAGCAGCTGTGCAGCTTCGTGCTCGTCACCGTCGTCACGATCGGACTGACGTCGCTGCTCGCGCACTCGACGCTCTTCGGGCGCCCGGATCTGCCGAACAACGTCTCGTTCCTCCGAATCGAGGCACAGCAGCTCGCGGAGTCGGTCGGTCCCTGGTTCCGCGCCCTGTTCCTGGCGGTCGGCGCGTTCTCGCTCTTCGGATCGGCCATGGGCATCATCGACTACACCAGCCGGCTTGCGGCCGACGTCCTGAAGACGACCTACACGCCGCGCGCGTCCGAGCACCGGATCTATTTCTGGCTGGTGTGGGGCATGGTCGGGCTCGGCTGCGCCATCCTGCTGGCCGGCGTGTCGCAGCCGATCACGCTCCTGGTGATTTCCGCGTCGACCGGCGGCACCATCATGTTCCTGTATTCGTTCATGCTCATCGCGCTCAACCGCCGGATGCTGCCGCCGGCGCTCCGGATCGGCCCGTTCAGGACCGCGACGCTGGTGTGGTCCACGGTGCTGTTTGGATCGCTGGCCGCGCTCACCATCTATACCCAGGTGCAGGCCTTGATCACTGCCGGTGCGAGGCCGTGAGAGCGCTGCTCCTGTCGGAGTACAAGAAACTGTCCGTCGTGGACATGCCGATGCCAGAGATCGGCGACAGCGACGTGCTGGTGCGCGTGCGGGCCTGCGGCATCTGCGGCAGCGACATCCACGGGTACGACGGCTCGACCGGCCGGCGCATTCCGCCTCTGGTGATGGGGCACGAGGCGGCAGGCGTGGTCGAGCGGGTCGGCCCAGGTGTCAGCGGCTTTCAGCCCGGCGACCGGGTCTCGTTCGACTCGACCGTCTCGTGCGGCGCCTGCGACTTCTGCCGGGGCGGGCGGATCAACCTGTGCGACAACCGCACGGTGCTTGGGGTGTCGACCGGCGAATACCGCCGTCATGGCGCCTTCGCCGAGTACGTCGCCGTCCCGGCGCGCATCGTCTACAAACTGCCCGAGACCCTGCCGTTCGAACGCGCTGCGCTCCTCGAGGCGGTCTCGGTGGCGGTTCATGCGGTGAGCCGCCGTGTGCCCGCGCCGGACGAGACCGCTGTCGTCGTCGGCTCGGGAATGATCGGCGTGCTGATCGTCCAGGTGCTCCGCGCCAAAGGCACCGCGAACATCGTGGCCGTCGACCTCGATCCGCGCAAGCGCGCGCTCGCAACGCACATGGGCGCCACCCACGCGATCGATCCGCAGGAGCATGACGTCCCCTCCGCCGTTCGCGAGCTCACGGGTGGTCGTGGCGCGGACGTGTCGTTCGAGGTCGTGGGGCATAGCGACACGCTCCTGAGCTCGCTCCGCTGCCTGCGAAAAGGGGGCACCACGGTGCTCGTCGGCAACCTGTCGCCACGCGTCGAGCTGCCGCTGCAGGAGGTCGTCAGCCGCGAGATCGACGTGCTCGGGTCGTGCGCGTCGAGCGGGGAGATCCCCGAGAGCATCGATCTGCTGGCGCGCGGCCTGGTCGACGTCGATCCGATCATCAGCCTGACCGCGCCGCTCGACGAGGGGCCGGCGCTCTTCGAGCGGTTGTATCGCGGCGACGCGACGCTGATGAAGGTGATCATTCAGCCGTGAGCGCCTTCGATCTCAGTGGCAAAGTGGGCATCGTCACCGGCGCGAGCCGCGGTCTCGGGCAGACGTTCGCGCGGGCGCTGGCGCGCGCGGGCGCCGATCTGGTCATCACCAGCCGGACACTGGCGTCGCTGACGGCGTTTCAGGCGGAGGTCGAATCGATGGGGCGCCGGGCCGTGGCGCTCGAGCTCGACGTCCGCAGTGAGGACAGCATCCGCGCCATGGCTACTGGCGCCGCCGCGGCGTATCCGCGCCTCGACATCCTGGTGAACAACGCCGGCTGCAACGTGCGGAAGCCGGCGCTGGACGTCACGTGGGACGACTGGAACCTGATCCTCGACACCAATCTGCGCGGCGCCTTCTTCGTCGCCCAGTCGGTGGCTAAACTGATGATGGCGCACGGCCGCGGGCGCATCATCAACATCGGGTCGCTCACCTCGGTCATGGGGTACGCCGGGCTGGGGCCCTACGGGGCGAGCCGCGGTGGCATCCGGCAGCTGACGATGAGCCTGGCCGACGACTGGGGGCCGCGCGGCATCACCGTGAACTGCCTGGCGCCCGGCTGGTTCAAGACCGATCAGAACAAGGTGATGTACGACGACCCGGAATGGGTGGCGTATCTGGTCGATCGCATCCCCGTTCGCCGGCCCGGGCGGCCGAGCGATCTCGAAGGCCCTATCGTCTTTCTCGCCTCCGACGCCAGCGAGTACATCACTGGACAGACGCTGCTGGTGGACGGCGGGATGTCTACCGGCGCGGTGCGGGCGTTGCCGCGGACCTGATCGCCTGCGCCCTGCTACGGAGCAGCCTTCGACGGATCGCCGGTCGGCGGCGGCGCGCGATCGGCGGCCGCGCGCGGCCCGAGGAGCTCGAGCAGGACTGGTTCGAGCGCGTCGGCCCACACCTGATAGCCCTTGATCGTCGGGTGCAGCCGATCGCCCATCATCCCGTCGAAGAGCGTGCCGCTCGCGTCGGCGAGCCTGTCGTTGATGTTCAGAAAGCGGATCGAACGCCCATCGGCAAAGCGGGCGATCTCTCGATTGATCTCGTCGATCACCGGCATCGCGGCCACGTTGTCGTTGCGCGGAAAAATCGCGGTCAGGACGATCGTCGCCCGCGGCGCCTTGCTCCGCATTACGTCGAGGAGCGCCTTGATCCCGCGGCTGACGTCGGCGGCGCGCTCCGCGACCGGGACCGTGTCCGGTGCGCTGCCGACGTTGTTGGTGCCGGCGAGCAGCACGATGACCTTCGGTTGCACGCCGTCGAGCTCGCCGTTCTCGAGCCGCCACAGGATGTTCTGCGTGGTGTCGGCGCCCCAACCGAAGTTGGCGGCGTTCCAGCCGAAGAACCGCTGCGTCCAGTGCGCCAGGAATTCCGGATAGTCGGTGGCGCCCCAGCGGCGCGTAATCGAGTCGCCGACGAAATAGAGGTCGATGCGGCCGCGGCGCGCCTTTTCGAGCAGCTGCGCGTGCGCGACGACGGAGTTCGCGTCGGTGCGCGCCACCGGGCGGTCGGCCGGCGCCGCGGGCTGACCGGCCTGCAGGACCGCAGTGGCGACGACGACCGCGATCGCACTCACGCGCATCCAGTTCTGCCAGTCTCTACCAGTCGTGCATGGTGCCGTCGGCGAGCCGCGCGATCGGCAGGTACGCGGGTTGATAGGGGAAGGTCGCCGCCAGCCCTTCGTCGAGGTCGACGCCGAGCCCGGGCGCGTCGCCCGGGTGCATCACCCCGTTGGAGAACGTATACGCATGCGGGAACACGCGGTCGGTCTCGGGGGTGTGCGGCATGTATTCCTGAATGCCGAAGTTGTAGACGCTGAGATCGAAATGGAGCGCGGCGGCCATGCACACCGGGCTCAGATCGGTGGCGCCGTGCGAGCCCGTGCGCACCTGGTAGAGCTCGGCGAGGTTCGCGATGCGGCGCACATGGCTGATGCCGCCGGCGTGGACCACGGTGGTGCGGACGTAGTCGATCAGCTGCTCCTGAATCAGCTGCCGGCAGTCGTGAATCGTGTTGAACACCTCGCCCACGGCGAGCGGTGTGGTCGTGTGCTGGCGTATGAGCCGGAAGCTCTCCTGGTTGTCGGCGGGCGTCGGGTCTTCCATCCAGAACAGCCGGTAGGGCTCGAGCGCGCGTCCGAGGCGCGCGGCTTCGATTGGCCGCAGGCGGTGGTGGACGTCGTGCAGGAGATGTGGTTCGGGGCCGAGCTCGCGCCGGAGGCGCTCGAACAGCGGCGCCACCGTGTCCACATAGCGCTCGCTGCTCCAGACCGTCTCCGGCAGCGGCCCGCGCTCGGCCGGTTCGTAGGCCCGTCCTGCCGCCACGCCGTACACGCGTTCGAGCCCCGGCACCGCACACTGCGCGCGCACCGCTTTGTAGCCCTGCGCGATGAAGGCGCCGGCCGCCGCCACCGTCGCGTCGATCGTGGCGCCGCTGGCATGCCCGTACACCATCACGGCATCACGCGAGGCCCCGCCGAGCAGCTGATACACCGGCGCCCCCAGCGTCTTCCCCTTGATGTCCCAGAGCGCCGTGTCCACGGCGGCAATCGCCGACATCGTCACCGGCCCGCGCCGCCAATACGCGCCCTTGTAGAGGAACTGCCAGATGTCCTCGATGCGGCGTGCGTCGCGCCCCTGCAGCAGCGGCAGCACGTGGTCGCTGAGATACGCGGCCACCGCGAGCTCACGCCCGTTGAGCGTGGCGTCGCCCAGGCCGTACACGCCGTCTTCGGTCTCGAGCTTGAGCGTGACGAAGTTGCGTCCCGGGCTGCAGACGATGACCTTGCCGCCGATGATCCTCACGTCGAATCCTTTCGCAGGCGGACCTCTTCGAGGTCCGCCTCTACGTACTCCACAGGCGGACCTCTTCGAGGTCCGCCTCTACGTGCGCTAGCGTTGCACGCGCCCCGAGGCGTCTCCGGCCGCAAGGCGCTCGACTTCTGCGACGCTCACGCGGTTGAAGTCGCCGGGGATCGTCTGCTTCAACGCGCTGGCGGCGACGGCGAACTGCAGCGCCGCCTCCGGGCGTGTGCCGCTGATCAATCCATAGATCAGTCCGGCGGCAAAGCTGTCGCCGGCGCCGATGCGATCGACGATCCGGACGCCGTAGCGCTGACTCTGGTGGAACCGCGACGTCTGTGCGTCCCACAGCACCGCGCTCCAGCCGTTGTCGCTGGCCGAGGCGCTCTCGCGCAGCGTGATCGCCACGAGGCGCGGACCGCACTCGTCGGCGACGCGCCGGCTCACGTCCTGATAGGCGTCGGGCCTCACGTGACCGGCGTGCACGTCCACGCCGGTGACGGCGAGTCCGAGGACGCTTTGCAGATCCTCCTCGTTTCCGATGAGGAGATCCACGTGCGCGAGCAGCGGGCGGATGGCGGCCTGCGCCTCCGCTTCCGACCAGAGCGTCCGCCGGTAGTTGAGGTCGAAGCTGACGGTGGCGCCCGCCTGCTTCGCGGCCGCCAGCGCCGCCGCGGTCGCGCGGGCGGCGACCGGTCCGAGCGCCGGCGTCACGCCGCTGACGTGGAACCACCCGGCGCCCGCGAAGACGTCGGGCCACGCGAACGCATCGGCCGCGCCCTCGCTGAACGCCGAGCGGGCACGGTCGTAGACCACCGTCGAGGCGCGCTGGCTGGCGCCCGGTTCGGCGAAGTAGATCCCGAGGCGCGCGCCGCGCCGGGCGATGAAGTCGGTGCGGACCCCTTCGCGGGCCAGCGCGGCGATTGCGGCGGTTCCGACCGCATGCGGCGGCACGCACGTCAGGTAGACGCTGTCCAGCCCGAAGTGCGCCAGGCTGACGGCGACGTTCGCCTCGGCGCCACCGAAGGTGGCCGACAGCACGGGCGACTGCAGCAGGCGCTCGAATCCGGGTGGACTGAGGCGCAGCATGATCTCGCCGAGCGTGACGACCCGGATCATGAGCCCTGCCGCGCGGCGCGCAGGTTGGCCACGATCCGTGTGGCGCGATCGGTGATGGCGGCGAAGTCGCCCGCGGCGACGAGCCGAGGGTCCACCAGGGCGCTTCCCACCCCGACGGCCACGGCGCCGGCGCGGAGCCAGTCGCCGGCGTTCTCGATCGAGACGCCGCCGGTCGGCATCAGCTTCACGTGGGGGAGCGGCGCCTTCACGTCCTTCAGAAACGAGGGGCCCAGGCCGTTGGCGGGAAAGACCTTGACGATGTCGGCGCCGGCGTCCCAGGCGTCGAGGATCTCGGTGGGGGTGTAGCACCCGGGCATCGCCGGCACGTCGGCGGCGTGGCACGCGGCGATGACCGCCGGGCGGAACACCGGGGCCACGACGAATCGCGCGCCCGCGTCGATCGCGCGCCGGGCCGTGTCCGGATCGAGAACCGTGCCGGCGCCAAGCAGGATGTCGTCCGGCACGGACGATGCCAGATGGCGAATCGAATCGATCGCGCCGGGAACCGTCATCGTCACTTCGATCGCGCGCGCGCCTCCGGCCGCCAGCGCCTCCACCAGCCTCGAAAGGGCGGCGGCGCTCTCGAGACGGACCACAGCCACGATCCCGTCGCGCTCGATGCGCGCTGTGGTCTCCGCCCGCATGCTACTTCGCCACGACGTCCAGCGTCGCGGTCAGCGCCGGCGTGGCGTTCGTGCCGACCATGATGTCGAAGCGCCCAGGCTCCACCACGCGCTGCATCCGACGGTCGACGAGCGACAGCTCCTCGGGCCCGAGCGTGAAGCTGACGACCTTCGACTCTCCGGGCTGCAGCGTCACCCGCGCGAAGCCGCGCAGCTCCTTGACCGGACGCGTCACCGAGCTGACCTGATCCCGGACGTAGAGCTGCACGACTTCGTCGCCGGCGCGCGAGCCGCTGTTGCGAACGCGAACCGTCACGTCGGTGCGCCCACCGGGCCCGATCGACGGCGCCGCCACGCGCAGGTCGTCGAGCTGAAACGTGGTGTAGCTCAAGCCGAAGCCGAATGCCCACAGCGGTTCCCGCGTCAGATCGAGATAGCTGCGGAACGACGTCGGCCGGCGGTTGTAATAGACGGGCAGCTGGCCCGCGTGACGCGGGAACGTCACCGGCAGCTTGCCCCCGGGATTCACGTCGCCGAACAGCACCTCGCCGATGGCGGTGCCGCCTTCCTGGCCTGCGTACCAGGCTTCGACGATCGCCGGGACCCGCTCGGCGAGGAGCGGGACGGCGAGCGGGCGTCCGTTGATCAGCAGCGCGATCACCGGCTTGCCGGTCTGCAGCATCGCCTGCACGAGCTCTTCCTGGTTGCTCATCAGCGTGAGATCAGCCACGTCGCCGAGGTGGTTGTCGGCCCACGCTTCGCGCGAGACCGACTCGTTGGTGCCGATGGCAACCACGATGGCGTCGGCGCCGCGCGCCACCTTGACGGCGTCCTGGATGCGCGCGCGGTTCTTCGCGGGATCGCCGAGCACGACCGTGTCGCCGCCCCAGTCGGCCTCGTGCTCGGTGATGCGCACGCCCTCCGCGTAGACGACTTTCACGCCGGCGCCGGCGCGCGCCGTGATGCCGGACAGCACGTCCACGCCGCGCCCGGGATCGCGCGAGTAGCCGCCCAGGTGCAGCCCCTTCGCATTCGGGCCGATGACGGCGAGCGTCTTCACCGTGCCGCGATCGAGCGGGAGAAGGCCGCCCTGGTTCTTGAGCAGGACGATCGACTTGCGGGCCGCCTCGAGCGCGAGAGCCTGATGCTCGGGCGTGTTGGCGACTCGCTCCGCCCGGTCGGGATCCACGAAGGGCGTCTCGAACAGGCCGGCCAGGAACTTGGTCCGCAACACGCGCGCCACCGATCGGTCGATCGCCGACTCCGGCAGGCGGCCGCTCTTCACGAGGCCGGCCAGCTCGGAAAAGCCGTAGGGATCCGGCAGCTCGAGATCGAGTCCCGCGTCGAGCGCCTGCGCGGCGGCGTCGGCTTTGTCCAGCGCGACGCGGTGGCGCGTCTGGAGCTGCTCCACGCCGAAGTAGTCCGACACGACGAGTCCGTTGAAGCCCCACTCGCGCCGCAGAATGTCCGTCAGCAGCCAGCGATTCGCATGCGAGGGCACGCCGTCCACCTCGTTGTAGCTCGGCATCACCGTATAGGCGCCCGCCTTCACTGCCGCCTCGAACGGCACCAGGAGCTCGGCGCGCAGCAGACGCTCGGGCACGAGCGGCGGGGCCGTGTTGATTCCACCCTCGTGCGACCCGTGCCCCGCGAAATGCTTCAACGTCGCCAACACCTTGTCAGCCGCGAGCGGCAGCGATGTGCCCTGGTAGCCGCGCACCGCCGCCACGCCCATCTGCGCGACGAGATACGGATCCTCGCCGTAGGTTTCCTCGATCCTCCCCCAGCGCGGGTCGCGTCCGAGATCGACGACTGGTGAGAGCACGTGCTGCGTGCCGCGGGCGCGGCCTTCGAGCGCCGCCGCGCTCATCAGCCGCTCGATGAGCGCCGGGTCCCAGGTGCTCGCCAGCGCGATCGGAACGGGGAAGTGGGTGCCGCCCGGCGCGACGAGGCCGTGGAGCGCCTCCTCGTGGAACATGGCCGGGACGCCGAGGCGCGTGTTCTCGACCAGCCACCTCTGCACCGCGTTCACGAACAGCGCCTGCTCACGGGCCGAGCGGTAGGGAGGACCGCTGGTCGGCCGGGCCACTTCGCTCGGGCGCGACACCTCGCCGATCCCGTTCCCGAGGAGCGCTCTGGCGTTGGCGGGATCGAAGCGCCCCTGTGCGTCCTGGATCTCGCGCTTGCGGTTCCAGACGCCGATCAGCTGGGCCACTTTCTCGTCGAGCGTCATCCGCGCGAGCAGATCCGCCACGCGTGCGTCCACCGGCGCCCCCGCCTGACGATAGACCGGTGCGCTCTGGGCGTCGAGCAGAGCCACGGCAGTCACGGCCGCCAGTACTACAGCGAGCCCCGCCTCCAGCGAACGCAGTCCCGCGCGAGATGTCATGACCGCTCCTGGCCCCGATTAGTTCAGGCTATGAACTTTATGAGTCCGTCCGGCCGAATGTTTGGGGCCCGCGTAGAATACGCCGCCCATGTAGGGACGGCACAATTACAAATAACAGTCAAATACTCGAACGCGTCCATGTTTTTACGATCGTGTTGACATGGCCCGACGCCCATCAATATAGTTCGCATCCACAACAAATTGACGACGCGCGTGCGGAAGATCGATCTCACTGATTTTCAGGTCGCCACCAGCGAGACGGCCCGCCAGATCAACCGGCGGATCGCACTGAGTTTCATCCGCCGGCATCATCCGCTGTCGCGCGCCGACCTCGCACGCCACTCAGGGCTGCAGCGCAGCACGGTGTCCGCGATCATCGATCAGCTCATCAACGAAGGGTGGGTCACCGAAGGCGCCACCGGGCAGGCCGCGCGTGGACGACGCCCGCGGTTTCTGCATCTGAACGTGGAGCGCGCCGGCATCCTGGCCGTGGAGCTCCGGCCCGAGACGACCACCGTGGGCCTCTCCGGCGTGGACGCGCGGTTCGTGCGACAGGCGTCGTGGCCGACCCCGAAAACCCCAGCCGCATTCGTCAGCGAGGTGGCGCGCACGGTGGCCGCCTTCAAGGCGGCCCATCCTCAGATGGTGTGCGAGGGGATGGGCGTGAGCCTGCCCGGCCGCGTCGATCGCACCGGCCGTCTCGTGTTCGCCCCCAATCTCGGCTGGCCTGCCGTGAACGTCAGGGAGCTGCTCGAAGCGGCCGTGGAGCTGCCGGTCGTCGTCGAGAACGCGGCCAACGCCTGCGCGCTCTCGGAGCTCTGGTTCGGACAGCATCCCGAGCACGTCAGACACCTCATCGCCGTCACGGTGTCGGAAGGCATCGGCGTCGGCCTGCTGCTGAACGGACAGCTCGTGCACGGCAGCCACTCGATGGCCGGCGAGTTCGGCCACGTGACCATCGAAGAGAACGGTCCGCCGTGCCCCTGCGGCAAGAGCGGGTGCTGGGAGCGCTACGCGTCGAATGCCGCGGCCGTGCAGTTCTACGCGACCGGCGAGTCGGCGACGCACACCGCCCCCCCGCATTTCGACGAGCTGATTCGCCGCGCCGACGACGGCGATGCCCGTGCCGCCGCGGCGCTCGACCGCATGGCGCGCTATCTGGGCGGAGGGCTGGCGGCGCTCGTCGCGGGGCTCGCCCCCGAGCTGATCGTGGTGATCGGTGACGTGACGCGAGCGTGGTCCCGCGTCGGCCCCATCGTCGAAGAGGTCGTGAAGCAGCGTTCGTTGACCCCATCCCTGGTCCGGATTGTCCCAAGCGACCCCGCCATGCAGCCGCGACTTCGCGGTGCCGTGACGCTCGTGGTGCAGCAGCACTTCGGCGCTCCGAACGTGGCATAACCCTCGGTTCCCTGGGTATGGCCGATCGCGCCCGTTCGCGCGATGAGTGAGGAGAAGAGATCATGTCGACCGCCTCTACCCCTGGTCCTCGTCCCATTCACCCGGTGCTCGCCGCCGCGCAGCGAGTCGCCGGTGCGCTGCTGCTCGTGCTGGCGTGTGCGGGCGCCGCCGATGCGCAGATCCTTTACGGCTCGATCACGGGCACCCTGCTCGATACGCAGGACGCCGTGCTCCCGGGTGCGCAGGTGACGGCGACGAACGTCGAGACCGGCGTCATGCGGGAGTCGCTGACCGATTCCACCGGCAGTTACCTCTTCAACGACCTGCGGCCGGGGCCGTACCGCGTCTCGATTTCGCTGCCCGGGTTCAGGCCGATCGTGGTCGAGAACATCCGCGTGGACGTCAACACCGTGCGCCGGGCCGACGCGCGGCTCGAGATCTCGGCGGTTGCCGAGGCCGTGACGGTCACGTCGAACATCACGCTGCTCGAGACCGAACGGGCCTCGCTGCACGTGACGCAGACGGCGCGCGAGATCAACGACCTGCCGCTGACGGGGAGCGCCGGCCGCAACTACCAGAGCCTGATGCAGGTGGTGCCCGGCGCGGTCATGGGCGGCGAACAGAACTCGGCCGCCGGAAGCCCGCAGCGCTCGCTGTCGTTCAACGTCAACGGCGTGTCACGGATGCAGAACAACACCAAGCTGGATGGCGCCAGCATCACCTACCCGTGGCTGCCGACGAATACCGCATATGTGCCGGCCGCGGAGGCGATCGAAGAGGTCAGCATCGTCACCAATGCCTTCAACGCCGAGCAGGGGATGGCCGGCGGCGCCGCCATCAACGTCATCCTCAAGTCGGGGACCAACCTGGTGCGTGGCACCGGTTGGGCCTACAACACGGCCAGCAAGTTCCGGGCGCGCAACTTCTTTCAGACCGCCGCCGTCACCCCCAAGGACGACTTGAACCAGTTCGGCGCCAATCTCGGCGGCCCGATCGTGCGGAACAAGGTGTTCTTCTTCTCCAACTGGGAGCGCACCCGGCGCGTGAACAGCTCGCCGGTCCTCACCCGCAGCCTGGCGACCGACGCGCTGCGGCGTGGCGACTTCAGCGCCGTGCCGGCCGTCATCTACGATCCGGCGTCGAATGCCGATCCGCGCCTCCGCACGCCGTTCCCCGGCAACGTCATTCCGGCCAACCGGATCGATCCGGCGGCGTTGGAGTTGATCAAGCGGCTGCCGGCCACCAACGTGACCGGCGCCAACCCCTACATCAACAACTTCACCGCGTCCGGCAAGGGCGAATTCACGCGCGACAACATCGACGCGAAGGTGACCCTGAACGCCAGCAACAAGCTGACGTTCTTCGGCCGCTACAGCATCTCGCCGCACGAGATCGTCGACCCGCCGGCGCTCGGCGACGCCGGCGGCGACGCGCTCAACGGCGGCCAGCTCGGGTTCGCGCCTGGACGCACACAGGTTGCCGGGGCCGGCATGACGTACTCGCTCTCGTCGAACATGCTGTTCGACGCGAACTTCGGGTTCACGCGACAGCGCCTCGGCGCCGAGTTCGACCTGGAAAACAATTGGGGCCTGGACCTGCTGAAGATCCCGGGCACCAACGGCCCCGATCGCCTGCAGGGCGGCATGCCGTCATTCCAGGTCGGCGGCTGGGCCAACATGGGCAACCCCAACACCGGCAACCCGTTCCGGTTCGCGGATCACCAGTACGTCGGCGCCGCGAACTTCACCTGGCTGAAGTCGTCACACCAGGTGCGCTTTGGCTACGACTATCAGAATCAGCAGCTCAATCATTTCCAGCCTCAGGGCGGAACGTTCCAGACGGTCCGCGGCACCTTCGTGTTCAACGGCAACATGACGCGGCTCGAGGGCGGCGAGGCGCCGGCCGATACGCGATACAACAGCTGGGCCGACTTCCTGCTCGGCCTGCCGAACCGTGCCGGCAAGGTCGAGCAGCTCCGCAACCCGAACGCGCTCCGGATGCAGACCTACGCGGCCTACGCACAGGACACGTGGGAGCTGGGTCGCCTCACGCTGAACTACGGGCTGCGCTGGGAGCTCTATCCCTGGCCGACCCGCGACGTGGGCGGCGTGTCGCGCTTCGATCCGGAGGACGGCAACGTCTACATCGGCGGCAATCAGGGTGTGCCGATCGATACCGGCGCCAAGACGGGCCCCGGAGAGTTCCTGCCGCGCCTGGGCGCCGCGTTCCGCGTCGACGACAAGACGGTCATCCGCGCCGGCTACGGCCACTCGTCCGACCCGAAGCCGTTCATCGACTTCCGCAACTCCTTCCCGATCAACTTCGCGTGGGAGCACCCGGCGGTGACGTTCAACGGCGCGACCAACAACTTCCTGCCGGTGACGACGCTGCGGCTGGGGCTGAACCAGGCGCTGTACGGCGTGCCGCCCGACCTGACCCAGGGCGTGCTGCGGCTCCCGACGGGTGCCGGCACCACCACGTTCCCGAAGGACGTGGAGCGCCCTCACATCGTGTCGTGGAACGCGGCGCTGCAGCGCGAGCTGTTCCCGCGCTGGTCCGGCCAGGTGGCTTACGTCGGCACGCTGGCCAACGGGCAGCAGGGCTTCGTCAATATCAACGCGTCGGCGCCGGGCACGGGCAACGCCGGGCGGCCGCTGTCGAAGTTCGGCATCGTCACCGACATCAACATGATCATGCCGTTCCGCGACACCACGTACCACGCGCTGCAGACCGAGCTCAGGGGGCGTCTCTCGAGCGCGCAGGTCGGCATCGTCTACACGCTGTCGCGCACGACGAACTACGCCGACAACGACGCCAACCCGCGCGTGCAGTGGGAGCCGTCCGCCGAGGTCAACAAGGGGCCGGCGGGATACGATCGGACGCACAATATCCAGAGCTACTGGGTGTGGGAGCTGCCGTTCGGCGCCGAGGGGCGGTGGCTGAAGGACGGCGTCGGCGGCGCGATCCTCGGCGGGTTCCAGGTCAATGGAGTGCTGAGCCGCATGAGCGGGACGCCGATCAACATCGTGCAGAACTCGTCGCCGAACCTGCTCGCGCAGGGGAGCGGGCAGTTTCCCGATCTGGTCAAGGACGATGTGGAGATCTTCGGCTACCGACAAGGGCAGCCGTACTTCGACGTCACGGCGTTCGCGGCGGTCAACAACGCGCGGTTCGGCAACGCCGGGCGCAATCCGATCCGCGGGCCGGGATTCTTCAACGTGGATCTCGGGCTGTTCCGCAGCTTCCCGCTGGGTGGCCACGTGCGTCTGCAGCTGCGCGCCGAGGCGATCAACGCGCTGAACCACCCCAACTTCGCCAACCCGGCGGCCGACATCTCGGGCGGCAACTTCGGGCTCATCACGTCGACGACCGGCACCGGCGAGCGGAACTGGAGATTCGGAGGGAGGTTGTCGTTCTGACCAGCGGCACGGCGGCCATCGGGACGCGTGTCGTCGCGGCGGCGCGCGTCGGCCACTATCGCTGGTGGATCTGCGGCCTGCTGTTCCTGGCGTCGTCGATCAACTACATCGATCGGCAGGTGATCGGCATCCTGAAGCCCACGCTGCAGCAGCAGTTCGGCTGGAGCGAGGTGGACTACGGCAACATCGTGATGGCCTTCCAGGCGGCGTACGCACTCGGGCTGGTCGTCGTCGGCCGCTGGATCGATCGAATCGGCACGCGCGCCGGGTTCGGCCTCGCCATCGCCGTCTGGAGCGTCGCCGCGATGGCGCATGCCGGCGCCGTGTGGTACGGCGCCGCCCTCGCGTCGGCGCTGAGCGTGACCGGCATCACCGTGAGCGCCTCGGTCGCCGGCTTCATGGCCGCCCGTTTTGCGCTGGGCCTCGGCGAGGCGGCGAATTTTCCCGCCGGGATCAAAGCGGTGGCCGAATGGTTCCCGCGTCGGGAGCGCGCGCTGGCGGCCGGGCTGTTCAACGCCGGTACCAACATCGGCGCGCTCATGGCGCCGCTCATGGTCCCATGGCTGACGATCGCGTTCGGCTGGCAGTGGGCGTTCCTCGCCACCGGCGGGCTCGGGTTCGTCTGGCTGCTGTTGTGGCTGGGTTCCTACCGGCCGCCGGCCGAGCATCGGCGCCTCAGTGCCCCGGAGCTGGCGTACATTCGCAGCGATCCGGCCGAGGCGCCGGTGCGCGTGCCCTGGCGCGGCCTGCTCGCCCATCGGCAGACGTGGGCGTTTGCGACCGGCAAGTTCCTCACCGATCCGGTGTGGTGGCTGTACATCTTCTGGATTCCGGACTTCCTCAATCGAAACTACGGGCTCGATCTTTCGACGATCGGTCCGCCGCTCGTCGTCATCTTTCTCGCCGCCGACGCCGGCAGCATCGCCGGCGGCTGGCTGTCGTCGCATCTGATTGCGCGCGGGTGGAGCGTGAATGCCGCGCGCAAGACGGCCATGCTGACGTTCGCCCTGCTGGTGCTGCCGGTCGGCGTGGCGGCGCGTACTTCTGATCTGTGGACGGCGGTCGGCATCATCGCCCTGGCGGCGGCCGCGCATCAGGGCTGGTCGTCGAACCTGTTCACGCTCACGTCCGACATGTTCCCGCGCGAGGCGGTGGCCTCGGTGGTGGGGCTGGGCGGTATGGCGGGCTCCGCCAGCGGCATCCTGATCTCGGGCGTCACTGCGGCGATTCTGCAGTGGACGGGAAGCTACGTGCCGGTCTTCGCGTTCGCCTCTGTCGCCTATCTCGTGGCGCTCGCCTGCGTGCACCTGCTGGTGCCACGCCTCACGCCCGCGCGGCTATGAGTGCACAAGCCGCCCGCCCAGCCTCGCTACTGATTGACGCCGCTCGCGAGGAACCCTCCGTCGACGACCACGAGCTGCCCGGTGACGAAGCTGGCGGCATCCGAGGCGAGGAACACCGTGGCGCCGACGAGTTCGTCCAGCCGTCCGAAGCGGCGCATGGGCGTGCGCATCAACAGTTCCTGGCCGCGGCTCGATTCGAGCAGCTGCTGGTTGAGATCGGTCTTGAAGACGCCGGGCACGATGGCGTTGACCGTGACGCCGGCCTGGGCCCATTCCACCGCGAGCGCCCGCGTCAGCCCCGCGACCGCCGATTTGCTGGCGGTGTAGGCGGCCACTTCGAAGAAGCCGAGGAACGAGGAGAGCGAGGCGATGGTGATGATGCGGCCGCCGCCGCGCGCGACCATCGCCGCACCAAAGACCTGACACGAGCGCAGCGTGCCGGTGAGGTTGGTGGCGAGAATCTGCTGCCAGTCCGCGTCGGTCATGTCCAGCGTCGCGACGCGCTTCGTGACACCGGCGGCACAGAGCAGCACATCCACGCGGCCGAGCCGCTCGATGCAGGCATCGCGGACGCGTTCGAGCGCGGACTGATCGGTCACGTCGGCGGCGAGACGCAGTGTGCGGCGCCCGCGCGTCTCGATGGCGTCGGCCACCTCGTGTACCAACGCTTCGCGCCGGCCGACCGCGACGACATCGGCGCCCGCGTCCGCCAGCCCCAGCGCCAGCGTCCGGCCGATACCACTTGTGCCGCCGGTGACGACCGCCACGCGTCCGGACAGATCGAAGAGCGACGAGGCCATTGCCGCGTGCGATCATACGGGATCAGAGATGCTGACTGAGACTCACGTTCGTGTCCCTCGATCGGAAGGGCTGCAGCTGCTGCAGCGCCGCGGCGAGCGCGGGGCCCGCGAGCTCACCACGCGGCGCCTCACCTGCAGCGCCGGACGGTCGGTGACCTTCGCCGAGCCGCACGAAGAAACGATCGTCGTGCTGCTGCAGGGGAGCGGCCGCTTCGCGGCGGGCGGCCAGGGGTGGGATGTCGCCCGCGTCGACGTCTTTTCCGCGCCGGCAACCGCGCTGCTGCTGCCGCCCGGTCACGAAGTGACCGTGCAGGCCGAGACGCCGCTCGAGGCGATCTTCACGTCGACGCCCGCGCCGCCGGGCGGCGAGCCGATCCTGCTCGGGCCGTCCGACGTCGCGGTGGCCGATCGCGGCCGCGATCTCTACCGGCGTCAGGTGCACAACGTGTTCGTCGGCGATCCGCACGCCCGCCGGCTGATCGTCGGCGAGACGTTCAACGCCATCGGCCATTGGAGCAGCTATCCGCCACACAAGCACGATGGGCGGGACGGCGAGCTGCGGCTGGAGGAGATGTACTACTACCGCGTCGATCCCGCGGGCGGCTTCGGGTTGCACGTGGCGTACACCGCCGATGGGGAATCGGTGACGCATCGCGTGGGCGACGGCGATCTGGTGCTGATCCCCTACGGCTATCACTCGGTGTCCGCCCCGCCCGGCCATCGCCTCTACTACTTGTGGGCGATCGCCGGGGACGAACGGCGGCTGGCGGTCTACGAAGATCCGGGCTTCCGCTGGATCCACGAAGTCTCGTCCTAGCGGCCTTTGTCGCAAACTTGACGCCCGGGGCTTGCCGCGACTTGTAAGATGGCCGGCTGATGCGCCTGTATCGACTGGAGAATCGCGTCCTGCTCGAACGCGACGGAGCGTTTCTGATGTTGGACGAGGGCTGGGACGCGCTCATCAACCGTGATGATCTGGCCGGCCACCTCCGGCAGGCGACGGGGCCGCCCGCCGGCGTCAACGGCCGGCCGCTGGCCCCCATTTGCAGCCAGGAAGTGTGGGCCGCCGGTGTCACGTACTACCGGAGCCGCACGGCGCGGATCGAGGAGTCGAAGCCGTCCGGCGGCGGCAGTTTCTACGACGCGGTGTATTCCGCCGAGCGCCCGGAGCTGTTCTTCAAGGCGGCCGGCTGGCGCGTGCGTGGCCCCGGCGAACCGGTGTGCATCCGCGGTGACGCGCGGTGGAGCGTGCCGGAGCCCGAGCTCGCGCTCGTGGTCAACCGGCGGGGCGGTATCGTCGGCTACACCATCGGCAACGACATGAGCTCGCGCGACATCGAAGGGGAGAATCCCCTCTATCTGCCGCAAGCGAAGGTGTACGACGGCTCGTGCGCGCTCGGTCCAGGGGTCCTGATCCACGAGGAGCGGCTGCCGCCCGAGACGACGATTGCGCTGACGATCGCCAGGAACGGCGCCCCCGTCTTCCAGGGCAGCACGTCGTTGGCGCAGATGCGCCGCACGCCAGAAGAACTGGTCCAATACCTGTACCGCGAGACGAGCTTCCCGCATGGCGCCGTGCTGCTGACCGGCACGGGCGTCGTGCCGCCCGACGATTTCACGCTCCAGGCGGGCGACGCGATTGCCATCACCATTCCGCCGATCGGCACGCTCGACAACGTGGTCGGTGCCCGATGACGAGGCTGTGGGGACTGCGCTGGTGGATGATCGGCCTGCTGATGGCCGCCTCGGTCATCAACTATCTCACCCGCAGCACGCTCGGCGTGGCGGCGCCCACCGTGCTGAAGGATCTGGAGATCAGCACGCAGCAGTATTCGTGGATCCTGAGCGGCTTCCAGGTCGCCATCATGCTGCAACCGATCTGCGGCTACGTCATGGACACGTTGGGGCTGAAGACCGCCTTCGCCATCTTCGCCGCCGCCTGGTCGTGCCTCAGCATGGCGCACGGCCTGGCGGGCAGCTGGCAGGCGCTCTTCGGCCTGCGCGCGCTCCTCGGCTTCGCGGAAGGCTCGATGGGTCCGGCCGGGCTCAAGGCCATCTCGGAATGGTTTCCCGCCACCGAGCGCGGGCTGGCCGGCGGCGTCTTCAACATGGGTGCCTCGCTGGGCTCGATGCTCGCCGCGCCGCTCGTGGCGTGGGCGATCCTGACGCGCGGCTGGCAGTTCGCGTTCGTGCTCACCGGCGGGCTCGGCCTGGTCTGGGTGGCGTTCTGGCTTTTGTTCTATCAATCGCCGGCGAAGCACCAGGCGCTGTCGGCCCGCGAGCGCGAGTACATCGTGTCCGGGCAGGAGAGACACCTGGCCGGCGAGGGACGGCCGTCAATCGTGACCGTTCTCGGCCAGCGGAATTTCTGGGGCATCGCGCTCCCACGGTTTCTGGCGGATCCCACTTGGGGCACGCTGACGTTCTGGCTGCCGCTGTATCTGACGTCAGTGCGCGGATTCGACCTGAAACAGATCGCGCTGTTCGCGTGGCTGCCGTTTCTTGCCGCCGATCTGGGCTGCCTGTTCGGCGGCACGATCAGTATCGCACTCCAGAAGTACGCGCGGATGGGGTTGATCAACGCACGACGCTCTGCCTTCACGGTGGGCGCGATCATGATGCTGGGCGTGGCGTTCGTCGGTACGGTGCAGAATCCGTACGTGGCGGTGGCGTTGTTGAGTCTTGCGGGCTTTGCCCACCAGACACTCTCGGTGACGGTCATCACGATGGCCTCCGACCTCTTCAAGCGCAGCGAGGTGGCCACGGTGGCGGGCATGGCCGGCACGTGCGGCAATGCCGGCGTGCTGGTCTTTTCGCTGCTGATGGGCGCGCTCGTGGCGCGCCTCGGCTACACGCCGTTCTTCATCGGCCTGGCGGCGCTGGACGTGCTCGGCGCGATCATCCTGTGGACGGTGGTGCGCGAACAGCGGCCCGAGAGAACCGTGGCCGCCGCGGCGTAGCGCGGCCGGCGGTGTCGTGATGTCCCCAGCCGTCATTCGCAATCCGATTCTGCGTGGCTTCAATCCGGATCCGTCGATCGTGCGCGTCGGCGACGACTATTACATTGCGACGTCCACGTTCGAATGGTTCCCCGGCGTGCAGATCCACCACTCGCGGGATCTGGTGCACTGGCAGCTCGTGGCGCGGCCGCTCGCGCGAGCGAGTCAGCTCGACATGCGGGGCGATCCCGATTCGTGTGGCGTCTGGGCGCCGTGCCTGACGCACGCCGATGGGCGCTTCTATCTGATCTACACGGATGTGAAGCGGTACGGCCGCACCACGACCGCGGGCGCCTCCGGCGCGTCGCTGCGCGATTTCCACAACTACCTCGTGATCAGCGAGCGCATCGACGGCGAGTGGTCGGATCCCGTGTATCTGAACAGCAGCGGCTTCGACCCCTCTCTCTTCCACGACGACGACGGCCGCAAATACCTCCTCAACATGCTGTGGGACCACCGGCCAGGGCAGAACCGTTTCGCGGGGATCGTGCTGCAGGAGTACGCGCCGGAACGGCGGCAGCTCGTGGGCGAACGCTCCAACATCTTCGCCGGGACGACGCTCGGCTTCACCGAGGGGCCGCACTTGTACAAGCGAGACGGCTGGTATCACCTGCTGACCGCTGAAGGCGGAACCGGGTGGGGACATGCGGTGACGATGGCGCGCTCGCGAACTCTCCTCGGCCCCTACGAGCTGCACCCGGACGCACACGTGCTGACCGCGCGCGACCGGCCCGATGCGGCGCTGCAGCGCACGGGGCACGCGGACCTGGTCGAGACGCCGGCGGGTGAGACCTACATGGTCTACCTGTGCGGTCGTCCGCTGGGGAATCGCGGACGCTGCACGCTGGGGCGCGAGACGGCGATTCAACCCATGACGTGGGGCGCCGACGGCTGGCTGCGCACACCAGACGGCCGCGGCCTGCCGGCGATCGAAGTGCCGGCGCCCGCAGCCGTTCCGCCGCATCCGCCGGCGCTCGCGCCGGTTCGGGAGGACTTCGACGGCGACACGCTCCCGCTTGCGTTTCAGTGGCTGCGATCGCCGTACCCGGACGACCTGTTCAGCCTTCGGGCGCGCTCGGGCCACCTGCGCCTGTACGGCCGCGAGACCATCGGCAGCCTCTTCCGGCAGGCGCTCGTCGCGCGGCGTCAACAGGCGCACTGCTACAGCGCCGCGATGCGCCTGGCGTTCGAACCGGAGCATTTCCAGCAGATGGCCGGCCTGGTTTGCTACTACAACAGCACCAAGTTCCACTATTTCCATCTGTCGCGCGACGACGCCGGCAGGCACCTGCGGGTGACGTCAGCGCTCCCCGATCAGGTCGCCGCGGACGCGTTCACGGCGGTCATTCCGGTGCCGGACGGCGTCCCGATCGATCTGCGCGTCGAGGTGGACTACGAACGGTTGCGCTTCGCCTATCGCGTCGCGGCGGGCGGGTGGCAGTGGCTGCCGCAGCTGTTCGACGCCAGCATCCTGTCGGACGAGGCCACCACGCCCGGGTTGCCGAACTTCACCGGCGCGTTCGTCGGCATGGCGTGCCAGGATCTCGCCGGCACCGCGCGGCCGGCCGATTTCGACTGGTTCGAGTACCGAGAGCGCGACTACGTCGCCGACGTGTCGCGCATCGAGGTGCCGTAGAGGCGGACCTGCCCACCTCCGCCAAGGCTACGGTGGGTCCGCCATAGCTTTAGCGAAGGCGGAAGGTCCGCCTCTACGATCGGTGCTCAGAACGCGAACTTCACTCCGAGCTGGAGCTCACGCATCGGAATGCGCGTCGTGCTGATCTGCCCGTACAGCTGGCTGGCCATCGACATCTGCGGGTCGCCCCACACCGGATTGTTGAACAGATTGAAGGCCTCGAGCCGGAACTGGAGC
>DASYRM010000106.1:0-24404 GCA_036004405.1 Vicinamibacterales bacterium
CGCCGCCCTCGGCGGCGCAGCTGGAGCAGGAGATCTTCGCCAGGGGGTTCGCGCAGGGGCAGCAGGCCGCGGGCGCGGCCGCGCAGCAGGAGACGGCGGCGCTGGCCAAGAAGCTTGCGGCCACGCTCGACGATCTGGTCCGGGTGCGCAACGAGATGATCCGCCACACCGAGAAGCAGATGGTGCAGCTGGCGCTGGCGGTGGCCCGCCGTGTGCTGCACCGCGAAGTGTCGGTCGACCCGACCGTGCTGCTGACGATGATGCGCGTCGCGCTCGAGCGGGTGAGCGACGCCGCCCGCGTCACCGTCCGCCTGCATCCGGCCGACCACCAGAGCGTCACCGCCGCGCTCGCCGACTCGCCCACGAGCGAACAGGTCACGCTGGCCGCCGACGCGCGGATCCCGCGCGGCGGCTGCAAGGTCGAATCGGAGTACGGCGACATCGACGCCGGCGTGGACGCGCAGATCCAGGAGATTGCGCGCGCCCTGCTCGGCGACAAGGGCGCGGGGGCGTAGTGGCCGCCGAGGCGTTCTCGCTCAAGGGGTATCAGGACCGGCTGGCCACGATCGAGGCCGCGCCGATCGTCGGCCGCGTCGTCCGCACGGTGGGCCTGCTGATCGAATCCAACGGCCCCCGGGCCTCAGTGGGCTCGATCTGCGAGATTGCCGCCAGCAGCGGCCCGCCGCTCACCGTCGAGGTGGTCGGCTTTGAGGGCTCGACGCTGCTCACGGTGCCGCTCGGCGACACGTCCGGCATCCGCCCCGGCGACCGGGTCGTGACCCGCGGCAGCGTCGCGTCGGTGCCGGTGGGCCGCGCGCTGCTCGGCCGCGTGGTGGACGCGCTCGGCAACCCGCTCGACGGCGCCAAGCTGAATCTCCCGCACCACTACCCGCTGCGCCCGGCGCCGCTCAACCCGCTGGCCCGCGATCCGGTGGCCAAGCCGATCGGCACGGGCGTCCGGGCCATCGACGGCCTGCTGACCTGCGGCCGCGGCCAGCGCGTGGGGCTCTTCGGCGGCAGCGGCGTGGGCAAGAGCACGCTGCTCGGCATGCTGACGCGGGGCACCGCCGCCGACGTGATCGTGCTCGGCCTGGTGGGCGAACGCGGCCGCGAGGTGCGCGGCTTCCTCGATCACGACCTCGGCCCCGAGGGGCGCAAGCGGTCGGTGGTCGTGGTGTCCACCTCGGACAATCCGCCGCTGCTGCGCATGCGCGCCGCCTACACCGCCACCTCGATTGCGGAGTTCTTCCGCGATCAGGGGATGAACGTGCTGCTGCTGATGGATTCGGTGACCCGCTTCGCCATGGCGCAGCGCGAGGTCGGCCTGGCGGCCGGCGAGCCGCCGACCACGAAGGGCTATCCGCCGTCGGTGTTCGCCGAACTGCCGGCGCTGCTCGAACGCGCCGGCGCGGTGCGGGGCAAGGGCAGCATCACCGCGATGTACACCGTGCTCGTGGACGGCGACGACCACAACGAGCCGATTGCCGACGCCGTGCGCGCGATTCTCGATGGGCACGTCGTGCTGTCGCGCGATCTGGCGTCGCGCAACCACTATCCCGCCATCGACGTGCTGCGCAGCGTGAGCCGCACGATGCCCGACGTGACCGACGCGGGCCATCGCGCCAAGGCCGGCACCGTCCGCGGCTGGATGGCGGCGATTCGCGATACCGAGGATCTGGTCAGCGTCGGCGCCTACGTGCCGGGGTCGAACCCGAAGGTGGACGAGGCCCGGGCGCGCGCCGAGGCGATTGACGGCTTCCTGTGTCAGCCCGCCGACACGCTGTGCGGCTTTGCCGACGCCTCCAGGGCGTTGCAGGAGCTCTGAGATGGAACCGGTCTTCACATTTCGCGCGCAACCCGCACTCGACGTGCGGAAGCGCGAGCTCGACGCCCGGCGCCGCGAGCTGGCGACCGCGGAGTGGGAACTGCGCGCGGCGCGTCAGCTCTTCACGGAAGCGGAACAGACATTGCGCGACGCGCACGACCGCGCGCGCGACACGCTGTGCCACGCGGGCATCGAGCAGTACGTCTGGCACCGGGTTTGGATTGATCGCGTGGAGCGCGCCAAGGCCGCCCACGCGGTGTCGGTGGCGCAGCGTCAGGACGACGTGGCGAAGGCGGCGGCCTCGTGCCGCAGGGCCAAGCAGCGTGTGGACGCGATGGAGAAGTTGAAAGAGAAGGCGCTGGCCGCGTGGGAACACGAGGCGCGCCTGCGGGAACAGCGGGAGCTCGACGCGCTGGCGACGATGCGGTTCGTCTCCGACGTCCGGGCCCGCGCAAGGAGGCAGGCATCGTGAGCATTGGCAGCACCACTCCGCTCGGACCGGCGACCGACCCGACGACCGCGAACACCACCAAGCCCCGCAACGACGGGCTGGGGCGCGACGCATTCCTGCAGCTGCTCGTGACGCAGATGAGCCATCAGAACCCGCTGCAGCCCCAGGAGGACGGCGCGTTCATCGCGCAGCTCGCGCAGTTCAGCTCGCTCGAGCAGCTCACCAACATCGAGGGCACGCTGAAGGGCATGGCCGACGCCATGGGCGTCATCCTGCCCGAGAAGACGTCAACGAAGAAGTCGTAGGGGCCGGCTTCAGCCGGCCCAGGGGCCGCCTGAAGGCGGCCCCTACAAAGGAGCACTCAATGGCAGTTGGATCTTTCTCGGCGGGCCTTTCCGGGCTGAACGCCAACTCGGTCTACCTGAACGTCATCGGCAACAACCTCGCGAACATAAATACGATCGGTTTCAAGAGCAGCGCGGTGACCTTCATGGACCTCGTCAGCCAGACGACGGGCGGATCGAGCATCAACCCGATGCAGGTCGGCCTGGGCGTGGTGACGGGCTCGATGTCGCCGGTGTTCAACCAGGGCGCCATCGAGAGCACGGGCGAGCCGACCAACGCCGCCATCCAGGGCGCCGGCTTCTTCGTGGTCAAGAGCCCCGACCAGGCGCAGTTCTACAGCCGCGCCGGCAACTTCAGCCTGAACAGCGAAGGCGTGCTGATCAGCCCGGACGGCTACCGCGTCCAGGGCTTCAGCCAGATCGACGCGACGACCGGCGACATCATCACCACGGGCCAGCCGGGCGACATCGTGGTGCCGGCCGGCGTGCTGCGCGACCCGATTCAGACGACGCGCATCCTGATGCAGTCGAACCTCGACTCGGGCGCCTCGGTGGGCGATACCTTCGACACGCCGATGCAGATCTTCGACTCGCTCGGCGAGTCGCACGTGGTCACGATCACCTTCACCAAGACGCTCGGCGGCTGGGACTGGGACATGACGGTGCCGGGCGATGAAGTGGCGCCGGCGTCGCTCACGCCGGTGAGCATCGCGGCGGGCGCCCTGACCTTCGACGGCGACGGACAGGTGGCGAGCTTCACGCCCACCGCGCCGGCCGCCGGCGGCGGTGCCGCGCCGGCCATTACCGACGTCACCTTCACCGCGCCCGCGTGGGCCAACGGCGCCACCTCGGCCGCGATCACCTGGGACATCGTCGACGACAACGACGTGGTGCAGCTCACCGGCTTCGCCTCGCCCTCGGCCACCGCGTCGAAGGTCCAGAACGGCGCGGCCGCCGGCAAGATCGACAACATCAGCATCAACGTCGACGGATCGATCGTGGCGACCTTCGGCGCCGGTCAGACGGTGTCGATTGCCAAGATCGCCATCGCCAACTTCAACAACCCCAAGGGTCTGGTGAAGATGGGCTCGAACCGCTACGGCGAGAGCCAGGCGTCGGGCATCCCGAACGTCGGCACCGCCGGCACCGGCGGCCGCGGCACGCTGATCGGGTCGGCGCTCGAGCAGTCCAACGTGGACATGGCGCAGCAGTTCACCCAGATGATCCTGGCCCAGCGCGGCTACCAGGCGAACTCGAAGACGATCACCGTCTCCGACGAAGTCCTGATGGACACGCTGAACCTGAAGCGGTAATCGACGGTGGTCAACGCCCCGATTTTTCCGTTCCCGACCGCCGGCGGCGTCAACGCGCCGCGGCGGTCGATGTCGCCACCGGCTGCGAACGGCGACGGCTTCGCCGGCGCGATGGACGACGCGCTCGACCCGCCGCGCACGCTGCGAGGCGACGACAGCGCTGCGCGTGCGCCGCGCCGGGCCGAGCCGGCACGGGCGCGCGGCACATCCGAGAGCAAGGCGGCCGCGCCCTCGCGCACGTCCGCCAACTCTCAGAAGGCGGTGTCGGCAAAGAAGGCCGATCGTGCCGAGGAGCCGGACCAGAAGACCGCCCCCGACCGCGACGACGAGCCGTGCACCGACGACAGCACGGCCGCCGACTCGCCGGCGCAGCCGGCCGCCGCGGCCAAGACCGACGCCGCACAGGGAGACACCCCGGCCGAACCCGCCAAGGATGCCGCCACTGAAACGGCTGCCGAACAGGCGAGCGCGGTTGCGACGAACGCCGCGGATCTGATCGCCGGCGACGATGAAGACGCGGGCACGCCTGCCGCTGGCGACCAGATGGCGCGTGGCCGCCGCTGGGAAGCGCCGGTGGCCGATCAGGCCGGCGAGCAGGGCAAGACGGTTCGCAACGGCGCCGCTCGCGGTGCCGGAGCCGCGGCGTCGCCGGGCCTGAGGCTCGGCCACGGGGCGGCGGCAGTGCCGATCGAGGCCACCGGCACGACCGGTGTGCCGCTCGCCGAGACGGCGCACCAGGCCGCCGTGGTCGCGCAGGGCGACGCGAGCGCGGGAGCGGCCGCAAAGAGCGGCGCGGTGACACAGGCCATCGAGACCGCCGCCTCCACGCCGCAGACGGCGTCGGCTGCCGATGCCGCGACGGCGATCGAGAACGCGGTGGCCGCCGTCGAGTCCGTGGCCGTCGTGGAGACGTCCGCCGGCGGCGACGCTGGTGGAACCGAGACGCGCGAGCAGGCACAGCCGAAGCCGCAGTCGTCGGCATCCCAGACGAACATCAGCGAGACCGCGGCCGCCGGCGGACCCGCCGAGGGGGTGCGCTTCACGCTGAACAGCGCCACGGGGAACGCCGCCTACGCCAACGCCACGCCGCGCCACGAGGAAGCGATGCTCCCGCAGATCGTGCAGAGCATCCGCCTGCACGCCGTGCAGGGCACCACCGAGGCGCGCGTCCAGCTGAAGCCGGAGCACCTCGGCGTGTTGAACATCACGCTGAAGGTGGAGCAGAACCAGGTGACCGCGACGATCCAGGCCGACGTGGCCGCCGTCCGGTCATGGATCGAGTCCCACGAAGCGTCGCTGCGGCAGGCTCTGTCGGAGCAGGGGCTGCACCTGGCGAAGCTGGTCGTCCACGAGGACGGGCAGCAGGCGTCGAAGGACGAACACGACGGCGAGCGCCCGCGCCGCCAGCCGCGCCGCCGATCGTGGCGCGACGAAGAAGCCACCTTCGAAGTGCTCGTGTAGTCGTGGGGGCCGCCTTCAGGCGGCCCGTCGGTGACGGACCGCCGACACCTTGTCGGCGGTCCGAACCATCGAGCGCGCGATTTCCTTCGATTTTCCTCACGTTCAAGCGGTTCACCCCCCGGCCGACGCGGCATTCGACTTGCTCGACCGTGGGGTATGTCTGACGCTCCCGCTCCCAAGGCCGAGGCCGCCGCCGCGGACGCCCCGGCCAAGCCCAAGTCGAAGCTCCCGTTGATCGCCGGAGCCGCCGTGCTCGTGCTGGCGGGTGCCGGCGGAGGCGGCTACTGGTGGTGGTCGCATCGCGCCCCCGCCGACCCCAAAGCCGCGGAGGCGGCCGAGAAGGTGGAGCCGCACACCCCGGACGACGCCGGCATCGTGGGCTTCGATCCGTTCGTCGCCAACCTGGCCGACGAAGGGGGCACGCGCTTCCTGCGGGCGTCGCTGAAGCTCGTGGTCGCCGGCGCGGAGACCGCCAAGGAAGTCGAGGAGAACGCCGTGGAGCGCGCGCAGCTCCAGTCCGCGATTCTCGAGATCCTCACGGTGCACACCGCCGAGCAGCTGGTCACGCCGGAAGGCAAGACGGCGCTCAAGAAGGAAATCCTCGAGAAGACCGGGCACGTGCTGCACTCCGCCAAGGTCACCGACGTGCTCTTCACCGAGTTCGTCGTCCAGTTCTAGCGAGGCGCCCATTCATGGCTGAAAACACCCTCGTCAAGGCTGGAGCCTCCACCCCCGTGCTCGACCAGTTTGCCTCGCTGAGCGACGTCACCTGCGAGGTGGCCGTCGTGCTCGGCACCGGGCGGATGTCGGTGCGCGAGTGCCTGTACCTGAAGGCAAAGACGGTCATTCCGCTCGAACAGCCCGCCGGCTCGGACCTGCACGTGCGCATCAACGGCGTGCTCATCGCGCACGGCGAAGTGGCCATCGTGGACGACAGCACGAACGTCCGCCTCACAGCGATTCTGCCCCCGCCCAGCGCCGAGGACCTGGCGTGAACGGATTCCTGGCCGTCCTGATCGTCCTCGGTCTCGTGGTGGCGCTGGCCTGGCTGCTGCGCCGCGGGTCGCTGGGCGCTCTCACCGGGCGCGGCGGCGCCATCAACGTGGAAACCGCGGTGGCGCTCGGCGAGCGCCGCTCGCTCGTGATCGTCTCGGTCGAGGGCCGGCGGCTGCTGCTGGGGCTGACCCCGACGGCCATGTCGCTGGTTACGGAACTTGGGCCGCCCCCGTCGCCGTCCGCGGAGGTGCGCTCGTGAACTCGGTCGATCTGCAGGTCAACGGCGTCGGCGCCATCTCGGCGCCGCTGCCGATCATCCTGCTGCTCACGCTCATCTCGTTCCTGCCGGCCATTCTGGTGACGATGACGTGTTTCACGCGCATCGCCATCGTCTTCCACTTTCTGCGGCAGGCGCTCGGCACCCAGGAAATGCCGTCCAACCAGGTGCTGATCGGGCTGGCGCTCTTCCTGACCATCTTCATCATGGCGCCCGTCGGCGCGCGCATCAACGAGCTGGCGGTGGCGCCGGTGATGAACGGCCAGATCACCGTCAACGAGGGGATTCAGCGCGGCGCGCCGCCGCTGCGCGATTTCATGCTCAAGCAGACGCGCGAGAACGATCTCAAGCTGTTCCTCGAGTTGAGCAAGGCTCCGAAGCCGAAGAGCAAGGACGAGCTCCCGATGACCGTGGTCATCCCGGCCTATGCGATCTCCGAGCTCAAGACCGGCTTTCAGATGGGTTTCTTCCTGTTCGTTCCGTTCCTCATCATCGACCTCGTCGTGTCCACCACGCTCCTCTCGATGGGCATGATGCAGCTGCCGCCGGCCATGATCTCGCTGCCGTTCAAGGTGCTGCTGTTCGTGATGATCGATGGCTGGAATCTCGTGGTCGGTTCAATCGTCAGGAGTTTTGCGTAAATGCCTGAAGCACTCGTCGTCGGTACCGTCCGCCAGGCCATGGAGATCGCCATCGTCGTGAGCCTGCCCATGCTGCTGGCGGGGCTCGTCGCCGGCGTGCTGGTCAGCCTGTTTCAGACCGTCACCTCGATCCAGGACAACGTGCTCGCGTTCATCCCGCGCTCCGCGGCGATCTTCGGCGTCTTCGCCCTGACCTTTCCGTGGATGCTGCGCGTGATCAGCAGCTTCTCGACCGACATCATCAGGCGGCTGCCCGAGTTCATCCGATGAACGAATCGCCGGTGCTGGGGCAGCTGGCCGTGCTGCTGGTGCGGCCCGGCGTGGTGGTGGCGCTGGCCCCGACGTTCGGCGGCCTCTATACGACCAGCCGCACCAAGATCGGGCTCACGGTGCTGCTCGCCATCGGCCTGCTGCCGTCGGTGGCCGTCCCGCCGGCGATCAACGCCGCCGAGCTCACCGGCTTCATCGCCCGCGAGATGGCCATTGGCCTGGCGCTCGGTCTCACCGTGCGCGCGCTGGTCGGCGGCGTCGAGTTCGCCGGACACCTGAGCGGATTCCAGATGGGCCTGATGTATGCGGGCACCATCGACCCGTCGAGCGGGGCGAAGCACACCGTGGTGACGTCGATGTTCAACATGCTGGCGGTGCTGACGCTCTTCGCCATCGACGGCCACCACACGATCCTGCGCGCCCTGGCCAATTCGTATGCCGGCCTGCCGGTGGGCGACGGCGCGGTGAACGCCTCGCTGGTCACCAGCGTGCGCGACACCCTGGCGCTGGTGTTCGTCACCGCCGTCCGGCTGGCGGCGCCGATGATCATCGTGCTGCTCATCGTCGAGATCGTGATCGGCTTCATCTCGCGGATCACGCCGGCGTTGAGCTTCATGGTGATCGGCTACCCGATCCGCATGCTCGTCGGCCTGTTCGTCCTCGGCATCGTCGTCACCACTTTGCCAGGCGTCGTGCACAGCCTCAGCGATCGGACCATCCGACTCGCGCTCGAAACCGCGGCCGCCTTCCGGTAAGCACATGGCTGCCGGCGAAAAGACAGAAAAACCAACATCCAAGCGTCTGAAGGACGCGCGCAAGAAGGGGCAGATCCCCCGCAGTAAGGATCTGGCCATGGCCGCGGCGACGGTGGCCGCCACCTTCGCGCTCGCGCGCATGGGCGGCCGGGTCGTGACCGCGCTCACCGAGCGGGTGTCGGGCGACCTGTCTCACTTCGGCGACCATCCGCTCCGCGACATCACCGGTCCCCAGATGGCGGCGATGGCCGTCGGGGGCGCGCAGCTCATCGCGATGGTCGTCGGCCCGATCGCGCTCGTGACGATGACGGCCGCCGTCGGGATGCACGGGTTCCAGGGCGGCTGGAACTTTGCGCCCGAGTCGCTGCAGTTCAACTGGTCCCGCCTCAACCCCGGGCAGGGGCTGAAGCGCTTCAAAGTGACGCAGACCGGCCCGGACATGCTCAAGAACCTGGTGAGCGTGGCCGTCGTCGGCTATCTCGGATACGGCGTGGCCAGCGCGGTCATCAGCGAGACGCAGCGCTTTCCCTGGCTGTCGCCCGGCGGCTCGGCGTCCGTCGCGTGGGCTCATACCGAGAAGCTGCTGTGGCAGATCGGCTTCGCGCTCGCGTTCCTCGCGATCTTCGACTACGGGCTGCAGCGCTACCGGATGATGAAGCAGCTCAAGATGACGAAGCAGGAGCTGAAGAGCGAAGCGAAGGAGAGCGAAGGCAACGCCGAGGTCAAGGGGCGCATCCGCCGCATCCAGCGCGACATGGCGCGGAAGCGGATGATCGCCGACGTCAAGAAGGCGACGGTGGTCATCACCAACCCGACGCACTTCGCCGTCGCGCTCCAGTACAACCGCGAGTCCATGCTGGCGCCGAAGGTGCTCGCCAAGGGGCGCGACATCCTCGCCGCGCGCATCCGCGAGGAGGCGCGTAAGCACGAAATCCCGATCGTCGAGAACAAGCCGCTCGCCCAGGCCCTCTTCAAGACCGTTGAAATCGGCGAGACGATTCCGGCCCAGCTCTTCGCTGCGGTGGCCGAGGTGCTCGCGTACCTCGTGCGCATCAAGCAGCTGATGCTCTGATATGGCACAGAAAACCAACCCCAGTCACCTGCTCGTGCCGATCGCCCTCCTGGCGGTCGTGCTGCTGATGATCGTGCCGCTGCCGCCGCTGCTGCTCGATCTGCTGCTGTCGGTGGACATCGGCCTGGCGGTGGTGCTGCTGCTGACGTCGATCTACGTCAAGTCGCCGGTGGAGTTCTCGGTCTTCCCGTCCCTCCTCCTGCTGCTGACGATGATTCGGCTCTCGCTGAACATCGCCTCCACGCGCCTGGTGCTGCTCCACGGCGGTGAGGGCACCGAGGCGGCCGGCGGCGTGATCCAGGCGTTCGGTCAGTTCGTCGTCGGTGGCAACTTCGTCGTCGGCGTGGTCATCTTCCTGGTCCTGATCGCGATTCAGTACATCGTCATCAACCACGGCGCCGTCCGCATCTCGGAAGTGACCGCGCGTTTCACCTTGGACGCCCTGCCGGGGCGGCAGATGGCGATCGACGCCGACCTCAATGCCGGCGTCATCGACGAGAAGGAGGCGCGCGACCGGCGCAACCGCATCCGCCGCGAGGCCGACTTCTACGGCGCCATGGACGGCGCCATCCGCTTCACGCAGCGCGACGCCATGGCCGCCGTGCTGATCACGTTCGTCAACATCGTCGCCGGTCTCATCATCGGCGTGATGCAGCAGGGGCTCGACCTGAGCACCGCGGCTCAGACCTACACCATCCTCACCGTCGGCGAAGGGCTGGTCACGGCGATTCCGGCGCTGCTGGTGTCGATGGCGGGCGGCTTGATCACCACCCGTGCCGCCGCCGAGTCGAATCTCGGCGAGGAAGTGGCCACGCAGCTCTTCGCGCGCGCCAAGCCGCTGCTGGTGGCGGCGGGACTGCTGCTGGTCCTGGCCGCCATTCCCGGCCTGCCGAAGCTGTCGTTCCTCATCGTGGCCGGGATGCTGGCGCTGGCGGCCTACGCGGTGCGGGATCAGGCGATTCCGGTGGCCGAGCCCGTCGATGCTCCCGCGCCCGGCTCGGCCGAGGCCGGCGAGGCGCCGACCGTGGGCGTCGAGCCGCTCAGCGTCGAAGTCGGCTACGCGCTCGTGGGCCTGGTGGACGAGAAGCAGGGCGGGACGCTGCTGTCGCGCGTGCGCGCCATCCGCCGCCAGATTGCCACCGAGACCGGCGTCATCGTGCCGCCGGTGCGCATTGCCGACAACCTGCAGCTCGGGCCGCGCGGCTACACGATTCTCGTCAAGGGCGTGGAGGTGGCGCGCGGCGAGCTCTACGCCGATCGCCTCCTGGCCATCAACCCCGGGACCGCGTCGCGCACCCTCGAAGGCGTGCAGACGCGCGAGCCCGCGTTCGGCCTGCCAGCGTTGTGGGTGGCCACCGAGCAGCGCGACGCCGCGACCGGCGCCGGCTACACGGTCGTCGACGCCACCACGGCGCTCTCGACGCACCTGTCCGAGACGATCCGCACGTTCCTGCCCGATCTCCTGAGCCGGCAGCAGACCAAGGAGATGCTCGATCAGCTCGCGCACTCGTCGCCGAAGCTGGTCGAGGACCTGGTGCCGAAGATCGTGGCCATCGGCGAGGTGCAGCGCGTGCTGCGCCAGCTCCTGCGCGAGCGGGTGCCGGTGCGCGATCTGGCCACGATCCTCGAGTCGCTGGCCGACGCCGTCGGCGCCACCAAGGACCCCGATTCGGTCGTCGAGACCGTCCGCGCCTCGATCGGGCGGGCCATCTGCCGGCCGTACCAGAACGACAAGGGCGAGCTGCCGGTCATCGGCGTGCTGCCCATCCTGGAGGAGAAGCTCCTCGCCTCGATCGTCAGGACGGAACAGGGCGCCGTCCTGGCCCTCGACCCGCAGCAGGCCCAGAGCATGGCCTCGAAGATTGCCCGGGCCATCGAGCAGGCCATGGCACAGCCTGTGCTCCTTTGCTCACCGGCACTTCGGCCGCACCTGTGGAGGCTCTTCGCACGGGTGCTCCCGCACCTCGGCGTGCTGTCGCACAACGAGGTGCCGCCTCACGTGCCAATCGTGCCGCTGGCAACGTTGGACTGACATGCATCTGAAGAGATATCGCGGGAAAACGCTGAAGGACGCACTGAGGGCCGTGCGCCAGGACCTCGGTCCGGACGCGCTCGTCCTGTCCACGCAGGTCGTTCAGGACCGTGGACCCAGGGGATGGATAGGTGGCACGGTGGTGGAGGTCGCAGCGGCGATCGAGCGCCCGGGCCTGCCGGAAGTGTCGGCGCTCCGTCATACCGTCAACGAACCGATTGACCGCCACATCGAGGCGCTGGCCGCGCGGCTCGGCGCCAGCGGTCTCGAGCCAGGGATTGCCCGGGCCGTCGCCGAGTCGCACCCGATCGAGCAGCGGCGCACGGCGAGCGCGGCGAACCTTCACACCACGCTCGCCGGCCAGCTGCACGCGCTCGCCGCGCCGGAGGAAGACTTCGCGCCGGTCGAAGTGTTCGTCGGCCCGCCCGGCGCCGGCAAGACCACCACCATCGCCAAGATTGCCGCGCAGCAGCGCAGCCGGCAGGGCCGCCGGCTCGGTCTCGTGGCCGCCGACGGCTACCGCGTCGGCGCCGTCGAACAGCTGCGGCTCTACGCCGAGGTGATCGGCGCGCCGCTCACCGTCGCGCGCTCGGCGGACGAGCTCGATCACGCGCTCGTCAACGCGCGCCGTCCGATCCTGATCGACACGCCCGGCCGCTCGCCGGGTGACGACGTCTCGCGCGAGATGTTCCGCGTGGTCGGCCGCCAGCCCGGTGTCCGCACGCATCTCGTGCTGCCCGCGAGCCTGCCGCCCGCACACCTGCGCCGCACGCTCGACCGCTTCCACGAAGCGCGTCCGTCGCGCGTCGTGATCACCAAGCTCGACGAAGCCGATTCGCTCGCCCCCCTCGTGGGCGTCCTCCGGGAGGCCGGGCTGCCCATTTCGTTCGTGGGCACGGGCCAGCGCGTGCCGGAAGACCTGCACCGCGCCACGCCTCCCGCGATTGCCGCCTGGGTGCTCGGCGAACACCACCTCGAAGGAGCCATCGCATGAGGCCGCGACAGGCCGCCACCGCCCGGGCCACCGTGCTCGCAATCACGAGCGGCAAGGGCGGTGTGGGCAAGACCAACGTCACCATCAACGTCGCCATCGCCATGGCGCGCCTGGGCCTGCGCGTGGGCGTGCTCGACGCCGACTTCGGCCTCGGCAACGTGGACGTGCTGCTCGGCATCGCGCCGGTGGCCCACGTCGGCCACGTGGTGGCGGGCGAGAAGCAGCTGCGCGACGTCGTCGTGCGCGGGCCGCACGGGATCACCATCATTCCGGCCAGCTCGGGGCTGCAGTCGCTGACGTCGCTCACCGGCGTGCAGCGTGACCGGCTGCTGGCCGCACTCGACCTTGCCTGCCGCGAGCTCGACTTCCTGCTGATCGACACCGCGGCCGGCATCTCCGACAACGTGATGGACATGCTGAAGCTGGCCGAGCGCATCGTGCTCGTGACCTCGCTCGAGCCGTCGGCCATCGTCGATGCCTACGCGCTCACCAAGGTGCTGACCGCCGCCGATGCGACGAAGGACATCGGCGTGGTCGTGAACGGCGCGCGCACCGCCGAAGAGGCCGGCCTGGCGTACCGCCAGATCGAGACCGCCACGCGGCGGTTCCTCAAGCGCTCGGTGGCGTATTACGGACACATTGCCGACGACCCGGCGGTGCGCGAGTCGGTGCTCGTGCAGCGCGCCATCGTCGATCTCCTGCCGCAGTCGCCGGCGAGCCGCTGCTACCGCATCGTGGCGTCGCGGCTGGCCGGGCTCGGACCGGCGCAGGGCGGCCTTCGCCTCGCGCCACGTGCCGCGGCGGCTGCCGAGGGGGTTCCCCAATGCGCATGAGCGCCCACGCCAGCCGCCTCGAGACGCGCGACGAGCTGGTGATGCAGAACGTCGCGCTGGTGAAGAGCCTGGCGCAGCGCCTGGCCCAGCGCCTGCCGTCGCAGGTCCAGGTGGAAGATCTCGTCAGCGCCGGCGTGCTCGGCCTGATCGAAGCGGCCGGTCGCTACAAGTCCAGTCTGGGCGTGCCGTTCCAGGCGTTTGCCCGCCGCCGCATCCACGGCGCGATGCTCGACGCCCTGCGCGATCTCGACTGGGCCCCGCGCTCGCTGCGCCGCCTGCGCCGCGACGTGGACAGCGCCATGGCGTCCGAGCGCGCGCGCCTGGGCCGCGAGCCCGAAGAGCGGGAGATTGCGTCGGCGCTGGGCATGACCGTGGCGCAGTACGAGCGGGCGCTCGAGCAGCTCCGCACGCTGGAGCTGGCCGCGGCGCGTGAGCTCGACGCCCCCACGGCCGACGGCACGCCCCTGCTCGAGTTCTGCGTCGATCCCGGCGAATCGGCGGTGCAGACGATCGAGCGGCAGGAGCTGCGTGCGCACCTGGCGAAGGCGATCGGCGCGCTGCCGGAACGCGAACGCCAGATCCTGGCCCTCTATTACGAAGAAGAGCTGACGCTGGCCGAAATCGGCGAGGTGATCGGCGTGTGCGAGTCGCGCGTGTGTCAGCTGCGGGGGCTGGCCGTCACGCGGCTGCGGACGTTGCTGCGTGAGTCGCTCGGCCTGCCGGAGCGCCGGTCGTGAGCAAGATTCTTTCGCAGGACGAGATCGATGCGCTGCTCGAGTCGTCGAGCACCGTCGCGCCCGTGCAGGGTGGTGCCGCCACGCGCGGCCCGAACGGGCAGATGGTGGCGGCCTACAACTTCCGCCGCCCCGACCGCATCTCGAAGGAGCAGCTGCGCTCGCTTCACTTCCTGCACGACCGCTTCGCGCACAACGTGTCCACGTCGCTCTCCGCGTTCCTGCGGTCGGTGACGGAAGTGACCATCGTGTCGGTGGAGCAGTTCGCCTATTCCGAGTTCCTGATGTCGCTGCCCGAGCAGACGGCGTTCTACGCGGTCAGCCTCGACCCGCTCGAGGGGCTGGCCGCGGTGGAGCTCAACCCGGCGGTGGCCTTCACGCTGGTGGATCGGCTGCTCGGCGGCACCGGCGAAAACACCGGCCTGTCGCGCCCGCTCACCGAGATCGAGCAGAACGTCATCGACTCGGTGATGAAGCTGCTGCTCGACGCGCTCTCCGACGTGTGGCGCGTGGTCACCGAGGTGAACTTCCGCATCCACGGGCGTGAAACGCGTCCGCAGATGCTGCAGGTGATGGGGCCCAACGAAATCGTCGTGCTGCTCGGCTTCGACATCAAGGTGGCCGAATCGCGCGGCATGCTCAACCTCTGTATTCCGGCCACGGCCATCGAGGCGACGGGCGAGAAGTTCGTGCAGGGCTCGCAGCGCACGCGCCGCCAGCCCACGAAGGACGAGGAAGCCTGGCTCGGCGCCAACCTCGGACGCGTGACGGTGCCGGTCACGGCGATGCTCGAGACGACGCTCGCCGCCGAGGAGCTGCTGAAGCTGCGGCCGGGCGACGTGGTGGCGCTGGGCCACTCGATCACCCAGCCGATCGACGTGCTGGTCGGCAAGATCAACCGGTTTGCCGGACGGCTCGCGCAGAACGGCCAGAGCATGGCCGTCCGCGTCGAATCGCGGTCCGGGAAGGGAGCGGCGGCATGACCTCTGAGCTCTCGGCAGCCCTTGCCAGCGAGCTGGCCGGCGTCTTTGGCGCGCTGATCGACACGGCGGTCGTCACGACGCCGACCGACGTGCGGCCGAGTGGCCGCCACTGGGTGGCCATCGTCAAGTCGGACAACCCGGCGCACGGCACCGGCGAGCTGTGCTTCGACGAAGTGGGCGCCAACGCGGTGACGGCCCTCATCATGGGCCTCAACGAGTCGCCGCCCGAGGCGTCGATTCTCGACACGCTGCGCGAGGTGCTGACGCAGGCGCTCTCGTCCACCTCGTTCAAGGAAGTGACGCACGGCGTGCTGCTGCGGGTGGCGCAGCTGGACGTCAGCGAGAAGTCGGCCGGCCCGGCCGTGGCCAGCTGCCTGTTCGAGGCGGCGGGGATGGCGGCGCCGCTGCTGATGTCGTTCGGCGGCAACCTGGATCTGGCGATGGCGGAAGCCGACACCGCGGCGGACGCGGCGGCGGCACACGGGATTCTCGAGCCCGCGGCCGATGACTCGCCGGCGAATCGCATCGACGTGATCCTCGACATCGATCTGCCCCTCATCGTCAGGTTCGGCAGGACGGAGCTGCCCTTGAGGACGCTGGCGCGGATGGGCCCGGGATCGCTCATCGACCTCGGACGGTCGGCGGACGACCCGGTGGACGTGCTGGTCAGCAACCGCGTGGTGGCGCGGGGCGAAGTGGTGATTGTCGGCGGCAACTACGGGGTGCGGATCCTCGACGTAGTGAGCCCGAAAGAACGAATCCGCTCGATGGAGGCGTGACGTGGAACAGTTCGGGATGCTCAATCCTCAGATGCAGCAGCTGGTCGTCGGCGTGGGCGGGGGCGTGATGCTCCTGCTGCAGGCGACGGCGCTCGTGGTGATGTGGCTGCAGCGGCGGAAGGTGCGCAGCCTCGACGGACGTGTCGCCCACCTGTCCGCAGCGATGGCGCTGCTCACCGACACGCTCGAAGGCGGCCTGCACGACGTGGCGCGCGAGGTGTCGCGCCTGGCGACGCAGCCGGCTCCGGCCGTGGCCGCGGGGGCGCCGCGCCACCGCACCACGACCCAGCGCCGCGTGCGTGGCGCCGCCAGGCGCGGTCAGAGCGTGCGCGACATTGCCGCCGCCGAGCAGATGTCGGAAGGCGAGGTGCGGCTGATGCTCCAGAACGCCTCGCGCGAGGCGAAGGAGCCGGTGGTTCATGCCTCGTTGCGCTGACGCCTCGTGCGTCCGCTGGCGTCCGACGTTCGGCGTCTGGGGCGGCGTGCGTCTGAACGGCACCTGGTTCTGCTCGCGGTCGTGTGCCGCGACGGCCGTGCGGCGGGGGCTCGAGTCTCCGCCCGCAGTCGGTGAATCGGCCGGGTCGCTGCCGCCTTTACGGGTTGGAGCGCTGCTGCGCCATCAGGGTGCGATCACGCAGCTGCAGCTCGACGAGGCGCTCGTCAGCCAGCGCAAGAGCGGGCTGCGCCTCGGCGCCGAGCTGCAGCGGCTTGGCTTCGTGTCGAGCGCCACGCTGGTGCGCGCGCTCGCCGCGCAGGCCGGCGTGAGCTATCTGACCTCGGTCGATCCGACGCGGGTGCGCCGCGCGCCCGGGGGCCTGTCCGCCGACATGGTGCGGGCGCTGGGGCTGCTGCCGTTCGAGGCGCAGGACACGCGGCTGCACGTGATCTGCACGGCGCCGCTGCCGCGCCCGGCGCTGCGCGCGCTGGCGCGGCTGACGGGCTGGACCGCCGAGCCGTATCTCGTGGACGACGCGGTGTGGGAGCGGGCGCTCGAAGGCTACACGCCCGAGGCCGTTGAGGATCACCAGTCGGAGGTCGTGCACGACGTCAGCGAGGCGTCGGCGCACGTGGTGGCCGCTGCGGCCGGCTGTGATGCCGTCGTCCGTTACGCGGGCTGCGGCGATTTCGTGTGGGTGCGCGTCGAGGGCGGCGCGCGGACGCAGGACGTCCTCATTCAACCTCCGTACGTAGAGGCGGGCCGCTAGGCCCGCCTGGAACGGGAGTCAGAACATGCCAGGTGGCGTCTACAGCGCACTGAGCGGGATGCGGTCGCGGCTCGAGGATCTCGATCGCCTCGCGTCCGACATCTCCAACGTCGGCACCTCGGGCTACAAGACCGAGCGCGCGTCCACCGTGGCCGCCGAGCGGCCGTCGTTCCTGGCGGCGCTCAACTCCGCGGTGGACGTGACCACCGGGGGTACACGCCTCGACTTCCGTCCCGGCACGATCGGGACGACCGGCCGCGATCTCGACGCCGCCATCGAGGGCGCCGGGTTCTTCGTGATCAACACGCCAGGCGGCGATCGCTACACGCGCAACGGCTCGTTCATGCGCCGCGGCGACGGGGTGCTGACCGCGGCCGACGGCTCGCCGGTCGTGCCGGAGTCCGGCACCGGCCAGATCCGGATCGGCACCGGCACCATCTCGATCTCCGAGGACGGCACGGTGAAGGCGGGCGACGTGGTGGCCGGCAAACTCAAGCTGGTGTCCTTTGCCTCGGAAACCGACATCGAGCGCGAATCGGGCACGCGCTTCCGCGCCAAGACCGGTGTGACGCCGGCGGCCGCGACGCCGCGCGTGGTCGGCGGCGCGCTCGAGCAGTCGAACGTGACGATGGTGGACCGGATGGTGGCGCTCACCGAGGTGCAGCGCACCTTCGAAGCGCTGCAGCGCGGCGTCTCGATGCTGATGAACGAGATCGACGCCAAAGCGATTGGCGAGCTGGGAAGACGGTAGTCAGGTAGGAGCTTTCGTAGAGGCGGACCTGTAAGGTCCGCCTGGAGAGACATAATGATTCGCGCACTGTATACGGCGGCCAGCGGCATGAACGCGCAGCAGGCCAACATCGACAACATCGCGCACAACCTGGCCAACGTGAACACGACGGGGTTCAAGAAGTCCCGCGTCGAGTTCGAGGACCTCGTCTACCAGAAGATCAAGGCGGCCGGCTCGCCGTCGTCGTCCGAAGGTGAATCGCCGATCGGCCTCGAGGCCGGGCTCGGCTCGCGCGCAGTGGCCACCTCGCGCAACTTCACGAGCGGCAACCTGCGCTCGACCGGTTCGTCGCTCGACATCGCGGTGGAAGGCTCGGGCTTCTTCCAGGTGTCGATGCCCGGCGGTGAGACCGGCTACACCCGCGCCGGCATGTTTCACGTGAACGGCCAGGGCGAAGTGGTGACCAACGAAGGCTACGCGCTGGAGCCGGCCCTCAACATTCCCGCCAACGCGACGTCGATCACGATCTCGAAGGACGGCATCGTGTCGGTGACGGTGCCGGGGCAAGGGACGCCGCAGCAGATCGGCACGCTCGAGCTCGCGCAGTTCCAGAACCCGGCGGGCCTCGAGGCGCGCGGCGGCAACATCTTCGTGGTGACCAACGCGTCTGGCGATCCGACCACCGGCGTTCCCGGCACCGACGGCCTGGGCACGCTGGTGCAGGGCTTCGTCGAAGACTCCAACGTGAGCGTGGTCGAGGAGATGGTCAACATGATCCTCGGGCAGCGCGCGTACGAGGCCAACTCGAAGGTGATTCGCACCGCCGACGAGATGCTGCAGCAGGTCAACGGGCTGGCCCGGTAATCCATGCGCGCAACCCTCCTCCTCGTGTGTGCGGCGCTGGCGCTGCCAGCGGCCGTGGTCCGTGCCGCGGAGCCGGCGGGCGCGCTCGACGCCGTCCGCGCCGCGATCGCACAGGCGGTGGCGGAGCGGTTTCGCGCCGCGTCGCCCGCGCAGGTGACGGTGGGCGAGCTGCGGGTGGATGCGGCCCTGCCGCAGGCAGGCGACACAAGCAGCGCAACCAGCGGCGAGCTGGTGGCCCTGCCCGATCCCGGCGCGCGTACCGGCCGGCCCGCGCAGTTCACGCTGCGCGTGGGGAGCCGGCGCGTCGGTCTCGCGGTGGCGAGCGTCACGGTGTCGGTGCCGCACGTGCGGACGACGGCGCCGGTGGAGCGCGACGCGGCGGTGACGGCCGAGGCGGTGCAGGAACAGGACGGCGAGGTGGCCGGCGTGCGGTTCGAGCCGCTGCCGCGCCTCGACGAGGTGATTGGCGCGCACGCCCGGCGACCGCTGACCGCGGGCGAGGTGCTGTCGCACGCAGTGGTGATCGTGCCGGATGCCGTGCGCGCCGGCGACGACGTGAAAGTGGTGGCGCGCGTGGGCGCGCTCGAAGCGTGGGGCGTGGGACGGGCCTCGGCCAGCGGCCGTGTCGGCGACATCGTGCGGATCACGCACGGCGGCGCCCGCGGGCTGAAGCCGGCACGCGTGCTCTCGCCCGGCGTGGTGCAGGTGCTGCTGGAGCAGCCGCAGGAGATTCGATGATGACTGGCAACCGTGGCCTCTGGATAGGCAGCGTCCGCACGCTCGTGCTCGCCACTGGCCGCCCGCCCGGAGGGCGGGCCAGCAAGCACTGCGCTAGCAAGGCGGAGCCTGCCCTTTTCTCGGTCAGAGGCGCAGCCTTGCTAGCCGTGCTCGCACTCCTGGCGGTTCCCGCCCTGGCGCAGACCCCCGCGCCGCAGAAGCGCGACGACTACGACCAGGTGCTCGAACGCTACCTGCAGGCCGCGCGCGCCGTGCCGGCGACGCCCGACAACAGCTGGGCGGCGGGCCTCTTTTCCGATCTGCGCGCCCGGCGCGTGAACGACCTGGTGACCGTGCGCGTGGTGGAGAACATCACCGCCTCGGGCAGCGCCGACTCCGCGCTCGACAAGAAGAGCAGCGGTTCGGCGTCGGTGACCAAGCTGTTCGGCCTCGACACCAAGTTTCCTGGCTGGCTCGACCCGTCGTCGCTGGCAGCGATGGGCGCCAACACCGGCTTCACCGGCAGCGGCACCACCAATCGCGCCGGGTCGCTCTCGGCCGTCATCACGACGCGGGTCATCGAAGTGCTGCCCAACAGCGACCTCGTGCTCGAAGGCATTCGCGAAGTGGACATCAACGGCGATCGCCAGTTCATCGTGCTGAGCGGCATCGTGCGCGCCGCCGACATCGGTCCGGGGAACGTGGTGCCGTCGACGGCCGTGGGGCAGATGCAGATCCGCTACTTCGGTAAAGGTCTGATCAAGGACAACCTCAAGCCGGGCTGGCTGATCCGCGCTCTCAACAAGGTGTTCTGACATGCGCAGCATCTTCGTCACGCTGATCTCGATCGGCCTGCTGGCCGCGGGGAGTGGTCTCTCGGCCGAAGTGCCGGGTGGCGCGCGGCTGAAGGACATCGCCGCGCTGCAGGGGCCGGCCGCGACCGCGGTCGTGGGCTACGGCCTTGTGGTCGGCCTCAACAAGACCGGCGATCGCAAGCAGACCATCTTCTCTGCGCAGACGCTCGCCAGCATGCTCGAGCGCTTCGGCGTGGCGGTGTCGCCCAACGCGATGAAGGTGGAGAACATCGCGGCGGTGGTCGTGACCGCCGAGATCGGGCCGTACATCCAGAACGGCGGCCGCATCGACGTGGTGGCGTCGTCGATTGGCGACGCGCGGAGCCTGCAGGGCGGGACGCTGCTGCCGACGCCGCTCCGCGGTCCTGACGGCGCGGTGATCGCGCTGGCGCAGGGGGCGCTCTCGATTGGCGGGTTCGGCGCCGGCGGCGGCGGGAACTCGGTGGCGGTCAACCACCTCACCGTGGGCCGCGTGCCGCGCGGGGCCACGGTGCAGGCCTTCCATTCCGCGTCGCTGGCCGGCATGGAGACGGTGAATCTCGCGCTCTACGAGCCCGACTTTGCCTCGGCCTCGCGCGTGGCGGCGGCCATCAACATGGAGCTCGGCGCCGACGCGGCGCACGCGATCGACGCCGGGCAGGTGCGTGTGCAGGTGCCCGCGGCCTACAAGGGCAACCTGGCCGAGCTCATCGCCCGCATCGAGCCGCTGCCGGTGAACATCGACGCGGTGGCCCGAGTGGTCATCAACGAGCGCACGGGCACCGTGGTGATGGGCGGCGACGTCCGCATCGGCGCCGCGGCCGTGGCGCACGGCAACCTGTCGGTGCGGATCTCGACGCGCCTCGACGTGTCGCAGCCGGCGCCGCTGGCGCAGGGGCAGACGACCGTGGTGCCGCAGACGCGCCTCGACGTCGACGAGGGCGACAACAAGCTGATTGCGCTCGACGCCGGCACGACGCTGACCGACGTGGTCAAGGCGCTCAACGGGCTGGGCGCCACCCCGCGCGACATCATCGCCATCATGCAGGCGCTCAAGGCAGCCGGGGCGCTGCGTGCGGAGCTGGTGATTCTGTGAGCCTCGACAAGGCGCGGCCCGCCGAGAACGCGGACCGCGCGCACTATCTGGCAAACCGGCTTGACGCCGGTTCGCGATCAGGCCCTTCGCAGGGAGCGCCTTCCAGCCCTGAAGCGCAGAAGCTCGCGCGCGTGGCGGGAGAGTTCGAGTCGATGCTCCTCCTGCAGATGCTGCGCGAGATGCGGAAGTCGGGTTCCTGGAAGGAAGAGGACGAGGAAAAGTCGGGGTTCGGGGCCGACACGCTGTTCGACACCATCGACATGGAGCTGGCGTCGTACATCACCAGGGCGCAGGGCGGTTTCGGGCTGGAGCAGTCGCTGGTCAAGCAGGTGACCGGCGGAGCCGCGGGCGAGAACGCGGTGCCGGCGAGACTGCCGTCGGTCGAGCTGCCGCTCGCTGCCGGCCCGCCCCCGCTCACCAATGAAAGCGCGGCCGCCGATCCGTTGGCCGACCGTGTGGAGACCAGCCCGTTCGGCTGGCGCCGCGACCCGTTCTCGGGCACGACGGCGTACCATCGGGGCGTGGATGTGCGCGCCGCGTATGGCGAGCCGATCGGCGCGGCCGATGCCGGCACCGTGGTGTTTGCCGGCGAGCAGGGCGGCTACGGGCAGACGGTGGTGGTGGAGCACGCGAGCGGCGTGCGCACGCGCTACGCGCACCTGTCGTCGGTGACCACGGCGGCCGGGGCCGAGGTGAAGGCGGGCGAGGCCATCGGGCGGGCCGGCCGGAGCGGCCGGGCTACCGGCACACATCTGCACTTCGAGGTGACGCAGAACGGGCGTCCGGTCGACCCGCACTCGTTCAGTGCGGGGGGGCTAAAGGTGGAACGGGTGAGTGCCGATTGGGGGGTTGGCAACGGACCCTCCCTCCCCGGGGACTCTTCCGAAACGCAAGAACCTGCCGGTCCGAGAGGCAGTAGGAGACAACGATGAAGATCGAGGGGAATCGACCCGCACACGAAACCGAGTCGCTGACACGCGCCGACGCGAAGGGCACCAAGCCCGCGCCGAACCGTGCAGCCGACGCCGGCGACCGGGTCGACGTGTCCGCGGATGCCAAGAAGGCCCAGGGGCTGGTTGCCGAGGCGGTGAAGGCCGCGCAGGCGCTGCCGGACATCCGGGCCGAAGCCGTTGCGCGCGGCCGCGCCAAGCTCGAATCGGGCGAGCTCGGGGCCGACGCCGGCAAGTTGGCCGACGCCATCATCGACGACCTCATCAAGTAGTCGGGACCCGCACGCCATGGATGGCTCACGCGCGGTTTCGGCCACGATGCGTCTGCGGCTCGCCCTCGAGGGCGCGGCCGACGCGCTGGCGCACGCCCAGGTGGAGGGGCTGCTCGCCAGCGAAGGCGCGCTCGAGTTCGCACTGGCGGAGCTGGCGCCGTTGCAGGGCCTCGACGCCGCCGAGCGCGACGCCGTCCGCCGTGAGCTCCTGGCCGCGGAGCTCGCGCTGCTGCGCTGCCGCCGTCTGGGTTCGACCCTCTCCGATTACGTCCGCCTCACGCTGGCCTCCCACGGTCCGGCCAGCCGCACCTCGGGCTACGCGCCCGACGCGCGCAACGACGAATACGCCGGCCGCGGCGTGAACGCGAGGGTTTGAAATGTCGGGCCTTTACACCAGCCTCACCATGGCCGCCCGGGCGCTCTCGGCCCAGCAGATGGGCCTCGAGGTCACCGGCAACAACATCGCCAACGTGAACACGGCCGGCTACGCCCGGCGCACGATCGATTTCGCCGCGGTCAAGCCGGAAAGCTCGCTCAGCGCCGGCAACGGCGTGGAAGTGACGGGCATCCGCTCGATTCGCGATCGCCTGCTCGAGCGGCGCGTCCTCGAGGAAGTGCCCACCGAGGGGCGCGCCAGGGAGCTCACCGAAATCCTGCAGGTGGTCGAGGCGGGCATCGGCGCCACCGGCCAGTCGATCGACGGGCGTCTCACCGAGATGTTCGGATCGTTTGCGCGCCTCGCGGACGCGCCGACCTCGGCGGTGGCTCGCGCCGACGTCCTCAACACCGCCGCGGAGCTCACGCAGTCGTTCCACGAAATGGCGGGGCGGCTCTCCGATGCGCAGCGCCAGGCCGACAGCCGCGTGCGCAACACCGTCGAAGAGATCAACTCCCTGGTGGATCAGATCTCGTCGCTCAATCACTCGATGGGGGCCTCGGGTCCCGAAGGACGTCTGCCGCTCCAGGATCAGATGTCCACGCTGCTGCGCAGTCTCAACACGCTCGTGAACGTGGACGTCGTCAACCGGTCGGACGGCGGCGTGGATATCACCGTCGGCAGCGGCCGCGCGCTGGTCATCGGCGATGAAACCTACCGGCTCGAGGCGGTATCGCAGCCGCCGGACGGCTGGGCCGGCGTGGAAGCCGGCGGGATGAACATCACCTCCGAGCTGCGCGGCGGACGGCTCGTGGGGGCCATCGAGGCGCGCGACGTCAACATCCCGGACTATCTCACCCGGCTCGACACGATTGCCTACGAGCTGGTGAACCAGGTGAACACGATTCACCGCGGCGGGTTCGATCAGCTCGGGAACACCAACGCCGACTTCTTCACGCCATTGGCCTCGGCGACCGGCGCCTCGCGCCTGATCGAGGTGGACCCGGCCGTGGCGGCCGACAGCCGGCTGATTGCCGCTGCCGGGGTAAACCAAGTGGGCGACAACACGGTGGCCAAGACGCTGAGCAACCTGCGCGACGCGCTCGTGCTCGAAGGCAACAGCGCCACGCTCGTCGATTCGTGGAGCCATCTGGCGTTCCGCGTGGGGCGCGATACGCGCGCCGCCCTCGACGGCTCGAAGGCCCAGAGCGACATCGTCGAGCAGATCGACGCGCTGCGTGACGCCGTCTCCGGCGTGTCGCTCGACGAAGAAGCCGTGCAGATGATCAAGTTCCAGCGGGCCTACGAAGCCAACGCGCGCTTCTTCAGCACCGTGGACCAGACGCTGTCGATTCTGTTTTCAATCGTCGGACGGTAGAGCGGGACGTAGGGAGTTTTCATGCGACTGACATTTGCAGCCTCGATGCGCGACACCTACGACGGCATCGCCACCGCCGCCGAGCGGATGATCAAGTACCAGCGCCAGGTGTCCACCGGCATCCGGGTGGCGCAGCCGAGCGACGATCCGTCGGCGACGGCGACGACCATCAGCGAAAAAGCGGCGCACGCCTCGTACGAGCAGTACGTGCAGTCGGGGGAAT
>DASYRM010000107.1:0-1607 GCA_036004405.1 Vicinamibacterales bacterium
GGCCCGTGCTTGGTGCGATACGCGATGAGCGCGGCGGCTTCCTTGCGCAGCAGTCCGGCGACGCTTTCGAGGTCGATGGCCGGTGCCGTGTTCATGTTGACCGGCTTGGGCGCGTCGCCCTTGAAGTTGGCGGACAGGTAGTCGAGCACCGCGGCCAGCTCCGCATCGCTGCCTTTGGCGCCAAGCGACACCATCTTCGCGATCACGTCCTGCCAGCCGCCGCGCGTGAGCCTCACGGCCGCGCTGCGCGCCGGAGAGTGGCATGCGCCGCACACTCGCACGGTGATGTCCTTGCCGGGTCCGTCGGGGAAGGAGTCCTGCCCGGCGGCGAGCCCGGCAGACGCGAGAAGGCCGACGGCCACGCCCGCGGGGGTGACACGCATCGTCGCTCAGTGCTCCATCGGGATGCCGAAGGCGTACAGGTGATTGTCATCCGTCACCAGGTAGACCTGGCCAGATCCGGCGGCGATCCTGGCGCGCGCCGTCGACGTGATGGTAGGACCGCTGTTCCAGAGGGGCTTTCCGCTGGCGGCGTCGAGCACGTACAACCTCGCCGGCGCCGAGCGCTGGCCGCTCGACACGGCAAACACCATCCCGTTGACCACCAGCGGCGCCAACGGCGAGACCAGGTTCGGTGACCGCCACGCCGGCGCGAGCGTGGGCCGGCCGCCGGCGTCGACCAGCGTGAAGGCGACGATGCTCCCGGCCGGCGCGAGCCCATTCGAGTTGAACTTCGCACCCGCCGTGGGTCCACCGACGACCGAGGCAGCGATCCATCGCGTCCCTTCATGGTCTTCCCAGGTCGCCAGACCGCCGCCCTGGCCCGCCGCCGAGTACTTCGCCGTGACGTGCAACGGCGTGCGGTGGTCGGTGCCGCCAAGCGACCCGGTGTCGAGCAGATACAGGCGACCGTCGTTGCCCGACACGGCGGCCAGCTCGCGGTCCTTGTACTTGAACATGACGGGCGACGCGTTGAAGTCCGCGCCGTCTGTCGCCAGCCAGTCCTTCGGCTGAAGCGTCGCCCGGTCGAGGGCGACGACGCTGTTGGCGTAAGGGCTCGGGGGCGTCCAAGCGTCCGTGGTCGTCGCGACGTAGATCGTGCCATCGGTGCCGAAGCTGGGCCCCGCACTTCCCGCCACGTGGGCGCCGCCTGAGCGCCAGGTCGTCACCGTGTTGGCGGCCGTCAGGTCGAGCGCCCAGACGCCGTTGGGCGCGCCGCCGCACCCGTGTGAGGTCGACGTGTAGATCACACCATCGATGAAGGTCAGCGACGACGGGCGGGCGCTCGGCGGAAGAAACGGTACCATCGGGCCGGTCATCGCACCGTCGCTCACGCGCAGCGTGCGCAGCAGCCCGTCGCTCCCCATCACGTACAGCGGATCGACCCCACCAAACGCGATCGGCGCCAGCACGGGGCTGGTCGGTACCGGTGGGGCGACGTCGCGCGGCGCCACGGGTCGCGCCGCCGGGGCGACCGCGCACGGCCGGATCTCGCTGAGCACCGCGGCGCCTTTGCCAGCCTCGCCGACCGCGCTCTTCGCACCACCACCGCCATCGCCATCGCCGCCCCCACCGAAGGCGGAAGGCGCCAGCGTCGTGCGTCGGCT
>DASYRM010000108.1:0-1970 GCA_036004405.1 Vicinamibacterales bacterium
CTCGCCGATGACGCGCATCGACCACGGCGCCGCAGCATCGATGATGGTGAGGCGCTCGTTCCCGAGCAGATAGAGGCGCGAGCCGAGACTCACCACCTGCCGCGCCGCGGCGTCTACCTTCACCTGACCCACCTCGGCCAGCAGGCCGTCCGGCTTAGGGCCGAGCCCAACCAGCACGCCGGGCTGTAGCGCGTAAGCGAAGACGTCGCGGCTCCACGCGAGATCTTGCGCGCCGGCTAGCGCGATCGCGCGGCGGTGTCCGATCGGCGGCCCCATCGTCAGGACCTCGATGCCGTTCGCGGTCACCGCGTAGAGCGCGTTCCCGCGCCCGGCAAAGCCGGTGGCGATGATGTCCGGCAGATCGTCCGACCGCCGCGGCTTCGTCGGGTCGCTCAAATCCACGACGTCGATGCCCTGCGTGGTGGCCACCGCGATGGCTGGTCCAAACGATCCCAAGCTTTGAACCAGCGCCGCCGGCGCATAGCGCGCAACCGGCCGCAGGGCAAAACAGAGCACATGAAGGTGCGGCGTTTCCTTGGCATCCAACTGACCCAGCGTTGCACGCCCGAGCTGACCGTCCATCAATGTCAACGCCGGTTCCGTATCGTCCGGGCCCGGATGCGTCGTGAACACCGGGCCGCCCGGGTTGGCCACGGTCACGATCGCCTCGGGGCCGGCGTGGCGCAGCGACAGCGAGAGCACGTCGATCGAGCCGGGAACATCGGGGTCGGGCGACACGAACATCCTACGCCACGCGTCGAGATCGATGACGGGCGGTCCCTCCGGAGGACGCCTCAAGGCGATGCACGCGCCGTCGAACACCGTATCGATGACCGCCGATTGTCCGCCGACGGCCACGCCGCGCGGCGGATCGATCGCTTCGCCGTGAAGGGCAACGACGAGGCGAGGGGTGTGGGGGTCCGAGCTGACGATCGTCACCTGCGCCGAGAACTGCCGGTTGATCGGCGTGTTGGCCGTGAGGAGCACCGGCAGCTGCACCTCGGTACCGGCCAGGAGCGACCATCGCCGCTGAGGCGGCAGCTGGAAGAATCCGGTCGGATCCTGAAGCTGCAAATCGCAGATCTGCAGCGTGCCCATGCCGGTGTTGCGGATGATGAACACGCCGCCTTGCACCTCGTCCCGTGTAGCCGGCGGCACCTCCGCGCAATTGGCCCGCGTGCGGAAGCCGCGCGGATCCACGATCTCGACGTTCCGTTGCTGAAAGGTGACGTCGAGCGGATCCACCTCGATCGTGCCTGGCTGTGGCCCAGCGACGAACACGGTCACCGTGCGGGTGAAGGGCGGGTTGTTGGTGCGGATAACAGCCGAGCCGGTGATCGCCGCCGCCGGCACGGCGCCTGGTTTCACGCGGACCTCGACGCGTTGCGGCTGCAAAGCGTCGACCGCCAGCGGCAGTCTCTGCGGCGGCACGAACGTCACCGTGGCCAGCGCATCGAGCGCCGGCGGCTCCAGCGTGATCGAGCAGATCTGCGGGGCGTCGAATCCGTATCGGTTCTCGCCGGGTTGTACAGCGTGAAGGATGCCGGTTGGTAGGCGAGCGGACCCCCGGCGCACACCGAGTCCGCCGTCGGATGGATTGCCGTGTCGACGACCGTCACCTCGAGCAGGCTGTGCCGGGGAATGATGGTCATCTCCCCGAGCGCGGTGATGCCGGTATTGTCGACGTTGAGCTGCGTGATCGTGATGCGGTGCCGATCGTCGATCGCGAACGTCATGCGTCCGTCGGCGGAGGCCGGATTGGGAACCGTCAGCACCATGCACTGATCGCCGCACTGGCTCATCGACATGCCGCTGCCGTCGGAGCCGAAATGGGGGCGGTTCAGGAACGCGCCGATGATCGCGGTGACGAAACTGCCCACCAAGAGGCCGGGCAGCGCGCCGAGCAGGAGATGTCCGAGCGTGCACGTCACGACATCCCAGGTGCTGGTGCTGAAGTCGAACTCGGCGCG